>JAFADF010000072.1:0-2856 GCA_023425145.1 Actinomycetes bacterium | reverse complement strand
CCTCTGTGGCGAGCTAAATGGTTGATTTATGGCGACTATTGAATATTCTCTGTCCAGTAAGAAGGACAAAACAACGGGAAAACAGGAGATTTTGGTCAGATTTTTCCATGGAAGGTTCAATCAGAGGGGAAAAACGAACCTATACGGACATTCTGATGATTGGGATCAGGACAAGCAAAAGTTCGTGATTCCCAAGGTTCGTATGATGACCGAAGAGAAGCGGAAGGAGATCCAGGAGTTCCAGAACTTGAACTCCGAGTTGGATGCGATATCCAGATTCCTGCTCGATGCCTTTGTCGCAGCAGGATCCGGAAAGGTTCCCCTTCCCAACAAATGGGTAGCGGAGAAGTTGCTTGATAGGACAATTGAGGGCTTGGACATTCCCACCCCAGATGAAAACGAAGAGGAAGTACCTGAAGAAGAGAAGCGTGACCTGCAGAAGGAATTCTTCGACACGTTCGAGCATTTCGTATCCATCCAGAAGATATACATCTCCCGGATCCGGCATTATAATGTCATTATCCGTGCTTTGAAGCGCTTCGCCATCTATAGCGCCCAGGAGGTGAGCTTTGCTACGCTGTCCGCGGATTTGCTCCGGAAGTTCTCCAAGTTTCTGGAGAATGAACACAAGTTCGTTGTGGAAGGCAAGGACGGAAAACCGTGCATCAAGGATCCCCTCTACAAGAAAGCCTACAAATCGGTCCCGGAATGCCGGTTCCCGAAGCAGCGGGGTCAGAACTCCATCGTCGGCACGATGTCCCGTCTCCACACCTTCGTCCGCTGGTCTATCAAGAGAGGATATTTGAACCGCGACCCCTACGATGACTATGTTATCGGCACAGCCATCTATGGCACTCCCTTCTATCTCACAAAGGAAAAACGAAACCAACTTTACCAGGCGAAGTTCCCGGACAACCCCGGTCTGGATATCCAGCGTGACATCTTCGTCTTCCAATGCTTCATCGGATGCCGCGTCGGCGACCTGATGAAGATGACCAAGAACAATGTCATCAATGGGGCGATCGAGTATGTTCCTCGTAAGACAAAGGAGGGTCGTCCCTATACGGTCCGGGTACCGCTCTCGCCCACCGCATTGGAGATTCTGGATCGCTACAATGACCAGCCCGACGGACGTCTTCTTCCCTTTATTTGTGAGCAGGACTACAACCGAGACATCAAGAAGATGATCAAGCTCGCCGGCATCGATCGCGTGGTTACGACGCTGAACACCATCACCCGCGAGAAGGAAAAGCATCCCATCTGGGAAGTCGCCTCCTCCCACATGGCCTGTCGCATCCTCGTCGGTAACCTATACAAAGAAGTCAAGGACCCCAACCTGATTGCAAAGATCTCCGGCCACGTCGAGAACTCCCGCGCCTTCAGCCGCTACCGCGACATCGACGAGGAGATGGCGAAAGAAGTGATTCTGAAACTGGAGTAACCAATTCTCTGTAGGGCTTCAAGAAAAACAAACAGCCAAGAAGGAGTAAGAAATAGGAAGGAATCCACTCTATAATCTCACTTCTTTCTGGACGACTGCTTTTCTCGCTGTGACAGGGCACTCTGGAAATTCCGACGCAAAGTAGTCCCCTCGTTCTCTTGTAAGTGGGACCCCCTGTTCCGATGTAAAGTATCCCTGGTCTTTTTATCATAGCATCTAACTATTACGACGCGGAAAGGATAATTATCGAATCAAGTCTATGAGCTCTTCCCTAACCAGATCCCATGCGCTATTCGGGTCATAGGATATTCCTGGTCGAAGTAATTTGACCGTATCTCCTGTGAATTCCGGATCCGCCAATTTCTCCTCCATATTGGCGACGAACTGCTTGTATGTCGGAGGCGTTTCCACAACGAACCCAATATAGCGTTTATAGCATCGGACAATTTCTTCCAGATTCACTTTAGCATTCTGAAGTGCATACGCAAGGTCAAAAAGGTCGCGGCCTTTCTTGCGCTGATAAAGTGCTCGCATTTTTGTCCCCAGTAACTCTTCCAGTTTGTAGGTAGTGAGATTACATGAACCAGAAGCCCAGAGACTCTCATAAGAAAATGGGACCTTGACAAGGCCAAGTTCATTAAAATGCTCATAGCAATTAATCTCTACCTTAAGACGAATCTGAACAACCGGAGGGATTTCTGACTGAATCCGGAAAAGCATCGTATTGTTAAATCGTTTGGGCTTAATGACCTTGTCAGGAAGGTAATCGAGAACTTCCCCTAGCCTGAAAAGGATGGGCTTGATGGGCCCGGGATTAATCTGTACCAAATCAATGTCCTCAGAATATCTTGGCTGGGGTGCAAGATAGAGCTTATGAAGAGCTGTACCTCCGCGGAAAGCCAGTTCTGATGCGAGGAATTCATCCGAGAATATGTCGGTCAAAGCTCGCGTAATGATGAGATCCTGCTCAACATTGGCGATATCTTCCCAGGGAACCTGTTTGTTCCAGTGTGTAATAGCCGATCGAGGAATCATAGGTCGTCTATTTCTATTTCGGTATTGACAATGATATTCCAGCGCTTGTCCAGGACAGCCCCGTCGTCGTTCTTACGGGTTGAGAGCCGGAACCGGTTGAGTTTAGGAGACGCTGTCTTTAGTTCATGATAAAGATCATCGGCTTGCGATTGACTCATCAGGACATTCTCTAGAATGTAACCAAGCCGTTGAACTGTCGCGATAGTAGATGGCGACAGCAGTCCCTTCTCTGCCGCTCCTGTCCAAACAGTCTGCTCAGTCAATTCTTCGATCACTGTTGCCGCTCGGGAAAGACCACCAACGTGTTGCTCATATTGGATAAGATCAAGAGCCGTGAGTTCCGGACCAGAGAACTTGATAGTTCCAGTCTCTGAATTAAT
>JAFADF010000071.1:0-2864 GCA_023425145.1 Actinomycetes bacterium | reverse complement strand
GTATACAAGCTTCTGGAAAGGGAACATGTTGCACGCATGATCCCCCGAAATAAATGTTACGCTGCCTGTCAGCAACGTTGTTGTAGTTATGCTGTCGGTCGGAAAAGCTTCTAGATTGAAAGACGTTCCGTGAACCTCAACCTTCTGACCATCGGTGGTAGTGACGACAAACTTTTTATGAATGTCTTTAGCAACGTCAAAGAATGCTTCACCTTCCAGCTGGACGCTGCGGACATCACCTGTGAAAGTATTAGGGTATTTTAATGTTGAGCCAGAATTCAGATTGACGACTGTCCCATCTGACAAGGAAATCTTTGTTGTCATCCCCGGATTAGTTCTTGCCTCAAGAATTTGAACCTCAGCATCTCCCTTGAACGACATTTCATAAAAGAAAGCCATGGAGACAGGAATCAGTAGAACAGCTGCAACCCTTTCGACCCATCTAAACACGCCTTTAGCCTTATCTTTTCTAATCCTGCGAGACAAAGCGCCATGCGCCTTGTCTATATCTATTCTCTTTTCAATTGATGTTGAATCGGAAGCTAAGGAAAGCAACTGTATCTGACGGGCTACTTTAGCGTTTTCTTCTGACAAGGCTATCCATGTTTCCACTTTTCTCGCCTCTTCCGGAGAAATATTCCCGGAAAAATAACGAACTAGCAACGTTTCTATTGAGGTTAGCTCTTCCATTGGTTCTAGTTTTATAATTAAGACACGACAAACGAAACATACCCTAAACAAATACCTCTTTATTTTCGATAAAAAACTTATATTTAGCCAAACATTCTCTCAATGCCATCGTTTAATGACAATCTTCCTTTAAAGGACGAGCGGTTTCTTGTCTCAGCCTTGAATATGTCAGACAAAGATGCCTTCGACCACCTTTTCCGCAGATTTTATCCTATGCTCTGCGCTTACGGAAGAAGATATCTTTCCTTGGAAGACTCCGAAGAGGTGGTTCAAGACGTTTTTTATGAACTCTGGAAGTCTAGGAAGAATCTTTCAATCAAAACATCGCTAAGCAGTTATTTATTCAGATCCGTCCGCAATCGCGCATTGAACTGCATCCGCAATGCAAATGCAAGAAAAACTGTAGCTATGGAAAATCTTCCGGATATATTCTTTGAATTCAACGGGTATGAGATACTAGAATTGCAATTGAAATTAAAAGAAGCTGTGCAAGAACTCCCGGAAAGCTATAAGGAAGCATTTATAATGAATCGTTTCGAGGACAAGACATATGCTGAAATAGCAAACGAAACGAATACATCAGTCAAAACTATTGAATACAGAATATCGAAAGCTTTGAACCTTCTTAGGGAGAAGTTGAAATATTTATTTCTTGCGATGCTCCTTATCCTCAGATAACTATTTTCTGGCTGGAATGGCATTCCCACATGCGGATCATTTCCAGCGGAAGAGAGCCTCATGAGCTGGTTACCAGTGGAGGAGGCCTCGGATCTGACAAGATGTAGTACAGGGGATATGCTGCAGACTATCCTAGGGGATGTAGTACAGGGGATATGCCGCAGAGTGGCCTCGGAGCAGGATCGGCTGTACTAAATCCAGGGAAAGGAATGGGGAGAAGCGCCAAGCGACAACGCAGAAAGGGCATCCGCGCAGACCATCCCACGGGATGTAGTACAGGGGATATGCCGCAGAATGGCCTCGGAGCAGGATCGGCTGTACTAAATCTTCGACGGGAGAATACGTTGCAGAATGGCGCAATGTAGTTGCTGACAGCATAAATATATTGCTGAAACTATAGGAAATTTGTACCTTCATCGGTGAAAGCTGTTCGGAATATTTTCCTAATAGAATGGCTATGCTTATTTAAATTTAAACTAATAGGAGGTAGAGGCGTGAGAAATCTTCACCACATTTGCGTCGCATCTCATTCAGAGGTGCTTTTTCGTTCACCAGAAGACGTCAATATGGCAATTAACTATTTGGCGCTTACCGCATTAAACACTAACAGCCACATTCTGGCAGATGCTTTGATGTCTAACCACATTCATTTAATCGTGATGACTGAAAATCCTGAAGAATTCTCCAGGAGATTTCGGATCCATTATGTTAAATATTTCAATCATAAGTACTCTCGACACGGCTCCCTTGGGGAACAAGGTGCATTCTCTTTGAAGATAGAAGGAGATAGGCATGCGGTGGCAGCCATCAGCTATGTGCTTAGAAATGGGCTTCATCATGGTCAGGCTGCAACTGCTTTCGCCTACAAGTACACTTCTATTAAAGAATATTTTACTGAGCAAATGGGCTTTGAACGCTATCATGGCTCCATTCTCAACAGCAGTGAGATGAGAAAAGCCTTAAAGAAATGGCATAATGTTCCTGATCACTACGTGATGAGTTCCGAGGGGGTATTTTTGCGACATTCATTTGAAGAAATCACACTGGTAGAAATGCTATATGTTTCTGCCAAGTCTTTCCAGTTCTACACAAGAGGCAATACAGAGAATATGTGGGCGAAGGATCAGGAAAATGATAATACTGGGAAGCCAATAGAATTGTCTTCGATTGAGGATCCGAGAGTGTACAAATCAGAGGATTTGTTCATAAATGAACGCAGAAGATTCGATCAGAAGAAAATGGATGATTTCCAGGTCTGTCATTTGATAGACAGCATTTTACTTAAAAAATTCAAAGTGAGTTCAATATATGTCCTATGGGAGAGTGCAAAAGAGGACATATTCAAAGATCTTATCTATAATTACTGTATTAGTGGTAAACGGGCGCAGAGATGTCTTGGCGGGTGGTTGCCTAGCTGGTATGTGCTACAGGATACCGATAAGCGGATAGAAGAAAGGAGCGAATAGAGGTAGTACAGGGAATGTGCTGCAGAGTGG
>JAFADF010000012.1:0-2853 GCA_023425145.1 Actinomycetes bacterium | reverse complement strand
GTTCCACTCCCGATACCCAGCCTCCAGCACCCTGAACTGATTAATTTGATGCATATTTTCAGAGCATCCGACAGGCGGTTCGGACTGAGCCGCATCTTTTAGCGGCTCAGGATAACCACCGGAGGATGCTTTCTGATCAGAACAGATGCCCCCTGAGCATCCGACAGGTGGCTCGGACTGAGCCGCATCTTTTAGCGGCTCAGGATAACCACCGGGGGATGCTATAGACGATGGAATATTCCCGAAAGAAGCATTAGCTATATTAATGAACTCATCGAAATTCATCATATCTCATTCTCCTCATCATCTTTTCGCAACTCATCAATGATGCTCTTTGCACGCCGGATCCTGGTCTTAACAGTATTCAGCTCCAATCCAAGATTCTCGGCAATCTCATTATACTTCATCCCATCAATGAGCCGCTTGCGCGCCACCGTCCTGTAAAGTTCCGGAAGCCGGTCTATATATTTCTGCCTCTCCTCCTCGGTCTCGTTCTTGATCAAGGAGTTAAGAGCATCCTCTGTCTTATCCGCAATATCCTCCACGCCGGAAGGATCGCTATCATCAATATATACTATCCTATCCTTTGGGTGTATCTTTTTATCCTGCTCCAAATAGTCCAATGCGGTATTTTTCGCAATGGTGCATAGCCACGTCAGAAACTGGCTCTTCTTAGGGTCGTAAGTCTGAATCTGACGGAAAGCTTTCTCGAAGCTCCGGCTGCAAATGTCATCGACCACATAATCGTCCATATTCTTAACCCTGGACTTTATGTAATTCTTCAATTGGCCGGCATGTCTGTCCCAAAGAGCAGTGAAAGCCAGGCCGTTGCCCTCCTGGGCAAGAATTATCAATTCATCAATGGGCTTCAAGCCAGTTTTTGCCATGATTGCATTCAACAGTTAAAGGTACAGAAAGTTTGACGACGTTCTCCATGCTTTCCACTACGATGGCTCGCAGCACGTCCAGTTCCGAAGGAATCACGTCGAACAGCAATTCATCATGAATCTGGAGCACCATCTTGCTTTCAAGGCCAGCCTCAGTCATTTTTCCGTCCACCGCTATCATCGCAAGCTTGATTATGTCGGCTGCCGTTCCCTGGATTGGGGCATTGACCGCATTCCTCTCTGCCAGCGAGCGCAGAGTGGAATTCTTGGAATTGATGTCCGGCAGGTATCTACGGCGGTGGAATAGAGTCTCAACATAACCGTTCTTGCGAGCGTCAGCCTTGACTTTCTCTATGTAGGCAATGATTGAAGGAAAGCTTGCGAAATAGTCATCGATTATCTTCTTCGCCTCATTCCGGCCGATTCTGAGCCTCTGAGCCAGACCGAAAGAAGAAATTCCGTAAATGATTCCGAAGTTGGCCGTCTTGGCTATGCGCCTCTGCTCCTGAGTCACATCTTCGTGCGGAACCTTGAAAATCTTCGAGGCAGTAGCTGCATGCACGTCCACGCCATTCCTGAATGCGTTCACCATATGCTCGTCACCACTAAGGTGAGCCATGATTCTTAGCTCGATTTGAGAATAATCTGCGCTGAGGATCATCCCGTCCGGAGCGCTTGGCACGAAAGCTTTCCGTATCTCTTTCCCGCGTTCTGACCGTATGGGAATGTTCTGCAGGTTCGGGTTCGAGGAACTGAGCCTGCCGGTGGCCGTAAGCGCCTGATTGAAAGTCGTATGCACCTTGCCGTCTTCGGGATTGACGTAGTCAGGGAACGGCTCTATGTAGGTAGAGAGAAGTTTCTTCACAGCCCTGAACTCTAAGATTTCTTCCACGATTGGATGCTTGTCATAGATGTCCATCAACGTGGTTTCATCAGTCGAGTACGTTCCTCCAGCGTTTTTCTTGGGCTTTGCCGACAGCTTCAGCTTGTCGAAAAGCACCTCGCCAATCTGTTTTGGAGATGAAACGTTCAGAGCAGGCTCGCCGGCCAACCCGCGTACTCTAGCTTCTCGCTCTTTCATCTCTTGCTGGAGATGGAACGTGAAATCTTTCAATGTGTTGAGATCTACTCGGACACCATTGCGCTCCATCTTGGAAAGCACTTTGGAAAGTGGCTCCTCCATGCCCTCGTAAAGTTTCGTGACATCGTGAGCCGACATCTCCCCCTCGATCTTACGGCCAAGTTCGATGATGGCGGCAGCCTCATTGCTCCTGTCTTTAAGAGGAACGTTGTCCGGAATGTCATCGAACAGAGAACCGGTCGTGGCCTTAGCCTCCCCGGCAGGTGCATCTAAAGATATTCCAAGATAGCTCTGCGCCAGCACTTCCAGCTTGTGGCTCTTCTCAGGATCGATCAAGTAGTGCATCAGTTCAAGGTCTCGGAGGCTTCCGTTCATCTGTAATCCACTGGCACTCAATGTGTTCATCTGGCGTTTGAGGTCGTCGCCATATTTCCTCACAGAGGGATCTTCCAGCAAAACCTTAAATTCTGGACAACCACCTTCGGCGACTATGAAATCTTTCCCTTGAGGCGCTGCGACAATGATTCTCCTGGCTTTCGAGAATATGTCGGAGCCGTATGCCTCCACGATTACAGAGCAGAGTCCAGTTTTGCGGGCAGCCGCCGCAACCTTGTCCGGCGCTGACTTTGAAACTTCCGGCCTCTCGCCGACACTTGCCTGAACTGCTCCTCCGATGTTGCTGATGTAACGCTTCAGCGAGTTGAACTTATATTTCGTGAACAAGTCAGCAATCTTAGGCTGGCACGAATCCGAGAGTCTCATGTCGGCGGTGGCCACAGGCACGTCTATGTCGGTTTTTATGGTAACCAGTTCGTGGCTGAGTTCGATGTGGTCCTTGGCCTCTTCGAACATGCCTCTCTGGCGAGGAGTCAGCTCGTCCAGATG
>JAFADF010000001.1:0-2768 GCA_023425145.1 Actinomycetes bacterium | reverse complement strand
ATTTTTAAGAATTAATATGTTACTAAACGGGCTTACAAGTAGCTTAGATAATATAATTGAAGGAGATACACTAGATACTCCGGCACATTATAATACTAAACATGAAGCAAGTTCAGGAGTAAAGAAGTTTGATTATATCACGTCAAATCCACCTTTTAAAATGGACTTTTCCTCTAGTAGAGATAGAATAGAACAGAAGTGGGAGAAGACAGGCAGATTCTTTGCAGGGATACCTAAAGTTCCAAATAAGAAGAAGGAATCAATGGCAATATATCTATGCTTTATACAGCATATCCTTTGGTCTTTAAAGGATGATGGAAAGGCAGCCATAGTAGTACCAACAGGTTTTATAACGGCACAATCAGGTATTGAAAAGAAGATAAGACAGACAATAGTAGATAATCACTGGCTAAAAGGTGTAGTTTCAATGCCATCAAATATATTTGCAAACACAGGAACAAACGTATCTGTTTTATTTATAGATAAATCAAATAAAGATGGTAAGGTAATGCTACTTGATGCTTCAAAGCTAGGAACAAAAATAAAAGATGGGAAAAACCAAAGAACAATCCTTAACAATGAAGAGATAAAGAAGATAGAAGATACCTTTATAAATTCTGAAATAGTAGAAGACTTCAGCGTTGAAGTAACCTATGATGAAATAACAGAAAAAAATTACTCATTATCAGCAGGACAATACTTTGAAGTTAAAATTGAATATGTAGAGCTAACAGAGGAAGAGTTCAATGAAAAAATGAACCAGTATAAAGAAAATCTAAATAAATATTTCAATGAAGGAAAATCTCTTGAAGAAGAAATAATGAAGAGATTGGAGGAATTGGAATATGAATAGTCTTAAGAAAATTAAAATAGGTGATATATTAGAATTAATTACTGATTATCACTCAAATGGTGCATATAAAAAACTTAAGGAAAATGTGGAATTGCTAGATAAAGAAAATTATGCAGTAATGATAAGAACATTAAATTTTGAAAGACAGGATTTTAAAGATGATTTACTATATGTTACTAAAAAAGCGTATGATTTTCTAGAAAAGAGTAGTGTTATACCTAATGATATATTAATGAATAAAATAGCAAATGCGGGAAGTGTATATATTATGCCTGACATGCAAAAGCCAGTAACTTGTGGTATGAATCTTTTTTTAATACGCTTTAATGATACAGTAAATCAAAGATATATGTATTATAATATGAAAAATGTAGAGCAATATATAAAAAGTTTTGCACATGGTACTACAACTACAACCATAACTAAAGATGAAGTCAGAAACATAGATTTATATATACATTCAAAGAAAGAACAAGGCAAAATAGAAAAATTATTAACTTCAATAGATAAAAAAATAGAGAATAATAAAAAAATAAATTCTGAGTTAGAATCAATGGCCAAGACTATTTATGATTATTGGTTTTTACAGTTCGAGTTTCCTAATGAGGAAGGTAAGCCATATAAATCATCAGGAGGAAAGATGGTTTGGAATGAGGAGTTAGGAAGAGAAATTCCGGAAGGGTGGGAAGTTTATAAAGTTAAAGATTGTACAAAGCATATTAATACAGGACTTAATCCAAGAGATAATTTTAAACTTGGGAATGGAAATATAAAATATATTACTGTTAAAAATATTACAACAGATGGAACTATAGATTTTTCAGGCTGTGATGTTATTGATGAAGCCGCAAGAAGTGTGGTTCATAAGCGTTCTCAAGTGTCAAAAGGTGATATATTATTTGCTAGTATTGCACCATTAGGAAGATGCATAATAGTACAGGAAGAACCTGATAATTGGGATATTAATGAATCTGTATTTTCTATAAGGCCAAATACACAAAGAGTGTGTACAGAATACTTATATATGTTCTTTATGAGTGATTATTTTGTTAAAAAAGCTGAGCATAGTTCAACGGGAAGTGTATTTAATGGTATAAGAATAAGTACATTGGAAGAAATGAATATACTTATACCGAATGAAGTGATTATGAAAAATTTTATGCTTAAAACTCAAAATATATTTTATATGAAATATAAAAATGAAAAAGAAAACCAAAATCTAGTATCTCTTAGAGATTTTCTTCTTCCATTACTTATGAATGGACAAGTTGGATTTAAGGAGAATATTAATATTAAAGATATTGAGGTTGGTAAGGAAGAAGTTTTAACTTAAGTTATATGAAATAATTTAGAAAAATATATGCAGTGTAATGATTTCATTACACTATAGTAAATTAGATTAAAGTGATTAGAAAAGTCTACTTAATTTCTTTTATAGGCAAGAAGTGTTAAACGAATAAATACAAGTAAAGTGGTATAAAAAGTAGGGGGATTTAGAATGGATTCAGTGATTCAATCAGTGGAATTAATAGATAGCTTAAGAATAAGGTATAAAGAATATTTAAAGCCAAATTTTACATCAATATGCTTATATCAAACAAAAGAAGTTGTAGGCCTTCAAACTAGAGAAGTTGAAATAATAGCAGGTGGACTTGAAAAGGAAACTGTAAGAGATACTACATTAGATTTTATAGTTGATGATGAAGATGAAACAGGAGAGAATGGAGAGATTAAACTATTTTTCTCTCCTAATAATCCTATTGAGGTAAATATAGATAAATTATTGAATGACTATTCTCTATATTCAATAATAATGACTTTAGATTTATTTACTGATGAAGCAGTAGATAAAATAAATAGAAAGTGGAATATATTTGAGGTGGATAAATAAAGGAGGGTTAACATATGGCAGATA
>JAFADF010000002.1:0-3856 GCA_023425145.1 Actinomycetes bacterium | reverse complement strand
CGAAGTAAATTCGTCAAGAGTCATAGACTGATCTGCGAAGAACGGCTTCACTGCATCGTAGAGCATTTTCTCAACCTCTGCGTCAACTTCGGTAGATTCCTGATCATTCTTGTACTGGGTGGTGATCTTCATCTGGCTGCCGCCACCGAACTGCTTAACCTCAACGGCGCCATCGAACTCCGCAGTCACGGCCTCGCGAATCTGCTCTGCAGTGACAGCCTGGTCGAAACGAACGACGTAAGTACGACCACCTGTGAAATCAACGCCATAGGTGAAGCCCTTGATACTAATCGACAGGATAGCGATCAAGATGAGGATTCCGGAAATCGCATAAGAATATTTACGAGCCTTGATGAAGTCTACGTGAGTATTCTTAAGGAAGTTCCTCGTGAGCTTGTTATCGAATGAGATATTCTTGCCCTTCTGGATGCGGTCATCGAAGATGAGCCTCGTGATGAAGATTGATGTCAGCACAGAGGTGATGATACCGATGATCAGAGTGGTAGCGAAACCCTGCACAGGACCAGAACCGAAGATGAACAGCACGATGCCAGTCAGAAGAGTGGTCACCTGACCATCGATGATGGCTGAATATGCGTTCTTGTAACCATCGGCAACAGCCTTGCCCAAGCCCTTGCCTGCGGCAAGCTCCTCCTTGATGCGCTCATAGATGATCACGTTGGCATCCACGGCCATTCCAAGAGTCAGCACCAAACCTGCGATGCCAGGCAGCGTCAGAACGGCTCCGAACGATACCAGAACTCCGAACAGCAGCAGCACGTTGCACAGAAGCGCAGCATCAGCCGCTAAGCCAGCGCCCTGATAGAAGAATACCATGTACACTAGCACCAGCAGGAATGCTATGATGAACGAAATCATACCTGCGTTGATGGACTTAGCACCAAGAGATGGTCCGACGACCTGCTCCTGAATAATCTTCGCAGGCGCAGGAAGCTTACCGGATTTCAGAACGTTCACAAGGTCGGTAGCTTCCTCCTGAGAGAAGTGGCCGGTGATGGAAGAATTACCACCAGTGATGGCGTTCTGCACGTTAGGATAGGAATATACCATGCCATCGAGAACGATAGCTATCTGCTTGCCTACGTTATCGCCAGTCATCCTGGCCCAAATGTTGGCACCCTCGGCATTCATGCTCATGGAAACTGAAGGCTCGCCATTTGACCCGTTCTCGTAAACGACGCGGGCATCCGTAATGGAGCCTCCGTCAAGTTTAGCCTTACCGTCACGAGATGTAGACTTGATGGCTACCAGTTCGTAAATATTATTGCCTTGGACATATTCAGATGGATGGACAGACCACATCGGCTTAAATTCCGCAGGGAAAATCGAGGCGACCTGAGGCATTGCGAGATACCTGTTCACAAGAGCAGTATCAACCGCGCTAGCAAAGCCTATGCAGGCATTTCCTTTGAAATTTGAAGGAGAAAGCACGGCAAACAGAGGGTTCTGCTTCTTGTAAGCCTCAATCTCAGCAGACTGATCTTGATTTTGAGCAAGCTCTTGATTGATCAGAGAATCTGCTGCCGAAGCAGGCGCAGATGCAGCGGTGTCTACTGGAGCGACGCCTTCTGCGACAAGAACGGAATCAGGAGTGCTAGAAAGAATCTCTGAAAGCTTCTGGTTGGCCTCCTGAAGGAAAGGAGCGATCTCGTCGTAAGTGAATGTCTCCCAGAACTCAAGAGAAGCCGTTCCCTGGAGCAGTTTCCTCACGCGCTCAGGCTCTTTCACGCCTGGCAGCTCGACCAGGATACGGCCACTGTTTCCAAGCTTCTGGATCGAAGGCTGAGTGACTCCGAAGCGGTCGATACGGTTCCTCAACACGTTGAAGGAGTTGCCTATGGCGCTTTCTGCCTCGCCACGGATGATGCCTATCACCTCTGCATCGGTGGATTCCGGCTTGATCTTATCCTTCATCTCGTAGGTTCCGAAAACCTGAGCGAGCCTCTGGCCTTTGCCAACCTCTTTCCATGCGTCTGCGAAAAGGGTAATGAAATCGTCACGTGAATTCACGCTGCGCTGCTTTGCCAGGTTGATGGCCTGCTGGAACTCTGGAGTGGCATTATTGCCTGCGAGAGCCTCTACGAGGTCTTCAAGCTGCACCTGCAGCATGACGTTCATGCCACCCTTCAAGTCAAGTCCGAGGTTGATTTCCTTCTCCTTGCAATCCTTATAGGTATTCCAAAGATAGACTTTCTTGTTGGTGACAGAGTCAATGTAAACACTGTTCTGAACTTTCCTGATGGAGTCGAGGTAATATGCCCGATCTACTTCAGGGATAGCAGCGAATTCAGGCGTGCTTTGAATGGCAATCGCCTGCTGCTCAGCAAATTTCGCTGCCTTCTTCTCCTGGATGGCGGTCACTGCCGTGAACGATAGCTGCCAAATGGAAGCCAGAGCGAGCAGGATAGCGACGAACCTGATCCAACCTTTACTTTGCATAACTAACTATTTTTTAAATATTAAATATTCAAAAGTGCATAAAAATAGGGGTACAAATTTAGCATTTTTTTCGTAGAAATAAATTATCTGCTAAGTATTTCTTATTTTTGTACGCATCTTATGATTAGAAAGATGAGGAACTCAATATTCGTCAATATATTCATGATTTCCATCCTCTGCCTGGCTTTGCGGCCTTCTTATGCGCAAGATATGACAAAGCAGATGCTGGAAGAAGCCGATTCCGCCAGGCTCGCATATGACTTTCCGAAGGCCGAAGAAATATGCCAGAGGGTGATAGCAGCGCTGGACTCCAGCTCTCGCACAGAGGCTACGGAGCATCTGATTCTTGCCCAGAACGGGCTCAGCATGATGAATTTCTGCAGCACGCCGAAAGTCGTCGCAAAACAGGTGTTCTCGCTGAAAGACTTTTTCCTGTTCTATCCGCTTCAAGACCATAGCTGGAGGAAGGTGCCTAATCAGCTCGACTCAATCCCGACGAAAGACATCGAGACTGCGACATACATACCAGATGGGGCGCAGACTCTGCTATATTCGTCAACCGACGAGGATGGGATACGGAATATCTATATAACGAATTTCAAGGACACCGCATGGTCTGTGCCAGCTCTTATCAATGAGCAGCTCACCAGTTCATCTGATGAAATATTCCCGATGCTCTCCCCTGACGGCAAATCAATTTTCTTTGCTTCGAAGGGCCTTTATGGCATGGGAGGCTACGACCTCTACGTTTCCAGCTGGAACGAGGAAAATGCCGATTGGGATGTGCCTGTGAATATGGGTTTTCCTTATTCCTCTCCTTACGACGACTTCCTGTTCATAAACACAGAGGATGGCGAATATTCCATATTCGCTTCTAACAGAGAGTGTTCCAAGGACAGCGTCTGCATCTATGTATTGGAATATGACGGGATGCCTGTTCGCAAATCAATCACCGACCTGGGCGAGCTGCGAAAGCTTTGCAGCCTTACGCCTGCTGACGATAAATCGAAGTTCGACAATAGGTCTGCAGTGAGGGACGCAGGCACTGATAATACTGAGACTAAGGAATATGTCGCCAGAGTCAGAGCCGTGCGAGCAATCCGGGATTCAATCGCCGCATTCAATAAAAATCTCGACGAGATGCGTTCCAAGCTGTCTTCGGCGAAAGGAGATGACGCGGCGAAGCTGACGGAGACTATTTCTGAAAGAGAGGCACAGCTGCCTGCCCTCAACGACTCGCTCTCAAAGGCATCCAAGGCTCTTCAGGAAGTCGAGATGGATTTTCTGTCAAAGGGGATAGTGTTAGATGCGAATAAGCTTCAAGCTGCCGCAGATAGGGAAATCGTGGGTTCTTCTTCTGCATACACATTTTCAAAAAACAGCTACGGTCCTGCCC
>JAFADF010000069.1:0-2767 GCA_023425145.1 Actinomycetes bacterium | reverse complement strand
TCTGTTCTTGAAAGAACACCACCAGAATTAGCAGCAGATATATCAGATAAGGGTATATATATGACCGGTGGAGGAGCTTTATTACACGGATTAGATAAATTAATATCTAAGGTAACAAATGTGCCTGTTTATGTTGCTGATGATGCAGTATCATGTGTTGCATTAGGTACAGGAGAAGCTTTAAAATATATAGATAATTTAGATGATGGTGGAGATTCTATATTTGAATAGTATTTTCAATACTATTAATTATATTTATATAAATGATTTTACTTAAAAATCTTAATTTTAAGGGACATAAACACAATAATTTAATTAGTATTGTGTTTATGTCCCTTTTTTATAAATGTATTTATAAAAATATACCATTGCTTTTGTGATTTAAACAATAGGCGTATAAAAGAGTATTTACTATAACAGAAGACATATCAATTATTAAATCAAGACGGGTACTTCGATTAGTAAAAAATTCTGTATTATCACAAGAATCAACTATACCAATTATTGAAATATTACCTACATCGGGGAGAGTTTTTCCCACACCTTTTCCTGGAGATATAGGTTGATCACGAATTTGGATATCACCAATACTATTATCATCACCTAGGCAAGCATCTATAGCTATTATGTTATTGTTAGGATGCTTTTCTTTAATTAATTTTAGTTGATTTTCTAAATTGAGAGCATGAATAGGAGTTTTAATTGTTCCGTAAACAGTAATAGGAAAGAATTTATTTATAAGCATTGATCCTACAATAGGTCCTAAAGAATCTCCAATACATCTATCTGTTCCAATGCAAATTATTATCGTATTATCATTTATATAATCTTTTAGAAATTGTGCTAGTTCTACATAAGCCAATTCTTTTTGAAAGTTAACTTTAATTTTTTTCACAAAAACACCCCCATAAAATTTATATGAGGGTACATAGAAGAAATAGAATATTATTTTTCTTTAGGCCATATATTTAATTGTTCTATATTGGTTAGAGATTTTAGGAGATTAATTTGGACATCTGGAATTTCAGCTTTTAGATCATAAGTTAAATTTTTTATAAACTGCCTTTTAGTCTTTCCATCAGCTGGGCATGGATTTTTAACTATTTCTATATTTTTATCTTTTATAAAAGATTTAATTTCATTTTCATCTATATATACCATAGGGCGTATTACAGTAACATCCATTTTAGATAAATATGTTTTTGGAGTAAAACAATTAATTCGTCCTTCATAAAACATGGACATAAGTAATGTTTCGATAGCATCATTTTTATGGTGTCCTAAAGCGATTTTATTACAATTAAGATCTTTAGCACTACTATTTAGCATTCCACGTCTTAATCTTGCACATAAGGAGCAAGGATTCTTTTCTTTTTTTATATTAAAAACTATATTTGATATATCTGTTGGAATTATATGATATTCTAAGTTTAATTGTTTACTTAAAATTTCAACACTAGAAAAGTCGCAACCATTACCAGGATCTAGTGAAATACCTATTAAGTCAAAGTTTTTAGGAGAAATTTTTTTATATAAGGATAATAGATATAATAAAGTTAGGGAGTCTTTACCACCAGATATTCCTATAGCAATTTTATCTCCGTCTTCTATTAAGTTGAAATCTTCTATAGCTTTTTTCAGTTTTTTTATAAGCTTTTTATGATCCATATATTCTTACACCTCGCGTTCTGAAGTAATTATAATACAGAATTTATAAGTATTAAACATTAAATGTAATGAATTAGGGTTTTTTTATGGTTATATTATAAAAATGAGTTAATGCTTAAAAATGAGAAAAATAAAGAAAAACAGAAGAAATGAAATATAAATTTAAATAATGAACAAATATCGGTGTTGATGAAAAATAGGTATACATGTATACTAGTCATTGTCGACGGGGCGGAAACGCAAAGCGACAAAACATGTGGGAGCATAGCTCAGCTGGGAGAGCATCTGCCTTACAAGCAGAGGGTCACAGGTTCGAGCCCTGTTGTTCCCACCACATATGCTGGCATGGCTCAATTGGTAGAGCAGCTGACTTGTAATCAGCAGGTTACGGGTTCAAGTCCTGTTGCCAGCACCAACTAAGGGCGGGTTCCCGAGTGGCCAAAGGGGGCAGACTGTAAATCTGTTACGTTTCGTTTCGATGGTTCGAATCCATCTCCGCCCACCAAAAAAGAGAAGTAATCTTCTCTTTTTTTTATGATAAATATCTTAAATAATATGGATATAATTACTTATTATGTAAAATTAACATTGACTGAAAAGTTTAATTGTGTTAAAATATCAATAAAAATAAGTAAATAAATAAATACTCTTATCAAGAGAGGTGGAGGGAAAAGGGCCCTATGAAACCCGGCAACCTGTGGAAGACACAAAGGTGCCAATTCCTGTAGTTTATACTACGAGATAAGAGATGAGTGACAGCATCTTCTTATTGTAGGGTGCTTTTTTTATGCACCGAGATAATTATATATATAAAAGGAGGAAGTACGTTGAAAAAATTATTTACTTCAGAATCAGTAACAGAAGGACATCCTGATAAAATTTGTGACCAAATTTCAGACGCAATATTAGATTCTTTACTTGCTCAAGATCCAATGTCTAGAGTAGCTTGTGAAACAACAGCAACAACAGGTATGGTTATGGTAATGGGTGAAATAACTACAAAAGGATATGTAGATGTTCAAAAAGTAGTTAGAGAAACAGTAAAAGAAATAGGATATGACAGAGCTAAATATGGATTTGATTGTGATACATTAGCAGT
>JAFADF010000064.1:0-3305 GCA_023425145.1 Actinomycetes bacterium | reverse complement strand
TCAGCGACTGGCTTTCTATCTTGTTATGCTCTTGGGATTACTCAATTAGATCCTATTGAACATAACTTACCTGCTTGGCGACATTTAACAGCTACAAGACCGGAATTACCCGATGTGGATTGTGATTCACAAGCAAATAGACGTGTTTTAATCTTACAAACTATTAAAGATTTCTTTGGTCATGATAACGTATTGAGTATTGCTACTTTTGGAAAAGAAGGTTCAAAATCAGCTTGCTCTACTGCTTGTCGAGGTTATCGTTCAGAAGAATTTCCAGAAGGTTTAGATGTTGAAGTTGGTTTATATTTGTCTTCTTTAATTCCGAGTGAACGTGGTAACCAATGGCCTCTAAAAGATGTAGTATATGGTAATGAAGAAAAAGACAGAAAACCAGTTAGAGAATTTATTAATGAATGTAATAAATATCCAAAATTATTAGATATTATGATGTCTATTGAGGGACTACCAAATAAACGTTCAATTCATGCTTCTGGTATTTATATTTACAATAATGGATATTTAGAACTAAATGCTATGATGAAAGCTCCAAACGGTTTAGAGATTACTCAATTTGATATGAGTGATTCTGATTATATGGGTTCACTAAAATATGATATGCTTACAGTTGAGGCACTTGATAAAATTTCAGTTGCTATTGAAATGCTAACAAAAGATGGATATATGGAATGGCAAGGTAGTTTAAGAGAAACATATGATAAATATCTACATCCTGATACTCTTCCATATCAAAATCAAGAAGTTTGGAATTTAATGGCAACAGGAGAAGTTATTAACTGTTTCCAATTTGATACAGAAGTAGGAAGTATTTGTGCTAAAAAAGTTAAACCTCACTCTTTAGCTGATGCCGCTTCAGCGAACTCATTAATGCGTTTAATGGGAGAAAAAGGTGGAGAGCAACCAGTAGACAGATACATTAGAATGAAAAATAATATTTCGTTATGGTATGAAGAAATGGATGAAAGAGGTTTAACAAAAGAAGAACAGAAAATTCTAGAACCTCACTATCTTCCAGTATATGGAACACCAAATACTCAAGAAGATATGATGGAAACATTAATGAATCCTCAAATTACTAATTTTGATTTAACTTTAGCCAATAAAGCACGTAAAATTGTTGCTAAAAAGAAAGCTGAAGAAGTTAGTGGATTTAGAGAATTATATAATAATAAAGGTATTGAGGCTGGCAATAGACAAGTATTTCTAGACTATGTTTGGGATACTTGTATTAAGAGTCAGTTAGGATATTCTTTCTCAAGAAATCATACAACTCCTTATACTACTATTGCCTTACAGGAATTACAAATTTATCATAAATATCCTTCAGTATATTGGAACACAGCTTGCTTAACAGTTAATGCCGGTTCGGTAGAGGGATCTTCTACTGATTACGCAAAAGTAGCTAAAGCAATTGGAGAGATTAAAAAAGGTGGAGCTATTGTATCTTTAATTGATATTAATAGTTCAGATTTAGGTTTTAGACCAGATGCTAAAAATAACCAAATTTTATTTGGTTTAAAGGGAGTAGCAAATATTAATGATGATTTAATTCATGAAATTATTAAAAATAGACCTTATAATTCAATGATGGATTATTTAGAAAAAACTCCTACTGGAAAACAACAAATGATTTCTTTAATTAAGGGAGGAGCATTTGATAAAATTGAAAATAAACCTAGAACAGAAATTATGTATGATTACATCTCTCATGTAGCAGACACTAAAAAGAAATTAACTTTACAGAATTTTGCCGGCTTAATCGAAAAAGGTGTTTTACCTTTTGAAGAATTAGAACTTCAAATTAGAACATTTGTATTTAATAAATCTTTAAAGAAAAATTGTTCTAAAGATAATTATTTAATTTTAACAGGCACTTATTTAGATTTTTATAATAAGTTCTTTGATACTGATGAACTAGAAGTAGTTAATGGATATGAAGCAATTCTAGAATCAAAATGGAAAAAAATGTATAATAAATGTATGGATAAAGCAAGAGAATGGTTAAAGAATAATCATGATTTAGCGTTAGAGGCATACAATAATCTAATTATTAAAGAAGAGTGGGATAAATATTGTAAAGGAAATACATCAGCTTGGGAAATGGAAAGCTTATGTTTCTATCATGGAGAGCATGAGTTAGCTAAAGTAAATCAAGCTAAGTATGGAGTTAGTAATTTTTCTGATTTAGTATCTATGGAACAAGATGGATGCTTTATGAGAAATGGAGTTCAAATTCCTTTAATGAAAATTTCTAGAATTATGGGAACTGTTTTATCTAAAAATAAAACAAAAGGAGTTGTGTCTTTATTAACAACAGAAGGTGTAGTAAATATTAAATTTAGATTAGAGCAGTTTGCCCACTATGATAGACAAATAACAGAAATCCAGCCTGATGGAACTAAAAAAGTAATTGAAAAATCTTGGTTTAAACGTGGTGAAAAATTAATCATTACAGGTTTCAGACGTGATGATACTTTTGTTTGTAAAAAATATTCTAAGACTCCTGGACATTCAATTTATAAAATTGAAGAAGTTTTAGAAAATGGAGATATTAGAATTAAGCATGAACGTGCTTAATTCTTTTATTTTGCTTATTAAAGCAAAAATTAAAATTTGACTTCTAAGTAAAAAATAATTATAATTATTCTAATGAGATTAAATCTCATACTACTCTATTGAGGTTTTCTACCTCCTAAAATAAAAGAAAGAAGGAATGTTATATGACAACAGTGATGAAACGTAATGGAAAAACAGTAGAATTTGATAAGAGTAAAATTCGAGTAGCTGTTCAAAAGGCAATGAAAAATGGTTCAGGAGTTTATTTGCCTGATATTGCTCGTTTGATCGCCAATGATGCTGAAAAATATTTTTCTAAAATGGAACAAACAACTATTCCACAAATTGAAAAATATGTATTTGACAGATTAGTTCATTATGGGCAATCTCATACTGCTAGAGCATATGAAAGTTATCGCACTATTCAAGCATTCAAAAAACAAACAAACAGTACGGATGAAGATATCTTAGGCTTAATTGCTCAAACCAACTCTGAAGTTATGAATGAAAATTCTAATAAAGATGCTCGTATTATTTCAACTCAACGAGATTTAATTTCAGGAGAGGTATCAAAAGATATTGTACGTCGCTACAAATTACCCGCACATATTGTTCAAGCTCATGATGAAGGAGTGATTCATTTCCATGATATGGACTACTTTTTACAATCAATGTTCAATTGTTGTTTAGTTAATATCAAAGATATGTTGGATAATGGAACTGTTATCAAC
>JAFADF010000061.1:0-310764 GCA_023425145.1 Actinomycetes bacterium | reverse complement strand
CACGCACCCGCGCGCCCACGCGCCCCGCGCACCCGCGCGTCCACGGACAGATCGGTCGCTCGCTACTCGCCGACAGCGGCCCGCTGCCGCTCACCGGTGCTGGCGGATCGCCTCGGCGACCGCCGCGAAACGGGCCCGGTCCAGCCGCGCCGCGATCCGGCGCACCGCCCGCGGATCAACGCGAATGATCCGGTCGACCCGCACCTCGCTCGGACGTCCGGCCGCGTCCCACGGGCCGCTGCCGAGGTCGTGCCAGAAGCGCCCCTCCGCCGCCTCCTGGCGGGAATCGCGATCGTGGTCCTTGCTGGTCATCGGGACGGCCAGCAGCCAGGGGCCGTCGCGTCCCACGATCAGCACCGGACGGTCTTTCCCCTTGCCAAAGTCCTCTTCGAAGGGCACCCAGGTCCAGACGACCTCGCCGGGATCGGCCACTCCGTCCTCGTGCGGCGCGTAGCTGAGCTCGGTCGGCCCGACGAAGTCGCCGGGGTACCCGCCCCCTCCGATGCTCGGTGAGCCGCCGGCCGTCCTCTCGCGCGGCGCTCCCGACCGTCGGGTTCCTCCGGGTCGAGGGCCACCGGACGCTCCGGCTCCAGCCCTGCGGCTCGCCGCCGTCGCTCGCCGCAGCCATTGCGCGGCCCGGACGATCAGTTCCGCGCCTGTCATGAGGCCAACCGTAGCCCGCTCAGCGGTACCGCTCCAGCGGCCCGTAGGCCACGTTCCGGGTCGGCGGCGCGTACGTCACGGACGGGTGCCGCAGCCTCCACCACGCCTCGAAGTAGCGCTTCGCGGACGGCAGCCAGAGCAGCCCGGCGCCGACAAATACCAATGGGATGGCCGCCCAGCCAAGTCGCCCGCCGAGCAGCATCAGCAGGCTCAATCCGGCCGCGATCAGGCCGGCCACGCGGCTCCAGCGGTAGCCGGTCCACGCATAGAAGCCGACGATGGTGCTCGCGATCATCGCCAGCAGCACGGCAGCAGTGAGCCCGGCGGCAAGCCCGACTCTCAGCAAGTCGCCTGGCCCGGTCGGGAACTGCCCGAACAGCCACGAGGCCCCTGCGAAGTCGTAAACGGCTACCCAGTACGTCCGTATCAGGGACGCGGCGGACGCGGCCACCGACAGCCAGCTCAGTGCGGCGGCGACCCCCACGGCGATCGGACGCACCGGCTCACCGGTCGCCGGATCGAGCTCGTCGGTGTCCGGGGTGGTCGGCGGAGTGATCAAGGTCGCGATCTCCGCAACCTGCCCAGCCGGCTCCATGGGTCCTGGCTGCCCCACCTGCTCAGGCAACCCGGCCGCCTCGGCCGTCCCTGTCTGTGAGCGCAGCCCGGTCGGCTCGATCAACCCAGTGAGTTCCGCTGCCGGGGGCCCAGGCGTGGGCACGGGCGCGCCGGCAGTCGGAGCCTCGACTCCCTGCTCAGTGCTCATTGCGCCCCTGTCTGTCCGGTGGCCAAGCCTACCCAGCCGTCAGGGACAGCTGGGTAGGCGGGCAGCAGCTCAGCTTCAGCAATCGGGGATTCTCGGGCTGCTCCAGTCCAATCAGGACGTCCGGTCCGATCAGGCTCTCGGCCCCGTCACGGAACGTCATCCCGTGAGGGCACGTCGGCCCGTCAGGAGACGCCATCCGGTCAGGCCACGGCAGCCCGTCAGGAGACGCCATCCGGTCAGGCCACAGCAGCCCTCACCGAGAATGCGTCAGTCCTCGCGGACAGAAGAGAGGCTCAGATCCCCGGCCGCCACCGGAGGAGTCACTCCCAGGAGTCGACCAGGTAGTGCTGCATCGGGACGGCGAGCGCGGCGATGAGTTGCGGCTTGCGCGCCTTCACGATCGCCGGCAGCTGCAGGACGTCGCGTCCCAGCGAGAAGGCCAGGATCACACTCACCGCGAGCTGCGCCCGCAGCTTGGCGTCGGCATGTCCGTGCTCCTCGGCCACCTTGACGAACACCTCGCGGGCCAGGAACTCACTGAGCGGGCGATGCTCGCCCGACTTGGTCACCGCAGCGCGCAGCATGGCGGTGAAGCGGTCTCGGGCGCCGGGAACATCCCAGGCATCCAGGAAGGCCGTCATCATCCGCACGCCGGTCTGGTCGGCCGGGCCGTCCAGGATCTTGGCGACCAGCTTCTCGGCATCGTCGAGAGGAAGGTCCAACACCGCCTTTTCGAACAGATCGGCCTTGTCATCGAAGTAGTGGTGGATCAGCGCGGGGTCCACCTCTGCCTCGCGGGCAATGGCGCGAAGCGACACCTTCTCGTAGCCGACCTCAGAGAACAACTTGAGTGCGGCGGCGAGGATCTCGCTCCTGGTTTCTGTCCGACCGGGTCGGCGGCCCCGTGGTCGGTTGGTGGGCAAGTTCATTCCTTCCTGCTTGCTACGTCGTATCCTCGCGAACATGTCTGCGTCGCGATGGTCCTATGTTCTTTTCGACCTCGACGGGACAGTGGTCAACACGATCCCACTCATTATTGCCTCATACGACCATGCGATGTGGCAGGTGCTGGGTGAGCACGTTGGCCCCGAAGAGGCCCGAGGGTGGATCGGACAGACTCTAGCCGACACCTTCCACCTCAAGTACCCCGATCATGCGGACGCCCTCATCAGCTCCTACATCGAATTCAACTTGGCAAGGATGGAAACGCTGCTGGAGCAGTATTCGGGGATGCGTGAATTGCTCACCGATTTGGTCAGCGCCGGGATACGAATCGGAGTAGCCACCTCCAAGCGGCGATCCTCCGCTGAGCGCACCCTTGCCCTGTCGGGGTTGGCGGAGCTGATTCCGGTCACGGTCGCCATGGACGACACCGCGCTGCACAAGCCGCGTCCCGAGCCGTTGCTGCTGGCGCTGGAGCGGCTGGGCGCATCGGCGGACGAGGCGGTCTACGTCGGGGACGCCGTGTTCGACGTTCAGGCGGCCCACGCCGCCGGCCTGCCGGCCATCTCGGTGAGTTGGGGAGCGGTGGACGCGGATGTCCTGGCTGCTGCCGAGCCGGAGTTCCTGGTCAGCGAGATGGACGAGTTGCGTCGCCTGCTGCTGGGCTGACGCCCTGGTTGGCTGAGGCGTGCCCGAGCCTCCCGACCGGATTTGCGCGCTCGATGACCGAATTTGGCTCTGCGGCGGCGTGTTGGGCCGTCGAGCGTGCAATTCCGGTCGGTGCCTTCACACGTCCGCAGCCTGGGGAGTGTCGCGGTGGCGAATCGGTCTGAGGTGCGCCTCACCCATTCATCTGTGCGCGGGTGGTCGCCGCTGGTAATCTCACTCTCCAGTGCATTGGCGGATGCACGCTGCAGCAGCGTTGGGGAACCTCCTGCAGATCTTCAAGTAGGGGTGGGGCAAGATGAGCGATGATGACGTGCGCCCGCATGGGCCGAGCAAGGTCTCGCGACGCAACCTGATTGCTGGCGCTGCCGTTGCCGTACCAGCTGCGGCAATGCTGAATGCGGGCTCCGCCTGGGCGAAGCCCGTGGTGACCTCGCTGACCGGCGTCTCTGCGTTCGCAGCCTCGACGACGCCGGTGGTGGATCTACGGTTCACCCACCTGCAGGCGAGCGCGGTTCAAGAGGGGGTGCACCTCGATAAGGACCCGTGGTACTACACGATCTTCAAGGGGCTTTCGGGAAGCGCCGGTGTGGAACTGAACTTCCACTCACCCGTGATCTCGGTGTCGTCGATTCAGCTGGCCATCACAGTCCCCAAGGTCGGCATGGTTGCCGACGCATCGAAGGTCGTGATCGGAAGTGGTTCGACGGCCAAATGGACCTGCACGAGCGCGACCGTTGCTGGCGACAACATCGTCTACGCCTTCTCGTGGACAGGTGGCCCAATTCTGAGCACATCTGGCAACCGGGACGCGGTTCTCAGCTACACCCTTCCCGGAGATGGGTCGCCTACGTCCGCGGTCCCCCTGCCGAAGACCATCTCAGCTACTGCGGTTGCGCCTGGGGTGGGTGCGGCAGCAATCCAGGCATCGGCTAACTGAGTTGTTGGTCGCCCCTGACCCCCTTGTCACGCACTTTGACGAGTGTGTTTGTGTGTCGGAGCAGACCCCGGCTGTGCCTTCTTCGATGGTTGGGGGTCTAGTGAGCGAGGTCAAGCCCGTGCCGCGCATCCAACTCGGACCGTTGTCGGCTTCAGGCACCCATGTACTCAAGGTCCTTAGCGAGGACGAACAGTGCAGATCTTCGGATTAGGCGCATTCGTCCAAGTGCACGCGGACGGCGCTCGCGCGGACGAGCTGGACGCCAAGCTTCGGGAGCTCTGGTCCCGCTGCCTGGGACAAAAGGGGACGGTCCCTGTTACGTCCCAGCCAGCTGTCGCCGGCCCTCGCGACGCCGGCGGACTTCGCCTCTTTCTCGAACTGAAGGGGACGACCCCGCTTCGTCCCGATAGCGGCACCGCCAACCTCGCCTCCGACGACCTGGCAGCCCTGCTCTGTTCCGGCACCCAGGCGATCACCCATGCCCTCCTCGCCGCCCAGCTGGGACGCCTGCTGCTGCTCCACGCCGGCGCGGTCAGCCACCCCGAGACCGGCAAGGCGTTGGTCTTCGTGGCCGAAGGCGGCACCGGCAAGACCACGCTGGCCCGCGTCCTGGGCCGCCATTACGGCTATCTCACCGACGAGTCGGTGGCGATCGACGCCACTCATCAGGTGTTGCCGTACCCCAAGCCGTTGTCGCTGCGCACCCCGGCGGGTTGGCCCAAGCAGGAGACCTCGCCGGACGCCTTGGGCCTGCGTACCGTCGGCGGGCGCGCCGAGGTGGCCAAGGTGATCCTGCTGACCCGCGATCAGGCGTGTTCGTCCCCCGTGACGACCGCCTTGTCCACCATTGAGGCGATCACGGCCATCGCGCCGCAGTCGTCCTCGCTGGACAAGCTGCCTCGGGCGCTGCACCAGTGCGCCGACCTGCTCGAGGCGACCGGCGGCGCCCTCTCGGTGCGCTATGCCGAGGCCGAGGATCTGCTCCCCTTGGCGGCTGACCTGATCGGGGCCCCATGATCGTCCGGACGCTGCCTTATGCCGATCTCCTTGTCCGCGGGGACGAGGCCCTTGTGCTGCTCAGGGACAGGAGGGGGACGGTTCCTGTTACGTCCCACGGGGAGGCGCCGAGTTGGGACGTAACAGGAACCGTCCCCGTTTCGTCCCGGGGAGAGGAACTCGGGGGGACGATTGCGCGGCTGAGCGCGATCGGGGTGAGTGTGCTCGAGCTGGCCGCGGGCGGCATCGACGACGAGGAGTTGGCTCGCCAGCTCGAGCTGCGCTTCGGGGCGCCGCCACAGCGGTCCACCAAGGACGCCGTGGCGCAGGTGTTGGCTGCGCTGGCTGAGCAGCGTCTGGTCGGTCTCGAATGACGCCGGACGTCACCGCACCCACCAAGGACGCCGTGGCCGGGGGAGTGCCTCGGTCCTGGCGGATCTGCGATCACACGGCTTTCGTGGTGAGCTCGCCGGAGCGGGTGGTGGTCTACAACCTCGATGAGCCGCGAACGCAACCGCTGGCCCTGCTCGGCACCGGCGCCGCGATCTGGCAGTGCCTGATCGGCCCGGACGACGAGCATCTGCGCCCGTGGTGCCCGGAGATGGACGTCCTCAGCGACCTGGCCGAGTCCTATCAGACCTCCTCGGAGGCCATCGCGCCCGACGTCACCGCGCTGCTCGCCCAGCTCGCCGACGGCGGTTACGTCGAGTTCGCCCCGGCCGACTGACGTCGCGAGTTCGTCCCGGCCGAATCTGGGCGAAGCCCGAACCCCCGACTGAGCTCTCCGCAGCCCTACTTCGCCTCGACGACCCCGTGCCGCGGATGGGACGCGTAGTAGTCGCCGCTGTACTGGTAGCCGTAGCGAACCGCTCCGGAGCCGCTGGTCGGCACCCGGTTGAGCACGACGCCCAGCGTCTTGGCCTTGGCCTTCTCCATCAGGTCGAGGGCGGCGTCGAGCTGGTCGAAGGTGGTCCTTCCGGTGCTCACCACCAGCAGCGCCCCGTCCGCCCGAGTGCTCAGCACGGCGGCATCGGTGACCGGCAGCACCGGCGGGGAGTCGATGATCACCAGCGCCTGCTGGCTCAGGTGGGTGATGAGTTGCCGCATTCGCTCCGAGCCCAGGATCTCCGACGGGTTGGGCGGCACCGGCCCGGCGGCGAGCACCGACAGCGGATAGTCGGGGCTGACCGGCTGCAGCACGTCCTCCACCCGGGCCCGGCCGGCGAGCACGTCGGACAGGCCGGCGTCGTTGGGCAGGTTGAACAGTGTGGCCACCATCGGACGCCGCAGGTCTCCGTCGATCAGCACCACCGGACGGTCGGCGGCCGCGATGGTCATGGCCAGGTTGGCTGCGGTGAACGACTTGCCGTCGCCCGGCAGTGGGCTGGTCACCACGATGGCCTGCGGCGGGTCGTCCACGCTCATGTACTGCAGATTGGTGCGTAGCCCGCGCAGCGCCTCGCCGACCGCGGCCAGCTTGGTGTGCGCCCGGACGTCATCGCCGGCCAGGACGGTCGGGCTCTTGACCAGTGCCGGCTCCAGCGGCAGCGCCCCGACCACGGCGACGCCGGTGACCCGCTCCACCTGTTCGGCCGAGCGGACGTGCTGGTCGACCCGATCCCGGATCACCGCATAGGCGAAGCCGAGCAGCAGCCCGATCAGGGCGCCGAGAGCCAGGTTGAGCCGGATGTTGGGCGAGCTGGGCGCGGTGGGCAGCCGGGCCGAGTCACCGGGGATCACGGTGACCGGCGGCGTCTTCCCGTCCGCGCCTTCGATCTGTTCGATCTGGGCGATGATGCCGCGGATCCAGGCCTGGGCCAGGTCACGGGCGGCTTCGGGGGTGGCCGCGGACGCGCTGACCTGGATGATGACGGTGTTGGTGGGGTTGCTGACGCTGACCTGCTTGACCAGTTCCTCCGGAGTGGTGCTGAGCTTCAGGTCGGCGATCGCATACTCGGCCACGGCCCGCCAGGTGCCGATGTCGAGGTAGGACTTCACCTTCGACTGGGCCAACTGGTCGCCGACCATGGACGTGCCCAGGTCGGTGGCGCCTTGGGCGGCCACGTAGCCGCTGGCCTCGGCGGTGTAGATCTTGGGCTGGAGCAGGCTCCAGCCGCCCGCGACGGCCACGCCGAGCAGGAACAGCCCCAAAACCCCTGCCCAGTAACTGCGCAGTAGGCGCACGTAGTCCCTGAGTTCCACCCGTGAATCCCCCCGATTCAACGCCCCCCGGCGTATCGCCGATCGTATCGAGCCTGGTCGGCGCGCGCTGCCGGTTCTTCACCCTCTGTGCCGATCCGGTCGGACGAGTCCGCGCCACCCGCGCCGGTGCGTCCCCCTTATGGGGGACCTGTATCCCGGCTAGGCTTGCCGCCACAGTGGTCGGCGGTGGGCCGCCCAGTGGGGGCCGTTTCGGCGGTCTCATCGGGATCGGGGGGTCCGAAGATGGAGCCTTTGTCTGGTTTGGCGGAACCGGGCGAATACAAGCTCAGCAGACGGACGGTCGTGGCCGGCATTGCCTGGTCAGTACCGGTGATTGCTGTAGCCACAGCCACGCCGGCGTTCGCGGCGTCCCAGGGGGTGGGGCCGGTGACGGTGCTGCCGACCACCTTCTCCAAGTCCGGTGGCGCGCTCACCCAGGCCGGCGGTACGGGCTTCCTGCCTGCAGATGGCAGCAGTGGTCACGCTACGTTCGACTACATCCCCGGCACGGCGCCGGCCGGATCGTTCACCTCGGGTTCGGACACCAACGGCAGTGCTGCGACGATCACCGCGTTTTACACCTTCAACGCCATCCAGGGTGCGACCTACTCGATCGCTTTGACCGTGACGGCCCAGAACGGCTCACCCGCTGCGCAGTCCGAGCGCCAGCGATTGAGCGCGATCGCCACCCAGTCGGGCGCGGTGTCAGGCTCGATCGTCACGCTGACGATCCCGCACACGAACACGCAGCGCACCAGGGACTCGCGGATCCCGTCCGGCTACAAGTTCCAGGCTGCTGGCACGACCCAGACTTACACGCTTAGTTCATGGAAGGCAGCCCAGACCGGCGCGGTGACGATTCAGTGCACTTTCACCCTGGACCAGCGGGCCGCGCGAAACACTGTGAGCGACGACATTCGCGTCTCGGTCCCGGTGGTGAACCGGATCAGCTGACCGGACGGGTCCGCTCAGGCGTCGTCCATCTGCCGCAGTGACCCGGGCCCGGCGAGCCGGTGGGTGGCGGCATACGTCCGTCGGATCGCGTTCATCGACTGATCGAAGTTCGCCTTGGCCACCCCGATGAACAGGCAGTCGACGACCATCAGCTGGGCGATCCGGCTGCCGAGGGCTCCGGAGCGGAAGCCGGTCTCGCGGGCTGCCGTGGCCAGCACCACATCGGCGTGCGCGGTCAGCGGTGAGCGGGTGTGGTTGGTGATGGCGATGGTGGCCGCGCCGCAGCTGCGGGCCAGGGCGAGGAACTCGACGGTGTCGGAGGTGGCGCCGCCGTGGGAGATGGCGATGGCCACGCCCCGCTCATTCAGGGTGGCCGCGGACGTCCACGCCGAATGCGTACTGGTCCAGTTGAGGGCTGCGTGGCCGATCCGGATCAGCTTCTGCTGCAGGTCGTCACCGACGAACGAGCTGGCCCCGACCCCGAAGATGTCCACCCGGTCCGCGGCCGAGACGATCTCGACGGCCCGCTGCAGCGCCTCGATCTCGAGGGTCTTGGCGGTGTCGGCGATCGACATGGTCTCGGCCAGGGAGACCTTGGCCACCACATCGGCCAGGGTGTCGTTCTGGTCGATGTCGCCGGACGCCTCGGGCAGCCCGGCGGTCTCGATCGACTCCCGGGTCACCTCGCGCAGGACGTCCATCCGCAGGTCGCGGAAGTGCTGGTAGCCCAGGGTGCGGCAGAACCGGATCACCGAGGTGGTCGAGGTGGAGCAGCGGTCGGCAACCTCGTGGATCGACAGTTCCGCGGCCGCGGCCGGGTCGGCGATGAACAGCTCGGCGATCCGGCGCTCGCTGGGTCGCAGCTCGGGCATGATGGCTCGGATGTTCACAAGCGCGTGCTGGCCAACCGGGGTCCATGGGACGGGGTGGGGCATGTCGACTCCTGGTCGTGGTCGGTGCTGCGAGGGACCTCGTTGCAATTGTGTAACGAGTCTAAGGAAGATAGTTACACGTGGACAGGCTTCTGTGTACTTTTGTGACGTCAACCACCGAGTGCCCTATCCGGCTCCACTTCAGGGCACCTTGCATTGAGGAGTATGCCCATGATTCTTGGCAGCCACGCACGGCGTGGATTGACCGCATCAGCCGGCTTGGCGTTGGCATTTGCCCTCGTCGTCTCCGGCTGCTCGACGGCACCGACGCCGTCGGGGTCGGCCTCCGCGTCCGGATCCGCCTCCGCCCCTGCAGCCGCGGGCGGCACGTTGGTCGTTGGCGTCACTAGCGACCCCGACACCCTGTTCCCCTGGAAGGCCACTCAGTTCCAGGCCGTGAACGTCCTCCAGACCATCTACGGCACGCTCACCGAGTTCGACAAGGACCTGAACGTCGTCCCCGGCCTTGCCGAGTCCTGGGACACCTCCAGCGACGGCCTGACCGTCACCCTGCACCTGCGCAAGGGCGTCACCTTCGATGACGGCAGCGCGTTCGACTCCGCCGACGTGAAGTTCTCCCTGGACAAGATCAAGGAAGAGGCCACCGCAGCCGTTGCGGCCGCGTCCCTGGCTTCGGTGAAGAGCGTTGACGCCACCGACGCCAACACCGTCACCCTGCACCTGGCCAATGCGGACGCCGGCCTGCTGGCCAACCTGGCTTCGGTGAACATGGCCATGCTCTCCTCCGATGACACCGAGGCGAAGCTGAGCACCGCCCCGAATGGCACCGGCCCGTTCAAGTTCGCCGAGCGCAAGGCCAGCCAGTCGCTCACCTTGGCCCGCAACGACGCCTACTGGGGCGACAAGGCCAAGCTCGACGGCATCGAGTTCCGGGTGATCCCCGACGAGTCGTCGATCGTCTCGGCCATGCAGTCCGGCAACGTCCAGTTCGCCGTCTTCGACGATCCGCTGGTGTCGCAGACCGCCTCCGCGGCCGGCCTCACCGTCGCCAAGACCCCGCAGCTGAGCTACCACGTCCTGCAGCTGAACGCCCGCAAGGGTCCGCTCACCGACGTGAACGTCCGGCTGGCCATGCAGTGCGCCATCGATCGCCAGCAGGTGCTCGACACCGCCGCCCAGGGCGAGGGTGAAGTCACCGGCCCGATCACGTCCCCGGCGTTCCGCTCCGATCCCAACTCGCGGCCCTGCCCGACCCGGGATCTGGCCAAGGCCGCCGAGTACCTGGCCAAGGCCGGCAAGTCGGACGGCGTCACGGTGAAGGCCATCGTGTCCCAGGGCGAGTACTCGACCTCGGTCAACGAGGCGCAGAGCCTGAAGGCCCAGCTCGCTGAGGCCAAGATCACCCTCGACCTGGACGTCCTGGAATCGGGCGCCTACGTCGACAAGTGGATCGCAGCCGACTTCGAGGCGGCCGTCGCCCTCAACGGTGGACGTCCGGACCCCGACGGCTCCTACAGCCGGTACTTCACCAGCACCGGCAACCTGAACAAGGTCGCTGGCTACTCCTCGCCCGAGCTGGACAAGCTCTTCGCCGAGGGTCGTCAGACCTCCGACCTGGCCAAGCGCAAGGAGATCTACACCCAGATCTCCAACAACCTCGAGGACAATGCGGCGTGGATCTGGATGTTCACCAGCTACACCTACACCGCGACCACCTCGAAGGTCGCCGGATTCACTCCGATGGCCAATAGCTCGCTGCAGTACCTGCGCGAGACCACGCTGGGCTGAGTTCGTCGGTGGGGTGGGCCGATCCTGGCCCACCCCACCGGGACACTTGCACTATGACTGCCGTCAGAGCCATTGCCGCGCACCCGATTCTTCGTCGGGTCCTGTCCGCCCTCGGAACCCTGTTCGGGGTGGCGGTCTTCGTCTTCGTGATGCTGCGTGCCATTCCGGGCAACCAGATCACCGCCGGGTTGGGTACCGAAGCCGCCGCGCTGACCCCGTCCCAGCGGGCCGCCCTCGAGGCCTACTACGGCCTGGACAAACCCCTGGTCGTGCAGTTCTTCAGCTGGCTCGGCAATATCTTCACCGGCAACCTCGGCTTCTCGTCCCGGGCGCAGGTGAGCGTCGTCGACCTCACCGCACAGTCGCTCCCGGTGACTCTCGAACTGGCGGTCTTCTCGATCGTCCTGGCTCTGCTGATCGGCATCCCGCTGGGCATGCTGTCGGCCTCCAAGCCGGATTCGCCCCGGGACGCCTTCGGCCAGACCGTCGGCCTGCTGGGCCTGTCGATCCCGGCCTTCCTGCTGGCCACCGCCCTGTTGGCGATTCTGTCGGCCACTCTCAAGTTCAACCCGAACGGCGAGGCCTTCGCCCACCTGACCGAGAATCCGCTGCTGAATCTGCAGCAGATGCTGCTGCCATCGCTGGTGCTCGGCTTCGGGATCGCCGCCCCGATCATGCGGACGACCCGGACGGCCGTCCTCGAGGTGCGCGGTAATGACTTCATCCGGACGGCCCGGGCCAAGGGCGTCGGCCCGCGGCGGCTGCAGTTCCGGCACGTCCTGGGCAACGCCCTGGTGCCGATCGTGACCATGACCGGTCTGCAGTTCGGCTATCTGCTGGGCGGGGCGGTCGTGGTCGAACAGATCTTCTCGCTGCCCGGCATCGGACGGCAGGTGCTGCTCGGCATCCAGCAGAAGGAGTACGCGGTCGTGCAGAGCACGGTGCTGCTGATCGCGCTGGCCTTCGTGATCGTGAACCTGCTCACCGACCTTCTCTACCGGATCATCGACCCGAGGGTGCGTGCCGAATGACCGACATCTCTGGCTCCGCGCCCGCCGCCCTGGCTCAGGGACGCGCCGGCGAACGCCTCCGGCTGCTGCTGCGTAGCCGCAGCGGCCTGGCCGGCCTGATCGTGGTCGGGCTGCTGGCCGTCCTCTGCCTGGCCGCGGCCTTCGGCCTGCTGCCCTACGATCCGCTGGCCCAGACGCCGGCGCTGCGGCTGCGTCCGCCGTCGGCCGAGCACTGGTTCGGCACCGACCAGTTCGGCCGTGACGTGTTCTCCCGGGTGGCCGCCGGAGTGGCCAACTCGGCACTGATCGCCCTGGTGGCGGTGGCTTTCGCGACCGTCGTGGGCACCCTGTCCGGGGTGGTGGCCGGCTTCTACCGGGGCGCCCCCGACGCGGTGGTCAGCGGCGTCACCAACGTCTTGTTCGCCTTCCCGCCGCTGCTGCTGGCCCTGTCGCTGGCCTCGGTGCTCGATCGCAGCTGGTTCACCATCGCGGTGGCCATCGCCATCGTCTACGTCCCGATCTTCATCCGGGTCACCCGCGGCCCGGTGCTGTCGCTGCGCGAGATCGACTACGTGAAGGCGGCCACCAGCACCGGCCAGAGCCGGGCGGCCATCATGTTCCGCCACGTGCTGCCGAACATCACCTCGATCGTGATCGTCCAGGTGACGCTGTCGCTGTCCTGGGCGGTGCTCACCGAGGCGTCGCTGAGCTTCCTGGGGCTGGGTGCGCCGCCGCCGGCTCCGTCGCTCGGCTCGATGATCTACGAGGCCCGCACCCTGGTCTACATCGCTCCCTGGACGATGGCCGCCCCCGGCATCGTCATCGTGCTCTTCGTGGTCGGGCTCAATCTGCTCGGCGACGGCCTGCGCGATTCTCTCGACCCCAGAAACAGAGGAACCAAATGACAAGCCTCGACGAGGAACTGGCCGACCTGGTCACCGAGTCGGTCAACCCCGCCTACGCCTTGCTGGACACCATGTCGGTGGCCGAGTTGACCGAGGTGATGAACCAGGCGGACGCGACGGTGGCGCCGGCGGTCAGAGCGGCGTTGCCGTCCATCGCCGCGGCGATCGAGGCTGCCGCCGAGCGGATGCAGGCCGGCGGACGGCTGGTCTACGTCGGGGCCGGGACGGCCGGACGGATCGGCGTGGTCGACGCCTCGGAATGCCCGCCGACGTTCAGCACCCCGCCCGAGCAGGTCTTCGCGATCATGGCCGGCGGCCCGAACGCCATCGTCAACCCGATCGAGGGTGCCGAGGACGACGCCGAGGCCGGCGCCCAGGCCGTCTCCGAGGCCGCGATCGGGCCGCTGGACACCGTGGTCGGGATCGCCTCCAGTGGCCGCACCCCGTACGTGATCGGGGCCATCGAGCGGGCCCGCCAGCTCGGGGCGCTCACCGTGGGGCTGTCCTGCAACACCGGCACCCGGCTGAGCGCGTCCGCCGAGCTGGCCATCGAGATCGAGCTGGGGCCCGAGGTGATCTCCGGCTCCACCCGGCTCAAGGCAGGCACCGCCCAGAAGATGGTGCTGAACATGTTCTCCAGCATCGTGATGGTCCGCCTCGGCAAGACCTACGGGAACCTGATGGTCGACCTCAAGGCGACCAATCACAAGCTGCGCGAGCGGGCGATTCGGATGGTGGAACTGATCGCGCAAGTACCAAGAGATGTGGCGGCGGACGCCCTGGCCGCCGTCGATTTCGACGTGAAGCTGGCCAGCCTGATGCTGATCGCCGCCACCGACCGGGCCACCGCCGAGGCCCGGCTTCGGACAGCGGGCGGCCGGCTGCGGACCGCCTTGGAGGTGTCGTGATGCGCGTTCTGGGAATGATCTCGGGCACCTCGCACGACGGCATCGACGTGGCCACTGTCGAGTTCGAGGCCGTGAACGGTGAGCTGACCGGACGGATCGTCCACGCCGGCTCGACGCCGTACCCGGCGCAGCTGCGCGCCGACCTGATCGCCATGCTGCCGCCGGCGGCGACCACGCTGGCCGAGGTCTGTGAACTCGACACCCGGATCGGCCAGGCCTTCGCCGACGCGGCGGCCACCGCGATCGGCGAGGGTGGCCCGGTGGACGCCATCTGTTCGCACGGCCAGACCGTCTACCACTGGGTGGAGGCCAACCAGGCGCTCGGCACCCTGCAGATCGGCCAGCCGGCCTGGATCGCCGAGCGGACCGGGGTGCCGGTGGTGGCCGACATTCGGGCCCGCGATCTGACCGTCGGCGGCCAGGGGGCTCCGCTGGCCTCCTTCATCGACTATCTGCTGCTGAAGGGGCGTCCGGGGATCTCCGGTGCGCTGAACCTGGGCGGCATCTCGAACATGACGGTGATCAGCGAGCGCGGGATCGCGGCCTGGGATATCGGCACGTCCAATGCGTTGGCCGACGCCGTGGTGGTGGCCCGCGGGCTGAACCCGCTGGGCTACGACGAGGACGCCGCGATCGCCCTCAGCGGCCAGGTGGACGAGGCCCTGCTGGCCACGATGTTGGCTGAGCCGTACTACCGGCTGACCCCGCCGAAGAGCACCGGCAAGGAGCTGTTCAACCTCGACTACGTCGAGCGGGCGCTGGCGGCGTCCGGTCGCCATCCGAGCGACGCCGACCTGCTGGCCACTCTGATCGAGCTGAGTGCCCGCACGGTGGCCGACGCGGTCCGCGAGGCCGGGGTCGGCTACCTGGCCGCGTCCGGCGGCGGCTGCCGCAATCCGCTGCTGATGCGTCGGCTTCGGGAGCTGCTGCCCGAGGTCGAGGTGGTGCTCACCGACGAGATCGGGCTGCCGGTCGACACCAAGGAAGCGGTCCTGATGGCGCTGATCGGCTGGTGCACGATGCACGGTCTGCCCGGCATCGCTCCGGGTGGGACGGGTGCCCGCACACCCAGCATTCTGGGGGCCATCACGCCCGGCACCGGCCCGCTGGTGCTGCCCGAGCCGGTGGACCGGCTCGATTCGCTGCGAATGCTGGCGAGCGGCCCGGTTCGGTGAACATCGTGCTGCGTGAGGCGAGCCTCGACGACCTGGAGCAGGTGGTCGAGGTCTTCCTCGCGTGCTGGCGGGGCAGCTATGCCGCGGTGCTGCCGGCCTCCCTGGTGTCGACCATGACCGACGAGCAGGCAGACGCCTTGTGGCGCCGGGTGCTGGCCTCGACGTCCGGCACCACGGTGGTGGCTGTGGCCGATGGCCGGATCCTCGGCCTGACCAGGTTCGATGCGTCCGGTGCCGAGGGTGCCGTGCACTCCTTGTACGTGTCGCCACAGGCCCAAGGCCTCGGCCTGGGCACGAAGCTGCTCGACCACGCCAATGGCGCCTTCCTGGCCGCCGGCCAGACCCGTGCCCAGTTGTGGGTGTTCGCCGGCAATGCGCCGTCGGTGGCCTTCTACCGTTCCCGGGGCTGGCTGCCGGACGGACGGACCCGGATCGAGCCGGAGTTCGGTGAGCCCGAGCTGAGCTTGCACAAGGACCTGGTCGCCGATGGGGCCGATGATGACGGCAGCTGACGCGCTGGCGTCCGTCCTGACCGGACGGCGGGCCCCGCTGGGTGCCGTGGTCGGTTTTGCCGGCCCGGACGGACGGGAGCTGGTCACCGGCGGGCTGACCCGTCCTGGTGGGGAGCTGGTCACCGCGCACACCGTCTTTGATCTGGCCTCGGTGACCAAGGTGGTCACCACCTGTGCGCTGCATCGACTGGCCGTCCTGGGCGAGCTGAGTTTCACCGATCCGTTGAGCCGGTATCTGCCGGACACCGCCTGCGCACCCGAGACGACGCTGGCCGAGTTGCTGTGGCATCGGGCCGGGCTGTGGGAGTGGCAGCCGCTGTACTTGGCCGACACCGGCCCGCGGGCGGCCTTGGCGTCCCTGCCGTTGCGGTATCGGCCGGGCCAGGAGCGGCACTACTCCGATCTGGGCTTCATGCTGCTGGGCCAGGTGGTGGCGGCGGTCGCCGGGGTCCGGCTGGGTGCGGCGGTGCGGACCCTGGTGGCCGAGCCGCTGGGCCTGCGCAGCCTCAGCTACGGCCCGATCATCGGCGACGTGGCCGCCGGTGGTCGCGGCGATCAGGTCGAGCAGGAGATGGTTCGTACCGGTCAGCCGTACCCCGTCCTGTTCGAGGCGGACGGCTTCGGCTGGCGCGATCAGCCGACGCTGGGTGAGGCCAACGACGGCAACGCTTTTCACGGCTTCGGTGGGGTCAGTGGCCACGCCGGCCTGTTCGCCCACGCGGACGATCTGCTGACTCTGGCGCAGTCCTTGGCCTCCCCGGCGGCGGCCGACCTGTGGGGCACCGACCTGCGCACCCAGGTCTTCGCCGACGGCCCGGACGCCGGCCAGGCCATGGGCTGGCGCAGCCAGCCGTGGCGCATCGACGGCCGCGAGGTGCGGCTGCTGTGGCATCCGGGCTTCACCGGCTGCGCGGTCGGCTTCGTCCCCGATCAGGAGCTGGCCATGGTGATGCTCACCAACCGGCTGTTCGCCGAAGATCCGACCGACACCGCCTCGCTGTGGGCGCGGGTCACCGACAAGATGGAACCTGGCCGTCCGGCCGGAGAGGATGCCAACGATGGATGCTGAGCCCGTCCTGCAGATCAGCGGCCTGTGTGTGTCGTTCCGCACCGGCGGCTCGCTGGTGCCTGCGGTGAAAGACGTCAGCATCAGTGTGGCGGCCGGCGAGACGGTGGCCGTGGTGGGGGAGTCCGGCTCGGGAAAGAGCACGACGGCGTCCGCGGTGAACCGGCTGCTGCCCGAGAACGGGGTGATCACGGCCGGCAGCATCCGCTTCGAGGGACGCGAGCTGGCCGACCTCGGCGAGCACGAGCTGATCGGCCTGCGCGGGGCCGGGATCGGCCTGGTGCCGCAGGATCCGATGTCGAACCTGAACCCGCTGATGCGAGTCGGCGATCAGATCGGTGAGGCTCTGGAGGTGCATGGACGCACCCACGGACGCGAGACCGACCAGCGGGTGATCGACCTGCTGGAGATGGTCGGCATTCCGGAGCCGGCGAACCGGGCCCGGCAGTATCCGCACGAGTTCTCCGGCGGCATGCGGCAGCGGGCACTGATCGCCATGGGCCTGGCCTGCGGGCCGCGGCTGCTGATCGCCGACGAGCCGACCTCGGCCTTGGACGTGACCGTGCAGCGCCGCGTCCTGGACCAGCTGGAGTCGCTGACCCACGAGTTGGGCACGGCGGTCTTCCTGATCACCCACGACCTGGCGCTGGCCGCCGAACGGGCCGACCGGATCGTGGTGATGTATCACGGCGAGGTGGTCGAGGAGGGGCCGTCGGCGCAGGTGCTGGGCGCCCCCGAGCACCCCTACACCCGTGAGCTGATCGCGGCCGCGCCGAGCCTGGCCTCACGCCGTGAGCCGCTGGTGAGCCGGACGGTGGAGCAGGATCGTCCGCCGCTGGTGGAGGTGGTCGGCCTGGTCAAGGAGTTCGGTGTTCGGGCGGCGAAATCCGGCCAGCCGCGGACGTTCACCGCGGTCGATCAGGTGAGTTTCGCGATTCGTCCGGGGACGACGGTGTCGATCGTGGGGGAGTCGGGCTCGGGCAAGTCGACCACGGCCAGCCTGCTGCTCGGCCTGGAGCAGCCCACGGCCGGCAAGATCATGTTCGACGGCGTCGATGTGACCGGGCTGAAGGGCCGCGAGCTGTTCGGCTTCCGGCGCCGGGTGCAGCCGGTCTTCCAGAACCCGTACTCCTCGCTCGACCCGCGCTACACGGTGGGCCAGAGCATCGCCGAGCCGCTGCAGGTGCACAGGATCGGGGACGCCGACAGCCGCCGGGCCCGGGTGAACGAGCTGCTGGAGAAGGTGGCGTTGGCCCCGGAGTTCGCCTCCCGGCTGCCGCACGAACTGTCCGGTGGCCAGCGGCAGCGGGTGGCGATCGCCCGCGCCTTGGCCCTGGATCCCGACCTGGTCGTCCTGGACGAGGCCGTCTCGGCTCTGGACGTCCTGGTGCAATCGCAGATTCTGAAGCTGCTTGCCCAGCTGCAATCCGAACTCGGCCTGGCCTACCTGTTCATCAGCCACGACCTGGCCGTGGTCCGGATGATCTCCGACGAGGTCCACGTGATGCAGCGCGGACGTTTCGTCGAGAGCGGGACCCCGGAGGAGATCTTCGACAACCCGCAGGACCCGTACACAGTGGAGCTGCTCGCCGCGATCCCCGGCGGACGCCTGGTCGCCTGACACCCGTGAGCAGCACCTACGCCCGCCGCCGGTAACCAGGCAAGGACGCACGCGGCCCGCCGAGCGACTGAGCGGACGCCCGCGACGCCCATTGCGTGCAGCGTTCAGCCAGCCTGTGCAGGGCCTTCGGGGCGATCGCAGCCAGATCCGGTTGGGCGCACACGTCGGCGGCAGCGCTCGGAATGGCGGCGGCCATCGTCTGCACCTGGTGAAGGACCCATGCCTCGTCGAGTTTCACCTCGCTGGCGAACAGCTTCCAGTTGCCGAGGCTGATGGAGTCCAGCCGGTCTTCGCCGCCGATTCTCATGGCGAGGGTGCGAGCCTCCGCGGTCTCTCCGAACAGCAGGGTGCTGTTCAGGTCGTACAGCGGCGCCAGCCGCACATCACCTGGTGTGAGCAGCATGGAGTAGTTGCGGGCGTGCGCGTCCGAGCCCTTCGTCAGGTAGTTGAAGATGATCGCCCGTGCGAAGGTTTCGACGTCGCGTTCATTGCCGAACTCCCGGATCAGCGCCGCACAGCGCGTCACCCCGGGGCCACCCTGCGACTCGTACTTGTGGAGAGGGTCGTGCCCGTAGCACTGGCAAAGATCCTCCTGGTGGACCCGCCACCATCGGCCGGCGTCGTCCCGGGCCCGGTCGTAGCGTTCTACGCCGATGACGCGTTGTCCTGCGAACTCGGTGATGAAGGTTCGTGCGACAGGAAGGCCCACCTTGGCTGCGATACGCATGGTGGCGGCCTCGCCGACGCCCTGATCTTCAAGGCCAGGGATCGCCGGTTTGAAGATGTGAGTCGACGGCTCGGCTCCGGCCGGCAGCGCCCATCCGTCGTCGAGCTTCTGCAAGGCGAACTTCGCCTGGGCTCCGGCCAGCGAGAACTGGCCGGTGGACGTGTCCGGGTCGTAGGGGAGGCTGTCTTGCTTGGCTGCGATGGCTAGCCCTGCGATGTCGTCGTCTGAGAGCCGATGCAATGTGCCGGTTCTGCCCATGTTCGCTTCGAGGCGGTCGTCGCGGACGAACTGGGCCGCGCCGGCCACGTCTTCACCGATGTGGGCAAGCAGGCTTTCCGGGTTGCTGTCGGTGACGCCGAAGTCACGGCGCCACCGTGTGAGCAGTGGCGGTCGGTCTGGCAGCAGCGCTGACAGCCAGTTGTGAACCGGGGTTCCGCGGTGCCTGTTCCGTTCCAGCGGCATGCTCAGTGACAGCGGGACGGCTGTCGCAGGGTCGAGGTCCCGGTCGTAGCTGACTCTGACCGCAGTTCCGCGTCCGGTGAGCGTGCCGATGTGTTCGGCGTTCATGAGGATGTGCAGCTCGCTCACTTCGGGCGATCCTGTGGTGCGTAGCGAGCCAGGATCTCGGAGGCTTTCGGCGTGAACGATTCTGGCCTTCGGGCCCGTACGGGGACGGTCGAGTCGAAGGTGACGTCGAGTCCGAGTGCGACGAGGAGCCGCATGACCATGTCGAACGGTGCGGAGAGCTTGTCTCCGGCTTCGAACTCGACAAGCCATTGGCGGCCGACGCGGGCCTCGGCTGCCAGTTCGACTTGGGACATCCCCAGGCGTGTGCGTGCATCTCGCACTGCCGCTCCAAGCTCGGATGCATCCCGTACAGATACTGTCGCCATGCGACGACAGTAGCACGCTGTCGCCGTGTGGCGACAGCGTGGCCCGCAAGCCCGCAAGCCCGCCAGCACCGCAGCCTGATGACGTCAGGGGAGGGTCTTGAAGACTTCAATCGGGCAGCGGGGTCCGGTGGATCTGGAGAGGCGTCGGTCGCCGGTGAGCAGGGTGGCCTGAAGGTGCTCACCCATTCCGCAGCGACACGCTCACCGGGACCCGTACACCACTCTGCTGGACTCCACTTAGGCGGATGAATCCAAAGAACACGGAGAATCTCACCTCTACTCGACAGGATCGACCGCGCGGACGGCGGACTGATTGTGACATCTGGGATGGGCCTTGATGATCTCGATTGGTGGTCTGGAGGACCTCAACTGCGACATACGCGGCGTCTACGACTGCGGAGTCGCCCGCCATTCGGCTGCAAGACGCCCGGGAGGAGCGGATTTGCTCGGCCAGAATGGCTAGGCTTCCCAAAGAATTGTCGTGCGGGAGTGCGGCAAGAAGGTTGGAGAGACGCCATGGCCGTTCAATGCCCGACCTGCGGATACCTTTCTGCGTCGGGCGACACCTGCGCCCGCTGCGGTTGGCGGCTCGCTCCTGAGAGCGCGGACGGAATCGCACCGTCAGCGGTACCGCCGCCTCCTCCAGCCGAACCGTTCCAGGCCCAGGTGCCACCCGCTCCCAGCCGCGTCCCATTGATTGCCGGGATCGTCGCTCTTTCCCTGGCCCTGGTCGGCGCCACCGCTTTCGCTGCCGTCACGCTGTTCTCGCCAGCGGCGTCCAGCACTGGTGGCTCGAGCGTCGGCGGAGCGGCGCAGCTGAAGGTCACGGGTACGCCGCCTCGTGCCTCGCTGTGGTCGAACGGGTCCAGCGAGGTGTGGCGGTTGAACCCGGCGAAGGTCGTTGCCCGGACCGATCCCGATGGCGGCGGCAACGAAGGCTATGCGTACGCGGGACGTGCGCAGAACCTCGTGGCCTTCACGGTGAACACGTCCACCGCGAGCGGCACCGTCCTGGCGGTGGATAGCTCGACGGGAGAGCGTTCCTGGTCGGCCTACTCCGGTGAGGAGTGTGGCGGCATGGTGGGGGGATCGGTCCTGCGCTGCCAGGGTGGACGGATGGGCTATTACCCCACTGAGTTGGTGAACATGGCCACGGGTGCATCCACCGAAACGCCTTCCAGCCAGGAACTCGGTGCCGGGATCCCCGATGGGCAGGAGGACGTGTACGGCTGGTCCACCTTCGTCATCAACGGCGGGCTCTTCGCCTCCTGGCTGGAAGAGCCCAGCACCGATTCCGGACTCAACAAACTACGGGTCGCGAAATTGGCGGACGACGGCTCCGCATTCGTGTGGACGAGTGACCGCCCGTTGGCCGTTTTCGCCGGAGCCGACGCCACCAACTCCGCCGGGCGGATCAACCATGGCATCGTCACGGGGCGCTGGGGAGCGTTGAACGCCGCTGACGGCAAGGTCATCCTCGACGGAACCGGCAGCGACCAGCCGGCCACCGTCCAATGGGTGGCCCAGAACGTCCTGCAGGGCGGCGACCAGGGCACCACACCCAAGCAGTCGACTGCGCCCGACGGCACCCAAATGAGCACGATCGGCGTGGGCGGCATCTCGGTCACCACCACCGCTTTGCCGAAGCACCCCCTCAGGCAGACCGCGGACGGTGTGGCTGCATTCGATCCCGCCAGCGGTGCCGACAGTCTCTCCGGCCCCACGTTGTGGTCGACCAGACTTGGGCCCACGACCTCGACCGACTGGACGCTGGACGACGGTTCCAACGGCGACTATCTGCTTGCCTACCACGATGGCCTGATCGCTCTGGCGCGCCAGCCTCGCGACTCGCGCGCTGGGGTGGTGTCGATGCTCGCCGAGGACACCGGTGCGTTGCTGTGGCAGGCCGACGTGGTCGTTCCCGCTGGCGGGGAGGAGATGGCGGTGATCGTTCCGACCTTCACCGCGGACGGCGAGCTGCTCGTTGAGGCCACTCATACAGATTCCGTCTCTCCGATCGCGGCCGGCACCTCCGAGCTCACGATGTTCAAGGCCGAGAACGGCGACATCCTGTGGTCCCGCGCGGGCGCTGTCGCAGGCGCTGAACTCCATGCACTGAGGTCTGCGCCGTTCGCGCCCGAGGTCGAAAGCCTCGACGGCATTGTCGTGGACAACCTGGACGGTGCGATGACCGCCGACACTGGCTCTGCAGAGGGCACCTTCTCGATGCTTCGTCCGACGTCGACGTCGACGTCTCTCACCGTCCCCGCCGACGCGCCGGCGTGCCCGTCCGGCATGACCGCGATCTCATGGACGCAGTACGCCGACGGTGCGATCCTGCTCTGCCGCAACGACACCGGTTACTCCGTCGTGTTCCCCGCACACTCGGACTGGCGGGCGACGGGGCTCGACTTTGCCGACGGCGGCTACCAGGTCGCCTTCGACAACGGCACGCGGGTGCGGGTCGCGCTCGGCGGCCAGGTGGTCTACACCGACATCGGAGGAACCGTCACTGAGGCGCCGGCGGTTCGGTCGTGGAACGACGTCGCCGGCGAGGTCACGGTCTCGGTTCCGTCCGGACTGCCCGTCTGCCCGACAGGGTCGTGGCCCATCTCACTGTCCACCTACAGCGGCGGCTGGCTGCTCATCTGCGGAACGTCGGCGGGCTCCCCAACCGCAATGCGGATCGCCGATGGCTCGGCCGTCAGCGAACTCGGCTCCGTGGTGTACCGCAACGGCGGCTACTGCGGGTCCGCGGACGGCCGGACGGTCTGCGCCTACCGTTCCCCGGCCGTGGTCAGCGTGACTGATGCCGGCGGCACGGTCACCCAGCACGGGGCGGAGTGGAACTACTTCGACGGGCACGGACAGGGAGGGGTCGGCAAAGGCAACGGCTCTTACGGCGTCGAAGCCCCGGACGACAACGCAAAGGATCAGGTTCGCTATCTGGCCCAGATTCTGCAGAAGTCGATGGCGGGACGTATCAACCTCCAGTCCGCCGTCGACAAGGTGAGAGGCTGCTCCGACCTCGAGCGTGCGCTGACGTCCTTCAACGACGTGCTGGCCAACCGGCAGGAGCTGCTCGATGCCCTCGAGTCCACCCCGGTAGACGCCGTGCCGAACGGGTCGGAGCTGGTAGCCAGTCTGCGGAACGCGCTTCAGCTGTCGCACGACTCCGACGAGGTGTGGCTGCAGTGGGCGCAGAGCGAGCAGGCCAACGGCTGCGCCGAAGGTGTGAGTAGCCCGCTCTACCAGCAGGTTCGGGCGATGAACGAGAACGTCGCCGCAGCCAAGGACGCCTTCCTGGCCACCTGGAACTCCCAGATCGCGCCCGCGTACGGCGCTGCGAAGTTCAAGACCTCGCAGATCTAGGCTTCGCCCCCACGATCTACAGGGGAATGCGCGCAATGCCATCTCCGTTGCTACGGGCATGACCACTATTGGACTCATCGGGGCCGGCAACATCGGCTCCAACCTCGCCAAGGCGCTCGTCACTCACGGCTACGACGTCGTCCTCAGCAACTCCCGCGGCCCCGAGACTCTGGCCGACCTGGTCGCCGAGCTCGGCCCGAACGCCCGCGCCGCCACCGTGTCCGAAGCCGCCGAGGCGGCCGACATCGCCGTGGTCACCATTCCGCTGAAGGCCGTCGACACGGTTCCGGTGGAGCCGCTGGCCGGCAAGGTCGTGATCGACACCAACAACTACTATCCGCAGCGCGACGGCAACATCGCCGTCCTGGACGACGAGTCGACCACCGTTTCCGAGCTGCTCCAGGCGCACCTGCCGACCTCGAAGGTCGTGAAGGCGTTCAACCATCTGGGTGCGGCCCAGATCGTCGACACCGCCACCCCGTCCGGCACGCCGAACCGCCGCGCCTTGGCCGTTTTCTCCGATCATGCGGACGCTGCTGCCACCGTCGCCGAGCTCATCGACACCATCGGCTTCGACCCGCTCGTGGTCACTCCGCTGTCGGAGGGCTGGCGGATTCAGCGCGACACCCCCGGCTACGGCCCGAAGCACACGATCGACGAGCTCCGCGCCGACCTCGCCGCCGCCAAGCGCTACCGCGACATGTAGGCAAGGACCGCCGATCCGCGGCTCAGCGAGGGCTGACTCACAGAAGATCCGCAGGTTGCATGAGTTCAGTGCGAGAGGGATGGGCTGTGAGCTCCCCTGTGACTGTGCGATCGATGCACAGGGCCCCACCCCCGTTCTGAGGCGTGATCGAGTGCTGATCGCCAGCGGGGCCACCCGGAGCGGGTGTCGCCCACGACCAAATGCCTGACCAATCGGGTCGTGGTCTCATCCGGAGTAGCGCACGCTCGCTACTCGTGTCGCCCGCCCATTCTGCTGATTAGTCGAGTGGCCCGCCGCAGCCGGGACAGTGTGCGGCCAATGGGGCTATCTACAAGGTGCTCGTCCATCAGGCGGAGGTCGCGCGACGAAGGCCAGACCGCGAGCATGGCCAGTCTCGGCCGCTCGCGCGGATGGGCCTCGCGCAGGACTTGTAGCCATGGCGTGAGTTCTCGTGCCTGAGCGACCTTCCCGAGCCAGGCCACACGTGAATCCGCAACTTGTGGGCCGAGCTCGTCGCCGACGATCTCGGCGAATTGCTGCACGGCCCGTAAGGGCTCGTCCGCGCCGAGCTCGATCGCCCGGTTTGCCAGTTCGTGTCGTTCTGATTCGGTCAGCTTGGGTAGCACCGTGCTGACAAGCTGGGCGAGTTCGTCGGCGTGCCGGGGCTGCGTGGGTGCCCCGCGCAGGCAGTGCAGCGCCCAAATCACGATCGACGACAGACGATCCGGAATCCAGCACGCAAATCCGCCCAGCACTAGCTGCTCTCGGTGCTCCCACAACACCTCGAACGCCCGGTCCGGACCGGCGAGCAGGCCGGGGAACTCGTGATGCAGGTCAATGTCGATTGGCCAATCGGGGTTGATCAGCGTTAATGAGTGATGCGTTGTCAAGGTGTCGCCCACAGTCTGTGGTCGCGGCGCCCAACCGCATTTCTCGGCGGACTGGACAAGACCGCTGTACCCGCGACGGTCTGACAATGCGTCAATGTCGGCGGCACTGTGGCCCATCCTCAAGCCGTGGTACTCGAGAGCGGGGCCCTTGACTATCATCACCCGCGACTGGCGGGCCTCGGCCCAGGTGGTGACGGCTGCTGCAGCCAGGTGGATGGCCTCCGCGTGCTCGAGGAGCGGGTGCGGATGACGCACCGTCGGGTGTACGTCCTGGGTCATGTCTCTTCCCGTCCCCTTCAGCCCATCGGACGCTCGTGGGTGCGGATCTCGGGGATTCCGTACGCCGCTTGAGGGAGAAGCTTCAAGTCACCACTTGTCCATCAATCAGCACCGGCGTCGGACCTCGTGAGGCTACTTGCCGTACCTTCAGCTCAGTCGCACCTAGGTACTGCCGAGCACGTCACTTGATGCCTGAATGCTAGCAACCTGGGCGACCCTAGACGGAGTGCCTGTCTGCTCCGGGGGGGGCTCTGGGCGGTCGCGCCTGCCCGCATCGAGCCTCTTGTTCTGTAGATCCACTTTACGGTGAGCGGCGGAGCTTGATGAGTCGCCGGGGCTAATTGTTCTGGGAGGGAGGCGCAGCCGCGGCCAGCGAGGGGCTGTATGGTGCCGGGAGTAATGGTCAGCTCTGCAGCCCAGCGCTTGTTGCGCGTCTGCGGTCACGTTTGAGAACCAGGACGGTCGCGGTGCCACATCGTATAGAAGAGACCCTTGATCGCGGGATCTGCATCGGGTGTGGTGCATGCTCGGCCGCGACCTCGGGAGCGATCCCGATCAGCTTGACCCCGCAACGACTCTATCGAGCACATCTGGATGGTGTGGAGGAGGAACTGGTGCGCACTGCGAGTCGGGTGTGCCCCTTTTCAGATGAAGCGCCCAACGAAGACGATCTGGGGGTGCCGCACCCCTCCGCCAATCTCTCCAGAGACCCTGTCCTCGGCCCCTACACCGCGATCTTTGCGGGTCGTGTCAACGATCCTGAGGCACTGGCGAGCAGCAGTTCCGGCGGCTTGACGTCCTGGACCCTTGACCGCCTTCTCAGTGAGGGCCTCATCGACGCTGTCGCCAACGTCGGTCGGTCCACCGCGGGTACTGGGGGACTCTTCTCGTACAGCATCACAGACAAGGCCAGCGATGGCTCGCGCCGGAAGTCTGCGTACTATGCGACGACCATGGAGGCCGTCCTCCGAGAGGCTGAAGGAACTGGCAAACGCATCGCAATCGTGGGTCTGCCGTGCTATATCCGAGCAGCTCGCGCGCTCTGCAATGAGCGGCCAGCGATGGCGGATTCGATTGTCTGCTTCGTGAGTCTGGTGTGCGGACACGGCAAGACCCAGGCGTTCGCCGAGTCGCTTGCCTGGCAGGTGGGAGTCTCCCCTGGCGAGCTCGAGGAAGTGGACTTCCGAGCGAAGCTGCCGGGCCGGTCCGCCAGCGACTACGGCTTTGCCGCCCGCTGCGCGGGTTCGCAGGGGTGGTCCTCTCGGCCAATGCAGGACCTGGTCGGTGCGAACTGGGGTCATGGCGCATTCCAACCCGAATGCTGCAACTTCTGTGACGACGTGGTCGGCGATACAGCTGACATCAGTTTCGGGGATGCCTGGCTTCCGGAGTACGCCGACCAGGGGGGAACCAGTCTCGTGATCAGTCGCGACCCAAGACTGGATCTGCTGCTCAACGCCGGTGCACTCGCAGGCGAGATTGCGGTCGCTCCGCTGAGCGCGGCCAAGGCTCTTGAGTCTCAGGCTGGAGGTTTCCGGTTCAGACGCGAAGGGCTCGCGTTGCGTTTGGCAGATGACCTGGCGGGCGGGATGTCCGTGCCAAGGAAGCGGGTGGCGCCCGACAGTCAGGCAGTTAGCCCACGTCGTGCTGCTCTCCTTCGGCAGCGGAGGCGGATGTCCCGCATGAGTCACGAGGCCTTTGCCGTGGCCCGGGAGACGTCCGACCTCGACTACTACCTGCGAGCCATGAGGCGTGAGATGCGGCGCTACAGCCGACTTGAGATGCCGCTGACAGGACGAGTCGTGAGGGGCCTGCGTTCGCTCGCTAGTGGTTTTCGCCGACAAGCCCGAGCGCTCTTGGGTGGAGCGCGCAACGAGGCGACGTTAGCTTCGCCAGAGAAGGACTCGAAGGTGGAAGGCTACGAGACCAGATCGTGAACCTGGATAACGTTTCAAGTGGTGGCGGCACTGATCACGGTTCCAGCCAGGCTGTCGCAAGGGGGCTTCGGGGAGGCACGGTAACGCTTCTTGGGAGTATTGCAACCTTTGTGATCCAGTTTGCCTCAGTGGCCATCCTGTCACGCATGCTGAGCCCTGCGGACTTCGGGCTAGTGGCGATGATCGCAGTATTCGTGACTCTGGGGAATCTCCTCCGCGACTTCGGTATGCCAATGGCGGCGCTTCAATCGCCCAACTTGAACCATCAGCAGGCCTCCAACCTCTTCTGGGTAAACACGGGCCTGGCCACATCTGCGGCTGCGCTGCTTGCTGCAGCCACCCCGGCTGTGGTGACGCTCTACTCTGAGCCACGGTTGGCTGGTGTGGCGCCGGTGATGGCTTTGATCATTCTCATCGGTGGCATTGGCTCTCAGATCCAAGTGGACCTTGCGCGGCGGATGCGTTTCGTAGCGATCGTGGCCAGCGAGGTCGGTGGGCAGGCTCTGGGGCTCGGCGTGGCTGTCGCGTCAGCTGCTGCCGGCTTCGGGTACTGGGCGCTTGTAGCGCAGGGGCTAGTGGCCGCAGTTTCGACCCTCGTCGCCCGCTGGGCGCTCAGCCGCTGGGCGCCCACACGATTCCGTAGGGGATACGGCTCGATGAGCATTATTCGAGCTGGGTTTCACTATGGTGCGGCGTACCTGCTCAGCTTCCTCCAGAGCAATGCAGACACGCTGCTTATCGGCGCTCTTCAGGGAGCAACTCCGCTGGGCTACTACAACCGTGCGTATCAGATCTTCACTGCGCCTGCCTCCCGACTCATGGACCCACTGACTCAAGTAGTAGTGCCGATGCTGAATGGCGCGCGTGAAGAAGGGCGCTCGACCTCTGCGATCTTGCTGAAGGTCGAGTTCATAGTTGGGTCTGCAGTCGTCGCCGTGTTTGCCACCGTGGGGGCGGCGGCACCTCAGTTGGTCCCCGTGGTGCTCGGGCCCGGGTGGGGTCCGACGATCGCGGTCTTCCAGATTCTGGCTCTCGGTGGCTGTCTCTGGGTCTTCAATCATGTGAGCTATTGGGTCTTCATCACTAAAGGGTTGAGCGCTGAACTGCTTCACTACAATCTGGTGAGCAAGCCCGTAGCTGTGGCTTTTCTCGCAGTCGGAGCGTTCGGCGGAATTCAAGGCGTCGCCTGGGGCTACGTCGCGGGTATGGCCTTCAGCTGGCCTTTGAACCTTTTTTGGCTGACTAGAGCTGCCCATCTTCCATGGCAAGGCTTCCTAAGGAACGGCCTCCTAGCGCTGTCTGGTGGCGCAATCGGAGCAATAGCTACCGCGGCAGTCTGCCGAGTGCTTGAGGATGCAGTACCACTGGTTGCGGGGTTGTTGGGCGTCCTGGCTGGTCTGGTTGGCATGCTGATCTGGCTGTTGATCTTGCCCGCCTCACGTGTCCAGCTGCGTGATGCCAAGGCGCTCATCCGCGCTCGAAGGTCTGACGGCTGAGGCTTCTGCCCAGAGGAGCTTGGTCGCGCCTGGCCCATCGATCCGCTCACGTCGCGGCGTAGTCACTGCACGATTCCGTAGGGGTTTCCGGGGCTTTGCCCCGGCCCGGCGTGGGTGCGACTGAGCCGCGCGGCACCGTTACTTGGCCGTCCCCCGGGGTCCCCCCAGGCCGCATCGGTCCAGAAAGCCCTCAAAGTTGGCTTGTAGGGCGCCGAGAGCCGCGCGTCCGACGGAGTAGTCGTGCTCAAGCGCTCTGTCGTAGCTGACCTCCCCGAAGAGGCGGTCGGCGAGATGCAACTGCTCAGTCAGGCTGTCGATTCTTGTGTTCATGCCGGAGGCGTGGCCGCCTCTTCGCACTATAACGAGTGGGCGGTCGAAGATGAACGAGAACACTGAGCCATGAAAGGAGTCCGTAACTACGCAGGCTGCTTGCGCCACAAAGCCCAGGAAGTCGCTGGCGTTCGATGCCCACTCTGACGTGGGACGGCTGCCGGATAGCCAGAGCACCGAGAGGCCATGCGTCTCCGCCAGACCGGCCACGAACCCTCGCTCGTCTGGCGAGAACTGCCCGAGCTCGTATACGAGAACGTACCGGTCAGACCGAGAGGGGAGGCGGGATATTGCCATCCACTCATCTCGCGTGAGCATCAGTGTGGGGTCAGGCAACACGGATACCGGCGTCCCTGGGGCGAAGGCAGCCAGCAACTCCGCTCCAGCGGACTCACGGACAGTAAGCTCGCTGAAGCCAGCTAGTCCCTCCCGGTACTCAGGCCACCACTCGCGGGGGATGCTCGAGTGCCCAATGCTCGGCGCGATACAGATCCGTGTTCCGCTAGGCGCGAAATCCAGGAACAACCAGGGGCCGAGTTCGTGATCATAGTTCCAGATCTGGTCGCTTCCCACAGCGAACAGATCGAAGGAGTCTCGAAGATCAGAGCGTCGTGAAACGTCGACATCTCGAACCTGGAGGTACTTCTCATCGAACTCAGCGAAGCGCCTGTTTCGCTCCCAGCTTTCAGGCGCCGACGGCCGCCTCGACTCATGGGAGATCGTGAGCCTCAGTCGCGAGATAGCCCGCGCGCCAATCTGGTGTTGCGAAAGGAGACGCCAGGCCTTGATGGGCAGCCTTCGAAGCGACGCGCCGCGTAGTTCATTTCGCAGCCCGACAAAACGAATCAGGGTAACTGAACTCGCCCTAGTCTCAAGCAGCCGCTTGGTTGCGAAGTTCACTAGGTGGTTGCCGTAGTTCTCTGGGCTGTAGTGGACGACAAGCGCAATGCGGAGAGCGTTCGGAAGTGATGAAGTCAATGTCCCCTCGGTTCGAATCGTAAACTGGATATACAACTGACGCTGCGATGACGACCCACTGCGGCGCGGTGGCCTGGCAGTGAAGCCTATGATCTAGATCTCGGGGGCGCATCGCAGTAGCAGTCCTCTCGGCGAGGTGGCCTTCAGCGCAGCCCGAGAATCAGTGAGGTATAGGGGAAGGTCTCATGGTTATTCCAGACGATTATCCGCTGGAACCAAAGTAAGGCGGCGACCGTCAGCAGGCCCCATTGGAGGAGTCGACGGCCCTTGCTCCCACCTTCATCCAACCCACTGATACCCCCTGAGGCGAGCACAACCAGGACGAGGAAGTAGTCACTCACTCTATATAGGTAGACCGAGATCTGTGTCAGAAACACCAGGATCGTCCCAGAGGCCAGTCCGAGCGCCATAAATCGCCCACCCGGGTAGCGCCGCCTCCAAATGAAGGCGAAAGCTAGGTAAGAAAGCTGACCAAGAAGGACTGCTAAGGGAACGCCATTCCGATAGGTCTCCAAGTATGCGCCGTAGCTTTGATCAAGACCGAGTTTGTCGAGCGCCGGCCCAGCCAACTCCGTGAACTGGCTCACAAGCAAGACGAGCGAGCCTAGCACGACCAGCATTAGGAGTACCCGCTGCAATGGCAGCGGCTGACGATGGTCGTCCGACCCTTTCCATGACTCCGATATCCAGTAGAGCGGCAGGAATATAAGAACTACGGCAGCCGTACGATGGAACACGAAGGCGAGCGCTATTGCCAATATTGCGAATACCGGCTTGCGTCTGACCAATGCTGCGGCAGCCAGAAGTGCGAATGAAAGCGCAATGGACTGACGGGCCGTGTTCAGCGACGCATTGAAGTAGGTGAGAAGAAAGATGAGGAAAGGAAATGCAACGTGGCGCGAGTCAAACAGAATTAGCGCCAACGCCGCTACGCCCAGGGTTGCGGCGGAGGTCGCAAACAAAAAGGCATGAATATCCGGAATTATCCGGCCGATCTGCGCGAGCGCAACGTATCCGAAGTCGTATGTGCCGTCAAATGCGGAGTAAATGCCCAGGGCGTCCTTGTGTGAGGAAACCGTCAACTCAAAGATGTCAGTGACATAATACTTGGTGTCGGTTCCGATTGACACATCGCGGAGTCCGGCCAGAATGGCGGGTATCAGCACACCGAGCCCGATGATGACACTGGCTTCAGGTCTGCGGCCTAGGCGCATCGCGTGCTCTCCCGCACGCATGCAAACCCATGAGAGCGCGAATACGACTAGATAGGGCCACATTGGGATTCCGTCGGACTAGGGGTGGGTGCCAGCGCAAGCGCTGATCGGCACCCTCGGGGCGGCTTGATGGGTCGGCTCTCACTGTAGTGCGGTCGAGACCCCATCGCTGCTCAGGGTGAGAACGCTTGCATAGTGGGCGAGGCGCGCTGTCGGCCGAATCTTGGTCAGCCCGGATCTGCGGAGAGACGTGATCCGCGACCGTCGGGGGACTGATGTGAGCGCTGCGTAGGTTGAGACACTGTTCTTGGCGTCAGGTGGGAGAATACTGCCATACACGCTCAGGAAAGAGCGAGCCTGTGCAACTGTTGCAGCGGTCCGCGACTTGGCTTCGCGCATTCGTGCGATGGTCGGCACCTGGAGTTTCCGCCGTGCGCCCACGGTGTTGACAGCATGCTGTCTGTAGGCAAGCGTAACTGTGTCGAGATAGATCACCTCGCCGAAGGCGGCTGCGAGAATGTAGATCCACCAGTCGTGCATGATCATCGGAGTGCGCGGTGGTGTCATCCGCAGTAGCTCAACTAGCTCCTCGCTGAGGAGTGTCGTGTTACCCGTGACGGAGTTCTCCACAAGTGAATGGCCGAGGCTTGGTTTCTGGTCGAGGTTTCCAGAGAAGCGCTTCTGAGACGGGTGAACCGTGACGAGTTCGTCGTCGACTACTCGAGCATCGGTGTGGATTAGCCGTGGAACGCGAGGCTTGTCCGGTGCGGCCTCCCAGCCCCTCAGAGCGTCAACGCTGAGCCGCACCTTGTCGACGAACCAGAAGTCATCCTGATCACACAGCATGAGTGGCCCCGAAGGCGTGGATGTGAGTCCGCTCAGAAAGTTCGCCTGGGCCGAACCGCCCACCGCGGGCGCTGGCAGCAAGTGGATGCGGGGGTCGGCTTTCGAGTACTCACTTACGATGTGCGGCGTGGCGTCGCTCGACCCGTCGTCAGATACGAAGAGTTCCCATTCGTGGTGCGACTGCATCTGGATGGACTCTATCTGCTGCCCGAGATTTCGTGCGCCGTTGAAGGTCGCCATCAGGATGTTCACGCGCTGCCGCGGTGGCTCATTCGCAGGGATGGCATTGGAGTAATCGGCTTCCGTGAAGTCGTTGCTTGTCACAAGGTACCTCCGGCACCATGTGCGATTTGGTCTCCCGGCGGTTCACGAGGGAACTCGTCTCGGCCCAGCCCGGGCAGGGGGGCTGTGAGACCGTCACGTATGCCCCGGGCAAAGTTTCTGGCCTTGGCCAGGCGGTCGGGCTCGAAGGCCAGGGTCAGCGCGATTACGAAGGGCAACTGAAGCACGCCGGCGAACTCATACCACTTCGGCTGGCGCCAGTACTTGCGGGTGAAGATCACTCGATTTCGAGCCTTGTAGTAGCAGCGAAATGCAGAGTGCCCAAACGAAAAGAAGCGCTCAATATGCCAGCGGCCAAGTTGGTCGCGTCGCGGTACCCACAAGATGGTGGGTACCATCTGACCACACTCATGGAGCAGGTGGGTTCGGCCGGATCGGATGATTTTGTACCCTGACAGGAGGACTCTTTTGTTGAAGTCATAGTCCACGTAGTCAATGAAGAGCGAGTCGTCGAAACCTCCTACCTGCGAGTAGACAGAGAGGCTCACCAATGAGCCGGAGGTGATGGCACTCCTCCGCGCCGCCGTGTGGAGCTCGTAGATCACACCATCAGGCTCGCTCGGCTCGCTTTCCAGTCTGCCTCGATCGATAATCTGCGGAGTACTCAGCCCGACGGTCGGCGATCTGTGGGTCTCGAGTTCTCGAACCATCCCGGCAGGAGCAACACTATCCTGATCGAGCAGTAGGATCCACTCGAACCCACGGTCGATTGCCATTCTGCACGCCTGGTTCAGTGCATGAGCGATGCCAAGATTCTGCGAGTTTCGTATAAGCAGGACCTCGCACTGCACCTTGTCGCAAGCGGCAAGGATGTCCTCGACATTTGCGGAACCGTTGTCAACGACCACAACAAAAGAAACCTGCCTCGCTATTGAGTCGAGATTGGCCACGAGTCTCTCAATGTCTGGCTGAAAGGTAACAATTCCAGCGCAAGAACTTGAGGAGCCGGTGATCCCTTCTGCGGTCGTCACTAGGTCTAATCCTTCCGTCTGCACGTATGTTGGGAAGCTGCGCGCCGATAGTCGGCCGCTGTTGGTCGCATCCTAGAGCTTAGCTGTCGGCGTCCGGGATGCGCTGCCAGCGTCTCGCCAGAATGCAACTGGTTAGCTTTTTGGCACGGTATTAGCCATGGGCTGTGCCCCCTTGGGGTGAGATGTCGAGCCGGTCCAGCCCCCCTTCGTCACGGCCGCACGCGCAAGGTATGCTCACAGGACAAATTGCCACTGTCTTGCGGGGTCCCTACACATGATTAAACCTGGAGTGGCGGGCGAGCCGGCGATGCCGCGGGTGTCGGTAATCATTCCCGCTCGCGATCCTCGCCCCGAGCACCTTGAGCGGTCGGTGTCCAGCGCTTTGAACCAGACACTCGCGACGATCGAGGTAGTGATCGTGGACGATGGTTCTGATCAGGCCGGAGCGGCCCTCGTCGATTCGGTGGCTCGCACGGATCCGCGAATCCGTGTTCTGCATCAGGTGAACGGCGGAGTCTCAGCGGCGAGGAATGCTGGGCGAGTGGCCGCAAGAGGGGAGTTCATTGCCTTCCTCGATGTGGATGACTATCTAGCTAGCGACTTCACCTCCTCCGCGCTCGGCCTTGCGGAGGCGCTAGACGCTGGGGTGGTATTCGGGGGTATCACGGTTCGGTCGGTCGGGGGGAGCGCGGTCTGGGCACCGTCACTATCCCAAACCGGTGGGGCACGGCTGCTCTCTTCGGACGAGGTGCATGTGGCCTGTGGCAACACCCTTGCTGCCTCGCCTCCGTTCCTCGTGGACTACTCGGAGCTTGCATTCACAAACGTCGGGGGGGCCCTGTATCGGGTCAGCGCTACCCGTGATCTGCTCTTTCCGGCAGGGGTGCGGCACGGCGAGGATCGACTCTTCAACGTCGCCGCCCTGAGTAGCGCTGGGTCCATCGCAGTGAGCGCGGCGAGATGGTACACGTACGACCGCACTCACCAGTCGGGAGTCACCTCGGATTTCACTGCTCGGAGAGTGTGGGAGCTTCGGGCAACCATCGAGGCATTCTCAGCTGCCGGAGGGATCTCAATCGCGAACAGGCACCTGCCTCTTGAGATTCGACAAGGGGCAGCTGTCGGGGTGCTCAACTACCTGAAATTGGCAGTTCTGGCGAGCGCCGTCTCGGCAGAACCGAATGGTGGGCGCTCGCTTGTTGAGCTAGTCGAACTGCCCGCGGCACAACAGGCCTTACGTTATCTTCCCCCTGTCGGTCTACGTGACCGGATGTTGGCGTTACTCATTCGGCCTGGGCTCGTTCGCATAGTCGTGCTGCTTGCCAAGGCCAGGCGTGCGTTCTGCTCTCTCACAGCCGGTCGCGTGCGGCGGTGAGCGGGGGCGAGTGTTGTGAGTGGGGGCTGACGCCCGCCCGACGCAGCTCTGCAATCTCTGCCGTGCGTCGCTGGCCTCGGCGGCATGCGTGATGCGCTAGGCAGCCCGGCTCGGGCTTCTGCGCTCTTGGGCAGGTGCGGGCCAGCCGACGAACGCGGGGGCATTAGCGCTTGAGAGCCAGAGATCAGCCACCCCATCGCTCTCGGCGGCACACTCCTGTGCGAGTGCTCCTAGGTCGTCTTGTGCCACCCGGCCCGCAGTCTCGTCGGGCCGTTATCCATCGACGTGGCTGCCTAGCTTGCACCGGGTCGCCGCTCGAGAGAGGGTCTGCCGAGACTAGCCTGAGTACCCGGCCCTGCTCGGTGTTGAGCGGGCGGCAGGCATGGCGATGCGGAGGCGTTGATGGCGCCGACTGCTCTGTTCATTGGTGGCACCGGGATCATCAGTGCGGCGTGCGTCCGGGAGGCGGTCGGGCTCGGATATCGGGTCAGTGTGCTGAACCGGGGACGGAACTCGCTGCGTCCGGTGCCGGACGGGGTGGAGGTTATCCACGCTGATCTGGACGACACGTCCAGCGTCGCCAGCGCATTGTCCGGACGGACGTTCGACGTGGTGGCTGACTTCATGAGCTTCACCCTGGATCGGCTGCAGCGCAACGTCGAGCTGTTCACGGGGCGGGCGGGGCAATACATCTTCATCTCGTCGGCGTCGGCCTATGCCAAGCCGGTGGCGAGCCTGCCGATCCGCGAGTCGACACCGCTGCGGAACCCGTTCTGGCAGTACTCGCGCGACAAGATCGCGTGCGAGGACTTCCTGGTGCAGCGGTATCGCGAGGACGGCTTCCCGGTGACGATCGTGCGTCCGTCGCACACCTACGACCAGTTCGCGCTGCCGATCCACGGCAACTGGACCCAGATCGCCCGGATGCGGGCCGGTAAGCCGGCCTGTTGCACACGCAACAGGCGTAGTGGTCAGATTTGTGACAATCCTGCCCCGGTAATCCGCTCGTTGAGCTGTCGCTTTAGAGTAACGATAAGCGAGCGCTGTGATCGGAGTACCGGTGGGGTACGTGAAATTGGTGCGCCGCGAGCCGATCCGTATGCCTCTGCTCATACTGATAGCGATCGCGGTGCTCTTTACCGCGCAAGTGACATTTGCTCTGGTGTCGGGGTGGCCTCCCCGGTTCGGCGATGAATCAGAGTATGTGGCTCTCGCGCAGGGACTAGCTGTCGGTGATGGCTACCAGATCGGCGGTGTGGCCACTGCGTATCGCCCGCCCGCTTGGCCTCTCGCCCTTGCTCCATTGCTTCGGTTCGTCGAGCCTGGGCGTTGGCTGCTTCTGCTTCCCGCTGGCCTACTCCTGGCAGCAGCCCTTTCTTCCGCGGACGTGTGCATGCGTATCACGCGCAGCAGGTGGGGTGCTCTGGCCGCTCCGTTGATGCTGCTCTATCCGCTTAACTTTTACACTGCCGCAACTCTCTATCCGCAGATGTTCGCGACCGCTGGCTTGCTGGCATCTTGGCAGATCTTGCTTCGCCTTCGGCCTGAGGGGCAGTCCCCCTGGGGGAGTGATCAACGGCGAGCGTTCGTCGAACCGTTCGCACAGCCGGTGCCGCATCTCTCCAAATGGCAGGCAGCGGCGCTGGGCCTTCTTCTTGCTGCAGTTGCCCTTTCGGTACCGACGCTTGCAGTAACCTCGGTGGTCATTCTGCTTTGGCTCCTGTGGCGAGCGGGGCGCAACCGCCGAGGCTTGACAGTCATAGCCTGCTGCGCATTTGCGGTCCCTCTGGTCGCCTGGGTGACGCGAAATGCCCTGGAGATGGGCTCCTTTATCCCGCTGAGCACGTCCTCTGGCGAGAATCTGCTGATCGGTAACAACTCCTCGGCCTCCGGCTCCTCTGGATTCGTCTCAGCGGACTCGTTGGCCCCAGGCTCGCCGGCCGGTGAACTTGCTAGAGACAGGTACTTCCGCGAGGCAGCCCTGTCCTGGGTTACTCAGAACCCGGCAGACGCAGTTCAGCTCTATCTGGCAAAGGTTGCCAACTACTTCAACCCCTACACCCCACCAGCAACCGCATCGCAGGGAGGCTCCTTCGCCCTAGTTGTCTCTTGGCTAGCGGTCTTGGTCCTGGCTTCCCTTGTGGCAGTGCGAGTACTCCATCCGAGATTGCGACCTGTTCACGAGACCGAGCAGCTGTTTATCGGGCTCTTCTTCTTGAATGCCCCTGTGATGGCCGTGTTCTTCACCCGCATGCGGTTTCGGCAGCCGCTTGACGCGACGATGGTTGTGGTCGCCGCCGTGCCTGTGGCTGTGGCCATCGGTTCATGGCTGGCCCACCGCCCCCAGCGGCGGCGCGGGCGGGAAATCCGCTAGTCTCCAAACGCTTCACTCGTCCCCAGGATGTGGGGCACCTACCCCAAGGAAGAGCTTATGGCGCCGACTGTTCTGTTCATTGGTGGCACCGGGATCATCAGTGCGGCGTGCGTCCGGGAGGCGGTCGGGCTCGGATATCGGGTGAGTGTGCTGAACCGGGGACGGAACTCGCTGCGTCCGGTGCCGGACGGGGTGGAGGTTATCCACGCTGATCTGGACGACACGTCCAGCGTTGTCGCGGCATTGTCCGGACGGACGTTCGACGTGGTGGCCGACTTCATGAGCTTCACCCTGGATCGGCTGCAGCGCAACGTCGAACTGTTCGCGGGGCGGGCAGGGCAATACATCTTCATCTCGTCGGCGTCGGCCTATGCCAAGCCGGTGGCGAGCCTGCCGATCCGCGAGTCGACGCCGCTGCGGAACCCGTTTTGGCAGTACTCGCGCGACAAGATCGCGTGCGAGGACTTCCTGGTGCGGCGGTATCGCGAGGAAGGCTTCCCGGTGACGATCGTGCGTCCGTCGCACACCTACGACCAGTTCGCGTTGCCGATCCACGGCAACTGGACCCAGATCGCCCGGATGCGGGCGGGCAAGCCGGCCGTCGTCCATGGGGATGGCACCAGCTTGTGGACGCTGACTCATGCGTCCGACTTCGCCTACATGTTCGCTGGGTTGTTGGCGCAGCCGGCTGCGCTCGGTGAGGCGTACACGATCACCGGGGATGAGGTGCTCACCTGGGATGCGGTCTTCACCGCACTGGGTCGTGCCGCCGGGGTGGAGTCGCCGCAGCTGGTGCACATCGCCAGTGAGGCGTTGGCTCGGGAGATTCCCGAGTGGGGTCCGGGGCTGCTCGGTGACAAGGCGCATTCGGTGGTGTTCGACTGTTCGAAGGTGCGGGCGTTGCGTCCGGGCTTTGCGCAGCGGGTGCCGTTCGTCCGCGGGGCTGAGCAGATCGTGGCGGCCTTCGATGACCATCCACAGCTGCAGGATTACGACCCGGCGCTGGATGCCCGGATGGACGAACTGGTTGCGCGGTACGGAGGCTAGCTCGTTTCCGCTGGCTGAGCTTGTCGAAGCCCGGGTGATCCCTTCGACAGGCTCAGGGATCGAGTTGGGCCTCAGGGCTCGAGTTCCGCTGGCTGGGCTTGTTGAAGCCGGAGTTCGGCAATCCGTCCAGTCAGATATCGGCAATCCGTACAGTTCTAGACCGGCAATGTGTACAGTCGGCACATGGTGACCTATCGGTCGCGCGTCGCCGACGGCGAGCTGGCAACCAAGATGCGTGCGGTCGGCGCTGTGCTGGTCGAGGGCCCGAAGGCGTGCGGGAAGACCGCGACTGCGTCGCGGGCGGCAGCCACCGCCTTCGACATGGCTGGCGACCCAACCGCGCGGGCATCCGTCGACCTCAATCCCGCGTGGCTGTTCGACCGCCCGACGCCGATCCTCTTCGACGAGTGGCAAGCCACCCCGATGCTGTGGAACCAGGTGCGTCGAGCAGTCGACAACTCTGACCGTGGCCGTGGCCTATACCTGCTCACCGGGTCGGCGACACCGAACGACGACGTCAATCGCCACTCGGGCGCCGGTCGGATCGGCGTCCTACGGATGCGTCCGATGAGTCTGTTCGAGTCAGGGCACTCGAGCGGCGAGGTGTCACTGGCTGCGCTCCTGGATGGCAGACCGCAACTCGGTGTCGGTAGCGGGCTGAGCGTCCCTGAACTCATGCAAAGGATCGTCATTGGCGGTTGGCCGGACCTGCTCGACGCTGAGGAGGACGATGCGCGGGAGTGGCTGCAGGGGTATTTGCGCCAGATCATCGAGGTCGACATCCCCTCCTTTGTCGGACGTCGTGACCCCCGAACCCTGGAGCGTGTTCTCGCGTCGCTGGGCAGGTTCGTTGCGCAAAGCCCGGCAACCCGCTCGCTGGCGACAGACGCGGGAGGCGAACGTGGGCCGGTCCCGCCGGGCACGATCTACAACCATCTGGACGCGCTCGACCGGCTCCGTCTGCTGGATGGCTCCGCCGCGTGGCAGCCGCACATGCGATCACGGACCCGCTTGCGGACATCTCCGACCAGGTACTTCGTCGACCCGTCCATCGGAACGGCTGCCCTCGGCGTCACCAGCCAGGATCTGCTGGACGATCTCAAGGCTGCCGGCTTCCACTTCGAGGCGCTCGCCGTCCGCGATCTGCGGATCTACGCCCAAGCGCTCGGTGGGCGCGTGGACACCTGGCGTGACGCTGAAGGCCACGAGATCGACGCCGTCGTCAGCTTCCCGGGGCGCAGATGGGCTGCGTTCGAGGTCAAGATGAGCCCGTTGGACATCGATGCGGCGGCGGCCAACCTCGTGAAGTTCAGCGAGCGCGTCGACAAGCGGACCCACGGTGAACCCGCGGCACTCGTGGTGATCACCGCGACCGGGGCCGCTGGCCAACGCAGCGACGGGGTGCATGTGGTGCCAATCACCGCGCTGGCACCGTGAGCGACAGGCTGGAGGAGTGAATCGAAGCTCACCGCGCGCGTGCTGTCGCCACTCTCATCCAGAGACATCGGACGCAGTGTGATCCGACGGAATCTTCCCGCTCCAAGTATCACGTTTGCGTACATTGCAGCATCACATTTGCAGCCGCATGAGTATGACATGTGCAGCTACCCTCGCGTTGGCTGAGCTTGTCGAAGCCATCGCCACGGGATCCCTTCGACTGGCTCAGGGATCTGGTTGGGCTCAGGAGTCGGTTCAGGTTCAGTCGCCGCACCGCTGCGTATACTAAATGTATGAGTGAAGCGGATACGACGATGCGCGTCCCGGTCGAACTTCGGGACAGGATCCGACGGGCGGCGTCCCAGCGCGGCCTGAAGCAGTCTGCGTTGGTCGAGCTCGCTCTGCGTGAACTCGAACAGGCCGAGTTCCTGCGATCCGTCGCTGCAGTTCAGTGGGACGAGGCTGCGCGGGACGAAGCCGACGATTGGGACGCCGCTGATCTTGCGGAGATCACCGACCCGTGGGCTCCACGTCAGTGACCCTTCGAGCCGGCGATGTCTTCTACGCGACCCTGGACCCGACCCGTGGAACCGAGCAACGCGGCACGCGTCCGGTGGTCGTGATCTCGGAGATCCCGATCGGGCCGCGAGCCATTGTGATTCCCCTCACCACCACGCGCCGCGAGTGGCCAACCAGGGTTCGCGTGACGCTCCACGGCGTGGAAGGCGACGCGATGTGCGAGCAGGTTCGCACGATCGATGTCAGCCGCCTCGCCGAGGACCGGTACGGCACGGTATCCCCCGATTCGCTCGACGAGATGCGCCGAGTCGTGGCTCGGCTGATCGGCGTCTACTGACCGTCCCGCGGTACGGAGGCTGATCCCTTCGACAGGCTGGGGATCTGGCTTGGGCTCAGGGGTCGACTTGCGCTGGCTGAGCTTGTCGAAGCCTGTGGCGGGTGATCCCGGGCATGATCCAAGGCGTCCAGTGCTGGGGGGCTGTGGACGGCGGTTTCGGTTATCCACAGATTCGCTCAGGTGTTCGAATATGTCTGTCTGGGGTGCTTGAATTGCCTTATGGACGTACAGGCGAAGGTCACGGCGGGGCAGCTGCTCGAGCAGCTGCTGGCTGGGCTCGATCGCCTCGATGGCGACAGGTCGGGGCTGAGCGCGTCCGTCCGATTGGAGTGGCTGCGGCTTGCCCGGCAGGCGCGCTCGCGGGTGGACGGGCTGTGCTCGCTCCTCGCCGCGGAGGCGGAACGGGCCCAGGCTGCTGAGGCGGAGACCGGTTCGCCCTTGCGGACGTGGCTGGGCCGCAACGAGGTGCTGTCGCGGGCCGAGGCGTCCGGGGTGGTGCATCAGGCGCGGGCCGTCGGGGAGCACCCGGCGGTGGGGGCAGCCGCTGTCGCCGGACGGGTGAACACCGCCCAGGTGCGGGCGATCACCCGGCTGCTGAGCGATCTCGGGCAGTCGCTGAGCGCGCCCCAGCTCGAGCAGGCTGAGGGCTTGCTCGTGGGTTGGGCCGGACGGATGGACGCCAAGCAGCTCGAGGGGGCGGCGTCGCAGGTGCTCGCCGCGGTCGCGCCGGCCGAAGCTGACGATGTCCTCGAGCGGCGCTTGCAGGCCCAAGCCGAGGACGGTTGGCGGCGGCGCTATCTGCGCTTCTTCACCGAGGGCGGGTGCACGCGATTTGAGGGTCTACTGCCACGGCTCGAAGGTCAGGCGTGGATCGCCGTGATCAACGCCCACGCCGAGGCCGCCCGACGGACGGCGATCGAATCGCGTGATCCGCTGGCGGTCCAGCCGTCCATCGAGCAGCGGCGGGCGGACGCGTTGATCAGTCTGATTCGTCATGCGGGCAAGGCCAAAGGTGTGGGCGGTGGCGCGCGGGTGATCGTCCAACTCGAATACGAGAAGCTGGTCGAGCGGGTGGGCGCCGATCGGCAGGGCCCTCGCGAGGCCGGCGATCACGGGGTCTCGTCCGGGGCTGCTCGGGTGGGCGGATGCGAGCTGTCTGTCGGCGAGCTGCGGCGGTTGTGCTGCGACGCTGAACTCATTCCGGTGGTGCTCGGCGGGGCGTCCGAGATTCTCGACGTGGGGCGCGCATCGCGCCTCGTCACGCCGGCGATCCGGACGGCGCTGGTCGCCCGTGACGGTGGCTGCGCGTTCCCCGGCTGCGACCTTCCTCCGGACGCGTGTGAAGCTCACCACGTCGTGCCATGGTGGGCCGGTGGCGTCTCGGCACTCACGAACTTCGTCCTGTTGTGCCACAGCCACCACGCTCTGGTTGAGCCGGCTCGGCACTCCACGCGCGATCAGTGGGAGGTGCGAGTCGCGAGGGACGGGGTGCCGGAGTTCCTGCCGCCTCGGCGGCTGGATGCTGGGCGGACGCCGGTCCGACAGTGTCGGCATGCGCCCGCACTGACCGACACCGGCTGAGCCTGCCGTGGGCCGAGCTTGTTTCCGTTGGCTGTGCTTGTTTGCGTTGGCTGAGCCTGTTTGCGCTGGCTGAGCTTGTCGAAGCCTCTGGGGGATCCCTTCGGCGGGCTCAGGGGTCGGAGTGTGGTCCAGGGTGCGAGTGTGGCCCAAGGCGCGGGCTTTCCGTTGGCTGAGCTTGTCGAAGCCCCCGGGCGGTCCGTTCGGCAAGGTCAGGAAGCAGAGACGCTACTTAGGCGCTACGCAAGCGCTACGCTGGGCGCATGAGGACGATCAGCCAGCGGGAGTTACGCAATGACAGCGGTCAGGTGCTTCGCGAGGTGGAGCAGGGGCAGGAGCTGACGGTGACTCGCCGCGGCACTCCGGTGGCTCGGATCGTCCCGCTGACGACGGGGGCTGGAGTGCGGCGGGCGCGCCGCCGAGCGGAGTTCTTCCCCGCCGAACTGATCCGGGTCGAGGTCTCGTCCGCGGATGTCCTGGCCGACCTGCGTGGCGAGCGATGACCACCTGGTATCTCGACACCTCGGCGGCGCTGAAGTTGATCCTCTACGAGGCTGAGTCGGAGGCCCTCATCGGTGCGATCACTGCCGCGGGCCCCGCGCTGGCGGCGAGCTTCCTGCTGGAGACGGAGCTGCGCCGCGCCGTCCACCGGGTGCCGGCGCTGTCGCAGCAGCTGATCACCTCGATCCTGGATCGGGTCGATCTGTACGAGGTGTCGCCGGCGATCATCCGGCAGGCGGGCTTGCTGCCCGGGGAGCATCTGCGCTCACTGGACGCTCTGCATCTGGCCACCGCGATCGCCATCGGCGCCGACGAGGTCCTCACCTACGACCGGCGGCTTGCCGAGGCGGCCGGCGAGGTCGGAATGGCAGTCAGCGCGCCGCAGTGAGCCAATGCGGGGCGGCCGGGGTCTTGCGGGCTTCGGCTGTCGAAGCCGGGCATCCCTTCGACAGGCTCAGGGATCGGGTTGGCTCAGGGATGGGTCTTGGTGTAGGGCCTGGTCTTGCATCGGCTGAGCTTGTCGAAGCCGCGTCCCCATCGACAAGCTCAGGCGGCCGTCGACGGGACGACATGCGGGACCAACTCGTGCACCGTTCTCCCTCAGCTGGCGAAATCGGGCGTAGGTGGCTCGGATAGCATCGTGTCGTCCCATTCGCAGCGTAGATCGGCCTCAACTCGTGAAGATCACCGTTGCCGGCACCGGGTATGTCGGACTCTCCAATGCCGTCATCCTGGCCCAACACCACGAAGTGACCGCCGTCGACATCGACCCGGCGCGGGTGGCCCTGGTCAACGCCCGGCGCAGCCCGATCATCGACGACGAGCTCGAGCAGTATCTGGCTGAGAAGCAGCTGTCGCTGGTGGCGACCGCCGATGCGTCCACCGCCTATCGCGACGCTGAGCTGGTGGTGATCGCCACCCCCACCAACTACGACCCGCAGACCAACTACTTCGACACCAGCTCCGTGGAGTCGGTGGTGGACGCCGTCCTGGAGCAGAACCCGTCCGCGATCATCGTGATCAAGTCCACCGTCCCGGTCGGCTACACCCAGTCGCTGCAGGCCGAACACCCGGGCGCCACGATCATCTTCTCCCCCGAGTTCCTGCGTGAGGGACGGGCCCTGCACGACAACCTGCACCCGTCCCGGATCGTGGTGGGGGATCGCTCCGAAGCCGGACGGATCTTCGCCGACCTGCTCGTCGAAGGCGCTGTGGACGACGACATTCCGGTGCTGCTGACCGACGCCACCGAAGCCGAGGCGATCAAGCTGTTCGCCAACACCTACCTGGCGCTGCGGGTGGCCTATTTCAACGAGCTCGACACCTACGCGGCGATCCGCGGCCTCAACACGGCCCAGATCATCGAGGGCGTCGGGCTGGATCCGCGGATCGGCAGCCACTACAACAACCCGTCCTTCGGCTACGGCGGCTACTGCCTGCCCAAGGACACCAAGCAGCTGCTGGCCAACTACTCCGAGGTTCCGCAGAACCTGATCGCCGCGGTCGTGGACGCCAACACCACCCGCAAGGACTTCATCGCCGCCGACATCCTGCGCCGCTCGCCGAACGTGGTGGGCATCTACCGACTGATCATGAAGGCCGGCTCGGACAACTTCCGCGAGTCGTCCATCCAGGGCGTGATGAAGCGGATCAAGGCCAAGGGCGTCGAGGTGGTCATCTACGAACCCACCCTGACCGAGGACAGCTTCTTCCACTCCGAAGTGATCCGCGACCTGGACGAGTTCAAGCGGCGCGCGGACGTCATCATCGCCAACCGGCGCAGCGAGACCCTCGACGACGTCGCCGACAAGATCTACACCCGCGACATCTACGGTCGCGACTGAGGTCCGGTGGCCTCTCGCTCGTTTGGGGGCGAGGCCGCCGTCGGCTGCGCCCCCAAACGGGTTGCGTCGCCATCGCGACGCTCCGCGACCCCTATCGAATGCGGGCGCAGAAGAGCGAGCCCTTGTACGGCTTGAAGGCCGACAGGGTTCCGGATGTCGTTGAGGACGTGAGCTTCCCGGTGTTGTACACGTTCTTGGTGATCTTGTAGAAGACCTGCTCGCCGAGCGGGTATCCGATGAGCTGGCTCTTGCTTGTGGGAAGGGTCCAGCTGCATGACGAGCTGTAGGCCTTGACCGTCGCATTGCCCAGACTGAGCTGTGCGGTCACGATCGACACTTTGGCCCCAAGATCCACCTGCACGGTACGGGAGGCCGTGTACTGGCTCGTTAGTGAGCAGGTCATGCCGGCGGCACCCGAACAGCTTGCGAGCACCTGATTGGCATCGATCTGATTGCTTGTGCGCTTCAGTTCGGTGACCTTGTATTCAGTGCCCGACCATGGGGACGCGACGGCGGGGGTCTGACTCATTGCGGCAATTGAGATTGCGCAAACAGAGACAATGGCAATGCGCAACATGCTATTCCGCAACACAATGAGCTCCCGTCGGATCGAAAGCTACCAGCGTCATTTGTTCGGTGCGCTTGAGGGCGCCGAATGCGTCATAGGTCTTCTGCTCGACCCGGTACTGGTAGGTGTAGCCCTCGGCGTACGCCACCAGGTAGTAGTGACTGGCGGTCTTGAGTGCCGAACATGACACCGTAACCGACTTGGTCTTCGAGTTCGAGATGCCGAGCTTCGCAGTAGCAGCCTTCCAAGTCAGCCCTGCGGTAAGACCAACCGTCCGTGTCACGCTGGTTTGGGCGCTGAGAGTGCACGGCAGGTTGCAGTGGTTCGGCAGCTTCTTGTTGTAGTTGACCCCGAAGCTCTTTGAGAGGACCTTCAGGATCTTGGCCTCATACCAGTCGCCGTCATCCGCAGCTGCGGGCTGGGCGGTGGAGACGCTGAGAGCGCCAAGAGTAAGAACTGCGAGCACCGTCGCTGTTGCTTTTCGCAATCGACTCACAAAGACCAACCTCCTCATTGGCACGCCTGAATAGACGCCAATTTGCTTGGCGCCGTTACTTCTATTGCGCACGCTACTTGTGGGTTCTACGTGGCCGCAAGGTTTTCTGCAAACCTCGTACACTCCTTTGTTCTAGGTTCCGTTCGGAGGTCGACCATTGAGCGCGAATCCAATAGGGGATGGTCGGATTCGTCCCCTAATGCGCGGCTTCGGGTCGGGCGCTGAGGGCTGAGGGTCGCGGTTGGGGCTGGTGTGAGTGCTCCGAGGTGGGGCGGGGTCGGCAGAGCCGGAGGGATGCAGGGCGTCCGTCGCTGCCGGGCTGTCCGGCGAAAAGAGTTCTCCACAGATTCGAACGTGCGTACGAAAATGTCGGTGGGGGCTGGCAGAGTAGTGCCATGGTGATGGTGCAGCTGCGAGCGGCCGGCGAGGTGCTGGCCGAGTTCGAGCGCCTGCTCGACGAGGTCGATCCGGTGCGCTCGGGCCTCGACGCGGGCACCCGCCTGGAGTGGGTGCGTCGGGCCCGGCACGTCCAGGGTCGGGTGAATACGCTCGCCGCGCTGCTGACCGCCGAGGCCGACCGTGTGCATGCGTCCGAACGCGCCACTGGGACGCCGATGGCGTCCTGGCTGGGCATGGGCGAACCGTTGTCGCGCCGCGAGGCGGCGTCCGCCGTGCATCAGGCGCGGGCGCTGGCCGCCCACCCCGAGGTTGCCGATGCGGCGGCTCGCGGTGAGGTGGGCGTTGGCCAGGCGCGGGCGATGACTCGCCTGCTGGACGGCCTGGCTCCGCAGTTGCAGCCCGAGCAGCAGGCGCACGCCGAGACGTTCCTGCTCGGCCTGGCCGGGCAGCTGGACTCCGATCAGCTGAGCAAGGCTGGGCCGCGGGTGCTCGCTGAGGTTGCCCCGAAGGAGGCGGACGAGCTCGCCGAGACCACCCTGCAGCGTCAGGCCGAGGCCGCCCAGCGAGCCCGATCGCTGCGGCTGTTCCGCGAGGGCGGTTCGGTGCGGTTCGAGGGATCGCTGCCCCGGGTGGACGGTGAGCTGCTGATCTCCTTGCTGGACGTGCATGGCGAGCAGTTGCGGCGGACGGCCATCGAGTCCCGCGATCCGGCCTCGTTGGGGCCCACGCCTGAGCAGCGGCGGGCCGACGCGCTGGTGTCGTTGTTGCGGTCTGCTGCCGGCGCGAAGCCGCAGCCGGGCCTGGGGGTTGCCCGGGTGCTGGTGAAGCTCGACTACGACGCATTGCGGCGCTCGGCGGCGGGTGCCGGGCTGATCGGTGAGGACGAACTGCTGTCTGCGGGGGAGCTGCGCCAGCTGTGCTGCGACGCCGAACTGGTCCCCGTGGTGCTCGGCGGAGCGTCCGAGGTGCTCGATGTGGGGCGCAAGCAACGACTGGTCACCTCGGCGATTCGGACCGCACTGATCCTGCGCGACGGCGGCTGCGCCTTCCCAGGGTGCGACATACGTCCGGCCTTGTGCGAGGCACATCACGTGACGCCGTGGTGGGAGGGCGGACGGACGTCGCTGAGCAACTGCGTGCTGCTATGCCACAGCCATCACGGGCTGGTCGAGCCGAATCGAAACGGTCTCCGCGACCAATGGCAGGTGCGCTGGGCCAGCGGTGGGCTGCCGGAGTTCGTCCCACCCGCTCGGATCGACCCCGAGCGAAAGCCGCTGCAGTCTCGCCGACACTCGGCCACTGGACGACCTCCGGAAGGAGCTCCACCGGGAGCCCTACCGGGAGCCAAGAGCCTGGCCGGAGCGGCGTGACCGGGGGACGGTCTGTAGGTCGGAGTGGTGTGACGGGTGGGACGGGCCCGTGCGCCGGAGTGGCGTGACGGGTGGGACGGGCCCGTGCGCCGGAGCGGTGTGACGGGTGGGACGGGCCCGTAGGTCGGAGTGGTGCGTGCTGAGGGGGTGTGGCGCTCCCTGACTCCCTACCGAAGGGGGCCGGACCTCGTTCCCTGAGCTTGTCGGAGGGGGCCGGACCTCGTTCCCTGAGCTTGTCGAAGGGGATGGGTGGCTGGGCGAGTGAGTTCCCTGGGATGGCCGAAGGGGCGAGTGGCGGGTTTCGCCCCCTGGGTGGCCGAAGGGATGAGGGGCCCGGGCGAGTGGGTTCCCTGAGCTTGTCGAGGGGGCGAGTGGCGAGTTTCGCCCGTGCGTGGCCGAAGGGATGAGGGGCTCGGGTCGAGTGGGTTCCCTGGGCTTGTCGAAGGGCGCGCAGCGGAGGGGCAGCGACGAGCTCAGCCAGCGGGCGCCGCTGCCGCTGACGCTAACGCGGGCGCAATGCCCGCCCCAGTCATCAGGGCTGCGCCAGCCGCGATGCCGGCGCTGGGCCATCGGCGAGGTCGGGTGCGGACGGAGCCGGAGGGCGCTTCGCAGCGGACTCTAGTCTTGGCGGCAGACACCACACAGGAGGCGGACACCATTCGCATTGATTGGACGCGGCTGAAGGCATCCCTCGGCTCAACCCAGGGACTGCTGGCGGGCTACGTGGTGGTGCTCGGCCTGATCGCCTTCTGGCCCACCCCGGTGGACCGCGGCGCAAGCGCCTTCCTGCTCTGGCTGGGCAGGACCATCCCGGTGCTGAGCTACGCCCGGATTGAGTTCTCGGCCAACGTCGTCCTGTTCCTCCCGCTGGGGGTCCTGGTGGCGCGGATGCTGCCGTCCCGTCCGTGGCTGGCAATCGTGGCCGGGTTTCTGGCCAGCATCTGCATCGAACTCGTCCAGTGGATCGCGCTGCCGGCCCGCACGCCCAGCGCCCTGGACGTCCTGTCCAATACCCTGGGCGCCGCCATCGGGTATCTGGCCACCGTCTGGTGGCACCGCGGACGAAGCCCGGTCGCCTAGCCGCTGCGGCGGGCCCGGCGATGTCCTAGCAGGATCCGGGCTCGATCAGGCACAGCGCATCCTTGGCCTGCGAGTACGCGCCGGCAGCGGTCGCATGCTCGGCCAGATCGGCCAGCGCACTGATCCGGGCATCGTCGTCCTCGACCTGCTTCAGGGCGTCCATCGCGAGCGAGTAGGCCCCGCCGTCGGACGCCTCCGTCGACAGCGTGACCAGACCCTCGTCGCGGCGGGTGCTGTCGTTCACATGCGTCAGTGCGTCCAGCGCCCGGCCGAAAGCGCCACTCGAGCTCTGGGCGGCGGCCAGATCGAGCCAGCGCTGATCGACATCGACGGCGGGCTGATCCGACTCGGCGGCAAGGGACGCCGGGGCGGCAACGGCCTCTGCGGCCGGTGCGATCGCGGCCAGCTGGTGTGTCGACGCACTCAGCCACGCCACCACGCCGCCGATCACCACCACCAGCAGGGCGAGAGCGACGCCGACCCGCACCGAGAGCGACCGCACCGCGGACGTCGAGACCACGGACTCGTTCGGAGCGGAGGCCTGGCGAGGGTCGACCAGAGCGGGGTCGGGTCCGGACGATTCTGAGCCGACGGCCGGCTCCCACCCGTCATCGGAGTAGCCGGAGGGCTGCGGTAGGCCGGCCTCGTAGACAGGCCACTCGTTGGTCATCGAGCACGCCCCACTGGCAGGGCGGCGCGGTAATCGGCACGTGGCATCGGAGTCCTCCTTCGGGGAGGTTAGCCGACTGAGCCACGATTGTGTGGGCCCGGAGCAGGAACGCTGCCCTGCTCGACGGGCCGGTGGGCTGCCGAGTCGTGGTGCCGACCAGTGGGTGCTGCTGGCTGCCTACTGCTTCGGGAGGTGGCTCGCGGGCTGTGGCTGCGATGCGTGAGGGTTCGTGAAGTGGGGCCGGGCCTCGGCTATCCGTCGGATGCTGAGCCGACGGCGATCGGCCGAGATCGAGGCCGCATCCGGTTCATCAGGCGCCGTGCCGGCGGCTCGTAGTAGCGAGCCAGCAGCCAGGCGACCACGGTGATCCCCAGGACGAAGAGGATCCCCGCGGCCAGGCCCAACCGGGGAACCAGCCCGGGGGCGATCTTGGTGAGCGCCGCATGCCCCAACTCGTACAGCGGCCGATGCACGACGTAGAGCACATAGCTCAACGCCCCCAGCTGAGCGAACGCCCACGTCGCAGTCCGGCCCGACGGGTTGTACAGCGAGCCGGCGAACACAATCGCCGGAAACACGACGGTGACCGCGACGACCTCGTACAGATAGCTGTGCAGCGGGTTCAGCAGGACGACGGCGAGGATCGCGAACAGTCCAAAGGCCACCAGGCTGGACCTCCCTCGGGGCCGCAGCCGCAGCGCGTAGATACCGACTCCGACGGCGAAGGAGAAGACCATCCTGGCCAGGGCTGCCGCGAAGGTGTCCCAGCCGGTGCCGACGTCCACGCTGCCAGGGAAGGTCAGCACCACCAGGAGAATCACCGAGACCGCAGCCACCAGAGCGCTTCGCCACCAGCGAAGCACCAGCACCACAGCGAAGAAGAAGCCGAAGTTGATCAGCAACTCGTAGAACACCGACCACATCGGCAGATTCAGCGGGAACAAGTAGCCCGACGCATCGCAGGCGGCGGGCAGCATCACGGCATTCGGCAGCCAGGTGCACGCGAGCGCTCCGGACGTCCACTGGTCCGACAACGTGCCGTTGCCAGCGAGCGCAGACACCAGCGCGACGGCCACGCCGAGCCCGAAGCCCACCAGGTAGGCCGGATACAGCCGGTTCACCCGTCGCCAGGCGAAGTCGCGCAGTGAGAGTCCGCCCAGGATCTTGGGGGCATACGCGTAGGCGACGATGAACCCGCTCAGCTGGAGGAAGAAGTCGACAGCCAGATGGCTGTTCGGGGCGGTGAATCCATCGAAGACTCGGGGCATGTGGCGGATGGCCACCGCGATCGCCGCAACTCCACGGAGCCCATCGAGCAGCACATAGGAATGACCTTCGGCCGGCAGCGCTCGAGCCATGGCGCAGAGCGTAGCCGGGCCGGTTCCGTCGCGCTGCGATCTCGGCGCGCTCACGGGTTGGTGAAATTGCTGAGTGAGCGCCGTGGCCCGCGACGCCGGTCGGGCGCGTCCGGCCGCGAGCCGGAACTCGGCTACCCGACCCCGGACATGCGACGGCCCCCACCACAGACACTGGTGGGGGCCGTCAGCGATGCGAAGATCAGGCCTTCATCGTCCCGGTCTCAAGGAAGCGGGCGTGCCAGCTGAGCGCTTCGTTGAGGATGTGCGGAGTGTGCTGGCTGTTCGCCGACTTCACCGCGCGCTCGTAGTAGTCCTGCAGCGCCGCCTTGTAGTCGGGGTGGGCACAGTTCTCGATGACGACCTTGGCCCGCTTCTGCGGGGACAGCCCACGCAGATCGGCCAGGCCCTGCTCGGTGATGATCACCGACACGTCATGCTCGGTGTGATCGTGGTGCGACACCATCGGGACGATCGCCGAGATGGCGCCGCCCTTCGCGGTGGACGGGGTGACGAAGGTCGAGATGTAGGCGTTACGAGTGAAGTCGCCCGAGCCGCCGATGCCGTTCTGCATCTTCGAGCCCATGATGTGGGTGGAGTTCACGTTGCCGTAGATGTCGGCCTCGATCAGACCGTTGGTGGCGATCACACCCAGCCGACGGATCATCTCCGGGTGGTTCGACACCTCCTGCGGCCGCAGGATGATCTTGTGCCGGTACTCGGCGGCGTTGTCGTTCATCTTCTTGGCGTACTCGGGGCTCAGCGAGAACGCGGTCGCCGAGGCCACCGTCATCTTGCCGGAGTCGAGCAGGTCGACCATGCCGTCCTGGATCACCTCGGTGTAGGAGGTCAGGTTCTCGAACGGACCCTCCAGCAGGCCGGCCAGCACCGCGTTGGCGATGTTGCCCACGCCCGACTGCAGCGGCAGCAGGTTCTTCGGCAGCCGTCCCTGGGCGACCTCGTTGGTGAGGAAGTCGAGCAGGTGGCCGGCGATCAGCCGGGACTCGTCGTCCAGCGGCTTGAACGGGGTGTTGCGATCCTCGGCGTCGGTCTCGACGATGGCGACCACCTTGTTCAGGTCGACGCTCATCGTGGTCTTGCCGATCCGGTCCCCGGGGTGGGTGATCTCGACCGGCTTGCGCTCGGGGGGCAGGCCGATGTCGTAGACGTCGTGCATGCCGAACAGGTCCATGCTCTGCCAGGAGTTGACCTCGAGAATCACCTGGTCGGCGGCGGTCATCCAGGCGGTGTTGTTGCCCACCGAGGACGACGGCACCAGCTCGCCGTTCTCCAGGATCGCGGTGACCTCGATCACGGCGATGTCCAGCTTGCCCTGGAAGCCGGCCAGCGTCTGCGGGCCGGAGTGGGACAGGTGGATGTCGCAGTAGCCGGAGACGCCGGCGTTGATCTTGTTCCGCATGTGCGGATCGGACTGGTAGGGCATCCGGTAGGCGATGCCGTCCACATCGGCCAACGCACCGTCCAACTCGGGGGCGGTGGACGCACCGGTGAACGAGCCGATCATGAACGCTTCGCCGCGCTCATGGGCAGCCTTGATCTGAGCGGCCAGGGCGACCGGGACGGCCTTGGGGTAGCCGGCTCCGGTGAAGCCGGAGAAGCCGACGTTCATACCGTTCTTGATGAAACTGGCAGCCTCGTCCGCGGTGCAGATCTTGCTCCGCAGGCCGGCGTGGGCAATGCGCGACATTTCTCTCCCTATGGGCACTCTTGCTGGGACCGCTTGGCAGCCTACCGACTACGCAGCACTACTCACTAACCGGGTTCACCTACGTGCAGCGTCCGTGCGGAACGTGAACATGCGCTAGCTCCGGCCGCCTCGGGGCCGGCGCTACGAAATGCGCTGGCCGACCCCGGTCGGACGGGGTGTCGCCCCCGAATTGCGGCCCGCCAATGCGATTGGCGCACTCGTCCGGGCTTCCGCCGGGCCCTCCGGTCGGTGCCACCCTCGTCGGCCGACTCTCAGAAGGTGGGACGAACGCGGCCTCGTCCGTCTCACCCTGTGTCGGCGAACCTTCCCGAACCTGCCTGAACGGCCGGCTCCCACCGCCGCACCGGTCAATGACCGGACGACTTGGCGTCGTGCCGGGAGCGGCCGGTGCGTCGCTGGTTAGGGTCGATCAACCCGAGGAGGGCGATGCGTCGACCGGAGCCTGAACTGGTGGCGATGCTGGCGACGACCGCCGTGCTCGCCATCGGCAGTGGGCTGCTCCGGCAAGGCTGCGCGGTTGCGGACGGCTGGTGCCCCACCGACCTGAAAGTGATGTGGTGGGAGCGCGGTCTGGCCGCCGGCCTGCCGCCCTATCAGACGCCAGTGCCCGGCTCGATGGGCTTGGAGTATCCGGTACTCACCGGCGAACTGATGTGGCTGCTGGCGCTGCCGTCCTCGACACTGTCGGGCTTCGTCTGGCTGAGCACGATCGTCCTCGGCCTGTGCGCGGTGGCCATCACCGCTCTGCTCCACCCGGTGGCCGGCCGTCGCACCTGGCTGTGGGCAGCGGCGCCGTCCCTGGTCTGGTACGTGAGTTTCAACTACGACGCGCTGGTCTCCCTGTTCGCCGTGGCCGCGCTGGTCCTGCTGTCCGGGCGCTACCCCGACACGATCGCGCGCCAGCGGATCTTCGCGGCGGCGGCACTGCTGGGTGCGGGCGGGGCAGCCAAGCTCTACCCGCTGCTGTTCCTGCTGCCGATGCTGCTGTGGATCCTCTTCGGTGACCCGCGAGCCCGGCTCGGACTCGCCGCACAGACCCTCGGTGTGACGCTGGGCACCTTCGTCCTGATCAACCTGCCGGTGTTCCTGGCCAACCCGGCCGGCTGGCTGGCGCCCTACCTGTTCCAGGCCTCCCGTCCGATCCGGGTGGACACGTTGTCGATCTGGGTGGTGCTGTCCGAGCTACCGTCCGGATGGGTGAACGCGGCCGCCGCGGTGGCCACCGCGATCGCCCTCATCGCCGTCTCGGTGTGGAGTTGGCGGCGCGGGCGCCAACTCGGCGACTACCCGCTGCTGCCGGCGTCGCTACTGATCCTGATCGCCTATCTGCTGGCCAACAAGGTCTACTCCCCGCAGTACCTGCTGTGGCTGCTCCCGCTCCTGGTGCTGGCCGGGATCAGCACCTCGTCGGTGATCGGCTATCTGGTGCTGGACGCCGCCCTGTTCTGGGCGCTGCAACTGGCCTACAACGGCACCGGCCAACTCATGGTCGTCGGCGTGATCAGTCTGGTCACCATGGCCGCGGTCCGATTCTTCCTCACCGCGGCCCTTGGCCGGCAGGCCGCCGCTCTGGAGTAGTCGCCGCAACTGCGGGGACGGTTCCATTACCGTCCAGCCCAGTCGCTGCACCGGCGGGGACGGTTCCATTTCCGTCCGCCCTTGTCGCCGCGATTCCTGGGGACGGTTCCATTTCCGTCCGCCCTTGTCAGCGGCACCTCACCGACCGCCGACTCCGGGGAACCCGGCCCGGCGAGCTCAGAGCGCAGCGGTCGGGCGGATCACCAGGCCGGTGCGCAGCTTCGGAGTGAAGAAGGTCGACTTCGGCGGCATCAGCAGGCCCTCGCGAGCCGTCCGCTGGATCTCGGCCAGCGAGGTCGGACGGATCAGGATGGCCGCGTTCACCTGGGCGGAGGCGACCAGCTCGACCACCTCGTCCAGCCCGTGCTGATAGCTCACCTCGGCCCGGCTGCCGGCCAGGGCGTGCTCGAGGTAGGCCCCGTCCAGCGCCCGGACGTCGTCGAAGACGCCCGGCTTCGGGATCAGCCACTCGGTGGTGTCCGGTCCGACCAGGACGAGACGTCCGAGCTCCACCATCTGGGCCAGCATCGCCGGCGTCGGCGCGGGGGCCGGCTCGATGTCGAAGCAGCCGGACAGGTCGGCCCGCAGCTCGTCGACACAGATGTTGGTGTAGATCCGGTGGATCGCCTCGATGCTCAGCTGATCGGCGACGAGCTCATTGATGAAGGTCAGCGTGAACTCGGCCTCGGTGTCGCGACGTCCGGACGCGGCCCGCACCTCATCACGGTAGGTGCGCGAGATCGAGTAGCGGTGGTGCCCGTCGGCGATCAGCACATCGTCGGCACCGATGATGGCGGTGATCTCGGCGATCCGGGCCGGATCGGTGATCCGCTCGACGCTGTGCAGCACGCCGTCGGCGGTCATCTCGCCGACCGGCTCGCCGGGGGCGGCCAAGGCGGCGGTCAGGCCCGAGGCCAGCGACAGCCCCCAGACCGGAGACAGGTTCGTGGCGGTGGCCCGGGTCAGGTCGAGCCGATCGGTGACCGCCTTCGGGGTCGTCCGCTCGTGCGGCAGCACCCCGCCGGCGTCCAGATCGACGACCTCGAGCCCGGCCAGCACACCGACGATGGTCCGTGCGGTGCCGGTGGCATCGGTGAAGGCCATCCGATAGATGGTCAGGCTCGGCTGCTCGTCACGCACCAGAACGCCGGAGGCCAGCCACTCGTCCAGGGTGCGGGCGGCCACCTGGTAGCGGTCGTCGCCACCGGTCGGCACATCGACATGGACGATGTTGTGCTCGTCGAGGGCGCCGAGCTCCGCCACGTCCGCCGCAGACAGCACGTCGTAGGGCGGGGCGATCACCAGTTGCAGGTCGGTGCCCGCCGCATATCGCAGGGCGGGGAACGGAGCGATTTTGGGCATGGCTGAACGCTAGCCCACCGGCGCGGGTGGCCTTGGCCACAGCCCGCGGAGCGGTCTGTCCGAGCGGATGAAGGGCTCACCCAGACGTCACATAACTGACCGCTCGATGACTTCCGCTATCCCCCTTTCGGGTGACATACTCCAGGTGCGGCGATAATCAGGCTCGCACCGCGGTGATCCGCAAGTCCCTTGTGGGGAGGGACGCGAGACGTTGATTCGGACATTGAACTGAGGGGTGAGGGATGTCCGCTGTTTCGTCTCTTGAGACTTTGGCGTTCCCGTGGCCGGTGGCCTCGGCGCCTAAACTGCGGGTGCGCGGCTGGCGAGCCAAGTTGCACGTTTTTCAGTTGGCGACCGACGCCATTGCCATTTCTGCTGCTGTTGCGGTCACATTCCTTGCGCTGTTTCGGATTGATCAGACCGCTGGAGATTCGGGAGTTCTCTACCTGGCACTCGCCCCGGTGGTTGCCGCTGCCTGGGTGGTCGCCCTGGAGTGGAACGACTCGCGCACCCATCGGGTAGCCGGCACCGGCCTGGAGGAGTACCGCCGGGTGATCGCGGCCAGCATCGGTGTCTTCGGGCTGATTGCGATCACCTCCTACGTGTTCCAGGTGGAGCTGTCCCGCGCGCTGTTCGTCACGACGCTTCCGCTGGGGTTGCTGTTCCTGCTCGGTGGACGACTGATCGTCCGCCAGTTCCTGAACCGGCTGCGCGCGCAGGGCCGTGCAATGACCTCGACCCTGGTGATCGGCAGCGTCGAGAACGTGAACCCGTTCCTGGCTGACCTCCGCCGACGCACAGAAGCCGGCTATCTGGCCACGGGTGTCTGCCAGATCGGACACGGCCGGATCGAGTCCAGTGGACTGGAGCCGTGCTACCTCGACCAGGTGCCGGCGCTGGCCGCGTCCGGTGCTTACGGAGCGGTCATCATCATCGACGGTCTGCGCCGCGAGGAGATCCGCGATCTGGCCTGGCGACTGGAGAACAGCCCCGTCGAGCTGCTGTTCCAGCCACGGCTGGTTGATGTGGCCGGCCCGCGGATGAGCATCCACGAATCGCAGGGGCTGTCGCTGGTGCACGTCGACCTGCCCACCTTCACCGGCTACAAGGTGCTGGTGAAGCGGGTCTTCGACATCCTCTTCGCCACTTTGGCTCTGATCGGCCTGTCGCCGATCCTCGCGGTGATCGCCCTGCTGATCAAGCTCGACGACGGCGGTCCGGTGTTTTTCCGGCAGGAACGAGTCGGTCGGTTCGGCAAGCCGTTCACCATTCACAAGTTCCGGACCATGGTGGTCGACGCCGAGTCCAAGATCGACGCACTGATCGCCGCCCAGGGTGGCCGAGCCCTGTTGTTCAAGATGGACGACGACCCCCGGATCACCCGGGTCGGACGGATTCTGCGCAAGTACTCCCTGGACGAGCTGCCGCAGTTCTGGTCGGTGCTGCGCGGGGGGATGAGCATTGTCGGGCCGCGTCCGCAGGTGGCCCGTGAGGTTGCCGAGTACACCGATGCGCACCACCGTCGGTTGCTGATCAAGCCGGGCATCACCGGCCTGTGGCAGGTCAGTGGACGTTCCGATCTCTCCCTGGACGAGAGCATTCGGCTCGACCTTCGTTATGTGGAAAACTGGTCTCTGGCCGGAGATTTGACGCTCATCATCAAGACCGTCAGGGTCATGTTGCGCCCTAATGGGGCGTACTAGCCCCACGGATTGCGCATGGTTGGCGACAATAGTGCCGCTATACCCCGCCAACCAGGAGAGATCACTTAATGGAGTTAGCCGACTACCTGGCGATTCTGCGCAAGCGCTGGGTCAGCATTGTTGTGATCGCTGTGCTCGGGGTGGCGGTGGCCGCCGGGGTCTCGTTGCTGATGACCCCGACCTACACGGCCAGCACCTCGCTCTTCCTCACCGTCCAGAGCGGTAACACGGCAGGCGAACTCCAGCAGGGCTCGAACTACGCAGAGAACCAGGTGAAGTCGTTCGCCCAGGTCGCCACCAAGCCGGTCGTGCTCGACCCGGTGATCGCTCGGCTCGGCCTGGCCACTACCTCCACCGAACTCGCCAAGGACATCACCGCCAGCGTTCCGACCGGCACCGCCATCATCGAGATCGACGTGGTGAACACCAGCCCGGAACTGGCCGCCCGCCTGGCCAACGAGATCGGCGCCCAGCTGATCGTCGCTGTCGGTGACCTGTCACCCTCGGCCGCTGACAAGAGCCAGACGGTGAAGGCCACCACCGTGGAGCCGGCTCTGGTGCCGACCACCAAGACCTCGCCGCGGGTCAGCTTGAATCTGGCCTTGGGACTGCTGCTCGGCCTGCTGCTCGGCTTCGCGCAGGCGGTGCTGCGAGACCGTCTGGACACCACGATCACCGGTGAGGCGGACGTGGCCGACGTCACCAATCGTTCGGTGGTCGGCGTGATCTCCTTCGACCCCAATGCCAGCGAGCATCCGCTGGTGTTCTCCGGCGACTCACACTCACCGCGGGCCGAGGCCTACCGACGGCTGCGGACGAACCTGCAGTTCCTCTCCATTCAGGCCAACAACCGCTCGGTCGTGATCACCTCGTCCATCCCGGGCGAGGGGAAGACCACCAGCGCGGTCAACCTGGCCTTCGCCCTGGCCGACGCCGGCGACCGGGTGCTGCTGATCGACGCCGACCTGCGCCGTCCCAAGATCGCCGACTACCTGCGCCTGGAGGGCGTGGCCGGCCTGACCACGATCCTGATCGGTCGGGCCACCCTGGCCGACCTGGTTCAGCCCGTCAGCACCCACCTGGACGTGCTGACTGCCGGCGAAGTACCGCCGAACCCGGCCGAACTGCTCGGCTCGGACGAGATGAAGGCGCTCCTGGCCCAGGCATCGCGCGACTACAGCTACGTGATCCTGGATTGCCCGCCGACCCTGGCGGTCACCGATTCGGCGGTGTTGGCCCAGGTCACCGGCGGCACCTTGGTGGTGGTCGGCAGCGAGTCGGTCCACAAGCCCGAACTTGCGGCCAGCCTGGAGGCGCTGGAGTCGGTGGACGGCCGGATTCTCGGAATGGTGCTGAACAAGGTCCGGGTTGAGGGCAAGAGCCCGTACGGCTACCACCAGTACCACTCGCAGTACCTGCCGCGGAACGCCGAGGCCGGAGTCGAAGGCTGAGCGAGCCGATGTCCACACCACAGCCGCTGCGGGTCCTGGTGCTCTGCACCGGCAACATTTCTCGCTCACCGGTGGTGGAGCACCTCCTGCGCAGCGACCTGGCCGACAACTCGGTCGAGGTTTCCAGCGCCGGAATCCAGGCGGTGGTCGGGGCGCCGATCGACCCGCCGATGGGCGCGCTGCTAAACACGATCGGGATCGACTCCACCGAGTTCCGGGCCCGTCAGCTCAAACGAGAGCTCCTCGACAACGCCGACCTGGTGATCGGACTGGCCCGCGAGCATCGCTCCTATGCCGTCCAGCTGGAGCCGTCGGTGGTGCGACGGAGCTTCACCCTGCGCGAGTTCGTCCGGATTCTGCCGATGGCCGGGCCCTATTTCGGCGCGACGATCGGCGAACGGCTGCGGGCGGCCGCCGAGGCTGCGGCGCTGGCCCGGAGCCGAGTGCCGGCATCGCGTCCGGGGGAGGACGACGTCACCGACCCCTATGGGGCACCGGTACAGGTCTATCGGCGGGTGTTCGCCGAGATCTACGACTCGGTGGCGCAGATCGCCAAGGCGGTCTGCTGAGCCGGCCGCGCCGGCCGAGTCGCCTCGACGTTCAGCTCAGGTACTCGGCCAGCCGCTGCGGCCACGGTGCCGGGGAGAAGCCGGTGGCCTTCAGCTTGGTCAGGTCCAGACTGCTGTGCCGGGGCCGTGGTGAGGTGAGTTTGCCGGCCGCGTAGTCGGCGGTGCTCTGTCCGGCCACATCACCCGGGTCACGTCCGCACAGCTCGAAGACGGCGGCCGCGACCTCGCGCCACGAGGCGACCGGACCGTCGCTGCTGAGGTTGTAGGTGCCGTAGCCGGCCCCGCTGTGCAGCAGATGGACGATGCCGGCGGCCAGGTCGGCGGTGAAGGTGAGCCGTCCGAACTGATCGTCGACCACCGACGGGCTGATCCCCTTGGCGGCCAGATCGGCCATGGTGGCCACGAAGTTGCGTCCCTGGCCGATCACCCAGCTGGTCCTGATCAGGTAGTGCGCGCCCAGCTGCCCGACCAGGGCGTCGGCGGCGGCCTTGGTCTGGCCGTAGACGCCCAGCGGGCTGAACGGCTCGTCCTCGGTGTGCAGTTCGGCGGTGCCGTCGAAGACGTAGTCACTGGAGATGTGGACCAGGGTGAGCCGGTGCTCGCGGGCGACCCGGCACAGGTTCGCCACCCCGGTGACGTTGGCCCGCCAGCAGTCGCGACGACCCTGCTCGGTCTCGGCGGCGTCAACGGCGGTGTAGGCGGAGGCGTTGATGATGGTGTCCACGTCACGCCAGCCGAAGCCGTCCACCTGGGCGGCGTCGGACACATCGAAGTCCGGCAGATCCAGGCAGATGGCATCGGGCAGCAGCGCCTGCAGAGCCCGGCCGAGCTGGCCGCCGGCGCCCACGATCACGGTCTGCTTCGGCGGCACCGGACGGGCCTGGGCCAGCCGCGGATGGGCCAGATCGGCAGCCGAGATGGTGGCCTGCTCCAGCGGAATCGGCCAGGCCACGTTCAGCGTCTCGTCGGCCAGGTTCACGTAGCTGTAGGAGGCGGTGGCTGCCGGGCTCCAATGGTCGTTGACCAGGTAGGAGTAAACGGTCTCGTCGACCAAGGTCTGGTAGCTGTTGGCCACCCCACGCGGCACGAAGACCGCCTGGTCCGGGCCGAGCTCCAGGCTGACCAGGTGGCCGAAGGTAGCTCCGGGACGTAGATCCACCCAGGCGCCGAAGATGCGGCCGTTGGCCACCGAGACCAGCTTGTCCCACGGCTCGGCGTGGAAACCGCGAGTGACCCCGGCCGCTCCGTTGTAGGCGACGCTGTGCTGGACAGGGCCGAAGTCCGGCAGTCCGAGAGCGGTCAGTTTGGCCCGCTGCCAGTTCTCCTTGAACCAGCCGCGGTCATCGCCGTGGACGATCAGGTCGACGACCAGCAGCCCGGGGATCTCGGTGCTGCGGACGGCCAACTCGCCGCTGTGCTGCAGCGCTGCCGGATCGGGGCGTGCCGACGGGTTCACTGGCCGGCCTTGGCGTACTTGGCCTCGGTGGCGGCCTTCAACGGCTTCCACCAACCCTCATTGGCCCGGTACCAGTCGATGGTGGCGGCCAGCCCGGCCTCGAAGTCGCGGTAGCTCGGCTCCCAGCCGAGCTCGCTGCGCAGCCGGGACGAGTCGATGGCGTAGCGCAGGTCGTGGCCGGCCCGGTCGGTGACGTGGTCGTAGGCGTCGGCCGGCTGGCCCATCAAGGTCAGGATCAGCTCCACCACGGTTTTGTTGTCCTTCTCGCCGTCGGCGCCGATCAAGTAGGTCTCACCGATTGTGCCGGCCTCGATGATGCGCAGCACGGCCCGGTTGTGGTCGGTGACGTGGATCCAATCCCGGACGTTCGCGCCGGCACCGTAGAGCTTGGGCCGAATCCCGGACAGCACATTGGTGATCTGGCGGGGGATGAACTTCTCGATGTGCTGGTAGGGCCCATAGTTGTTCGAGCAGTTGCTGATCGTTGCCTGCACCCCGAACGAACGCACCCAGGCCCGAACCAGCAGATCCGAGCCGGCCTTCGAGGCCGAGTACGGGCTGGACGGGTTGTACGGGGTGGTCTCGGTGAATCGGGCCGGATCGTACAGCTCGAGGTCGCCGTAGACCTCGTCGGTGGAGATGTGGTGGTAGCGGACGCCATGGCGGCGCACGGCTTCAAGCAGGGTGTAGGTCCCCACCAAATTCGTGGTGATAAACGGGGACGGGTCGTTCAGCGAATTGTCGTTGTGGGACTCGGCCGCGAAGTGCACCACCAGGTCGGCTTCGGCCACCAGCTGGTCCACCAGAGTGGCATCGGTGATCGATCCGACCACCAACCGGGCCCGCGGATCGACCGAATCACGGTTGCCGGCATAGGTGAGCGCATCCAACACAGTCACCTGGTCGTCGCTGGTGTCCAAGACCAGTCGGACGAAGTTTGCGCCAATGAAGCCGGCGCCGCCGGTGACCAGGATTCTTCGCATGACCAAAAGCCTACGGCGCGAGCAGGTGGTCATGAAATGCTGTGGTCATGCGCGGAATCATTCTGGCCGGCGGCTCCGGCACCCGGCTGCACCCGATCACGTTGGCCAACAGCAAGCAGCTGGTGCCGGTGTACGACAAGCCGATGATCTATTACCCCTTGTCCACGCTGATTCTGGCGGGGATCAGGGAGGTGCTGGTGATCACCACCCCGCACGAGCGGGAGGGCTTCGTCCGGCTGCTGGGTGATGGTACGCAATTTGGTATGGAAATCACCTTCGCGACGCAACCCGAGCCGAAGGGATTGGCGCAGGCTTTCACCATTGGTGCCGATTTCATCGGTGGCGAGAAGTCCTGCCTGGTGCTGGGTGACAACATCTTCTACGGCTCCGGGCTGGGCACTCAGCTGCGAGCCCGCGCCGAGGTCAGCGGTGCCGCCGTATTCGGCTACTGGGTGGCCGACCCGACCGCCTACGGCGTGGTCGAGGTGCGCGATGGCAAGGCGATCTCCATCGAGGAGAAGCCGGCCCAGCCCAAGTCGCACTACGCCGTCCCCGGCCTGTATTTCTACGACGAGCAGGTCACCGAGATCGCCGCGAACCTGGCCCCGTCCGCGCGCGGTGAGTACGAGATCACCGACATCAACCGGGCCTACTTGGAGCGCGGCGAGCTGAGCGTGTCGATCCTGCCGCGGGGCACCGCCTGGCTCGACACCGGGACCTTCGATTCGCTGCTGGATGCCAGTGAGTTCGTCCGAACCCTGCAGGCCCGGCAGGGTCTTCAGGTCGGCTGTCCGGAGGAAGCGGCCTGGCGGGCCGGATTCCTCAGCGACGATCAGCTGCTGGCCCGAGCCGACGCCCTGGCCAAGTCCGGCTACGGCGCGTACCTTCGCGGGCTTCTGGATCAGCCCCGCTAGCAGGACCGTCCCTGCGACGGAGTTCGCCCGATCCGTCCGCTTCGCGCTACCGAGTGGAACTGTCGCTACCGAACAAGCGGTAGCGCGCGTTCCGTTCGGTAGCGAACGCGGGAATGAGGGGACGGCCTGGGCCGCTGGAGTTCGCGGAGAGGCGGATCGGCTATCGCCTTATGCCAGCTGGCCCCCACCCTGGGGGGAGCGGAGGCCAGCTGGTTTTCCGCACGGTGACACCGGCGTGAGGGGGATCAATGGCCGGCGTCACCGACGATCAATAGGCGCCCGCCGAGCCGACGACCGCGCGGGCGGTCTTGGCCAGGATCATCAGGTCCTGTACCAGCGACCAGTTGTCCACGTAGTACAGGTCGAGGCGAACCGTGTCGTCCCAGGACAGGTTGGAGCGGCCCGACACCTGCCACAGGCCGGTCAGACCCGGACGGACGTCCAGGCGACGGCGAGCGTCGGAGTCGTACTGGGCGACCTCGGACGGCAGCGCCGGCCGCGGACCGACCAGGCTCATATCGCCACGGAAGGCGTTGAACAGCTGCGGCAGCTCGTCCAGGGAGAAGCGGCGAATGAACCGTCCGACCCGGGTGATCCGCGGATCCTTGGTCATCTTGAACAACGGTCCGGCACCCTCATTCGAGGCGATCAGCGCAGCCAACCGGGCCTCGGCGTCGGGAACCATGGAACGGAACTTCAGGCACTCGAACGCATTGCCCTTCCGGCCAACCCGGGTCTGCCGGAACATCACCGGGCCGCCGTCCTCGAGCTTGATGGCCAGGGCGACCAGGCCCATCACCGGCGCGGCCAGCAGCAGCAAGAACGCCGAGCCGAGCAGGTCGAGGGCCCGCTTGATCCACCGCGCCGCGGCAATCGCCTGCGGCCGATCGACATCCAGCAGCGGCAGCCCGGCCACCGGACGGATCTCCATCCGCTGCGCCGAGATGTCGGTGACGGCCGGGACCACGATCATCTGAATGTCCTTGGCCTCCAGCTGCCAGGCCGTCCGCCGGAAGTCGGCCGGTGTGGCGAAGGAGCCCTCGGCGAAGATCACGCCGTGTACGCCGAGGCCATCAACCAGGCTCACCGTCTCGTCGATCTGACCCAGAATGGGCAGCCCGGCCGGGGTCACCTTCTGGCGATCACTGGTCACGGCGCCGACCACCCGGTAGCCGAGCCAGGTCTCCCGGCGCAGCACCTTGGCGATGGCGTCCACATGGCCGCTCTCGCCGGCCACCAGCAGCGGAGTGACTCCGATGCCCCGGTTGTGCAGGGCAACCATCACCCGGCGGCGCAGGAAGCGGCCGAGTAGCAGCACCCCGGTGCCAAAGGTGAAGGTGAGCAGGAAGACCGACCGCGGAAACTCCGTCTGCAGCAGGTAGGCACCCACACCAACCAGCGCGGCCAGCGTGAAGGAGGCCATCACGACCCGCTTGTACTCGATGGCACCGGCCCGCAGGTGACGCGGGTTCGAGGCACCGTAGAAGTACAACAGAATCAGCCAGGCGGCCCCGATCATCGGGACGCCGAACTGGATGGCCCGGTCGGTCGGTGTGTCCTCGATCCGCAGCAGACCACGCGTGGCCACAACAGCGACCAGCGACAGAGTGATCAGCAGCGCGTCGACCAGGTACACGACCACGATCTGGATGGCGCGGCTATAGCGCCCCGTATGCGAAATGCGCTCGTCGACGAAACCGCCGAGAGACGTCGTAAGAGTGGTCATGTCCCCCCGACTCTGACCAGCAATCCCCCAGAACAGGCGATCCCCCGATGGCCTGTGTGCGCCGGTCGAAGTTCCCAATTTCTCCTGGCGACAGATTCATTATCCTCAGTCACCAGGTGCTTGACAATCGAAATGTCCACCAACCGGGTGACTTTACTTACGTGGCAGCGCAGATGTGGTCCCGATCGCAGGGGACGCCTGCTTGTCGCCTACCGCAGACCGGCCCGGACCGAGATACTTGGTGACGACTCAGCGGACCTTTGTGGGTTGCCGCGCAACGAAAGCGGGAACGATGGGTGTGATCGGTTACGTCCCTGGAGCCTGGGACATGTTCCACATTGGGCACCTGAACATCCTCAAGCGCGCACGTGAGCACTGCGACACCCTGGTGGTGGGGGTGGTCACCGATGATGCGCTCACCGCCATGAAGGGCAACCCGCCGATCGTCCCGTTCGACGAGCGGATCGCCATCGTGGCCGCCATCGGCATCGTGGACGAGGTCGTCGCCGATGACTCCTCCGACAAGCTTCGGGTCTGGGAGCGGGTGCACTTCGACGTTCTGTTCAAGGGCGACGACTGGCGCGGAACCGCCAAGGGGCAGCGGCTGGAGGAGTCGCTGGCCACCGTGGGTGCCTCCGTCCACTACTTCCCCTACACGTTGACCACTTCCTCGACGGAACTTCGGCGGGTCATCACCTCATGGTGAGGGTGGCGGTACTCACCTATCGCCGTCCGGAGGATCTCGCTGCGATTCTGCCCGAGTTGTCCCGGGAGGCTGACGCTGCCCGGGCATCCGGCTGGGAGGTCGACATCCTGGTGGTCGACAACGACCCGCAGGGCAGCGCCCGCGAGGTCGTCACGGCTGCCGGCGTCGGCTACGTCCACGAGCCCGAACCCGGCATCGCCACCGCGCGCAACCGTGCCCTCGACGAGTCGTCCGACAGCGACCTGCTGGTCTTCATCGACGACGACGAGCGTCCGGTCGACGGGTGGCTGAATCTGTTGCTGGACACCTACCGCCGCTACGGCTGTGCGGTGGTCGGTCCGGTGATCTCCCGCTTCGACGGCGAACCCGACCCGTGGATCATCGACGGCGGCTTCTTCACCCGGCGCCGGATGCCGACCGGCACCGAGGTCACCGTCGCAGCCACCAACAACCTCCTGCTCGACCTGGACGAGGTGCGTCGGCTCGGGCTGCGCTTCGACGCCGAATTCGGGCTCAGCGGCGGTTCGGACACCGTGTTCACCAGGCAACTCGTCCAGCGCGGCGGACGAATGGTGTGGTGCGACGAGGCCATCGTCTACGACGTCGTCCCCGCCCAACGGGCCACCCGGGACTGGGTGCTCAAACGCGCCCTGCGCAGTGGCAGCTGCTGGAGCGCGTCCAGCCGTCATCTGGCCCGGACCCCCGGCGAGCGGTTGCGCTGGCTGGCCGCCGACCTCGGCTCCGGACTGGCTCGGGTGGCCGGCGGCCTGGTCCGGCTGGCAGCCGGCTTCGTGGCCCGGGACCGCAGCCTGCGGGCCGCGGGAGCCCGCAATCTGGCTCGCGGCTCCGGTTTGGTGGCCGGGGTCTTCGGTTACCGTTACTTCGAGTACAAGCGGACGGGACCCACCAATGGCTGATCGAGCAGCACCCTGGTCGCAGATCCGCGCCGAACTGGCCACCGCCCAGAAGAGCAATCGGAACGCACCGGCCTACTCGCGCTGGATCAATCGTCCGATCGGCCGGATCTTCGCGGCCACCGCCTTCAAGCTCGGGATGACCCCGAACCAGGTCACCGGGGTGAGCGCACTGTTCACCTTCGCCGGAATCGGCCTGCTGGCGGCCGGCACCGCCTCCTGGTGGCTGGCGATCACGGTCACCGCTCTTCTGGTGATCGGCTACGCCCTGGACTCCGCCGACGGCCAGGTGGCCCGGCTGCGCGGCGGCGGCAGTCCGGCCGGCGAGTGGCTGGACCACATGGTCGACGCCGTGAAGATCTCCAGCCTGCACCTGGCCGTGGCCGTGTTCTGGTTCCGCAACCTGGACGGGCTGCCGCAGCTGACCACGCTGATCCCGCTGGTCTATGCGATCGAGGCCGCCGTCTGGTTCTTCGGCTTCATCCTCACCGACCTGGTGTTGCGTGAGCGCGGTGCCAAGCAGCTGAAGCTGGCCCACCAGGAGGCGCCGCCGTCGGCCTTCGCCTCCCTGATCGGGATCCCCGGTGACTACGGCTTCCTGGCGCTGTCGATGATCCTGATCGGCTGGCTGCCGCTGTGGCGGGTGGTCTACAGCCTGCTGCTGGTGGCCAACCTGGGCATCCTGGCCATCCAGTCGGTCCGCTGGTACCGCCGGGTGCTCACCAGTACTTCTTGACCTCGTCCCGGGTGGCCGCGATGTGCGCCCGGCTGGACGCCCCGAACACGATCGACTCGATGTTGGGCTGCGCGCAGATCCACTCGATCGCCTCGGCCGGCCGGATCGCCCCGGAGGCGAACACCGACATGGCGATCGCCCGGAATGGACGCTTCTCCAGCGCCTGCAGGTAGCCTTCGACGCCGCCGCTCATCCGGAAGCCGAGCTTGTTGATGTTGGAGCAGACGATCGGGTTCACCAGGCCGACCTTGTCCAGGGCGTCCAACAGCATCGGGGTGTTCATGGTGATGAAGCCCGGCTCGGCGTGGTAGCGGGTTCGGACGTGCTCGGCGAAGGTGGCGAAGGCGTCCAGGAAGCCCATCCCGAGCAACAGATCGACCACCACGTTCTGCAGGAAGATCACCGGGGTGGACAGGCCCTCGAACATCTTCATCTCGGCGTCGATCAGCAAGGTGGTGACGCCCTCGATGTCCTTCTTGGCCAGCGACATGCCGCCGCGCATGGCCGCGTCCAGGATGCCGCCGTCGGGCAGGAAGCGCCGGATGGCGCCGATCGGGCCGTCCTCGGTCATGGCGTTGGCGTACTTGTGGGCATACGGCATGCACGGGAAGAACTTCTGGTCCGGGTAGCGCTGCGGGTTGGCCCGGACGTCCGCGGTCACCTCGGCGATCCGGTCGTGGGTGGTGCACATGAAGGTGGTGACGCCCTCGTCGTAGGCATCGTCCAGGACGGACTGGATCGCCTCGATGTCTTGGAAGCGCATCGCCTGGGCGCGAGCCTTCTCCTCCGACATGTGGTTCACGCCGAAGAACTGGTTGTCTCCGAATAGCAGCCGGTCCATGGTCAGCGTCCGATCAGGCGACGCAGGCCGCCGCGCGGTTTGGTGGGGGATTCGGCATCGGCGACCAGCATGGCCAGGGTCTGGTCGGTGGCGGTCGCCGCGGTGAAGCTGTTCACGCCGTCGGTGTGATGCTCGGCGATTCGGGTGATGAAGTCATCGGCCTGGGCGCTGTACTCCTCGCCGCGCAGGTAGAACCAGACTTCCTTGGTCAGCTCGGTGGTGTACTTCACCGTCCAGCCCTTGCGGTAGCCGGTCGGGCCTTCCTCGCGCAGGTAGACCTGCAACTCTTGGCGGTCGGCGTGAATCCGTCCCTTGGTGCCCCACAAGGTGATCTTGGTGGACATCTTCCGTTCGGACTCATCGCTCCAGTTCACGCTGATCTGGCCGGTGGCCCCGGAGTCGAAACGCAACGTCCCGGCCACCTGGTCGTCGGTCTCCGAAGAGAACACCGGCTGCAACACCGTCCCACCGACCCAGTTGGGGCTGCCCAGATACCAGTTCAGCAGGTTCAACGGATGGGCCGCGTAGTCGTACAGGCTGCCACCGCCCAGCTGCTTCTTGCTGCGCCAGGTCGTCCCCTGCCGCTTCAGTACCACCGGGCCGAAGGCCTCGGCCTGGGCCAGGGTGACCTCGCCGATGGCCCCGGCGTCGAGCAGCCGCTTGATCTCGGCGAAGGTGCCGACGAAGCGATAGTGGTAGCCGACCGCGGTGACCAGGTCCTTGGCCTCAGCCAGCGCGGCGAGCTCCTCGGAGACGGCCGGGTCGAGGCAGAACGGCTTCTCACAGAACACGTGCAGGGACCGGTCGAGGGCGGTGCGGACCATCGGCGCATGCAGGGCGGACGGGGTGGCGATCACCACGGCGTCCAACTCGGCCTTGGCCAGCATCGTCTCGTAGCTGGAGTAGGTCGGAATGCCGGTGTACTTGCCCAGCACCGACAACAGATAGCTGTTCGAATCACAAATGCCGGCCAGCTCCACCTGCGGGTGGGCCCGGAAGATGGACAGATGGGAGAGCCCCATCTTGCCCATGCCGACAACGCCGACTCTGATCACTTGCGTCCCCCCATCGCGGTGAGCAGGAGCTGCTCGTACTGCCCGGCTACATGTTCCCAGGTGAACTCGGCGGCGTGGCGGGCGCGGGCGGCCAGCCGCAGCCTGTCGGCCAGCCCCGGCTCACTGGTGAGCCGGGTGATCGCCTGGTCGGCGCCGGCCACATCATCGAAGTACAGCGCGGCGTCCTGGGCTACCCAGCGGTTGTACGGATTGTCGTGAGCCACCACCGGATTGCCGGCGCCCAGCGCCTCGACCAGGGACGGGTTGGTGCCGCCCACAGTGTGTCCGTGCAGGTAGCCGGCGCTGTGGAAGCGCAGGGCCGCGGTGACCTGCGGGTCGTAGATCGCGCCCGGGAACCGCACCTGATCGGACGCCGCCGCCCGCACCGCCTGCTGGTAGGGATCATCGCCGTAGCCGCCCAGGATCACCAGGTCCACCGGGCGCCGCCGGGCCGAGAAGCCCTGCACCAGCTCCAGGATCGAGTTCTCCGGGATCGGCCGGGCGATCAGGGTCAGATAGCCACCAGGGGTCAGGCCCAGGGCGGTCACCGGGGCCGGGTCGGCCGCTGTGACCAGCGGTGCGCCGTAGGTGATCGTGGTGATCTTGTCGGCGCGGGCCCGTCCGCGCAGGTAGACCTCGATCTCGGGATGGTCGGCGATCAGTTCGTCACCGATCCAGCAGGCGATCCGCTCGTTGGTCCACAAGATGGCCTGCCGGAACTTGCCCCAGCGGGCCCGGGACCATTCGATCCCGTCCATGTTGATCACGTTCGGGATGCCGGCCAGCTTCTGGCGCAGGTTGAAGACGGCCGTGTTGTAGCCGAAGGTCAGGCAGACGTCGCGGTGCTTGGCCGCGTGGCCGATGCTGACCAGGTCGAACTGGGCCGTGCCGAGCCAGCCGTCCCTGCCGATCGGGATTCGGACCCGTTCGATCCCCTCCCACTCGTCGGTGATGACGCCCTGGCCGTGGTCGGGCTCCTGGCAGTAGACCACCACCCGCCAGCCGTTGCCGACCAGGTAGCGGGCCACCGCCTCGGCCGCGGTCTCGAAGCCTCCGTAGCCGGCCGGCACCCCGTGGGTGCCCAGGATCCGCACGGTGTTCATCGGGTGACCTCCGCGAAGAAGGCGACCAGTTCGTCGGCGTAACGCTGCACCGAGAACTTCTGCCGGGCCGTCGCCTGGGCGGTCTGGGCGAGCCGGGCCGCCAGCGCCGGATCGTCGATCAGCCGGGCGATCGCCGCGGCCAGCGCCTCGGGATCGTCCGGCGGGACCAGCAGCCCGGTCTGACCGTCGGTGATGGTCTCCAGGTGGCCGAAGACCCCGGTGGCCACCACCGGACGCAGCGCGTACTGGGCCTCGATCACCGCATTGCCCAACGACTCGTTGCGGGAGGGTTGGATCGCGAGCTGGGCGGCGGCCAGTCGTGGCCAGATCGGCGAGCAGTAGCCGGCGAAGCTGATCGAACCGGCCAGGTCGGGTTGGTCGGCACGGTCGCGCAGCCGCTGCTCGTATGCCTCGTTCCCCGGGAACACGGTGCCGACAAGCTCCAACTGCAGGTCGTAGCCGCGGGCTCGGAGCAGGGCTACGGCCTCCAGCGCCACGTGTGGGGCCTTGCGCTCGGACAGCCGCCCGATGCAGACCGCGCGCACCGGCCGGCTCGGCTCGACCGGACGGGCCGGCTCTCTCGGCTCCGGGACGCCGTTGTAGATGACGGTGGTCCGCCCGTCCCGGCCTGCCCGGCCGATCGCGGCCAGCGCCGTCCGACTGACCAGGATCAGCTTGTCGGCCAGCCGCAGTGGCGCGAACAAGGCGCGTCCGACCAGGGGTGAGGACGGCTCCTCGGCCTCATGGACGTGGCAGACGGTCGGCACTCGGCTCAGTCGGCCGGCCAGCAGCCACCACGGCAGCGTGACCGTGTTCACGTATAGAGCGTCGGGGGCGGTGATCCGGATCAGCGAGACCAGCCGGGGTAGGGCGGCCACGGCCGCGGCGGCCAGTCCGAGCAGCCGCAGCGGAGCCAGGTGCGCCTTGCGGAGCACCGGGTAGTCGACCAGCAACACCTCAGCGCCGCGCTCGCGCAGCCGTTCGGTGAGCAGGCCTTCGGTGGGCACCGTGACCAGCACGCGGTAGCCGGCACCGCACAGGGCGCCGACGCTCTCGACGAGCTGCAGATCGGAGCCGTACACATCGGCAGAAGGGTTCGCGATCAGGACGGTGCGTCCCGTCATCCGCGGTTCCTCTCGACGATGGGTGCCACAGCCGGTCAGCCGGAACGAACTCGACTCTAGCCGGACGGCGCGTCCGGGCATCGTGCCACGCGATGTGCCAGCTTCGCTGGCGAAACTGCGCGTTTGTGCGACCGGTGGGCTCGGTAAAAGTTGGGCGGTACGCCACGGTATTGTGAGGGTGTTTGCGCCGCGGTGTCGGACCTAGCTCCGCCGACGCCCGAGATGGACTTCGTCGTCCAGCGCCGGCAGTGGAGCGGATTGAAGGAGAATCGACTTCACGATGAGTGACCACAAGTACGTCTATGAGTTCAGCGAGGGCGACGCATCGATGCGTAACCTCCTCGGCGGCAAGGGTGCCAACCTCGCCGAGATGACGGGGCTCGGCATGCCCGTCCCGCAGGGCTTCACCATTTCGACCGAGGCCTGCACCCAGTACTACGCCGACGGCGAGACCATCAACGACGCCATCAAGGCCGAGATCATGGGCTACGTCGCCAAGCTCGAGACCATCACCGGCAAGAAGTTCGGTGACCCGGCCAACCCGCTGCTGGTTTCGGTCCGTTCCGGCTCGCGCGCTTCGATGCCCGGCATGATGGACACGATCCTCAACTTGGGCATGAACGACACCGTTGTCGAGGCCTTCGCCGCCAAGACCAACAACCCGCGCTTCGCCTACGACTCCTACCGTCGGTTCATCCAGATGTACTCCGACGTCGTCATGGAGGTCGGCAAGGCCTACTTCGAGAAGCTCATCGACGAGATGAAGGAGTCCCGCGGCGTGAAGCTCGACACCGAGCTCACCGCCGAGGACCTCAAGGAGTTGGCCACCGCGTTCAAGGCCGAGTACAAGGCCAAGATCGGCTCCGACTTCCCGTCCGACCCGGTCGAGCAGCTGTTCGGCGCCATCAAGGCCGTGTTCCGCTCCTGGGACAACCCGCGCGCCATCTACTACCGCCGCATGAACGACATCCCGTCGGACTGGGGCACCGCAGTCAACGTCCAGTCGATGGTGTTCGGCAACATGGGCGACACCTCCGGCACCGGCGTGGCGTTCTCCCGCAACCCGGCCACCGGTGAGGCCGGCCTGTTCGGCGAGTTCCTGATGAACGCTCAGGGCGAGGACGTCGTCGCCGGCATCCGCACCCCGGAGACCATCGACCAGCTGAAGGACGAGAACCCGGCCGTTTACGCCCAGTTCGTCGAGATCGTCAACAAGCTCGAGGCGCACTACGCCGACATGCAGGACATGGAGTTCACCATCGAAGAGGGCAAGCTCTTCATGCTCCAGACCCGCAACGGCAAGCGCACCGCCGCCGCCGCCTTCAAGATCGCCTGCGATCTGGTCGACGAGGGCAAGATCACCCCGGAGAAGGCCGTGGCGATGATCGATCCCAAGCAGATCGACGCGCTGCTGCACCCGCAGTTCGACACCGCTGGCCTGAAGGCCGCCGCGGTGATCGGCAAGGGTCTGCCGGCATCCCCGGGCGCTGCCACCGGCAAGGTCTCCTTCTCCGCCGAGGACGCCGCCGCTCGCGGCAAGGCCGGCGAGGCTGTGATCCTGGTTCGTCTGGAGACCACTCCGGAGGACATCGAGGGCATGCACTACGCGCAGGGCATCCTGACTGCTCGTGGCGGTATGACCTCGCACGCCGCCGTGGTGGCTCGCGGCATGGGCACCTGCTGCGTGTCCGGCCTGGGCGACATCTCCTTCGCCGCCGACGGCAAGTCCTTCAGCCTGGCCGGCAAGAGCTACGGCGAGAACGACTGGATCAGCCTCGACGGCTCGACCGGCAATGTCTACGGCGAGCAGATCGCGACCGTCCCGGCCGAGATCGGTGGCTACTTCGGCCGGATCATGGAGTGGGCCGACCAGTACCGCACCATGAAGGTCCGCACCAACGCCGACACCCCGGCTGACGCCAAGCAGGCCCGTGAGTTCGGCGCCGAGGGCATCGGCCTGTGCCGCACCGAGCACATGTTCTTCGAGACCGACCGGATCGCGGCCATCCGCGAGATGATCGTCTCCAAGACCGTCGAGCAGCGCGAGGTCGCTCTGGCCAAGCTGCTGCCGATGCAGCGTGGTGACTTCGAGGGCATCTACGAGGCGATGGAAGGCTTCCCGGTCACCGTCCGCCTGCTCGACCCGCCGCTGCACGAGTTCCTGCCGACCGACGAGGACGACATCGTCGCCCTGGCCGCCGAGCAGAAGATCTCGGTGGACGAGCTGAAGAACGTCATCGCTTCGCTGCATGAGTTCAACCCGATGATGGGTCACCGTGGCTGCCGTCTGGACGTCACCTACCCCGAGATCGGCGCCATGCAGACCCGGGCGATCATCGAGGCTGCGATCAACGTGCAGGCCCGCCACCCGGAGTGGAAGGTCGTCCCGGAGATCATGATCCCGCTGGTCGGCGAGGTGAAGGAGCTGGCTTACGTCAAGAGCGTCGTCGTCGCCACGGCCGATGAGATCATCGCCAAGGCCGGCGTCAGCCTCGAGTACAAGGTCGGCACCATGATCGAGATCCCGCGCGCGGCCCTGACCGCGGACGAGATCGCCAAGGAGGCCCAGTTCTTCTCCTTCGGCACCAACGACCTGACCCAGATGACCTTCGGCTTCAGCCGGGACGACGCTGGCAAGTTCCTGGATGCCTACTACGACAAGAAGATCTACGAGAACGACCCCTTCGCCCGTCTCGATCAGACCGGCGTTGGCAAGCTCGTGAAGATGTCCGCCGAGCTGGGCCGGTCCACCCGTCCCGACATCAAGCTGGGCATCTGCGGTGAGCACGGTGGCGACCCGTCGTCCATCGAGTTCTGCCAGAGCGTGGGCCTGGACTACGTGTCCTGCTCCCCGTTCCGGGTGCCGATCGCTCGCCTCGCGGCGGCGCAGGCAGCGCTGAACAGCAAGTAAGCAACACAGCGGAGGGCGTCGGCGAGGTTTCGCCGGCGCCCTTCGTCGTGCCTGGAGCGGGCTTCGCTACGCTGGGGCGAGGCCCGAGCGAAGGATCGAATTGCCTGTCGGTGTGGTGGTCGTGAATTACGCGTCCAGTCAGCTGATCGCGCGCAACTTCGCCGGTCTGTCCGGAAACCCCCTGGTGATCGTCGACAACTTCTCCACCGAAGCCGAGCGGGACGCGTGCCACCGGTTGTCCGCCGACCACGGCTGGTTCTGCGAAGCCGGCCCCAATGTCGGCTATGGCGAAGGTGCCAATCGGGGTCTGCGCCGGCTCGCCGAGGCCGGCTGCGAGACGCTGATCGTGGCCAACCCGGATCTGGAGCTCGGCGTCGACCAGGTCGCCGCCCTGGCTGCGGCAGCTGCCGCCCACCCCGACGACCTGATCGGCCCGCTGCTGGTGAATCCGGACGGATCGGAGTGGGGCGGATTGGGTTCGATCGCCCTGGGCGAAGGCCGGATCTACAGCCGGGGCGAGCCGCGTCCGCCGTACTGGCTGTCCGGGGCCTGCGTGGCCGCGTCCACTGCGTTGTGGCAGCGGCTGGACGGCTTCGCCGAGGGCTACTTCATGTACTGGGAGGACGTCGACCTGAGCTATCGGGTGCAGCAGCTGGGCGGCACCTGCCGCCAGCTCGGCGAGCTGCGGGTGCGCCACGACGTCGGTGGCACCCAGGGCGGCAAGTCGGCCCTCTACAGCTACTACAACACCCGCAACCGGCTGGTCTTCGCGGCCAAGAACCTCACCGCCGATCAACAGCGCGTGTGGCGTCGGACGAGCTGGGCCGAGCTGCGCCGGGTGGTCAGCCGTCAGCCGAACCGACGTGCCAAGCTGACTCGCGGTCTGTGGCCGGCGCTGCGCGGAACGCTGGCCGGACGTCGGCAGGTGCTGCAATGAGTCTGGGCAAGGTGGCGGCGCGCGGCGCCGGGACCGTGATGGCCGGGCAGCTGGCCCGGGTCATCCTGCAGGTGGCCTCGGTGGCGATCCTGACCCGACTGATCGACCCGACCGACTATGGCCTGTTCACGGCTGGCATGCTGCTGGTCGGCTTCGGCGAGGTCTTCCGGGACTTCGGGCTGTCCACGGCGGCGATCCAGGCGAAGTCACTGACCAATGCCCAGCGGGACACCCTGTTCTGGATGAACGTGGCCCTCGGTGCGACCTTCTCCGCGGCCATGGCGCTGCTGGCGCCATTGGCTGCGTGGTGGTTCGGTGCCCCGGAGCTGACCAACCTGGCCCGGCTGCTGGGGCTGGTCTTCCTGCTCAACGGCGCTGTGGCGCAGTACCGGGCCAGCCTCAACCGGACCCTGCGCTTCAATGCGCTGGTGCTGTCCGATCTCGGCGCCAACCTGGTCGGGGTGGTGGTGGCGGTGTCCATGGCGGCCACCGGCTGGAGCTACTGGTCGCTGGTCGGGCAGTCGCTGGCCGGGGGAGTGGCGCTGCTGGCGTTCACCGGGCTTCAGGCCGGCTGGCTGCCGGGGCTGCCGCGGCGCGGCACCGGGGTGCGCTCGATGGTTCGCTACGGCGCGGCCCTGGTGGCCAGCCAGCTGGTCAGCTACCTCAACAACAACTTCGACAACATGGTGATCGGGACCCGGATGGGTCTGGAGCCACTGGGTCTGTACAGCCGGGCCTACCAGCTGCTGATGCGCACGGTGAACCAGTTCCGGGTGCCCACCACCACGGTGGCGTTGCCGGTGCTCTCCCGGCTGGAAGGGCAAGACCGCAATGACGCCTTCGTGCTGGCCGGCCAGAAAGCGCTCGGCTACGCCATCGTCCCGCTGATCGCGGTGGCCGGAGCCTGTGCGGTGCCGATTGTGGCCATCTTCACCGGTCCGAAGTTCCAGGCCATCGCTACTCCGTTCGCCATCTTGGCGATCGCGTCCGCCTTCCAGACGGTGGCCTATGTCGGCTACTGGGTGTATCTGGCCCGGGGGCTGACCAAGCATCTGCTCACCTACAGCCTGATCGGCCTGGCCGGACGGGCGATGGGGATCCTGATCGGGAGCAACTGGGGGATCGTGGGGGTGGCGATCGGCTTCGCGGTGAGTGAGGCGCTGTTGTGGCCGATCTCGATCTGGTGGCTGTCCCGCTACACGCCGATGCCGGTACGGTCGCTCTACGCCGGGGCCTCCCGCGTGCTCGGCGTCGCTGCGGTGGCCGGGGGTGCCGGCTACCTGGCTGTGTCAGCCGCGGTCGGGCTGCCCAGCATTGTCCAACTGATCATCGGAGTCGTCGTGGTCGCGGCCGGATATCTCGCCGCCGCGATCGTCCCTGCTTTCCGCAGGGACTACCAGGAGGTGCACTCCTTCGCCCGGCTGGCGCTGCCCAGCCGGAGCCGGGGAGGTGAGCGATGACCCTCGTCCTGGCCATCGCCGGGCTGGCCGCGGCCGGCCTCGGCTGGATGCTGATGCGCCGCTGGCCTCGCGTCGGCTTCATCGGGATGTGTGTGGTGATCGCGTTCTTCCCGGTCTGGTGGGCGATCAGTTGGGGCACCGACTGGCGTCCGCCGCTGGTGTTCGGCTCGGTGCTGCTGGCCAGCTTCGTGGGACGGCTGCCCCGGCGCTACACCCTGGGCGATCTCGGGGTGGCCATCTTCTTCGCCGCCGGTCTGCTCCCGGTGGTGGCCGGCGGGGCCAGCATCAGCACGGTGTTCATCCTGGTCACCGAGTGGGTGCTCGGCTTCCTGATCGGACGCTTCGTCTTCGGCCTGGTCGGTCCGGAGCGGATCTACCAGACCATCGTGGTGGTCTTTGCGGTAGCCGCCGGCTTCGGCATCTTCGAGTTTGTGGCCGACTTCCATCTGTGGCGGATCCTGGGGCCGAACAACCGGCTCTATCAGCTGTGGGCCCAGATCCAGTACCGGGCCGGCCTGCCCCGCTCGGAGGGTGCCTTCGGGCATTCGATCGCCTACGGCTGCTCGATGGCGCTGGCCATTCCGATGGTCTATGCCACCCGGTTCAAGCCCTGGCTCAAGGTCGTGCTCACCGGGGTGCTGGCGGCGGCCGTCCTGGTCAGCTTCAGCCGGGCGGCCATGCTGGCTGCGGCCATCGGGTTGCTGGTGATCGCCGTTCGCGGTGCGACCGGGGTGGATCGGGCGTCCCGTGGGGCCGCCTGGCTCAGCCTGGGGTTGGGCTCGCTCGGGGTGATCCCGATCATCTTCCAGGTGCTGGAGGCGGCTGGCAGTGAGGCCAGCGGCAGTGCGTCCTATCGAGGCCAGCTCTATGACCTGATTGCGGTGATGCGGATCGTCGGACGTACCGGTGCCGCCCAGACCAGCCTCACTGGCGAACGCTCGGTGGGCGGTTTCCGCTCGATCGACAGCCAGATCGTGCTCACCGGGCTCAGCTATGGCTGGCTGATGATGGCCATCGGCCTGCTGCTGTTGGCGATCGCCGTCGTCCTGGTGTTGATCGGACGCAGCTCGCCGGCCATGGTGGCCGTGGTGGCTCAGCTGCCGGCGTTGGCCTCAGTGGCGCTGATCACCCAGTACGGGACGCTGTTCTGGATCGTGGTGGGCCTGGCCGTGGCCGGCCAGGCCGCCGGTAAACAGACCGAGCCGGAGCCGGTCGCGGCTGATCAGCTCAGCGAGCCCGCAGCAGTTCGCTGATCGCCAGCACCGAACGCTCCACATCGGTGAAGACGGTCTCGTAGGTGCGCTGCGACTTGCCGATCGGATCCTCGATGCTGTCGCTGCCTTCCCGCAGCGACCGGGAGCGGGCCCGGGGCAGCGAGCCGATGATCCATTCGATCCGGGCACCGAAGTCGGCCGGCGGGCGTTCGGTGAGGATTTCGGGGGCGTAGCGGGCCAACTGCTTGAGCGTCAGGGTGCGGTGGAGCAGTGGCGGTGAGATTCGGGTCACCGTGGCCCGATGAGTGGTGGCGGCGGTGAGGATCAGATCGGCCGACAGTGGCATCGCCCCGGTCAGCCAGCGGGAGCGGAAGTCGGACGTCTCGATTCCGCGTCGAGCCAACAGGGCCGCCATTTTCGGATCGATCTCCTGATCGGGCATGGCATCGGTGCCGGCGCTGGCGAATTCGATCGGCAGATCCGGCAACTCGGAGCGGAAGAGATACTCCGCCGCTGGCGATCGGCAGACGTTGCCCGTGCAAATGATCAACACCAGCGGCTTCGTCTTCATCGGGACCCTTCGTCGTCACGGCCGCTTCGAAGATAGCAGGCGGTTCTGGCACGGCGTGAGCATCCACTGTCGCGTCTCCCGGTTCGGCGAGAGCCATGACCTACACTCATTCCGGCTGGACATTGAAAGGGGCCGTCGTGGAGATCCAGGAGTTCCTCCGCATTCTGCTGCGGCGCTGGCCCTGGCTGGTCATTCCGCCCCTGTTGTTTGCGGTGGCCGTCGGCGCTTACTCGGTCTCCCAGCCGAAGGTCTATGCCGCGAAAGCGAGTTCCTATTTCTCCTTCGCCGGTGGCCGTTCGGCCAGCGACTTGAACCAAGGCGCGAACTACACCCTGCTGCAGCTCGCCTCATTCGCCTCCCTGGCGACCCAACCGCTCGTGCTGGACACGGTGATCTCCGATCTCGGCTTGAACACCACGTCCACCGATCTGGCCAAGCAGATCGAGGTGACCGCCTCGTCCGACACCGTCATCTTGGACATTCGGGTGCAGGCCGACACTCCTGAAGACGCAGCCCGGATCGCCAACGAGGTGAACACGGTGCTGGGGAAGAAGGCCAAGGAGATCTCGCCGGAGAGCATTGATGCCACCACCGGCGCCCGGAGCCCGACGATCACGGCCACCGTGGTCAGCGAGGCGCTGCCGCCGACGGACGCGGCCGGCCCGCAGACCGTCCGGAACACGCTGATCGCCTTCTTCACCGGACTGATCCTCGGCCTGCTGCTGGCGATCGCCCGAGACAAGTTGGACAACCGGGTCCTCGATGCCGACGACCTGCCCGAGGGGCTGACCACGCTCGGCGAGGTGCCGGCCACCCGGCGGGCCAGTGAGCCTGCCGCCTGGACGAGTGGTGCCGCGGACGCTCAGCTGCCGCTGGCCTTCGGCCGGGTGCACGCCAACCTGCGCTTCGCCAGCGTGGACGCACCGATCCGCAGCCTGCTGGTGACCTCGGCCGTTCCCGGGGAGGGCAAGTCCACGGTCAGTGTGGGGTTGGCGCTGGCCCTGGCCGAGAGCGGAGCGCGCACGCTGCTGATCGACGCCGACCTGCGTCGGCCGAAGATCGGTCAGTACCTCGATCTGGAGGCGTCCGTCGGTCTGGCCGATGTCCTGGTCGGCACGGTGCCGTTCGCCGACATCGTCCAGGAGTGGGGCACCCGGGGGCTGCATGTGCTGCCGGCCGGCACTACTCCGCCCAACCCGAAGCTGCTGCTGGACTCGCACGCCATGTCGACCTTCCTCGACGAGGTCAAGTCCGCCTATGACGTGGTGGTGGTCGACAGCCCTCCGCTGCTGGCCGTGGTCGATCCGCTGACGCTCACCGACAAGGTCGACGGCGTGCTCCTGGTTGCCGGCCGGGGCCGGGTGCGTAAGCGTCAGCTGCGGGAGGCGGTTGGCTCGCTGACCGCCGCGAAGGCGAACCTGATCGGGGTGGTCATGAACCGGATGCCGGTGCCCCGCGATCGCGCAGAGGCCTACGGCTACTGACCCTAAGCGGCGGCGATTGGGCACTCTGCTCATTGGTCTGACCGATCACTGCCAACCTGCCTCTGGCAAGGAACTCAGCGGCCGCTGAGGCGGATCAAGGGGATACCCTCTTGGCCCGGAGTGGGTCACAATTGCTGTGCTAGTGTCCCGCTTGGGAAAACAACTAAAAGAACTCGGGGGAACGGCGATTCGTCGCCGCCGCATTAGAGAGCTAACCATGCGCCCGAGCGTCCCCCAACTCAACGAGCGTCTTGCAGGCTTCGCCGCGCCTTTGGCCGTCGCAGCCCTGACCGTATCCCTGCTCAGCTGGTCCCCCGCCCCGCTGGCACAGGCAGACACCACCGAGTCCGCTGCGACAACCGTCGTTCAGCAGTCCGTCAGCGTCACCAAGGCAAGCACCTCCTTCTCACTCCACCGCGCCAAGCGGGTGAGCACCAGCCTGGCCGGCAATGTCGGCAGCCGTGCCATCGCGCTGCGCACCAACAAGGCGTGGGCTCAGACCACGCTGTCCGGTCAAGGCACCCTCTACCTGGTCGCCCGCGGCACAGCCTGCAAGGGTGACGCCAAGGTGCGGGTCTACGTCGACGGCCGGACCGCGAAGACCATCACCACCAGCTCCGCCGCGCAGTTCCAGGAGTACCCGATCGCCCAGTTCTCGGGCACGCACAAGGTCAAGGTGCGGCTGATCAACGACAAGACCCTGCGCAAGCGCTGCAGCCGGGACATCTTCGTCACCGCGGTGTACCTGGCCACCAGCGTGACCGTGGAGACGCCTGCTCCCACGCCGAGTGCCGAGCCCACGCCGTCGGAATCCGCGAGCGCGACGCCGACTCCGTCCGATGGTTCGGCTGAGGCCACCCCGACTCCGACCGCTTCGCAGTCGTCCGACCCGAACCCGGTCGTCACCCCGACCCCGACCCCGACCCCGACTCCCACGCCGACGCCGACTGCGACGTCGACCGCGAAGTCGCTGGCCGAGATCTCGGCCTGGCGGGCCAGCCTGGTGCCGGGCAGTTACTTCCCTGACGCCTCGAACACCGGCCTGATCGATGCCAGCGTGCTGCAGAACGTCGACGGCAACGTCACCTACTCCGATCAGAGCAGCCAGGTGAAGGTGATCGAGAACAAGCGGTTCCGCGGGTACGTCTACCTCACCGGAAAGAACTACCTGTTCCGCAACTGCCTGTTCGAGGGCCCGGCCAATCCGCAGTACGCGGCCGTGATCGCACGCTACGCAACGTCGTCGGGCAATGTCTTCGAGGACTCGACGTTCAAGCCGCGCGGTATCAACTACTACAACGGCACGATCAATGGACGCGGCTTCACGCTGAAGCGGGTCGAACTCACCGGTGCCGTGGACGGCGCCAACCCCTCGGTCGCCGACGGCGGCACGCGGGTGGACGTCACCATCACCGGCAGCTGGATTCACGACTTGCTGCGGTGGTCTCCGGATCCGACCCACTCGGACAACCAGAGCCACAGTGACGGCATCCAGTGGATGGGCGGCCTCGGGCTGACCCTGATCGGGAACCGGATCGAAGGTCTGCTCGACACCTCGATCAGCAGCTGGGGCCCGGCCACCTACGACTCCACCGGCAAGATGACCGGCGGACACCCGTTCTACCCGAACCCGGTCAACGGCGAGACGCTGATGGTGAACGCCTACCAGAACAAGATCCAGCCCGGCGAGTTGACCATGCGCAAGAACTGGGTCCGCGGTGGAGCGGTGGGGCTGAACATGCTCGGTGCCACCAGCGCCTGGGCCAGTAACGATGGCAGCTCTATTGAGGAGAACTGGTTCCTCAACGACCAGGGTTACGGAAAGAACCATCGGATGATCGCCAAATCCAGCCAGGTAATCAGCACGAGTACTAACTACGTGTGGGATCTGGGGAATCCGATGTCGAAGGCCACCCAGGTCAGCATTCGAGTGAACGTCTAGAATCAGCATTCACCCTTGTCAACTGGGGGGCGACAGGGCTGAAGCCAGACGGAGGCCGGTCGTCCGACTCGCTCCTGGTGGGAGTCGGACGATCGGGCCGCCAGCCGTAGGTCACCCATTCATGGGACATTGGGGCTCGCCAATTCACCCGGCGGCTAGCTAGACTCAGCGTTACCAGTTGACCTTGGGGGAGGTCGGCGAGAGGGAGTTTCGGGGGGAGCTTCCTGTGGATCGTTTGCACAAATCCAGCGTGCGCGGCAATGCCGCGGGCTGGCTTCGGCGCCACCAATGGCGCCGGGTGCAGCGGTCCTTTTTCGCTTTTGCGGCGATTTCTTGCCTTGCTGCCGGCTGCACGGCCCCGGAGCCGGTGACGCCGTCGCCGACTGTGCCGACGTCGGCCGCGTCGTCGGCGGCACCGGTCAGCACCCCGTCGGACGTGCCGGCTCCGTCCGGCGGATCCACCGCGCAGGTGGTGCCGAAGTCCACGATGACCACGGCGGCTCCGATCGGTCTGAAGCAGACCAGCGCCGCCCACAAGGTCGAGGTCTCGCTGACCTCGCTGGCCACAGTGAACGTCCAGGGTCGCGGGCCTGGTGAGATCAGCGGACCGGCGGTGGCGGTCACCGTCCGTGTGCGCAATGGGGCGTCGGCCCCGCTCGACCTCGATCACGTGATCGTGAATCTCCTGGACGCCAAGGGGCAGTTGGCGACGCCGATGACCGGCGATCCGGCCGCGCCATTCCAGGGCAAACTGGCGGCCGGTGCCGACCGGAGCGCTGTGTATGTCTTTTCGGTAGCTGCGTCGGCGCTCAAGCCGGTGCAGATCTCGGTGACCTATGACGTGGAGGCACCGACGGTGCTCTTCAAGGGAAATCTGTGAGGGACGCAATGATGAAGAAGGCTCTGCTCGCGACCATCGCATCGCTCGGGTTGGTGATGATGTCCGCACCGGCCGCGCAGGCGGCCCAGCTCAGCACCATCGCACCGGTGGAGCCGCGCACCTCCAGCGTGGTCACGGCAGTGCCGCTGCCGACCGCTCAGATCGACAGCGGGGTGGTGTGGGCGGTCAAGGCGGCCGGCAACACCGTCTATGCGGGCGGCAAGTTCACTGCGGCCCGCCCGGCCGGCGCCAAGGCCGGTGAGAACACTGTCGCGCGCTCCAACCTGCTGGCGTTCAACCTGACCACCGGCGCGCTGACCGACTTCGCTCCGGTCGTCAACGGACAGGTCAAGGCGCTGGCGGTCACCCCGGACGGCAAGAGGCTCTACGTCGGCGGCACCTTCAGTCAGGTGGACGGCAAGACGCGCTGGAGCATCGCTGCCTTCGACACCGCCACCGGCGCCCTGCTGGACACCTTCAAGGCTGCGGTGGGCGGCTCCTATGTCAACAGCATCGTGGCCACCAACGACGTCGTCTACGTCGGTGGCCTGATCAGTGCCGGCAACGGCGTCACTCGCAAGAACCTGATGGCTTTCGACTCGGCCGGCAAGCTGCTGGCCTGGGCGCCGACCACCGATATGCAGGTGGACGGGATGGCGCTGACGCCAGCCGGGGACAAGCTCATCGTCGGCGGCCGGTTCACCCTGGTGAATGGGGTCGCGCAGCGCGGTCTGGTGGCGCTCAGCCCGTCTGACGGCAGCATTTTCAGCAGCTGGATCGCGCCGACGATCATCAAGAACGGCGCGACCACCGGCAAGGCCGGCGTCTACTCGATCACTGCTGATTCAGACTCTCTCTATGCCACCGCGTGGTCCTTCGGCGGCGTGGCCGCCGGCAACCTCGAGGGTTCGGCTCGGATCGATCCCGATACCGGCGCGATCTTGTGGATGCAGGACTGCCACGGTGATGAGTACAGCGCCTACTCCGACGGCACGAATGTCTACTTCGCCGGGCACCCGCACGACTGCCAGACAGTCGGTGGCTACCCGCAAGGCGACGGCTCGAACGTGCACTACGCCGTCGGTTTCACCAAGGAGGTCAAGGGCACGCTCGACTCGACCACGGCCAACTCCACCTACTCAAACTGGGGCGGACAGCCGGCTCCGGCGATGGTGAACTGGTACCCCGACGTGATCTCCGGCAGCGCGACCGGACAGGGCCAGGGAGTGTGGACCTTCGACGGCTCCGGGGACTACCTGGTGGCCGGCGGCGAGTTCCCCGGCATCAACAACAAGACCCAGTACGGCTTGGTCCGCTTCGCTCGCAGCAATGTGGCCGGCACTACTGGTGACGGTCCGCGGCTCAGCGGCACGGCCACCAACACGGCCTTCACCTGGACGATCTCGGCCATGTCGCCGGCAGCCGGCCTGGCCAGCGTGTCCGTCCCGCTCAACTGGGATCGCGACGACAAGACGCTGACCTACGACCTGTTCCGGTCGGCGGACTCCACGACGTGGACCAAGGTGGGCACGAAGACTCTGGACTCCAACTTCTGGGCGCTGTCCGCCTTCAACTTCGTCGACAGCAGCGCGGGCCTGACCTCCGGCCAGACCTACAGCTACCGGGTCACCGCGACCGACAGCAACGGCAATGTGGCCACCTCCACCGTGGCCACGGCGACCATCGCGGCCAACGTTGTGAGCGACTACCAGCGGGCTGCACTGGCTGACGGTGCCCGCACCTACTGGCCGATGGGCAACGGTGGGGCCACGGATCTGTTCGGCTTGAACAATGGCGTGGTCGGTTCTCGGGTCAGCACCGTCACCGACAGTGCGACTCAGCGCAGCGCTTACAACTTCCGTGGCGGCCAGTCCAGCTCGAACATCGGCTCGGTGAGCAAGGTCTCCCAGCCGCAGCGGTTCACCATCGAGGGCTGGTTCCGCACCAGCCAGGCTGGCGGCAAGCTGTTCGGTCTGGGCAGTTCGCAGAGCGGGACGTCCACCAGCTACGACCGGCATGTCTACATGAACTCGGCCGGTGCACTGTCCTTCGGCGTGTACACGAACAAGACCAATGTGATCACCTCCGGCGGCGGCTACGCCGACGGCAAGTGGCACTATGTGGCGGCCAGCATGGATCCGACCTCCGGGATGGCTTTGTTCGTCGACGGCGTCCAGGTGGCCTCCGGTGCCAACCGCTACGCCCAGGTCTATGACGGCTACTGGCGGATCGGCAGCGACAGCGTGAACAGCTGGCCGAATGCCAACGGCAGCTACTTCGTCGGTGATATCGATGAGTTCGCCGTCTATGGGACGGCACTGAGTGCGGCTCAGGTGGCCAACCACTACGCGGTGGGCAAGAACATGATCGCGCCGACGGCCTCGTTCACCAGCAGCGTCACCGATTTGGCGGCGAGCTTCACCGCCACTGCCACTGCGGCGCAGGGGACGATCAGCAGCTACGCCTGGGACTTCGGGGACGGCCAGACCGGTACCGGGGCCACCGCCAGCCACACCTACGCGGCAGCCGGTACCTACCCGGTCACGCTGACGGTCACCGACTCCAACAACCTGACCGGTACCGCCACCGACTCGGTGACGGTGACCACTCCGCACGCGGCGCCGACGGCCGACTTCTCGGCCAGCGTCGACGGGCTGGGGGTCTCGGTTGATGCCAGCGCGTCCACCGCTGACGGTGGGGACTCGCTGACCTACTCCTGGAACTGGGGAGACGGCAGCCCAGCCGATACCGGCAAGACGGCCAGTCACACCTACGCGGCTCCGGGCGACTACCAGGTCAGCCTCACTGTGACCGATGATCACTCGCTGACCGACAGCAAGACCAAGACGGTGAGCCCGACTCACGCCGCTCCGGTGGCCTCGTTCACCACCACGGTTGACGGGCTCGGTGTGGCCGTGGACGCCAGTGCGACCACCCTGTCCGATGGCGCCACCGCCAGCTACTCCTGGGACTGGGGTGACAGCAGCTCGGCCGGCTCAGGCAAGACGGCCAGCCACACCTACGCTGCGGCCGGCACCTACACGGTGAAGCTGACCGTGACGGACTCGTTCAGCGCCACCGACACCAAGTCGTCCTCGGCTTCGGTCTTCGATCCGGCGAATGCGACTGTGGTGCTGGCCCGGTTCGGCACCTCCGCCACTCGGGGTTGGACCGCCGCGGACACCGGCGGTGACTGGACCCTGGGCGGGCTGTCCTCCTCGTGGTTCTCGGTCTCGGACGGCGCCGGCAAGATCAAGCTCTCCAAGGGGCTCGAAGCGCGCGCGTCGCTGAACTCGGTGTCAGTGCAGGATCTCTCCGCCTCGGCTTCGATCGCGCTGGACGCGCTGCCGGTCGGCGGTCCGGTCCGGTTCTACCTGGATCTTCGCCGCAGCGCCGACGGCTCGTCGGCCTACCGGGTCCGAACCGACATCTCGGTCACCGGTCAGGTCACCCAGCACCTGGTCAAGGCGGTCGGTGGGACTGAGACCGTCCTGGTCAGCAAGACAGTTTCCGGGCTCACCTACACCCCGGGCGACAAGCTGAATCTGTCCACCCAGCTGGTCACCAGCGGCGGTTCGACAAGCTTCAAGGCCAAGGTCTGGCTGCGCAGCGCGGACGAGCCGAGCAGCTGGACGGTCTCCACGACCAACTCCGAGGCGTCCCTGCAGGGGCCCGGGGCGTTCGGCGTGAAGACCTACACCAGTGCCAATGCCACCAACACGATGGTGTTGTCGGTCGACGACGTGGTGGTCGAGCGCAGCTGAACGGCGGCTCGCCGGCTCAGGAAGCTGCGCCGGCGAGCACCGCAGCGGTGCCGGACAGGCCAAGCCTGGTGGCGCCGGCGTTGATCATGGCCACTGCGGTGGTCCAGTCCCGGATGCCGCCGGACGCCTTCACACCCAACCGTCCGCCGACCGTGGCCGCCATCAGCTCGACGGCGTGGACGGACGCACCGCCGGCCGGGTGGTAACCGGTGGACGTCTTGACGAAGTCGGCCCCGGCCGCCTCGGACGCCTGGCAGGCGGCGACGATTTCGTCATCGGTGAGCGCGGCCGACTCGATGATCACCTTGAGCACGCCCGGCACGGCGGCCCGGACGGCGGCGATCTCGTCGCGGGTGGCGTCCAGGCGTCCGGCCTTGACCAGGCCGAGGTCGATCACCATGTCCACTTCGTCGGCACCGGCGGCAACCGACTCGGCGGCCTCGGCCGCCTTGATCGCGGCCGTGTGCTTACCGGAGGGGAAGCCGCAGACGGTGGCCAGCTTCAGTGCGCCGAGGTCGAAGCTGACCGGCAGCATGGCGGGGGAGATGCAGATCGAGTACGTGCCCAGGGTCTTCGCCTCGGCCACCAGGGCGCCGATGTCGGCGACGGTGGCGGTGGGCGAGAGCAGGGTGTGGTCCACGTAGCGGACCAGTTCGGTGGTCATCACAGCCACTGACCCTAGCTCAGCAGAAGCGACGCCGGTAAGCCAGTGGGGCCACCCCCACGCTGCGCCGGAAGTGGTCGCGCAGCACCACGGCGGAGTTGAAGCCGACCTTGCCGGCAATCCGTTCCACTGGATCCTCGGTGGTCTCCAGCAGTTCTCGGGCGGCCAGGACGCGCTGTTGGGTGAGCCACTGGTGTGGGGTGGTGCCGGTCTCGGCGAGGAAGCGGCGGGCGAAGCTGCGCTCGGAGAGGTTGGCCCGCCGGGCCAGGCTGGCCACGGTATGGGGCTGTTCCAGGTTCGACCGCGCCCAGTCCAGCAGTTCGGCGAGACCGTCGCTGCTGTACCCCGGCACCGGCGCCGGGACGAACTGCTGCTGGCCGCCATCGCGTTGAGGCGGGACGACCATCCGGCGTGCGATCTTGTTGGCCATGGTTGCGCCAAACTCACGGCGCACCAGGTGCAGGCAGGCGTCCACACCGGAGGCGGTGCCGGCGCTGGTGATGATTTGGCCGGTGTCGACGAACAGCACGCTCGGGTCGACCTGCGCGGACGGGTAGCGTCGCTGCAGTTCGTCGGCGTACATCCAGTGGGTGGTGCAGGCACGTCCGTCCAGGAGGCCGGCTTCGCCGAGCAGGAAGGCTGCCGAGCAGATGCTCAGGATGGTGCTGCCGGCGGCGTAGGCCTGACGGACTGTCTCGACCACGACCTCCGGGTAGGGCGCGCCGTGCTCCGGGGTGGCCGGAACCAGAACCACGAGATCAGCCCCTGCCACATCGTCGAGCCCATGAGCAGGGGTGATGCTCAGCGGGGCGGTGCTCTTGACGCGCAGTGGGCGTCCGGGATGCTCGCCGCAGATGCGCAGTTCGAAGCCCTGCACGCCCTCCTCGCGCCGATCGATGCCGAACACCTCGACGACGACGCCGAACTCGAAGACCGCCACCGGGTCGGTGACGATCATCGCAACGGTTTGCAGCGGCACCCCTTCAGGATAGTGGCAGGAATCTTGCGGTCAATGACTTTCCGGCCACTGGTGGCAGGAATCATGCTGCAGAAGGATTACTGCCATGACGCAGCTTCTGATTCTCCTGCTCCTGATCGGCGGACTTGCCGCGGCCCTGCAGCCCGCGCATCACCGCGGCTGGCGGCCGGGTGCCGAGACCAGAGGTGATCGCGACCGGGCCAGGCTGCTCGCTGAACTCAACCTCCTCGAGTCCGGCGAGCAGTCTTCTGGACTGTCGACGTCCGCAGAGCCGGCGACGTCCGCAGAATCGTCGTCGCCGGTAGAGCCGCGGCCGGAGCCGCTCATGAGCTGGCGCAGCGCGGTGAAGCGGAGGGCGGTGGCTACGGCATTCGCAGCGACCAGGCTGACCAGCTCGACGAGCCGTCCGGCCTCGGGCCAGAGCGCCTGAATCAGCCACAGTGAGCCCGAGGTCAGTCCCAGGGCCAGGCCGAAGGCGATCAGGCCGCCCAGGTGGTGGCGCAGCAGCCGGTCGCGTCCGGTCAGACCGAAGGTGAAGCGGCGATTCGCCGCGGTATTGGCGACGGCCGTGGCCAACAGTGAGATCAGGTTCGCGGCCTGGGCGCCGAGCGGACGCAGCAGCAGATACAGCACGAAGTAGGCGGCAGTGCTGGCCACTCCGACCGCAGCGAAACGGAGCAGTTGCACCCCCAGGCTGTTGCTCGGATGCGCTGGACGGGCGAACTGCTCACGCAGCCTGGTCAGGCTGATCCGGCCATTGGTCAGGCCGCGGATCAGCCGCCAGACGCCCTGCAGATCGGCTCGTGCGGTGGCCACGATGTCGACGGTGCTGCCGGGATCATCGATCCAGTCCACCGGCACCTCATGGATGCGCAGTCCGGCTCGCTGGGCCAGCACCAGAAGCTCGGTGTCGAAGAACCAGCCGGTGTCCTCGATCAGCGGCAGCAGCTCGGCGGCCACGTCGGAGCGGATCGCCTTGAAGCCGCACTGGGCATCGCTGAAGGACGCGCCGAGGCTGGTGCGCAGGATCAGGTTGTAGCTGCGCGAGATGAACTCGCGTTTGACGCCGCGGACAACGCGGGAGTCGCGGGCCAGCCGGGTGCCGATCGCGACGTCGGAATGCCCGGACAATAGGGGAGCGATCAGTGGCAGCAGGCCGTTCAGATCCGTGGACAGATCCACATCGACGTAGGCGAGCACCGTCGCGTCCGAGGCCAGCCAGGCCTGCTTCAGCGCGCGTCCTCGCCCCTTTTCGGACAGGTGAATGGCCTGCACCCTCGGGTAGCGATCGCTGAGTTGCTCAGCGATCGTCCAGGTGTCGTCGGTGGATGCGTTGTCGGCGATGGTGATCCGGTAGTCGTAGGGCAGCGTCGATCGCAGATACTCATCCAGCCGGGCGATGGACGCTGCCAGTTCGGCCTGCTCGTTGTAGACCGGCACGACCACTTCGACGGTGGCCTCGCGGACCTCGGTATCCTCGCTCACTTCGCCGCCGTCAGGTCGTAGAGGCCGTCGCTTGCGGTGTAGTTCTGCTCGACCCAGCTGGCGATCTGGGAGGACGAGTCGGAACCGCCGTTGGCGTTGCCGATCGAGCCCGCGATGAAGTAGTGGATCTTCCCCTGCTTCACCAGGCTCTGGAACTGCGCCAGAGTGGGTGAGGGGTCAGAGCCGTTGAAGCCGCCGATCGCCATCACCGGGAAGCCGGTGGCGAGCTGGTAGCTGGCCGCGTTCTGGGCGCCGACGGTGGCCGCCACCCAGGTGTAGCTCGCGGCGTCGCTGGACAGCATTCCGATCACCTCGCTGGAGACGTTCGCTCCGTTGAGCAGCCCGCCCATGCCGCCGCCTTGCCCGCTGCCGAATCCGCCTTGGCCGCCAAATCCGCCCTGGCCGCCACCGGGACCACCCTGGCCACCGCCGAAGCCGCCCTGGCCGCCACGTCCGAACCGTCCGCCGCCGGGACCTCCGCCGCTGACCGGGCCGGCGGTCACGATGGAGCCGGTGTGTGCAGTGGCTGCGGTGTTCAGCGAGTAGGCCAGCGGACCGCCGAGGCCGGCCGCGACAGCCAAGGCGAGGGCAGCGGCAGCCAGAGTCTGTGGCAACCGGTCTGCCCAGATCAGGGCCACCCCGGCAGCAGTGGCCAGCCCCAGCAGCAGCCAACCGAAGGTGAGGTAGTTGCCGCCGGCGCGGGCCAGCAGAACCACCGCCCACGCCCCGGTCGCGACACTGGTCAGGCCAAGCGTCAGTCGCGTCCATAGCCGGTCGCGATAGGCCCACAGGGTGCCGCCGCCGATACCGACGGCACCGCCGATGGCCGGGGCCAGCGCGACCGTGTAGTAGTCGTGGTAGATGCCGGCCATGAAGCTGAACACCAACGCGGTCACGACCAGCCAGCCCAGCCAGATGATCGCCCCCGCGGCGACGGCGGCTGCTGGACGGTCGGTCGGTTGGCCCTTCCACTTGCTCACGGCAAGGACCAATGCTCCGATACCGAGCACCAAGGCGGCGGGAATCAGCCAGGACACCATGCCGCCGGAGACGCTCTCGAACATCCGGAACAGGCCGGTGGAACCCCAGTGGCCGCCATTGCCGCCGCCACCGCCACCACCGACGGAGCCGACCTCGTCGCCGGTGATCCGGCCCAGGCCGTTGTAGCTGAGGATCAAGTCGAGCAGGGAGTTGTTCTGGGAGCCGCCGATGTAGGGACGCCACGACGTCGGCACCAACTCGACGATCGCCACGTACCAGCCGGCCGAGACGATCACTGCTGCGAAGGCGGCGAGCAGGTCGACGAGCTTCTTCTTCCAGGTGGCTGGGGCGGCGATCCAGTAGGCGATCGCCAGGGCGGGCAGCACCAGGAAGGCTTGCAGCATCTTGGTGAGGAAGCCGAAGCCGATGGCGATGCCGGCGAAGATCAGCCATTTGCGTCCGGCATGCTCACTGGCGCGGACGGTGAAGTAGCTGGCCAGCAGCATGGTGAAGACGAGCAGTGCGTCGGGGTTGTTGAACCGGAACATCAACGTGGCCACCGGCGTCAACGCGAACACCGCTGCGCCCACCAGAGCGGCCCAGTGGGCGGCGCGCCGACGCAGGCCCGCGGCAGCGTTCCAGGTCAGCAGGCTGCGTCGGACGGTGACGTACAAGGTGGCCACGCTGGCCACGCCGAGCAGCGCCTCGGGGGCCAGGATGCTCCACGAACTCAGCCCGAACAGCCGCACCGACAAGGCCATCAGCCAAATCGCTGCCGGCGGCTTGTCGACGGTGATCGAGTTGCCGGCATCCAGGGATCCGAAGAACCAGGCGGTCAGGTTCTTCGAGCCGGCCTGGGCGGCCGCGGAGTAGAACGAGTTGGCATAGCCGGACGCGGACAGGCCCCACAGGTACAGCGCCGCCACGGCGATCAGAAGGCCGGCCAGGCTCAGCCGAGCCGGCCAGTCGGGACGGTCGGCCTCAGGCAGTGATTCGAGTTCTGCTCGGGTCATGCCACCAGTAGGCCCGTCCACGCTGGGCTGGGCGCATGCGGATGCTGTGAGCCTCTTGTGAGCTCAGGCCAGAGGTAGGCGCACGGTGAAGCGGCAGTTCCCGGGCCGGCTCTCCAGCCCGACCTGTCCTCCCTGCGCGCCGACCACGGCGGCCACGATCGCCAGCCCCAGACCGGTCGACGAGCCGCCGGCCTGCCGGACCCGGCTCGCATCGGCCCTGGTGAAGCGCTCGAAGACCGAATCCTGAATCTCGGCGGGGACGCCGGGGCCGTCGTCGGTCACCGCGACCACTGCCCAGCCGTCCTCCTTGTGCAGCGACGCCTCCACGTGAGTCCCCGGCGGAGTGTGCGTGCGGGCATTGGCCAGCAGGTTGACGATCACCTGGTGCATCCGATGCGGATCGACGTTGGCGATGACCTCTTCGCTGGGCAGGTTGAGCGACCAGTGCCGCTCCCGGTCGGCCGCCCGGGCATCGTCCACGGCGTTGAGCACCATCTCGGTCAGATCGGTCGGACGCAGGTCGAGAGTCGGCTCCGAATCCAGCCGGGCCAGCAGAAGCAGGTCCTGGACCAGCGCCGACATCCGCTCCGACTCGGCTTCGATCCGAGCCAGCGCGTGGCTGGCATCGGGCGGGAGCGCTTCACTCGAACGCCTGGTCAGCTCGGCATAACCGCGGATCGAGGCCAGCGGGTTGCGCAGCTCATGCGAGGCGTCGGCGACGAAGCGGCGCACCTTGGTCTCGCTGCGATGCCGCTCGGCCAGCGCGCTCTCCACGTTGTCGAGCATCAGGTTCAGCGCCAAGCCGACCTGGCCGACCTCGGTCTCCGGATTGGCGTCGGCTGCGGCGACGCGCACCGGCACCACGCCCTCGCCGCGGGCCAGCGGGAGGGCCGAAACCTGGGTGGCCGTCGCCGCGAGCCGATTCAGCGGTCGCAGGCTGGTGGCCACCACCTGACGGGTGCCCAGATACGAGACCAGGATCGCGCCCAAGGTGAGCAGCCCGGACATGATCAGTTGGGTGTACAGCGGATTGGTGACGTCGCTGTAGGGCAGGGCCACCACCGTCCGGCCGCGATCGAAGTCGCGGACCAGGAGCCGGTAGTAGCCGAGCCCGGGAAGCTCGACATTCACTGGCGCAGCGCCGGCGTCGAGCTGGAGCAGTCGCTCGGCAAGGCTCTGCGTCATTCCGTCGGGGCTGGCCGATACCCGGTAGCCGATTCCGGTGAACGAGTCGATGCGGATCAGTCCTGAGCCGGCGGGGTCGGCGGGACCGCTGGGGTTGTTGTCGCTGTCGCTGCGGCCCGGGCGGCCCGCAGCGGTCTCCAGCCGTCCGTCCAGCTGCTGCTGCAGGATCTGGAAGTTGGCCAGCGAGATGAAGACGGTCAACACGATGGTGACCAGCGCCACCAGCGCGGTCGTCCGCTGAACCAGCCTGCGGCTCAGGCTGCCGTTCACTCGACCGCCGGTTTGAGGACGTAGCCCGCGCCACGCATGGTGTGAATCATCGGCGGACGCCCGGCATCGATCTTCTTGCGCAGGTAGGAGATGTACAGCTCGACCACATTGGCCTGGCCGCCGAAGTCGTAGTTCCACACCCGGTCCAGGATCTGCGCCTTGGACAGCACCCGACGCGGGTTGCGCATCAGATAGCGCAGCAGCTCGAACTCGGTGGCGGTGAGATTGATGATCGTGCCGCCGCGGGCCACTTCGTGGCTGTCCTCGTCCAGCACCAGATCGCCGACCACCAGCTGCGACTCGTTGCGGGCCGTGGCCGCCCCGGAGCGGCGCAGCAGCCCACGCAGCCGGGCGACCAGCTCTTCGAGGCTGAACGGCTTGGTGACGTAGTCATCGCCGCCGGCGGTGAGGCCGCCGATCCGGTCGTCCAGAGCATCGCGGGCGGTCAGGAAGATCACCGGGACGTCGGGCTGCTCGGCCCGGATCCGGCGCATCACCTCGAGGCCGTCGAAGTCGGGGAGCATCATGTCGAGCACGATCGCATCGGGGCGGATCTCGCGGGCCGTCTTGACGGCAGCCAGCCCGGACGCAGCTGTGGAGACTTCCCAGCCCTCGTAGCGCAGGGCCATGCTGAGCAGCTCAGTGAGGCTGTTCTCGTCGTCGACAGTGAGGATCCGGATCGCACTTCCGTCCGGCCGGGTCAGGGCTTCCTGACCGCTGCGTGCAGTGATCGCCATACTGTGAGCCTTTCAGGACGCGGTGAGCGCCGGCTGGCAGTTTCCTGTGGAAAGCCTATGTCTGGCAACGAGCAATCGGCCGCTGCCCCCGCAGAAAAGGGGACCGTCCCCTTTTCTGCGGGGATGAGGCTCCGCTGATGCCAGTGACCCGGCCGGTAGCATCAGAGCGCGTAGGAAGGTGGGAGATGCGGGTCGTTCGCGGTGCAGTCGGGCTGCTCGGAGAGCTGCTGGTCACGCTCGGCGTGGTGCTGCTGCTGTTCGTCGGCTGGCAACTGTGGTGGACCGACGTGGTCTCCGACGCCGACGCCGCTCAGGTGGTGGCCACCATCGAGCAGCAGTTGGACACGCCGGGCTCCGACTTCGTCCAGCCCGGCAAGGCCAAGCTCGGCGACGCGTACGCGATCGTCCGGATTCCCCGATTCGGGGCCGACTATGCGCGTCCGTTGTACCAGGGGACCACCCGAGAGGTGTTGCAGCGCGGCATCGGTCACTATGTCGACACGGAGATGCCGGGCGAGATCGGCAACTTCGCGATGGCCGGCCATCGCACCACCTACGGCAAGCCGTTCAATCGCGTCGCCGAACTCCGCGACGGCGACGTGGTTCTGGTCGAGACCAAGGACAGCTACTTCGTCTATCGGGTGACCGGGCATCAGATCGTCCCGCCCACTCAGACGTCGGTTCTGCTCCCGGTGCCCGATCAACCGGGGGTCGAGCCGACGGCAGCCACACTGACGATGACCAGCTGTCATCCGGAGTACTCCGCGCGGGAACGATTCGTGGTGCACGCCACCTTGGACGCCACCTATCCGCGGTCCGGCGGCGTGCCGGCGCAGGTGTTGGAGGTGCAGTCTTGATGTATGCGCTGTTGTGGCGGATCCTGCCCGGGCCGAGGGTGGTGAAGGTGCTCGAGCTGATCGTGCTGGCCGCGATCGTGGTGGCCGTCCTGTTCACCTGGGTCTTTCCGGCGGTCGCACCGCTGATGCCGTTCAACGCCAACACCGTCGGCCAGGACGGCTGAGGAGTCGGCATGGCTCGGCTCGTGGTGGCGATCACCACCTTCCGGCGTCCGGAGCTATTGGGTGCTCTGGTGCCGGCGGTTCTGGCCCAGCTGGACGAGGTGGGCGGCGAGCTGATCGTGGTCGACAACGACCCCGACGCCACCGGCCGTGACGCCGCCCTGAACACCGGCGATCCGCGGGTTCACTACGTGGTCGAGTCCCGCCCAGGCATTGTGGCGGCGCGAAATCGGGCCCTTGCCGAGGCCTCCGCGTTCGACCTGTTGGCCTTCATCGACGACGACGAGGTGCCCCGGGACGGCTGGCTGGCCCAGCTGGTCGCCACGGCGGCCAGCACCGGAGCCGCCGGCGTCAGCGGCCAGGTCTGCTCGCTGCCGCAGGGGCCGGTGCCGGAGTGGGTGGCGGCCAGTGGAGTGCTGGCGCCGCGACATCCCGAGCTGCGCACCGGGGACGTGATGGCTCGGGCCGCCAGCGGCAGCCTGTTGCTGGATCTACGCCAGGTGCGTCCCCTCGGCCTCACCTTCGACGAGCGTTTCGGGCGCACCGGTGGCGAGGACTCCTACTTCACCGGACGACTCACCCAGCTCGGCGGACGGATCGTCTGGTGCGCCGAAGCCATCGCCGACGAGCTGGTCCCGGCCTCTCGACTCACCAGGGAGTACCAGCTGCGGCTTGCCGCCGTCCGGGCCAACTCCACGGTCCGGGTGCGGGTGGCGCTGGCCGCGGGCCCGCTGCAGCGGGCCCGGCTGCGCGGCTACTGGGCACTGATCGGGCTGCGCGAATGGCTGTCCGGGTTCGGCCCGGCCGGTGACCTGGCCACCCGGGCCCGCCGGGAACTGCGCGCCGCGGCCGGGCGGGGCGTCTTGCGCGGCGTGTCCGGACGCTCCTGGAGCCACTACGGCTGAGGCTCAGTTCGCGCTGAATCCGATTCGGCCGGGGATCGGCTCGGGCCAGCTCAGCTCGTAGTCGTCCACCCAGCCGGGACGTCCGGTGGTCGGTGGCTGCTCGATGGTGAATCGCAGCATTCGCCGGACCGCGTCCGGCTCGCCCTGGGCGATGATCTCGACGCCGCCGTCCGGCAGATTGCGCACTTTTCCGGCCAGGCCGAGGGCGCGGGCGGTGTTCTGCGCCCACCAGCGGAAGCCGACGCCCTGAACCCGCCCGGTGACGACGATCCGGACCGCGAGCATGGGGCCATCTTGGCCGTCCGGGGTGACGGCGTCCACCGCGAGCCGGTGGCGAATAGTGCAGTATGTGCGCATGAGTGAATCGGTCCGGGAAGTTCTGAGCTGGGAGGCCTTCGGTGTGGCCGCCCGCGAGTTGGCCAAGCAGGTCGTCGATTCGGGCTTCCAGCCCGATCTGATCCTCTCGATCACCCGCGGCGGGATGCTTCCGGCCGGCACCATCAGCTACGCGATGGGCATCAAGAATCTGCACATCATCAACGTCGAGTTCTACACCGGCGTCGACTCCCGGCTGCCGCTGCCTGTGCTGCTGCCGCCGGTTCCGGCTGCCGTCGACCTGTCCGGCCAGAAGGTGCTGATCATCGACGACGTCGCCGACACCGGCGAGACCCTGAAGATGGTCCGCGACTTCTGTGCAGCCCACGTCGCCGAGACCCGCACCGCCGTGCTCTACGAGAAGTCGCAGTCGGTGGTGAAGTGCGACTACGTCTGGAAGCGCACCGACGAGTGGATCTCGTTCCCGTGGTCGAGCGAACCGCCTCTGGTGGGCAAATCCACCGACAACTGAGCTGCGGGCAGCGGTTTCCGCATCGCTGGCTACGTAGGACTGGGCAAATCGTAACCTGATCGACAAACGGCGGCGGTAGTTTGAAGACCTCTTGGCGAAGGGGTTTTCATGGACCAGACGGTTTTCGAACGAAACCGTCCTGCGGCGGCTGTCGTCACCGAAGCTCTGCGCGGATCCCGCGCCGCGGTGTTCTGGCTGGACGGCCTGCCGCGGCCTGAACACCCGGTGCTGATCGGCCAGCAGCGCGCCGATCTGGTCGTGGTGGGTGGCGGCTATACCGGGCTGTGGACCGCGATCCGGGCCAAGGAGCGCGATCCGCAGCGGCGAGTGATCGTCCTCGAAGCCCACGAGTTCGGCTGGGCGGCGTCGGGCCGCAACGGGGGATTCTGCTCGGCCAGCATCACCCACGGCGAAGAGAACGGACGGCGCCGCTGGCCCGACGAGTTCGACACGCTCGTCCGGCTGGGGGAGGAGAACCTCGCCCAGATCGAGGACACCATCTCCCGCTACGCGATGGCGGCCGAGTTCGAGCGCACCGGCGAGCTGTCGGTGGCCATCGAACCGCACCAGGTCGAGTGGCTGGAGCCGGATGTCGACGGCTTCCTGGACGCCGACGCGATCCGGGCCGAGGTGAACTCGCCGACCTATCTGGCCGGCCGCTGGGATCGCACCGGGACGGCGTTGGTGAACCCGGCTCGGCTCGCCCTCGAGCTGGCCCGGGTGGCCGCCGAGTTGGGAGTGGAGCTCTACGAGCACTCCGCGGTGACCGGCATCGACCGTGGCCCGCAGCTGCGGGTTCGCACCGATCGCGGCTGGGTGTGGGCCGGTCAGGTGGCGCTGGCCACCAATGTGTTCCCCTCCTTGCTCAAGCGCAATCGGCTGATGACGGTCCCGGTGTACGACTATGCGCTGGTCACCGAACCGCTGACCGATGCCCAGTGGGCCGACATCGGCTGGCGGAACCGGCAGGGTCTGGCCGATCTGGCCAACCAGTTCCACTACTACCGGGTCACCGGCGATGGCCGGATCCTGTTCGGTGGCTACGACGCGATCCGGCAGCGCAGCGTCGACGCCGTCCATGAGGATCGTCCGGCCACCTTCCGCCGGCTGGCCGAACACTTCTTCACCACCTTCCCGCAGCTGGAAGGGCTGACGTTCAGCCATCGCTGGGCCGGTGCCATCGACACGTCCACCCAGTTCTGTGCGTTCTACGGCCTGGCCGGCGCCGGACGGATCGGCTACGCGGCCGGCTTCACCGGGCTCGGCGTGGGCGCGGCGCGGTTCGCTGCGGACGTGGTCTTGGATCTGCTGGGCGGGGAGAAGACCGAGCGGACCGAACTGGAGATGGTGCGGCGGCGCCCGCTGCCCTTCCCGCCGGACCCGTTCGCCGCGGCCGGGGTGGCCGCCACCAAGTGGTCCTTGGATCGCGCCGATCACCACCAGGGCAGGCGCAATCTGCTGCTCAAGACCCTGGATGCCGTCGGGCTCGGGTTCGACTCGTGAACCCCGCACTGCTGGCCGACGCGCTGAGCGTCCCCGTCCCGCACGAGCCGTTCGCCGCCGAGCAGGTGGTGACCGGAGCCCCCACCTCGGGCTGGCTGCCGCTGTCCGGCATCGACGGCATCGAGGTGGGCATCTGGGAGATGACTCCCGGCACGATCAGCGACGTCGAGGCCGACGAAGTGCTGTGTGTGCTGGCCGGACGGGCGCTGGTCGAGTTCCTCGATCCGCCGGCCGCCCCGATTGAGCTTCGCCCCGGCAGCCTGGTTCGTCTCCAGGATGGTTGGCGAACCCGCTGGACGGTCACCGAAACCGTCCGCAAGATTGCAGTAACCCGAGAGGAAGCCTGATGGAAATCCCACATCTGATCGCCGGCGCCGAGGTCACCGGAGACCTGCGCAGCGGTCCGATCTTCAATCCGGCCACCGGCGAGCAGATCGCCTCGGTGGGCTTCGCCGATGCTGCCCGGGTGCAGGAGGCGATCGCGGCGGCTTCGGCGGCGCTGCCCGGCTGGCGGGCCACCGGACTGATCAAGCGGGCCGACGTCTTCTTCCGGCTGCGTCAGCTGCTGGTGGAGCGCTCGCCGGAGCTGGCTGCCATCATCACCACCGAGCACGGCAAGGTGTTCTCTGATGCGCTGGGCGAGATCAGCCGCGGTATCGAGAATGTCGAGTTCGCTGCCGGCCTGGTGCATCTGCTGAAGGGTGACTACTCCGAGCAGGTCTCCCGCGGCGTGGACGTCCACTCGATCAAGCAGCCGGTCGGCGTGGTGGCCTGCATCACCCCGTTCAACTTCCCGATCATGGTCCCGCTGTGGATGACCGCCTCGGCGATCGCCTGCGGCAACACCGTGGTGCTCAAGCCCAGCGAGAAGGACCCATCGGCTTCGGTCTTCCTGGCTCGGCTGTTCGCCGAGGCCGGGCTTCCCGACGGCGTGCTGAATGTCGTCCATGGCGATGCCGAAGCGGTGAACACCCTTCTGGACGCCCCCGAGGTGAAGGCGGTCAGCTTTGTCGGCTCGACCCCGATCGCCAAGGCTATCTACGCCCGCGGCACCGCCAACGGCAAGCGGGTGCAGGCCCTGGGTGGCGCCAAGAACCACATGATCGTGATGCCGGACGCCGACCTGGACGCGGCCGCCGACGCTGCCGTCTCGGCCGCCTACGGTGCGGCCGGTGAGCGGTGTATGGCGATCTCGGTGCTGGTCCCGGTGGGCGAGGCCGTGGCGGACGCGCTGCTGCCCAAGATCGCCGAGCGGATGGCCAAGCTGAAGATCGGCGACGGCACCGACCCGACCACCGAGATGGGCCCGCTGATCACCGCCGCCCACCGCGACAAGGTGGCCGGCTACGTCACCGGTGCCGCCGCAGAGGGCGCCGAGGTGGTCGTGGACGGCGCCGCGACCAGCTTCGAGGCCGGCTACTTCATCGGAACCAGCCTGGTCGACAAGGTCACGCCCGGAATGCGGATCTACGACGACGAGATCTTCGGCCCGGTGCTGGCGGTGGTCCGAGTGCACAGCTACGAGGAGGCGGTGGCGCTGGTCAACGCCAATCCGTACGCCAATGGCACCGCGATCTTCACCCGCGACGGCGGCACCGCGAAGGCCTTCGAGTTCGACATCGAGGTGGGCATGGTCGGCATCAACGTGCCGATCCCGGTGCCGGTCGGCGCCTTCTCGTTCGGCGGCTGGCGCAACTCGCTGTTCGGCGACTCGCACATCTATGGCCCCGAGTCGATCCACTTCTACACGCGCAGCAAGGTGATCACCTCCCGCTGGCCCGACCCGAGCGAGTCCCAGGTGAATCTGGGCTTCCCCTCCAACCACTGAGGATTTGTCATGACGTATCTGAACCTGGCCGGTGAGGCCACTCCGCTTCCCGATCCGGACGCGGAGGCTGTCGTCCGGGCCAACGACCGAGCCCACGTGTTCCACTCCTGGAGCGCTCAGGGTTCGCTGGCCCCGCTGCCGGTGGCCGGTGGGCTGGGGGCGAGCTTCTGGGATTACTCCGGCAAGAGCTACCTCGACTTCGGCTCCCAGCTGGTGAACCTGAACCTGGGTCATCAGCATCCGGATCTGATCGCCTCGCTGCACCGGCAGGCCGACCGGCTGGCCACGATCCAGCCGGCCATGGCCAATGACGTCCGCTCCGAGCTGGCCCGGCTGTTGGTCGAGGTGGTCGGTGAGCCGTTCGCCAAGGTCTTCTTCACCAATGCCGGCGCCGACGCCAACGAGTACGCCGTCCGGCTGGCCCGGCACTCCACCGGACGCAACAAGGTGCTGTCCACCTACCGCAGCTACCACGGCGGAATGGGCACCCCGATCGGGCTGACCGGCGATCCCCGGCGCTGGGCCAACGAGGCCGCCGCCAACGGCGTCGTCCACTTCTTCGGGCCTTACCCGTACCGCTCCCCGTTCCACTCCGACAGCCCCGAGCAGGAGACCGCCCGCGCCCTGGAGCACCTGGAGTCAGTGATCGTCCTGGAGGGTGCGAACACCATCGCGGCAATCATCCTGGAGACCATCGTCGGCACCAACGGGATTCTGGTGCCACCGCCGGGCTACCTGGCCGGTGTCCGCGAGTTGTGCGACAAGTACGGCATCGTCTACATCGCCGACGAGGTGATGGCCGGCTTCGGCCGGACCGGGGAGTGGTTCGGTTTCCAGGGCTTCGGCGTCCAGCCCGACCTGGTCACCTTCGCCAAGGGTGTCAACTCCGGCTACGTCCCGCTCGGCGGAGTGATCATCTCGGCCAAGATCGCCGAGTTCTTCAATGACAAGGTGTTCTACGGCGGCCTGACCTACTCCGGACACCCGCTGGCCTGCGCGCTGGGGGTGACCACCTTCGAGGTGTTCCGCCGCGACCACATCCTTGAGCACGTCCGCGACCTGTCGGAGAATGTGATCGCGCCGCGGCTGGACGGCTGGCTGGAGACCCACCCCTCGATCGGCGAGGTCCGCGGCCGGGGGCTGTTCTGGGCGATCGAACTGGTGAAGGATCGAGACACCCGCGAACCGCTGGTCCCGTTCAACCCGACTGCCGCGCAGAACGCCCCGATGGCCGCCTTCGCCGCCGCCTGCAAGGAGGACGGCGTCTGGCCGTTCACCCACTACAACCGGACTCACATCGCACCACCACTGGTGATCACGAAGGACGAACTGAACCGCGGCCTCGACGTGATCGACAAGGCCCTGACAATCACCGACCAAGCGATTGGAGAATGATGAGCACGTACGCCGTCACCAACCCGGCCACTGGCGAGAAGCTGGCCGAGTACCCGCAGATCAGCGACGCCGACCTGGTTGCCGCGATCGGACGAGCCGATGCCGCCACCCGCGGCTGGGGTCGCAGCACCTCGGTGGAGGAGCGCGCCGCCCTGGTCACCCGGATCGGTGATCTGCACGCCGAGCGCCGCGATGAGTTGGCTGCCGCGCTGGTCTCTGAGATGGGCAAGCCGCTGGCCCAGGCCTACGGCGAGGTGGACTTCGCCGCCGACATCTACCGCTACCACGCCGAGATCGCCGCCGCCGAGCTGGCCGACGAGCCGATCGAGCTGCGGGCCGGCACCGGCTCGGCGCTGATCCGCTGCGCCCCGCTGGGGGTGATCCTCGGTGTGATGCCGTGGAACTTCCCCTTCTACCAGGTGGCTCGGTTCGCCGGCCCGAACCTGGCAGCGGGCAACTCGGTGATGCTGAAGCCGGCGTCGCAGTGCCCCAAGACCGCGCAGCTGATCGCCCAGATCTACGTCGACGCCGGCGCGCCGGTGGGCGCCTTCGAGTTGATCTTCGCCAACTCGTCCCAGATCGCCGACGCGATCGCCGACCCGCGGGTCGCCGGGGTCTCACTGACCGGCTCGGAGAAGGCCGGGGCTGCGGTGGCCGAGCAGGCCGGACGGCACCTGAAGAAGGTCGTCCTCGAGCTCGGCGGCACCGACCCGTTCGTGGTGCTCTCCACCGATGACCTGGACGCCGTGGTGGCCGACCTGGTTGCCGGGCGCCTGGACAACTCCGGTCAGTCCTGCAACGCGCCCAAGCGGGCCGTCGTGATCGCCGACCTGTACGACGAGTTCGTCGAGAAGCTGGTCGCGGCGATGTCCGCGGTGTCGGCGACCGACCCGATGAGTGAGGGCTGCGAGCTCGGCCCGGTCTCCTCCCTCGGCGCGGCCGAGTTCCTGGACGAGCAGGTGCAGCGGGCCATTGCCGCCGGTGGCGAGCTGCTGCTGGGCGGTACCCGCGAGGGCGCCTTCTTCGCCCCGACCGTGATCACCAACATCCCCCGCGATTCGGCGGCTTACCGCGAAGAGCTGTTCGGCCCCGTTGCGCTGGTCTACAAGGTGGCCGACGAGGCCGAGGCGATCGAGGTGGCCAACGACACCCCGTTCGGCCTGGGTTCCTACCTCTACTCCACCGATCCCGAGCAGGTGCAGCGGGTGGCCAACGCGATCGACGCCGGCATGGTCTTCGTGAACTGCGTCCTGGCCGACGGGGTGGAGCTGCCCTTCGGCGGCGTGAAGCGTTCCGGTTTCGGCCGCGAGATGGGACGCCTAGGCGCCACCGAGTTCGTCAACAAGAAGCTGATCCGGATCGTCTAGTCCCGGACGCCGGGGACGGTTCCATTACCGTCCACCCTTGTCTAGTCCCGGACGCCGGGGACGGTTCCATTACCGTCCACCCTTGTCGCAGAGGTTCCAGCGGCGGTGGACGGTAATGGGAACCGTCCCCGCCAATTGCGCCGGCTAGGCCGGACGGTATTGGAACCGTCCCCGCAGTCAGGCGGCGAGCGGCTCGCCGGCGGCGATCGGCCCGGGACGGGAAGTGCTCGCTCGGGTGGAGCGCCACAGGACCACGGTGGCTGCGCCGATCACCACCGCACCCAGCCAGTAGGGCGCGGTGTGGCTGAGCGAGGCGTACAGCCAGCCGGCCAGCAGCGGTCCAAGCATCTGGGTCACCGAGCCCAGCGAACTGAAGGCTCCGGCCAGCCAGCCTTGCTCGGAGGCGTCCACCGCGGTGGAGAGCATCCCCTCCAACGCCGCAGTCTGCGCGCCCTGGCTGGCACCGAACAACAGAGCTGCGTTCCCGAACAGTGCCGCTGACGGCACGAAGGTCGCGGTCACGGCCAGGCCGACACAGCCGATCAGCTGGCCGAGCATGCCGGCGATCACCACTCCTCGATCACCCATCAGTCGGATCAGCAGGCCGAGCAGGCCGCCCTGGATGACGATGTCGGTGACCCCGATTCCGGAGGTGAGCAGCCCGACCTGGGTCGGGCCCCAGTTCAGCGTGTCAAGGGCCAGCACCGAGAAGTTGTTCACGAAGAACGCGAACGGAAGGCTGATCAGAGTGAACCCGATCAGCAGGGCACGCAGCTCGCGGCGGGCGAAGGCGTCTTTCACGATGGTGAACGGCTGCAGGTTGATCAGCTTCACCGACGTGATCCGGTTCTCCGGTCGGTGGGTTTCGGGCAGTGCGACGGCGGCCAGGACGCCGACCACGAGAGCAATGGCTGCGGTGACGAACACCGGCGCGTTGAGGTCGAGCTGGGCCAGCAGACCGCCGGCGGCCGGGCCGATCATGAAGCCGACCCCGGACAGGGCGCCCAGCATCCCGTAACGCTTGGCGCGGTCCTCCGGTGGGGTGATGTCGGCCAGGTAGGCGAACAGGACCGGCATGTCACCGGCGGTGAGCCCGTCGATGATCCGGGACAGCAGCAACACCCAGATCGCACCACCGATACCAAACAGCAGGTAACCGATCGCCGAGCCCAGCACCGAGATGATCAGGACGGGCTTGCGTCCGTAGCGATCCGACAGCACGCCGAGTGCGGGGGCGGCCAGGAAGGCGCACAGGGCGTACACCGACTCGAGGATGCCGACCCACAGCGCCAGGTTGGTGCCGCCGGGCAGATAGCGCTGGACCACGAAAGGCAGTACCGGAATGACGATGGTCATGCCCATCGTGGCCAGGAAGCTGATCGCGATCAGTAGCGGCCAGGCACGTTTGGCGACGCCGGTCGGTGCCGGCGAGACGGATTGATTGGTCATGGTGAGTCCTTTCTGAGGGCGCGCGACAGCGTCTGGGCGCGTCGCAGCGCCAAGCGGGATGGGTGGTGTGGGTGAAGAAGGTCAGTCGGTGGCGAGCTGATCGATCGCGCTGAGTAGCGACTTCAGCTGTTTGCGTTGTTCGATCGTCAGATTGCTGAGGTCGAGGCGACTCTCGGCGTGGGCGTGCGCCTCGTAGCGTTCGACGAGTTCGCGGCCCTTGGCAGTGACTCGGAGGATCTTGCGCCGCGAGTCGGACGGGTCGGTCTGTCGTTGGATCCAGCCGTCGGCCTCGAGCCCGTTGACCAGGGCGGAGACGCTGGCCGGGCGGGCTCCGGTGAGGTCGGAGATCTCCCGGGCGATCACCCCGGTCGATTCCCTTCCGGCGATATAGCCGACGAGCCGGGCTTGATGCGGAGTCAACCCGCCCAGATCGACGCCGCCGTTGCGGAAGTCTCCGCGCTGGCGCTGGCGTCGCGCGATCCGGATGATCAACTCCGTGATCTCGTTCTCCAGGTCGGCCATGACAGGAACTCTAGATCGTTAGAAATCTAACAGTCAAGTTCCTAATCGTTATGACGGAGTGGCCTGACCATGATTGCTGTCCGTGAGTTCGGTAGCTCGACTGCTCAGCGGCCGACCAGTGCCCGCAGGAAGAACGCCAGGTTCGCCGGACGCTCGGCCAGGCGGCGGATGAAGTAGCCCCACCAGTCGGTGCCGTACGGGACGTACACCCGGACGGTCTGGCCGGCGGCGGCCAGGCGGCGCTGCTCGTCGGTGCGGATGCCGAAGAGCATCTGGATCTCGTAGTCGCCCATGCCGCGTCCGGCGGCCGAGGCCAGTTCCGGGATCGCAGCGATCAGCTCAGGGTCGTGGGTGGCCAGCATCGGCAACCCGGCCCCGGCCATCAGCACTCGGGTGCAGGCCAGGTAGGAGGCGGAGACCTCTTCGCGGGTCTGGTGGGCGACCTCGGACGGCTCGGCGTAGGCGCCCTTGCACAAGCGAATCCGGGAGCCCTCGCCATTCAGGGCGGCGACATCCTCGATGGTCCGGTGCAGGTAGGCCTGAAGCACTCCGGCGGTGCCCGGGAAGTCCCGGCGCAACTCGGCGAGGATGCCCAGGGTCGTGTCGGTGGTGGTGTGGTCCTCGGCGTCCACGGTCACGGTGGTGCCGACGTTCTGGGCGGCCGCGCAAATGGCCCGGGCATTGGCCAGCGCGATCCGCCGACCGTCGGGCAGTCCGATGCCCAGTGCGGTCAGTTTCACCGAGACTTCGGCGACCTTCGTCAGGCCGGCCTCGTCCAGAGCAGCGAGCAGTTGCAGGTAGGCATCGCGGATCGCAGCCGCGTCCGCCTCGCTGGTGGTGTCCTCGCCGAGATGATCGATGGTTGCCAGCAGGCCGTCGGCGGCCAGGGCTCGCACCGCGGCCAGGCACTCGGTCACCGTTTCCCCCGGGACGAAGCGGCGGACCACCGCAGCCGTGATCGGCACCTTCACCGCCATCCGGCGGGCTCGGTCGCTGCGGGCCAGCCCGAGCAGTGGGCCGCGCAGCAGGGTTCCGAGAATGCTCATGGTGCCTCCAGATCAGGGGCCGCTCGTCGATGACGGCCCTGACTAGGGCTAGCACGTCCGCGGTCGGCCGGTCAAAATCCCCGAGCCGATCAGCGGCTACGTCAGGGGCTCGGTCAGGTCGGCGATGGTGGCGTCCAATGCCGCCATCGCCGCGGACGCGTCCAGTGCCACTGCGGCACCGTGCTCGCCGGCGCCGAGGCTGACCTCGCCGGGTCCGATCCGCTCATCGGCGTACACCGGCCAGGCGTGACTGGCCCCGAACGGGGTGATCGTGCCGCGTTCGTAGCCGGTCACGGCCAGCGCGGTGGCGGCGTCCGGCATCGAGATCCGGTTCACGCCAAGCAGAGCGCGCAGCTTGGGCCAGGAGATCTCCCGATCTCCGGGAACGAGGACGAACAGGTAGTCGTCCTCGGCGCGGCGCACCACCAGGGTCTTGATGATCTGGGCCGGCGTGACGCCGCGCGCAGCCGCGGCCTCTGCCAGAGACGAGACGCGACCGTGCCGTACCACGCGATAGCTCAGGCCCAGCGCCTTCAGCGACGCCTCGGCCGGAGCCTCAGTTGTGGAGGTACTCAAGCAGGTGGTTCCGTTCGTCGGTGAGCTGGTCGATCCGGTACTTCACCACATCACCGATGGAGATGATCGCGGCAAGGGCCCCATTCTCGACCACCGGAAGATGCCGGATCCGCGAGTAGGTCATCGTGTGAGCCGCATCCTCGAGCTTCTGGTCAGGGTCCGCGGTGACCACCTTGGTCGTCATGATCACCGACACCGGTTGGCTGAGCACGTCCGCACCGTCCCGGGCCAGCCACCGGACGACGTCCCGCTCGGTGACGATGCCGTCGATGGCCCGCCCGTCGGCGCTGACCACGACGGCTCCAATGTTGTGCTGGGCCAGTAGTTCGACCAGCTCAGCCACAGTTGCCTGGCCGGCGATGGTGACCACCGCCGTCCCCTTCGTTCGAACCACGTCGCCAATGTTCATGCAATCGAGGCTAGGCCGATGTGCGCTCGCAGGGTAGGGGTTGTCAGTAGGACAACTGCCGCCGCGGTGATTCAAGGCCGCCGGCATCGTGGCCAGCCTCAGGCGTTGGCCGGAGTTCGATCGTTCTCGCGCTGAGTGATCGGCTGGTGGATTATCAGGCCATCTTCGGCTGGCTGCGCCGGAGCCGGTCGCTCTGGGAGCCCGCGCAGTGGGGACAGCACGACCAGGCTGATTGGCGGGTAGTTCAGCTGGCTCGACATCGGCCGACCGGCCGCAACCTCGTCCAGCGCCCGCCGATACCACTCGACATCGACGAAGGTGAGTCGCCCGTCAGGCGGGAAGGCACTGCGCCACGACAGCCAGACCAGTCCGATGGTCATGACCGTCGCGAGGCTCACGCCGATCGCATCTGCCGGCCGCCAGCGCCACACCCCGATGCGCATGCCGCTCTCCTGTCCGTCCCAGGATTATCGGCAGGTGGCTAGCTGGTTCTCTATGAAGTTGGCGATTCTGTCAGGCATTCGTCAACAACGGCAGCCCACAGCGGCGCGGGTCTGGGATCTGTCAGGATCGATGGTCGGTGGTGAGAGCTTCAACAAGCTCGACGCTCAGTTCGTCCAAGCTGTCGAGTACGGCATCGGCCACGGCTAGGGCGCTCGCCGGCGGCGGATTGAAGTGCGGCGGAACCGCGATGACGGCCATTCCGGCGGCCTTGGCGGCCAGGATTCCGTTGTGGGCGTCCTCGACGGCCACGGCCCGGCCGGGCTCGACACCGAGTCGCCGGCAGGCTTCCAGATAGACGTCGGGAGCGGGCTTCCCCGCTCCGCCGAGTTCCTCGGTGCTCACGGTCGTGGCGAACACCTCGCTCAGGCCGAGGACGTCAACGGCGGTATTGATCAGCACGCGCGGCGACGAGCTGGCCAGCCCGACCGGCCACTTCGCCTGCATTCGGTGCACCGCCTCGATCGCGCCCGGCAGCACCTGGACTCCGTCGCGATAATGCTGCAGCATGCCGGCGATGGTGCGCTGGGCGAGCTCGTCCGTCGTGCCCGGAAAGCCGACCACTTCGCTCAGGTACGCCGACCACTGCTGCGTCGACATCCCCATCATTGCCCGGCTGGCATCCTCGGGCCAGACGATCCCGTCCTCGGCCGCCATCTCCCGGCGGACCAGATCCCACAGGTGTTCGGTGTCGGTCAGGGTCCCGTCGAGGTCGAAGATCACCGCGCGCATGTTCCTCATTGTTCCGGACCGACCCTTGAGCACTGATTAGCATCGAGGGCGTGGACGGGCGAGTCCGCGAAACGCTCGCGTCGGGGCTCCGCGTTTCGCGACCTGATGCTCGCCTCCAGGCCTACCGGCTGCATCCGGTCGCGCAGCCGCCGCTGGAGGCGTTGGTCGCCATGCCGACGCAGCCGAGCGGGTTATTGTTCCACCTTCCCGGTTTCAACGTCCCCCTCGGGCCCTGGGAGGCGCTGCGGTGCACGACCTTGGCTGCCGCGACCGGGCTGGCCGTGGTCGCGATCGAGCTGCCCGGCCTGAGCCGCCTCGGTCACCGCTTGCCTGATCCGGTGCGCCGCGATCTGCGCGACGGACGGGTGGGCAGTTGGGCTGAGCTGAGTCTGACCTATCTGTGGCTGGCAGCCGCCGAGGCAAGCATCGACGGGCTGCCGGTGCGACTGCTGTCCGGCTTCTCCACCGGCTGCAGCGTGGCCGTTGCGGCGCATCGGCAGCTGGGGGTCGAGGCGGGCTTGAGCCTGATCGAGCCGGTCTCGCTGGGCTCACGCTCGTTGGTCGCCCTGGAGGCTGCCAACCTGGCTGACCTGGCTCGGATGCCGCGGGCGCTGATCGGGAACCGCGACTGGGTTGCCCAGGAGTGGCGACGGCAGCTGGCCGCGCCGGGCGTCCGCTACTCGGTGGGTGACCTGTTGGCCATCGCGTCGATGCTCGCCGGCCGCAGCATTCCGGACGAACTCGCCCAGCCGGCCTGGTGCCTGATTGCCCGCGGTGAGCACAGTTCGCTGTGCCGTCCCGCTGAGTTCGACGCCCTGGACGCGCTGCTTGCCCGCCGCCGTGTGCCCGGGCCGACGCTGACGGTGACCGGTCTGGGTCATCAGCTCTGGCATCGGCTCTCGGCGATGAGTGCGATCGCCGGGAGGTTGGCGGATGCGTCCGACCTTCCCAGGGGGAATACCCCGGGTCGTCCCTGAGTTGAGTCTGGTGAACTCAATCTTGTAGTTGAGCCTGCTATGCTCAACTCGTTCCAGACTCAACCGGAGGTAGCAACCATGGCACGAGCAGTCGGTATCGACCTCGGCACCACCAACTCTGTCGTCGCCGTTCTCGAAGGCGGCGAGCCCACGGTCATTCCGAATGCCGAAGGCTCCCGCACCACCCCGTCGGTGGTCGCCTTCGCCAAGGGCGGTGAGGTCCTCGTCGGCGAGGTCGCCAAGCGTCAGGCCGTCACCAATGTCGATCGGACGATCCGTTCGGTCAAGCGCCACATGGGCACCAACTGGACCGTCGACATCGACGGCAAGGCCTACACCCCACAGGAGATCAGCGCGCGCGTCCTGATGAAGCTCAAGCGCGACGCCGAGGCCTACCTGGGTGAGCCGGTCACCAATGCCGTGATCACCGTCCCGGCCTACTTCTCCGACGCCGAGCGTCAGGCCACCAAGGAAGCCGGCGAGATCGCCGGCCTGAGCGTCGACCGGATCATCAACGAGCCGACCGCGGCCGCCCTGGCCTACGGCCTGGACAAGTCCGACGAGCAGACGATTCTGGTCTTCGACCTCGGCGGTGGCACCTTCGATGTGTCCCTGCTGGAGATCGCCGACGGTGTCTTCGAGGTGAAGGCGACCAAGGGCGACAACCGCCTGGGCGGCGACGACTGGGATCAGCGGATCGTCGACTGGCTGGTCACTCAGTTCAAGAACGCCAACGGCATCGACCTGAGCAAGGACAAGATGGCTCGTCAGCGTCTGCAGGAGGCTGCCGAGCGGGCCAAGATCGAGTTGTCCAGCGCGCAGGAGGCTTCGATCAACCTGCCCTACATCACTGCCGGTGCCGAGGGTCCGCTGCACCTGGATGAGCGGCTCACCCGTGCCGAGTTCCAGCGGATGACCCAGGATCTCCTGGATCGCTGCCGGTCCCCGTTCAACGCGGTGATCGCCGACGCGAACACCTCGATCGCCAAGATCGACCACGTGATCCTGGTCGGCGGCTCCACCCGGATGCCGGCCGTCGTCGACCTGGTCAAGGAACTCACCGGTGGCAAGGAGCCCAACAAGGGCGTCAACCCCGATGAGGTCGTCGCCCTGGGCGCGTCCCTGCAGGCTGGTGTCCTGAAGGGCGAGGTCAAGGACGTCCTGCTGCTCGACGTCACCCCGCTGAGCCTCGGCATTGAGACCAAGGGTGGCGTGATGACCAAGATCATCGAGCGCAACACCACCATCCCGACCAAGCGTTCCGAGGTCTTCACGACCGCGGAGGATAACCAGCCGTCGGTGATGATCCAGGTGTACCAGGGCGAGCGTGACTTCGCCCGGGACAACAAGTCCCTCGGCAACTTCGAGCTGACCGGCCTGATGCCGGCTCCGCGCGGGGTGCCGCAGGTCGAGGTCACCTTCGACATCGACGCCAACGGCATCGTCCACGTGCACGCCAAGGATCTGGCCACCGGCAAGGAGCAGTCGATGACTGTCACCGGCGGATCGGCCCTGGGCAAGGACGACATCGACCGGATGATGAAGGACGCCGAGGCGCACGCCGAGGAGGACCGCAAGCGTCGCGAGGCCGTCGAGATGCGCAACGAGGCGGACGCCCTGGCGTTCCGCACCGAGAAGCTGCTCGCCGAGAACGCCGAGGTGCTGTCCGAGGACGTCAAGAAGCCGGTCGAGGAGTCCCTGGCCAAGCTCAAGGAGACCCTGACCGGTGACGACAACGACGCGGTGAAGGCTGCCGTCGAGGATCTGAACACGAAGGCTTCGGCGATGGGCCAGGCGATGTACGCCGCAGCCCAGGCCAAGGCCGAGTCGGAAGCGGCTGCGTCCGCCGATGCCCCCGCCGGCGATGACGACGTCGTGGACGCCGAGATCGTGGACGAGGACGGCAAGGACAAGTGAGCGAAGAGAACACCCAGCCGACGCCGGAGCCTGGTGAGGACCAGGCTCCGGCCGACGCCATGGACGAAGCCCTGGCCGAACTGCTGGACGAGGCTGCGGCCGGCCAGCAGTCGGCCGAGGCTTCGGCCGAGCCGGAATCGGAGACCGATCAGCTGAAGGCCCTGGTTGCCGAGCGCACCAACGATCTGCAGCGGCTGCACGCCGAGTACGCCAACTACAAGAAGCGGGTCGACCGTGACCGGGCGCTGTCCCGGGCGGCCGGCATCGAGGCGGTGATCCTCGACCTGCTGCCGATCCTGGACAGCATCGAGGCCGCCCGCGAACACGACGAGCTGGTCGGCGGCTTCAAGCTGGTCGCCGAGGAGTTCGAGAAGACCGCGTCCAAGTACGGGTTGGAGACCTTCGGCGAGGTCGGTGAGCTGTTCGACCCGCAGATCCATGAGGCGCTGATGGCGCTGCCCATGGATGGCGAACTCGCCGGGCCGACCGTCTCGGCGGTCATGCAGCGAGGTGTGAGACTGAACGAGCGAGTGATCCGTCCGGCCCGCGTGGGTGTGGCTGATCCGGACGCCTGACTGAACCGAAAGGAGGCGCGATGAGTACCAAGGACTGGATCGAAAAGGACTACTACAAGGTGCTGGGCGTCTCCTCCGACGCAAAGCCAGAGGAGATCAAGAAGGCCTTCCGCAAGCTGGCCCGCCAGTATCACCCTGACCAGAACGGGGCTAATCCGGACGCCGAAGCCAAGTTCAAGGAGATCTCCGAAGCCAACGCCGTCCTCTCTGACGCCGAGAAGCGCAAGGAGTACGACGAGGCGCGGCGACTCTTCGGTGGTGGCGGCGGCTTCCGGTTCCCGCGCTCGGGTCAAGGCACCTCGGCCGAGGATCTGTTCGCCAACTTCACCGCCGGCGGCGAAGGCGGCCTGGGTGATCTGTTCGGCAACCTCTTCGGGGGTGGCGGCACCACGACCCGTCGGACGAGCCGTGGGCCGCGTCGTGGTGCCGACATCGAAGGCGAAGTGACCATCGATTTCGCCGAGTCGCTGACCGGCCCGATGGTGACCATGCAGACCACCTCGGAGGCGGCCTGTCCGACCTGTCGCGGTACCGGGGCCCGTCCGGGCACCCAGCCGAAGGCGTGTCGGGCCTGTCAGGGCAGCGGCGTGCAGACGTCCAGCTCGAGCAGCGTGTTCGCCGTCACCGAGCCGTGCCGTGAATGCCGCGGACGCGGCCTGATCGTCGAAGACCCCTGCCCGACCTGTGCCGGCAGCGGTCGGGCTCAGTCGTCACGCAGCATGCAGGTGCGGATCCCGGCCGGCGTCACCGACGGTCAGCGGGTTCGGATCAAGGGCAAGGGCGGCGCCGGGGAGAATTCCGGTGCGGCCGGCGACCTGTACGTGTTGGTGCACGTCCGTCCGCACAAGCTGTTCGGTCGCAAGGGCGAACATGTGACCATCACCGCCCCGGTGACCTTTGCCGAGGCGGCGCTGGGCGCTGAGATCAGCGTGCCGACTCTCGACGGTGGTCCGGTGCGGCTGCGGGTGCCGGCCGGCACCCCCAATGGGCGCACCTTCCGGGTCCGCGGACGCGGGGTCAAGACCAACACCGGAGTCGGCGACTTGCTGGTCACCGTCGAGGTGCAGGTGCCCAAGCATCTGAGCGATGAGGCGAAGGCGGCGCTGACCTCCTTCGCGGCGCTGGCCGGAGATACCGACCCGCGAGCTGAGTTGTTCGGAGCCGTCCGATGAACGACTACCTACCCGACAAGCTGGACGCCGACGCCCCGATCTTCGTGATCTCGGTGGCCGCCCAGCTGGCCGACATGCACCCCCAGACCCTGCGCGGCTACGACCGGCTCGGCCTGGTCGTGCCGGGCCGGGCCAGGGGCCGCGGCCGGCGCTATTCGCTGCGCGACATTGCTAAGCTGCGCCACATCCAGCAGCTCTCCCAGAACGAGGGGATCAACCTGGAGGGTATCCGGCGGATTCTCGCGCTGGAGGACGAGTTGGAAGGGATGCGCACTCAGCTGCTCCGGCTCACCGAGTTGGTCGCCCGGCTGCAGTCGCCGGAGGACGGCTCCCGGCTGTTCACCGCGGCCCAATCCGGTCAGGTCCATCTCGGCCGAGTCCGGGTCAAGGAGATGCGAGCCATCACCGTCCGCTGACCCCGGGGACGGTTCCATTACCGTCCACCCTTGTCAGCCGGACTCGCGGGGACGGTTCCATCTCCGACTGTCTACTCGTGGCGGCGCGATGCCCCACCCTCGGCCCGAAGCTGCTGCCTCCCGCCTCCGTGGCCGGAGGCCAGCTTTCCGAAGCGTACTGAAGCCGCCTCCAGGTCGCCGCCGACCGGGGGCGACCTCACGGTCGTCCGGCCCCTCGAGGCGGTGGCCGGGCCCCATTGCCTCTGCACCGCCGTTCGGCGCGGCTGTAGTGCTTGCACCTGGCCGACTCTGGGGCTTGCGCCGCCGAGGGACGAATGACGCCGGGGTCGCTGGCATGGCCCCCTCTCCTACCTCCGCGCCTGGTCGCCCAGGCAGGAGCCTTGTCCCTCGCCTTCCGGGGGTGCGCCAGTCGCAGTCGTCCACAGGACGGTCCGTCGCGCACCCCGTTCTCCACCGAAGCTGCGCTCCCTGACTGATGGGAGCGCGTGCGCCCCACAGTGTGGGTGTGCGAACTCCACGGCCCTGGACACTGCCCGCCCAGCCTGCGCCGACGGCTGTCCTGCGCGTCGGCGGAGTGGCCTCGGAGATGATCGATACCCAGCTGGCCGCCGGGCGGTTGCTCCGCGTGCGCCGCGGGGTCTACTTGGCCTCGGATGCCTGGCCGTCCGATCCGTCGGCGCAGGCCCTGATTCGCGGCTATGCCGAGGTCGCCGCCAATCCCGGTGCGGTGCTGAGTCATCAGTCGGCGGCGCTGAGTTGGCAGTTGCCCTGTCCGGCAGCGATCGGCTGGGCGGAGCGTCCGGCCAGTGTCACCTTTCCGCCAGGGCTCGGTCACGGTGCCCAATGTCGTGGCGCAGTCCACCATGTGGCGGCTATCCCAGCCGAGCAGTGTGCCCGAGACCCGCAGGGTTACCCGGTGACCAGTCTGGCCCGAACGGCCGCCGACCTGGCCCGCGAGCTCCCGCTCCCGGAAGCGCTGGGCATCCTCGACGCTGCGGCCCGGAAACTGTGTGAGGGGTACGTCAGCCAGCCGCGCCGATCCGATTTCCGCAACCCGCGCTTGGTCGCGGCGGCGCGCGCGGAACTGCTGGCCGCCTCGACTGTGGCCGGTCGCCGGGGAATGGCGACGGCGATTTCGCTGGCTGACCCGGCCCGAGAGTCCGTCGCAGAGTCGCTCTCGGCAGGCCACTTCCGGCTCGCCGGGCTGCCGGTGCCGCAGTGCCAGCCCCGCCTGGCCATCAATGGGGGTCAGCTCTTTCCCGACTTCTACTGGGAGGAGGCGGGGCTGATCGGCGAGTGTGACGGTGCGGTGAAGTACGACGACCCGTTCGCCTATGTGCGAGAGAAGGAGCGTGAGCAACTGCTCAGGGACGCCGGCTATCGGGTGGTGCGCTGGCTGGCCAAGGAGGTCATGTTCCGCCCTGACGAGGTGGTCGCTCGCGTCGCTCGAGCCCTCGCTGTCCATCAGTAGTCGGGTTATCCGGCGTGGTGGCCGGCGATGCAGGCCGCTATCCATCACAACTCGGGTTATCAGGTGCTACAGAGGCCCGATAACCCTGGTTTCGATGGACGGCTGCGATGACGGCATTCAGCTGGCGTCGATAACCCCACTACTGATGGATTGCGTTGGCAGAGATGCGGCCCGCGGCGCTGGGCGGGTGCGTCCGGCGGGGCTGGGGGTACTGGCGTCGCGGTGGCCGGGACTGCCTGGTCGGTGTGATCGAGGGTGGACCTGCTGCCCGGGTTGCGGGTCCGTGGATCCGAGGTTGTTGCGGTGGCGAGGCTCAGGTGCTGCGAAGTCTCGCGGCTCGTGCCATAGGCGCACAATCTGCGGCCGGCCGGCGGTACGGGGCTGGCGGATCGGCCGTGCAGGCCGTGGTCTTGTCGTCGTGGTGGGGACTGCGGTGCGCAATCCGGGGCCGAAGGCGCGCCGGAGAGAGCGCCAGGAGACCGATCCACGTGGTCACCGCCGTTGAGCACGGGCGGACCCCCTTCGGGCCGGCTAGACGGCGTGGCCTCAGCAGGTGATCAGCAGCTCGGTGTGCGGCACCATGAAGACGGCGTCCGGGTCGGCGGCCCAACTCAGCCAGGCGTTGCTGAGTTCGCCGAGCAGGGACGGCGTCGCCAACCCCAGCAGCTCTGCCCGCTGCGCAAAGGCGGAGCTGGTGACCCGCTGGGCCCAGGACTGGCCCCACCAGGCAGCCGTCGCGTCGGCAGCGCTGTACGTCCAGGTGGACGAGTGGAGCTCGACCCGCTCCAGGCCAGCAGCGTGAGCCCACGACAACAGGTGGCGTCCCGCATCGGGTTCGCCACCATTCGCCCTGGCCACGGAGCGATAGAGGCCGCGCCAGCGATCAAGACCGGGCACCTCGGGATACCAGGCGAACGCGGCGTAGTCGGCATCACGGACGGCGATCGTCCCCCCGGGACGGGTAACCCGAGCCAGTTCCCGCAGCGCAGCCACAGGCTCGCCGAGATGCTGCAGCACCTGGTGCGCGTGGCTGAGGTCGAAGGTGTCGTCGGAAAATCCGAGGCTGGTGGCATCCGCCTCGACGAAGGTCAGATGGGCGAGGCCGTCCGCGTTGGCGCGGGCGCGATCGAGAACCGTTGCGTCGATATCGACCCCGACGACCTCGCCCGGCGCCACCGCGTGAGCGAGTTCGACGGTGATGGTGCCCGGTCCACAGCCCAGATCGAGGACGCGCAGTCCCGGCTGGAGCAGGTGCCGCCCGTAGCCGAAGGAGTTCTCGACAGTGCGACGGGCATGAGAGCTGAGGACGGCTTCGGAGTAGCCGTGGGTGTAGTGCTCGTGGATGGACACTCGTCGAGGGTATGCCGCCAGGGAGTGCCGCGAGGCCTCGTCCACGGTGTGCGGCTGAGCCTGTGGGACGTAACAGGAACCGTCCCCTTTTGTCCTGTGGACGGGAATGGAACCGTCCCCGTTTGTCCTGTGGACGGGAATGGAACCGTCCCCGTTTGTCCCGTGGACCGGAATGGAACCGTCCCCGTTATGAGTCAGGGGCGGAGGGTGGCTCGGGCGCTGGCGACGACGGCGTCCTCGATCTGCTCCAGCAGCGGGGAGCGCAGCTTCCAGCGTTGCCAGAACAGCGGGACGTCCACCGGTGAGCCGGACAGCCGCACCAGCCGGCCCTCGGTCAGTGCCGGTCGTGACTGGTGTTCGGGCACCAGCGCCCAGCCGAAGCCGAGCTCGCTGGCTCGGGCGAAGTCGCTGGAGGCCGGGACGCGATGGCGTGGCGGCAGTGCCGGATCGGCACCCACGCTGAGCAGGTAGCGGGTTTGCAGGCCATCTCGACGATCGAAGTCGATCAGCGGCGCGTGCTCGTAGGCTGCACTGTCCTCGCTGGCGAACCACCGTGCGGCGAAGCCGGGCGCGGCCACCGGCAGGTAGCGCATCGCGCCGAGTCGGCGCACCGAGCAGGCGGCCACGGGGCTCTCGGAGGAGGTGACCGCCGCCGAGACTGTCCCCGACTCCAGCAGACTTGACGTGAAGTCCTGATCGTCGCGATGCAGGTCGAAGACGATCCCCTGCGCGGCCAGCGGAGCCAGCGCGGGCAGGAACCAGGTGGACAGGCTGTCGGCGTTCACGGCCAGTGGCACCTCGACCGGTCCGGACTCGGCCAAGCCGAGTTCGGCCAGCGCGTCATGTTCCAGTGCGTCCAGCTGCCGGGCCAGCCGGATCAGCGCCTGCCCGGCCGCGGTCGGTTGCACCGGTTTGCTGCGCACCAGCAGGACGCGGCCGAGCTGACTCTCCAAGGTCTTCAGCCGCTGTGAGACCGCCGAGGGGGTGACCTGCAACTCGGCGGCGGCCGCGTCCAGTGAGCCGGACGCGACCACGGCGGCCAGAGTCCGGGTCAAATCCAAGGGGAGCTCCACATAAGCAAGGCTAATGCAGCAACAGAAACCTGAGCTGTACTTATGGCTGATCTGGGCCTAGCGTCGCACTCGTGACCACCCTTCTCGCCGGCCTCGGCCTCGGCCTGTCCCTCATCGTCGCCATCGGTGCGCAGAATCTGTTCGTCCTGCGCCAGGGGGTTCGGCGGGAGTACGTGTTCACCGTTGCCACCATCTGCGCGCTGTCCGACCTCACCCTGATCAGCATCGGGGTCGCCGGACTCGGCGCGGCCACCACGGCGCTGCCGTGGCTGGTTGAGGTCGTCCGCTGGGCGGGCGCGGCCTTCCTGATCGGCTACGGGCTGCTCGCCGCGCGGCGGACGCTGCGCCCGGCCGCGGTCGCCCCCGAGGCTCCGGGGACGGCCTCGATGAACCGGCTCCAGGTGGTGGCCACCTGCCTGGCGCTCACCTGGCTCAATCCGCACGTGTACCTCGACACCGTCTTCCTGCTCGGCTCGGTGGCTGCGACCCACGGCGACCAGCGGTGGTGGTTCGCTCTGGGCGCCATGATCGGCAGCATCGGCTGGTTCTACGGTCTGGGCTACGGAGCGCGGCTGCTCGGCCGTTGGCTCACCACCGAATGGGGCATGCGACTGCTGGATGGCTTCGTGGCCGTGGTGATGATCCTGCTGGGGGTGTCTCTCATCGTCGGACGCTGAGTTCCACGCGTTTCGCCGTTCCTCATTCCTCGCGTCTCGCGGTTCGGTGGGGCGGCTCAGGTTAGGGTGACTAGCGACGACGAGGGAGTTCTGCCGGTGGAGGTCACACCCAACCAGCGTGTGCGCATTCTCGCGGTCGCCGCTACGGTGATCGCCTGCGCCGCAGCGGCCGTTCTGCTGCTGGCCATGTCGTCCGCGGCGGGCCCCGGGCTGCTTGGCGACCTGGAGATCTATCGTGGTGCGATCAGCTACGCGGTCGGCGGAGGCGATCTCTACGAATGGGTGTACCAGCACCCCACCGTCCACGGACTCGGCTTCACCTATCCGCCCTTCGCTGCGCTGGTGATGTCCTGGCTGGTGATTGTTCCGCTGTTCGTGGCCAAGGTGATCTGGACGGCGCTGACCTTCGCTCTGGCCGCGGCCTGCTGCTGGTTGCTGGTCGGCCGGGCTGTTGCTGCCGGCGGATCGCGCCCGCAACCGAGCACGGCCAGCCGGGTGCTGTGGACGGCGCTGGCCAGCCTGCTGTTCATCTTCGGCTACCCGTTCCTGCATAACCTCGCGGTCGGCCAGGCGAGCCTGTTCGTCATCGGACTGGCCCTGTTCGACCATCGGCTGCCGCGGCGCTGGCAAGGAGTGCTGGTCGGCCTGGCCAGTGCCATCAAGCTCACCCCGCTGATCTTCATTCCCTACTACCTGATTACCCGGCAGTGGCGGCAGGCCGCCACCAGCACCGGCGTCTTCGTTGCCGCGAGTGGGGTCACCTACCTGCTGTTTCCGACGGCGTCCACCAGCTATTGGTTCGACAAGCTGTGGCAGACCGGACGAGTGGGTCGCACCGATTCCACGGTGAACAAGTCGCTGCTGGGCTTCCTGTCCCGAGTGCTGCCCGACGGGGCTGCCACCACCATCACCTGGCTGTTGCTCGCTGCCGCGGTAGCCGTCCTGGCCTATTGGCGGGCCAGCCGCGCTCTGGCCGCGGGGGACGAACTGGGTGCCGTGCTGCTGGTCGGCGCACTGTCGGTGGCCGTCTCGCCGATCTCCTGGCCGCATCATGAGCTGTGGCTGGCACTGATGGCCTGCTGGTGGTTGCTCCAGCGCGGCTGGCTCCCTGCTCTGCTCACCGTCGTTCTGGGCGCGATTCTGTTCGCCTACCCCTGGTACGGCGACTATCTGGTACTCAGCCCGGCGCTGGCGATCGGAGTCGAGATCCCGGCGCTGGCCGTGTTGTTGGTGCTCGGCTTCGGATCGCGCCCGCGCCTGGCGGGCGCCCGGCGATGACCGCGGACGAGTCGTCGGTCCGACGCTGGCCGCTGCCGGTGCTCGGGCTGGTGCTGACTCTGGTCGCCCTCGGCTGGACGGTGGTGGTGGGCTATCTGGCCCATCTGGCCAACACTCTCGACGTCACCGACTTCCAGGTTTATCGGGAGGCGGTCGGCTTCTGGCTGGGCGGGGGAGACCTCTATCAGTATCTGATGGTGCTTCCCGACGGCCGCCTGCTGCCGTTCACCTACCCGCCCTTCGCGGCGATCACCATGGTGCCGACCACCTGGCTCCCGCTGACGACGGGGTGGTTGGTCTCGGTGGTGGTTCAGCTCGGCTGTCTGCTCGTCTTGGCTGCGGTGCTGGCCCGGCGGACCGGACTGCTGGCCGGTCTGGGCCGGCCGGAGGCGATCACCCTGGTCGGAGCCGGCTGGCTGGGACTGGCCGCGTCCGAGCCGGCGCTGCACGGGATCTCGCTGGGTCAGGTCAGCCTGATCCTGATCGCCGTCGTGGTCCTGGACGCCGTGGTGGTGCCGCCGCGCTGGCGGGGCGTGCTGACCGGGGTGGCCGCCGCGATCAAGCTGACTCCGGGCATCTTCTTGATCTACTTCCTGCTCACCCGGCAATGGCGCGCAGCCGCGAACGCCGCCATCGCCGGTGCCGTGGCAACCGGGATCGGCTTCGCCGTCCTGCCCGGCCCGTCGTGGCGCTACTGGACGTCGCTGCTGTTCGAGACGTCCCGGGTCGGCGAGCCGGACGTGACCAGGAACAAGTCGTTGCTCGGCCTGCTGTCCCATCTGGGGATGGCCGGACCGGGGCGGACGGCGCTGTGGCTGGCACTTGCTGCGGCGGTGGCCGTGATCGGACTGTGGCAGGCTCGCCGCAGCCAGCGTGCCGGCGCGGCCCTGGCCGCGGTCATCACCGTCGGTCTGGTCTCCACGGTGATCAGCCCGGTCTCCTGGCCGCATCACCTGGTCTGGCTGCCGCTGGCCGGGTTGTATCTCGCCTTCTGCTCGGGCTGGCGGCGCTGGCTGGGGATCGTGCTGCTGCTGGGCTTCCTGGCCGGAACGCCGCTGCTCTCCTACCGCAGCGATCTGCCGCCCGGGTTGGCGGTCGCCGGGGACGTGGTGACGGCGCTGCTGCTGATCGGTTCGGTGCTCGGTGTCCCCGGACGCCGCGGAGGGGAGGTGGACGGGTGACCGATCGGCACAAGCGGATCCTGGGCTGGGCGGCCGTAGGAGTCTTCGTTGCACTGGCCGTGTTCCTCTGGTTCCTGCCGCCGAGCCGTGACCAGGTGGAGCGGGTGGACTTCACCGTCTATTGGGGGGCGGTGCACGCGATGCTCACCGGCGGCGGCCTGTACGAGTACTCGATCCTCAGCGGCGGCCAGGTGCTTCCGTTCGTCTATCCGCCCTTTGCGGCCATCTTGATGATTCCGGCCGCCATGACTGGGTTGGAGCGCAGCGCTGCTGAGTGGGTCTTGTTGCAGGTGCCGGCCACGATGGTCCTGGCTTGGCTGGTGGTGCGGAACCGTCCGGCGTCCCGGAGCTGGTCGACGATCGCGCTGGTCAGCGGGACGGCCGCAGTCTGGCTCGGCCTCGTGCTCAGCCATGGTGTCTCGTTCGGAATCGGGCTGGGCCAGGTGAGCCTGATGCTGGTCACTCTGGTGGTGCTCGACCTGGCGGTGGTGCCGCCGCGATGGCGAGGGATTCTGGTGGGTCTGGCCGCCGCGGTGAAGCTGACCCCGGCCGCTTTTGTGCTGTATCTGCTGGTGACCCGGCAATGGCGGGCCGCGTTGCAGGCCGTCGCGGCGTTCTGTGCTGCCACCGCAGTGAGCTGGCTGATTCTGCCGGCGCAGTCATGGCAGTACTGGACCCACATCATCTTCCAGTCCGACCGGATCGGGACGGTCAGCTGGCTGCGTAACAAGTCGCTGCTCGGCTTCCTGGCTCACTGGGGGATCGGCGGGGACTGGCAGCGTCTGCTCTGGGTGGTGGGCTGTCTGCTGATCGTGGCGATCGGCAGCTATCGGGCATTACAGCTGTATCGGCGGGGTGAGGAGTTCGCCGCGGTGATCCTGTTCGGCCTGGTCCCGTGCGTGATCAGTCCGATCACCTGGGGTCACCACCTGGTCTGGCTGGTGCTGCTTGGGCTGCATCTGACGCTCGCCGAACAGCTGTGGGCGCGGGTGCTGGGCGTGCTGCTGGTGGTGGCCTGTTCGATGTTCTCACCGTGGTGGATCTCGGACCTGCAGCCGGCGACCTGGCTCCAGGTGATGGCCAGCTTCCCGCTGGTCACCTCCGTGGTATTGCTGGTGCTGGGCCTGCCGAAGCGAGTGCCCTCCGCGGCGACCGAGGCGACGACTGGCTAGCCGGTGGCTCTAGGCTTGGCCGCGAGATGACGACGAACAGATGGCTGCGGATGGCAGCGCTGGCCCTGCCGCCGGTGCTGGCCGCGTTCTATATCGGAGGGGCCACCATCGACTGGGTGCCGACCCTGTGGCATCCGGGGATGATCGACCTGGCGGTCTACACCCGTACCGGGCAGAACGTCCTGGCCGGCCACGACATCTTCGACGCCCAAGGCCAGCTGCCCTGGATCTATCCGGGTTTCGCTGCGCTGCTCACCGTCCCCTTCGCCTGGCTGCCGTTCAACCTGGCCGCGGCGCTGTGGCTGCTGCTGTGCGTGGCCGCGCTGGCTGCGGTGCTTCATCGGCTGGGGCTGGCTGGCTGGCGGCTGAGCGCGCTGCTGACCGCGGTGATCCTGCTCGTCCAGCCGGTGCGAGACACCTTGTGGTTCGGTCAGCTGGGGATCTTCCTGGTGGCGGCCGCCGTGCTGGACTCGATGCCGGGCCCGCGGGTCTTTCGGCGGCGACTGCTGCCCGAAGGCTGGCTGGTCGGCGTGGTCACCGCCATCAAGCTGACTCCGGCCGTGGTGGCTGCCCAGAACTTCTTCGCCGGACGCCGCAAGGCCGGCCTGATCGCCTTCGGCTCCTTCGTGGCTGCGACCGGGCTCGGCTTCGCGCTGCTGCCCCGTGACTCGCTGACCTACTGGGCCAAGCTCGCCACCGGCGACTCCGGCATGAACTCCGGCATTGTCTACGCCACCAACCAGTCGGTGCTGGGCATGTGGACGCGGCTGGCCGGGCACTCCAGTGGCGGTGGCCTGGTGCTGGCCGGGCTGGTGCTCGTCCTGGGGTTGGTGGCCGGGGTCCGGATGCAGCGCGCGGGCCAGGCCGGCGTCGCACTCTGCCTGGCCGGTCTGACCAGCCTGCTGGCTTCGCCGATCTCCTGGTCGCATCACTACGTCTGGCTGGTGCCGCTGGCCATTGTGCTGTGGCAGCACCGGGAGCTCCCCGGCTGGTTCCGGTGGACGGGCTTGGCCTACAGCCTGTGGGGGATGGTTGCGCCGTTCATGTGGCTGCGTCGCGGGGACGATGTCGAGTTCGGCTACCAGCCGTGGGAGCAGATCGTCGACAACATCGGCATCGTCGTTGGTGTGATTCTCCTGGTCATGGCCATTTTCGTGGCCCGGACCGGAAACCAGGGTGAACTCCGGCAGACCCCGGAGGCTTTGTCCTCTCCTGCGGAATAGGTCGGGCGCTAAGCTAGTTGAGTCTGGTGAACTCAACTTTGCTCAGGAGATGGAATGGACACCGAAAAGCTGACCACCCGAAGCCGGGATGCCGTGTCGGCTGCCGTCCGCAATGCCCTCACCAACGGCAACCCGAACGCCGAACCCGTACACCTGCTGCATGCCCTGCTGCTGGTTCCGGACAACACCATCGCGCCGCTGCTGAGCGCGATCGACGTCGAGCCGACAGTGGTGGACGCCGCTGCGCAAGGGGCGATCAAGAAGCTGCCCAGCGCCCAGGGGTCGTCGGTCACTCAGCCGGCCATGTCCGGCGGCCTGGCTCGGGTGCTGGCCGATGCGCAGACTCGCGCCGAGCAGCTCGGTGATGCCTTCGTGGCCACCGAGCACCTGCTGCTCGGCCTGTCGGCAGTGGCCTCGGACGCCCGGCAGATCCTCACCGACCTGGGCGCCACCACCGACAAGCTCAACGAGGCCTTCGCGGCCAGCCGCGGCGACAAGCGGGTGAACTCCGCCTCGGACGAGGGCAGCGAGTCCTCCCTCGACAAGTACTCCGTCGATCTGACTGCCAAGGCGCGCGACGGCAAGCTCGACCCGGTGATCGGCCGGGACGCCGAGATCCGCCGGGTCGTCCAGGTGCTGGCCCGACGCACGAAGAACAACCCGGTGCTGATCGGTGAGCCCGGCGTCGGCAAGACCGCCGTCGTTGAGGGGCTGGCCCAGCGCGTGGTCGCCGGCGACGTCCCCGACTCTCTGAAGGGACGCCGGGTGGTCTCCCTCGACCTGGCCTCGATGGTGGCTGGCGCCAAGTACCGCGGCGAGTTCGAGGAGCGGCTGAAGGCCGTCCTGAACGAGATCCGCGACGCCGAGGGCAAGATCATCACCTTCATCGACGAGTTGCACACCGTGGTGGGTGCGGGTGCGTCCGGTGATTCCAGCATGGACGCCGGCAACATGCTCAAGCCGATGCTGGCCCGCGGTGAACTGCGGATGATCGGTGCCACCACCCTGGACGAGTACCGGGAGCGGATCGAGAAGGACCCCGCCCTGGAGCGGCGCTTCCAGCAGGTCTTCGTCGGCGAGCCCAGCGTGGAGGACACCATCGCGATTCTGCGCGGCCTGCGGCAGCGCTACGAGGCGCACCACAAGGTGCGGATCACCGACGGCGCGCTGGTCGCCGCAGCCACCCTGTCCAACCGCTACATCACCAGTCGACAGCTGCCGGACAAGGCCATCGACCTGATCGACGAGTCGGCGTCCCGGCTGCGGATGGAGATCGACTCCTCGCCCGAGGAGATCGACATGCTGCGCCGCGACATCGACCGGATGACCATGCAGGCCTTCGCCCTGGAGAAGGAGACCGACACGGCCTCCCGGGAGCGCTACGCCCGGCTGACCGCCGAGCTGGCCGACGCCAAGGAGGAGCTGCGCGGTCTGGAGACCCGGTGGGAGGCCGAGAAGTCGGGTCTGAACCGGGTCGGCGAGATCAAGGAGCACATCGACAAGCTGCGGATCGAAGCCGAGCGTGCTCAGCGCGAAGGCGATCTGACCAAGGCGTCGCAGATCCTCTACGGCGAGATCCCGGGGCTGGAGGCCGAGTTGGAGCGGGCCACCGAGGCCGAGGCCAACACCAAGCCCATGGTCAGTGAAGAGGTCTCTGCCGCCGACATCGCCGAGGTGGTCTCGGCCTGGACCGGAATCCCGGTCGGAAAGATGCTGCAGGGCGAGAGCGAGAAGCTGCTCAGCATGGAGGAACTGCTCGGCCAGCGGTTGATCGGCCAGCGCAAGGCCGTGGTGGCCGTTGCCGACGCCGTTCGACGCTCCCGGGCCGGGATCTCCGACCCGAACCGGCCGACCGGCTCCTTCCTGTTCCTCGGCCCGACCGGTGTCGGCAAGACCGAGCTGGCCAAGGCGCTGGCGGAGTTCCTCTTCGACGACGAGCACGCCATGGTCCGGATCGACATGAGCGAGTACGGCGAGAAGCACACCGTGTCCCGCCTGGTCGGAGCGCCTCCGGGCTACGTCGGCTACGAGGAGGGTGGCCAGCTGACCGAGGCTGTCCGGCGCCGTCCGTACTCGGTGGTGCTGTTGGACGAGGTGGAGAAGGCCCACGCCGACGTGTTCAACATCTTGTTGCAGGTGCTGGACGACGGACGGCTCACCGACGGCCAAGGTCGGACGGTCGACTTCCGCAACGTGATCCTGATCATGACCTCGAATCTGGGTTCGCAGTTCCTGGCCGACCCGACCCTGAACGCCGACACCAAGAGCCAGGCCGTGATGGGCGTGGTCCGGCAGGCCTTCAAGCCGGAGTTCTTGAACCGGCTGGACGAGATCGTCCTGTTCGACCCGCTGAGCACCGAGGACCTGTCCCAGATCGTCGACATCCAGCTGCGCCGGCTCAACGCCCGGCTGGCCGAGCGCCGGATCAGCGTCGAGGTCAGCCAGGCCGGCAAGGACTGGCTGGCGCTGGCCGGCTTCGATGCGGTCTACGGAGCCCGTCCGCTGAAGCGGCTGGTTCAGTCGACGATCGAGGACGCGCTGGCTCGCCGGGTGCTGTCCGGCGAGGTGAGTGACGGCGACGTCGTCCACTTCGACCTGAACGCCGACAGCTCAGGCCTGGAGGTGACCGGCCGCCACTGAGCCGGCTAGCTCGGCTTCACGGCGGTCAGGGTGAAGCTGGCCGGCAGTCGTTGCGGGCGATCGGTGAGCCGATACTCCCCGGTCTGAGGGTCGTAGGACATCAGGCCGGGGAACGGCTCCCACGGGACACTGTCGTGCTCGGTCAGCGAGGTGAGCTGCAAGCCGGCGTCCAGGACGGCCGTGACGATCTCGGCGAGGCTGTGGTTCCACTCCACCGAGACCGGGGAGGTCACCAGGTCGTCCCCGGCGTAGGTGTGTTCCTCGCGCCAGCTGAGCCACTGCTCCTGCTCGTAGTAGGGCAACTCGAGGGCCACCGTCTGGCTGCCGCCGGCACTGATCCACGACTGTTGGGCCCGATCGACCGGATCGGGGCCCAGCTCCACCTGGACCAGCGAGTTCAGCACCGGGTGCCCGTCGCGGATGAACAGCCGTCCACCCGGACGCAGCAAGGCGGCCACTGTCTGGGCCCACTCGCCGATCCGGGGCAGCCAGCCGATCGCACCGATCCCCGTGTAGACGAGGTCGAACTGGCGGCCTACGGCCGCAGGGGCCGAGTAGACGTCGGCCTCGACATAGTCGATCGGGGTCCCGGCCCGTTCGGCCAACGTTCGGGCGTGGCCCAGCGAGACCGGTGACAGATCGACTCCGGTGACACTGGCCGCGCCGAGTCGGGCCAGGCTGAGCGTGTCGGTTCCGATGTGGCACTGCAGATGGACGACGTCCAGGCCGTCCAGTCGTCCGAGCCGGGGCAGGTCGAAACGAACCACGTCCGACAGCGCATCACGGTCGGCCAGCAGGGCGTCGATGCCGTAGCTGCCGACGTGAATGGGCGCGCGGGAATCCCAGTTGGCCCGGTTGATGTCCAGGTAGTTCTCGCTCACTCGGCCACCCTAGTTCTCCGGGGCGGTCACGCGGACGATGGGTGGCGATCCGGCCGATAGGCTGGGCCGATCCGCAGCACGAGGGGTACCCAGGAGTCCGGCCAGACTGTCTCCGAGCCGGTGCTGGGTGCATGGAGGATGTAGATGAATCGGGTGGTTCCGGCACCGGACGACGACAACGCCTTCATGGTCGTGCACGGCAAGACCGAACAGTCCTGGGTGGCGCTGGACGATCCGCTGCACCTGGAGTTCGAGTACGTCCAGCGGGTGGCCGACGTCCTGGAGGTTTCCATCCTGCAGCGGCCCTACACCGACCGGGTCCGAGTGGTGCATGTCGGTGGCGGCGGGATGACGCTTGCTCGCTATGTCGAAGCGCGTCGGCGCGGCACGGCCCAGATCGTCCTGGAACCGGACGTGGCCCTGATCGAGGAGGTCCGCAAGCAGCTGCCGCTGCCCCGGGCCAGCGTGAAGGTCCGCCCGGTCGACGGGAAGTCCGGGGTCGCTGACCTGCCCTCGGGGTGTGCGGACGTGCTGATCATTGACGCTTTCGACGGGCCGAGCGTGCCGGCCGAGCTGGCCACGGTCGACTTCTTCGTGCAGGTCCGCCGGGTCTTGCGCGAGGACGGCCTGGTGGTGATGAACCTCACCGACCAGGCTCCGTTCGCCTGGGCACGACGCTGCGTGGCCGGACTGGCCACGGTGTTCCCGGACCTGGCCGTGATCGGCGAAGTGCCGATCTGGAAGGGGCGACGCTTCGGAAACCTGATCGCCGTGGGTGGCGTGGAGCTGCCCCTGGACGACCTCACCAAGCGGGTGGCCCGGGCGATGTTCCCCTATCGGGTGAGCACTCAGGAGCACCTGCGCGGCTGGCTGGGCGGGGCCGTCCCGTTCATCGGGGAGGATGCCCTGCCGTCCCCTGCGCCCGAGGGACGCGCCTGGTTCAGCTGAGAATGCCGGTCCGCGGTCCCGCGGGATCGCTATGTTGGCGCCCATGACAGCCCGCGAGCAGCTCATCGAGCAGATTTCCGAACTGGCCGTGATCCGGGGACGGGTGACGCTGGCCTCCGGACGGGAGGCCGACTACTACGTCGACCTGCGCCGAGTCACCCTGGACGGCTTCGCCGCCCCGCTGGTCGGTGAGGTGATGACCGAACTGGTCGCCGACTGGCAGTTTGAAGCCGTCGGCGGGCTCACCCTGGGTGCGGATCCGGTCGCGGTGGCCATGCTGCACCACGCCGCGCACGGCGGTGGACGGCTGGACGCCTTCGTGGTTCGCAAGGAGGCCAAGGCCCACGGTCTGCAGCGGCGGATCGAGGGTACCGAGGTGGCCGGACGTAAGGTCCTGGTCGTCGAAGACACCTCCACCACCGGGGGCTCGGTGCTGACCGCGGTCGAGGCCGTCCGGGAAGCCGGCGGCGAGGTGATCGGGGTGGCCGTGATCGTCGATCGCAATACCGGCGCCAAGGAGCTGATCGAGGCGGCCGACGTCGAATACCGCTACGCCGTGGGTCTGGACGACCTGGGCCTGTAGCGCTCGGCGAGCGCCGATCAGGGGGACGCCGGGTTCGTCCCCGGTACTGGCCGGCGATCCGGCGACAACCCTGTGCCGGTGCAGTGGGGCCAGTTAGGCTGTGCTCGTTCGGGTGCTCGGCCCGGCGGTGGTACGGCTGATAGGAGCCTTCGATGTGGCCATTCATCATCCTCTTGGTGGTCGTGGTGGGGCTCGCCCTGTGGGCGGTGTCGCTCTACAACGGCTTCATTCGCTCGCGGAACCTGATTCAGGAGTCGTGGCGTCAGATCGATGTCGAGCTCAATCGGCGCTATGACCTGATCCCGAACCTGGTCGAGACCGTCCGCGCCTACGCGGCCCACGAGCGGAACACCTTGGAGAACATCACCAAGCTGCGCAATCAGGCGGCCTCGCTGGCCCAGAACAGCCAGGGCGTTGCCACTGCCGAGCGGGCCCAGGTGGAGGAGCAGCTGAGCGGCGCGGTGCGCCAGTTGATGGTCAGCGTCGAGGCCTACCCGGATCTGAAGAGCAACATCAACTTCCTCGAGTTGCAGAAGGAGCTGACTGCGACCGAGGATCGGATCGCGGCCGGGCGCCGGTTCTACAACGCGAACGTCCGCAACTACAACACCCAGGTGGAGTCGTTCCCCTCGGTGCTGATCGCCAACACCTTCCACTTCGAGAAGGCCACCTACTTCGAGGTGAACGACCAGGCCGTCCGGCAGGCTCCCAAGGTGAGCTTCGGTGAGATCAGTGACCGGCCCGAAGTCACCACCGAGCCGACCAACGCTCAACTCACGGCTGCGCCGGACACTGCGCTGCCCAACCCGCAGGCCTACGACCAGTCCCAGTTCGGCCAGGCCCCGGGCACGTTCGGTGCGCCGACCGAGCCCGTCGAGCAGCCGACCTTCACCCAGCCGCCCACCCAGCCGCCGACCTCCAACCCGCCGGCAGGGCAGTAGTCTCCGCTAGGCCGAGGGGCCGGTTTCGGCCAGTCTCTCGGCCGCGTCGGAGTAGCCCGCTGAGTTCGGCAGTTCAGCTGGGGCGTAGGCGAGCCGGATGACACCGGTCGGGAAGACCGACGAACTGAGCAGTTTCAGCGGACGGGCCGGGGAGTCGTCTGCGAACAGCCGGCGTCCATGCTGGGCCGCGACCGGATGGACCAGCAGATGCAGCTCGTCCAGCTCGCCGGCCGCCAGCAGCTGCTGAACCACCGAGAGTGATCCCGGGATCAGGATCTTGCCCAGCCCCGGACGGCTCCGCAGTCCTCGGACGGCGGCCAGCAGATCATCGGTGGCCTCGACGTTGCGCCAGCCCAGGTCGGTCCGGCTGCGGGTGGCGACCAACTTCGGGGTGTCGCCGAGCTGGGCGGCGAACTCGGCGTCCACATCTCCGGCGGCCTCACGATCGGGCCAGGCGCCGGCGAAGCTGTCGTAGGTGACCCGGCCGAGCAGGATCAGGTCGGTGCCGGCGTAGTCATCGGTGACCGCGGCGGCCATGTTCTCGTCGAAGTAGGGAAAGTGCCAGTCCGGTTCGATCTCGGCGACGCCGTCCAGGGCGATGAACAAGGTGGAAACGATGGTGGCCATGCGCCCAGTCTCGTCCGGCGTCGGTCGGCCTAGCTAGCTCCCGCGGCAGGTCTGGGCAATTGCTGTTCCAGGTAGCTGAGCACTTCGCTGGTGCCTGCATTCAGCCGGACGGTGGCCAGCCCGTCGCCTCGAGTCAGCCCCCTGTTCACCAGCACGATCGGCAGCCCCAGCTGCGCCGCATGCCGGACGAAGCGCAGACCGGACATCACGGTGAGAGAGGTGCCGGCGACCAGCAGAGCGCTACTGGCGTCGACGAGCGCGAATGCCGCCTGCACGGTGGCCGGCGGCACCGATTCGCCGAAGAAGACGATGTCCGGCTTGAGAATGCCGCCGCAGACCGGGCAGTCGGCGATGACGAAGTCCTCGGTCTGAGCTAGGACGGCATCGGCGTCCGGGGCGATCTCGATATCGCCGAGTTCGGTGACCCGCTCCAGGAAGCCGGGATTGAGCTCCTGCAGCCGCACGTCCAGCTCATCGCGGGTCATGGTGGCGCCGCAGTTCAGGCAGCGGATCAGCTGGTAGTGGCCATGCAGGTCGATCACGTTCACCGAGCCGGCTCGCTCGTGCAGCCGGTCGACGTTCTGAGTGATCACGCCGGTCACGATGCCCGATGCCTCGAGCCGGGCCAGCGCGTAGTGACCTTCGTTCGGCTCGGTGGTGTGTACCTGGTGCCAACCCACGTGGTTGCGCGCCCAGTAGTGGCGCCGGAACTCCGGACTGGAGACGAATTGCGAGTAGGTGATCGGGTTGCGTGGCTTGGCGTCCGGTCCGCGATAGTCGGGCAGCCCGGAGTCGGTCGACAGTCCGGCACCGGTGAGGACGGCCACCCGGCGTCCGGTCAGGGCCGCCACCGCCGCGTCCAGATCGTCCTGGGTCGCCGGCGGACGGGTGTCCCGCTCGCCGGGCAGCCAGCCGATGCCGGCCATCAGGCCTCGGTGACGTCCGCCCGGCGCTTCGAGCGCTGCACGAGGACCTCGACCACCATCGGGATCACCGAGATCACCACGATCAGGATCAGTGCGATCTCCAGGTTGTCCCGCACGATCGGCAGGTCACCAAGGAAGAAGCCGAGCAGAGTCACCCCGACCGCCCAGATCACGGCACCCAGACCGGTCCAGGTGATGAAGGACCGGAAGGTCATCCCGGCGGCACCGGCGACCATCGTCACGAAGGTGCGGACGAAGGGGACGAAGCGGCCCAGCACCAGGGCGCGGGAGCCGTAGCGCTCGAAGAATAGGTGAGTCTCTGCCAGGTGCTTCTGGCTGAAGATCTTGCCGATGAAGCCATCGCGGGGCTTGAAGAGCCACGGTGAAAGCCGTAGTCCGACCCAGTAGCCGACAATGTTGCCCAGCACCGCCGCGACCAGCAGGATCAGCAGCGCCACTACCAAGGTGCCGATCTGGTCCAGGCCGAAGAGACGGATTCCGGCGGCCTGCGCGATGAACATCCCGATCGCGAACAGCAGCGAGTCGCCGGGCAGGATCGGGAAGATCGCGCACTCGGTGAAGATGATCAGCGCCGACACGGCCAAGAACCAGGGGCCGAGGGTCTGGAACAGCCAGACCGGGTCCATGAAGTTGCCGGCCAGCGGCACGAGTGCAGGAATCACGTGGCCAAGATACCTTGGTCGCCATGGCCACCCTCGACGATGATGCGATCGCGGCCCTCGCTGGTCCCGGTGTCGGACCGCATCCGATGCCCTGGCCCGACGACCCCAGGCTGGATCCGCAGCTGCTCGCCGACGGCGACCACCGCAACGTCCCTGATGAGTACCGCTACTGGAGCGTCGAGGCGATCGTGGCCGAGCTGGACACCCGGCGGCTGCCGCTGCACGTGGCCATCCAGAACTGGGAGCACGACTTCAACATCGGCTCCATGGTGCGCACCGCCAACGCCTTCAACGTCGCCGGAGTGCACATCATCGGACGGCGCCGCTGGAATCGGCGGGGAGCGATGGTCACCGACCGGTACCTGCACGTCCATCACCACCAGAACGAGGCCGAGTTCTTCGCCTGGCTGGCCGCGCACGACCTGACCCCGATCGGGGTCGACAATCTGCTCGGCTCGGTGCCGCTGGAGACGTCCCGGCTGCCCGAGCGCTGTTGCCTGATCTTCGGCTCCGAGGGGCCCGGACTCACCGACGAACTGGTGGCCGGTTGCGAGCGGCTGGTGGCGATCACCCAGTACGGATCGACGCGCTCGCTGAACGCCGGTGCGGCCGCGGCGATCGCGATGTACCACTGGGCATTGCAGTGGGCCGGCCCCGGCCAGGCCAGCGCCACCTAGGATTGCCTGGTGGACGAGTTCGGCATCTACTACCAGCCTGAGCTGGCCGGCGAGCAGGTGCGTCGCGTGGTCCGGCTGATGCTGGTCCGGCTCGGCTGGGCGCTGCTGAGCATCGTGGCCGTGATCATTGCCTGGCGCGTGTGGCCGGAAGCGACCAGCGGTTGGGTCTGGTGGTATGTCGGTCTGACCGGCGGCTGGGCTCTGGTGCTGCTCGCGGTCGACCTGTTCCGCTGGCGGTTCGCCGTGGCCGACGCCCGAGCAACCGCGCAAGGGTTGGCCATCGGGCTGAACCGTGACGGGGTGATGATCAACCGGGAATGGCTGCCGTGGGAAGAGGTCGGCTCGGTGCGGGCACTGCCGGGGCGGCTGCAGACGTCCACCCGATTGATCGCAACCAGCCGGGACCGGCGCAGCGTCAGCGTCCCGCTCGACTTCACCGACGCGATGCCGGCCAGTGTAGATTCGGCGATGCGGGTGCTGTCGGCCGGACGGGTGTGGGTCGACCTATCCCGGCTCGACTAGCACAGACGTCTCAGCGGGCAGGACGGTGGTTTCAGCGATGAGGATCATTGCTCATTTGGGCCCCGAGTTTGAGAGACTGGAGCAGTACGCCTGGCGGCCGCAACGTCGCAGACGCAGTAACCCTGAGGAAGGCTGATAACCGAATGCCCATTGCAAGCCCTGACAAGTACGCCGAGATGCTGGATGCCGCCAAGGCCGGCAAGTACGCCTACCCGGCGATCAACATCACCTCTTCGCAGACCCTGAACGCCGCGCTGGCCGGCTTCGCCGAGGCCGGCTCCGACGGCATCATTCAGGTCAGCACCGGTGGCGCAGAGTACGCGTCCGGCCCGACCATCAAGGACCGCATCGCCGGCGCCGTCGCCCTGGCCGAGTACGCCCACGTGGTCGCCAAGAACTACCCGATCAACGTCGTGGTGCACACCGACCACGCCCAGATCGACAAGGTCGAGACCTGGGTCAAGCCGCTGATCGCCATCTCCCAGGAGCGCGTGAACAAGGGCCTCGAGCCGCTGTTCCAGTCGCACATGTGGGACGGCTCCGCTGTTCCCATGGAGCAGAACCTGGCCGTCGCTGATGAGCTGCTCGCCCTGACCAGCAAGGCCCACCAGATCCTCGAGATCGAGGTCGGCGTTGTCGGTGGCGAGGAGGACGGCGTCAAGGCCGAAATCAACGAGAAGCTGTACACCACTGTCGCCGATGGCCTGCGCGCCATCGAGGTGCTCGGCCTGGGTGAGAAGGGTCGCTACATGACCGCTCTGACCTTCGGCAATGTGCACGGCGTGTACAAGCCGGGTGCGGTCAAGCTGCGTCCCGAGGTGCTCAAGGAGATCCAGGACGCCGTCGGCGCCAAGTACGGCAAGGAGAAGCCGTTCGACCTGGTCTTCCACGGTGGCTCCGGCTCGACCCCGCAGGAGATCTCGGACGCGGTCGACTACGGCGTCGTGAAGATGAACATCGACACCGACACCCAGTACGCGTTCACCCGTCCGGTCGTCGACTACATGCTGAAGAACTACGACGGCGTGCTGAAGATCGACGGCGAGGTCGGCAACAAGAAGCAGTACGACCCGCGCGCGTGGGGCAAGAACGCCGAGGCCGGGCTGTCCGCCCGCGTCGTCGAGGCCTGCACCTACCTGCGTAGCGTCGGCAAGACCATCGGCTGATCACGCCTGCGGCCCGGGGCTTCGGCCCCGGGCCGTTTTGCGTCCACGGACGAGCTGGTGACGGGATTTGCGCGTTCGATGCCGATTGGTGGGCCCGATCCCTCCGTTCTGAGGATCTATCGCGCAAATCACGTCGCGCGCAGTGCCGCTCGTACGACGGCAACGATGTATTCCGGCTGGTCGAGGTGTTCCCAGCCGAATCGAAGCACCCGGTAGCCGGCGGCTTCGAGCAGGTTCTGGCGCTCGCGGTCTGCCAGGAACTGTGCGGCACCGGAGTGCGCGGTCCGTCCATCGAACTCCAGGATGAGGCGGACGCTGCGAAATCGGACATCGGGGACGATGGCGCAGCCTCCCACTCGGATCTGGCGATTTGCCACCCAGTCCGAGATCCCGGCCGAGGCCAGAATGCGGTGCAGCCGCAGCTCTGCGAATGACCATGGGTTCGCCACTGCGGCCGCCACGACGGGCGTCCGGGTGGAGTGCCCCGGGCTGCCGCGAAGGCTGGCCGATGCCGCGTCCAACTCATCTGGCGTGGCAAGACCCCGACGGAGAGCCTCGCAGCAGGCCCGACCTTCGTCCACGGCAGCCAGTTCGACAGCGGCGTACCCGGGAGTGACCATTCGGATGCCTGAGGTGATCGTGACGAACTCGGGTGGCACCAGCCGGCGGCAAACCTCCACACCAGCTCTCGAGCGCAGGCTGGGATGAGCCAGCTCCGCGCCGGACCCGCTCGTCCCCAGCCAGATGCTCGCCGCAGAACCAGCGTGGATGGCTCCGCGTGGGGCCGACCAGGCCGACACCGCGCGCATCCAGGTCAGGTCGGAGAGCTCGCCAGCGGCGACGAATACCCCAGGCAGTGGGCTGGTCAAAGCTCCTGAGCGCTTGAGTCTGGCCAAGGCCGACGCGAGACGAGGAAACTCCGCTGCGCGGATCGCGCCGCGCTCGGCGAGGAGCGCCATTACCTGTGCGTGCACACCCTCACAGTTGGTCGGAATCTCGATCGGCGTTCACTTGTCCACAGCCCCGGCGACGGGATTTGCGCTATCGACGGCGATTCGGCCGACTCTTGCGGTCTCGCGAGGGGTCGAGAGGGCAAATCGCGTCGGCTAGAGCTCGCTCAGGGCCCGCTGGACCGCGGTGACGAACTGATCGGCCTCATCGGCGGTGAGTACGAGCGGCGGTTTGATCTTCAGGACGTTGCCGTGGTCGCCGGTGGCCTGCATGATCACGCCCAGTTGGCGTAGCCGCTCACACAGTTCAGCGGTGAGTTCGGGCGCCGGGGTGCGCTGCTCGTCGCGGACGAGCTCCAGGCCGAGATAGAGCCCGGCGCCGTGGACGGTGCCCACCCACGGGCTGTCCAGCGCCTCCAGTCCGGACCGCAACCGGGCGCCCACCACGCGGGCGTTGTCCTGCAGTTGCTCGTCATCGATGATCGCCAGCACCTCACTGCCGATCGCACACGACAGCGGGCTGCCACCGGCCGAGGAGAAGAAGTAGCCGCCGGTCCGATAGCTCTCGGCGATGGCGGCGGTGGTGATCACGGCACCCACCGGATGCCCGTTGCCCAGGCCTTTGGCCACCGCGACGATGTCGGGGACGACGCCCTGCTGCTCAAAGCCCCAGTACCACTGGCCCAGTCGGCCCAAGCCGACCTGGACCTCGTCGGCGATGGCCACCCCACCACTTTCCCGGACGGCGCCGTACACCTCGCGCAGGTAGCCGTCGGGCAGCAGGATGCCGCCGGCGTTGCCTTGGATGGCCTCGGCGATGAAGCCGGCCACCGGACGTCCGGCGACAGCCAGTTCACGAATGCGAGCGGCGGCGTCCGGCCCGTAGCGCCACGCCTCGGCGTCGCGCCAGCGGCCGCGATAGGAGTTCGGCGCGGGCACGGTGTGCACCCAATCCGGGCGTGTGGTGAGGGCATTGGGGTTGTCGGCCACCGAGGTGGAGACCGCATCGGAGGCGTAGGTCCAGCCGTGATAGGCCTCGGCCAGGGCCACGATGTCGCGGCGTCCGGTGGTCGCCATCGCCAGCCGGATCGCCAGGTCGGCGGCCTCGGAGCCGGAGTTCACGAAGAAGACCTGATCCAGGCCGTCCGGCAGCCGGGAGGTCAGCGCCTCGGCGAAGGCCGGCAGCGCCTCGTAGACGAAGCGGGAGTTGGTGTTCAGCAGGCGCAGCTGCCGGTGAGCCACCGCGGCCAGCCGCGGATGCGCGTGCCCGACGCCGGCCACGTTGTTCACCAGGTCGAGATAGGGACGGGCATCGGTGTCGATCAGCAGGGCGCGCCAGCCGCGCTCGATCTGCGGCGGGTCGGCGTAGTAGTGCTCCTGGACCTCGGCGACGTGCATCTCGCGGCGGGCGACGACGTCGCGAGGCGAGGGGAGCACGCCCGGCTCCAGCCCGAGCAGCGCGGACGGATCCGCGGTCAGTGCCAGCCAGCCGGCCGCCAACTCCGGTGCGACCAGCAGCGGCACCTCAGTGCCAGGCCGCACCAGCTGGACGTCCACCCGGGCCCCAACTCCGGCTAGCGGCTCGCCGGCTCGCACCGGCTCGGCCAAGCCGCTGGTGCCGTGCAGGATGAGGTCGAAGGGCTCGCCGGGAAGGATCACTCGGTCGCCTTCGATGCGCGCGGTGCCGTCCCAGGGTGCGCGCAGTTCCCCGTGGTTCCACAGGGTGACCGCCGTCGGTACCGTCGCCGTGGGCTCGTCCGATCCCGGAGCCCAGCCGGACGCCTCGCTGAGCCGAGCCACGCCCCACGCTGCGGCGGCGCTGACACCCGTCTCACACACCGCCCGATCGGTGAGTCCCGGGTCCCGCCAGGCACCCTCATCCATGATCGGTGACATGACACTGAGATCGATGGCTGCCGGTGGCGATGCCAGCAGCGGCACTCCGCAGACGGCCGGCGGGCGCTCGCTCATCCCGAGGGCAGCGGCCAGCCAGCCGGTGACCACGGGAGCCGGGACGGAGCTGGCGGCCGAGAAGATCTGCCACTCCCGCTCGAGGGCGTTGTCGGCGTAGGCATTGTCCGGGTCGAGTCCGGCCTGCTGGCGTCCGCTGGCCACCAGGACGGCGCCGCGCAGCACCACCAGCGGCCACAGGGCGTCCACCTCAGCGCGGGTTAGCGGCTGCTCGGCGTGGAAGGCCCGCACGGCTGCCAACGCCGGCTCAGTCCAGCCGCCGGCGTGATGCAGCAGTCCGGACAGCGTGATCGCCAGCTCGGCGACCCGCCAGGATCGGGAGACGTCGCCGAAGTCGATGATCCCGTCGGGGTGGCGTCCCTGCACAGCGCAGACCAGGTTGTCGTCGGTCAGGTCGAAGTGACCCGGCTGCACGGCCAGTTCACCGGCCGCCCGGATGGCCGTCCACGCCGACGCACTCGCGCGGAGCACCTGCTCCCGTTCGGGCCCGAGCCAGTCGGCCAGCAGCTCGACGACGCCGAGGCTCTCTCGCAAGTCCCACTGCAGGCGGCGATCCAGTCCGGGGTGATCGAAGTCGGCCAGGCTACGACTGACCCGTCCGGCGATCATCCCCATCCTGGCTGCCACGGACGGAGCCAGCCAGCCTCGTTCGACGAAGGTGCCGCCGGGCAGAAAGCGCAGCAACCGGGCCAGAATCGGACCCTCGCTGGTAGCCAGCACCGCCCGCATCGGCCGCCCGCCGGCCTCGAGCACCGTCGACACTCGCAGATCGGGGTACGCGGCGGCGACCCGGGCGGCTGCGGCGTCTTGCGCCAGGGTGTCCTGCGCCGGGAAGGATGGGTTGGCCAGTTTCAGGACGGCGGTCGGCCCGTCGGCGCCGAACACCAGGAAGTTCTGATCCTGTTGGCTGCCCAGCGGGCTGAGCCGCCCGGTGCCGCCCAGAGCGGTCAGCAGGGTCGCGGCCTCGTCCACAGTGATCGTCGGCGCGGGCAGCTCGCCGGCGGCCGGGAAGTTGAACGGCTCGATGGGCAGCGAGCGGCGAGTCATGGGCACAGCTTGCCCCGCTCAGGTCACAGGCAGGTGAACGCGGAGGCATTCCGCGCGTCTCCGCTAAAGTATGTGCGCAAGAGCCCGCCGGCATTGCCGCGGGCTTTCCTCACGCAAAGGGGCAGTCATATGCCGGGAATCGTGGTGATCGGCGCGCAATGGGGCGACGAGGGCAAGGGGAAGGCGACCGACCAGCTCGGTGATCGGGTCGACTACACCGTCCGCTACTCCGGCGGAAACAACGCCGGCCACACCCTGGTCGTGAACGGCGAGAAGTACGCGCTGCACCTGCTCCCGTCCGGCATTCTCAACGACTCAGTGCCGGTGATCGCCAACGGCGTGGTGATCGATCTTGAGGTCCTTTTCGAGGAGATCGACGGCCTCAACGCTCGCGGCGTCGACACTTCCAAGCTGATCGTCAGCGCCAATGCCCACGTCATCGCCCCGTATCACAAGGTGATCGACAAGGTCACCGAGCGGTTCCTCGGCAACCGCCGGATCGGCACCACCGGACGCGGCATCGGCCCGGCCTATTCGGACAAGATCAACCGGCTCGGTATCCGGGTGCAGGATCTGTTCGACGAGAAGATCCTGCGCCAGAAGGTTGAGGCGTCCCTGGAGCAGAAGAACCACCTGCTGGTGAAGGTCTACAACCGCCGCGCGATCGACGCCACCCAGGTCGCCGACGAACTGCTGGGCCACGCCGAGCGGCTGCGTCCGATGGTCGCCGACGTCACCCGAGTGCTGAACACCGCGCTGGACGCCGACAAGGTCGTCCTCTTCGAGGGCGCTCAGGCACATCACCTGGACGTCGACCACGGCACCTATCCCTACGTCACGAGCTCGAACCCGATCGCCGGCGGTGCCTGCACCGGCTCGGGCGTCGGCCCAACTCGGATCAACCGGGTGATCGGCATCGCCAAGGCCTACACGACTCGGGTCGGCGAGGGTCCGTTCCCGACCGAGTTGCTCAACGCCGACGGCGACAAGCTGCGCACCGACGGGGCCGAGTTCGGCACCACCACCGGACGTAACCGCCGCTGCGGCTGGTTCGACGCGCTGGTGGTCGAGGCCTCGGCCACGGCCAACGCCTGCACCGACATCTTCTTGACCAAGCTGGACATCCTGACCGGCTGGGAGAAGATCCCGGTCTGTGTGGCCTACGACGTCAATGGGGTGCGCACTGACACCTTGCCGCTGACGCAGACCGAGTTCCACCACGCGGTGCCGGTCTATGAGTACCTGGACGGGTGGACCGAGGACATCTCCGGCTGCCGCAGCTTCGAGGAGCTGCCGACCAACACCCAGGCTTACGTCCGCCGGCTCGAGGAGCTGGTTGGCTGCCGGATCTCCGGGATCGGCGTCGGCCCGTCCCGCGAACAGGTGGTCATGCTGCACGACCTGCTCTGAGGTCGCCGGCATCCGGCTACCTCCAGCCTGCCGCGCCCCCGAAACTCACTGATGCCCCCGACCTTTCGCGGGCGGGAGTGAGGTTCGGGGGCGTTTGCGGTCTGGGGTGGCGGGGGGACGTCCGCGGGTGTGGGAGTGAGTGGGGTGCACCGCCGGCCGGCAGGCTGAGCCACGAGAGCCGGACGTGATTCGTTGGCAGCCTAGTTGGGTATCAACACTGAGTGTGGCCAGAATCTGCCCGATCGTCTTGATATGCGTGTTGTTTTTCCTTGACGCATGACCGAGCGTGTGGTTTATTGACATCACTACCTTGCGGCGGGTCCTCACTGAGGAGGACACCACTGCCAACTACGTCACAGTTAGGGAGTCAGATGACTACCGAGGTAACGGCGAAGCAGGGATCGGCACGCGTTGCCGTCCAGCGGTTCGGCACCTTTCTTTCCAACATGGTTTTGCCCAACATCGCCGCGTTCATCGCGTGGGGCCTGATCACCGCAATCTTCATCAAGGCGGGCTGGATCAACGTCCTCGCCCCGCAGCCGGACAACGGCTGGGTCGCCGCACTGGGTGGCTGGGGTGCGTTCGACGGTAAGGGCATCGTCGGCCCGACCATCACCTACCTGCTGCCGATCCTGATCGGCTACACCGGTGGCAAGGCCATTCATGGCGTCCGCGGTGGCGTGGTCGGCGCGATCGCCACCATCGGTGTTATCACCGGCACCTCGATCCCGATGTTCATGGGCGCGATGATCATGGGTCCGCTGGGCGGTTGGAGCATGAAGAAGCTCGACGCGCTGTGGGACGGCAAGGTCAAGCCTGGCTTCGAGATGCTCGTCGACAACTTCTCCGCAGGAATCTGGGGCGGAATCCTCGCCATCTTCGGCTTCTTCGTGATGAGCCCGATCGTGTCCACCGTGTCCAAGGCCGCCGGCGACGCCGTGGGCTGGTTGGTGAACACCGGGCTGCTTCCGCTGACCTCGATCCTGATCGAGCCGGCCAAGATCCTGTTCCTGAACAACGCCATCAACCACGGCATCCTCACTCCGCTCGGCACGCAGCAGGCCGTGGAGTCCGGCAAGTCGGTCCTGTTCCTGCTCGAGGCGAACCCCGGCCCCGGCCTGGGCCTGCTCTTGGCGTTCATGTTCTTCGGCAAGGGTGCCGCCAAGGCGTCCGCCCCGGGTGCCGCGATCATCCACTTCCTGGGTGGCATTCACGAGATCTACTTCCCGTTCGTGCTGATGAAGCCGATTCTGGTGCTGGCGATGATCGCCGGTGGCATGACCGGTGTCTTCACCAACGTGCTGTTCGGTGTGGGGCTGCGAGCTCCGGCCGCTCCCGGTTCGGTCTTCGCGGTCTACCTTTCGGCCGCCTCGGACAGCTACCTCGGCGTGACCGTCTCGATGCTGGCCTCGGCCGCCGTGACCATGTTGGTTGCCGCCGTCCTGCTCGGCTTCGGAAAGAAGACCGGCGATGCGGACGACCTGGCTGCGGCAACTGCGGAGATGGAAGCGCTGAAGGGCAAGAAGTCCTCGGTGGCCGGTCTGCTGACCCGCACCGGCATGATCAGCAGCATCGTCTTCGCCTGCGACGCCGGGATGGGCTCGTCGGCGATGGGCGCTTCGGTACTGCGCAAGAAGATCAAGGACGCCGGGTTCACCGATGTGACCGTGGTGAACAAGGCGATCGCCAGCCTCGAGGACGATTTCGATCTGGTGGTCACCCATCGTGATCTGGCCGAACGGGCAGCGGCGAAGACCCCGTCCGCTGTGCATGTCTCGGTGGCCAACTTCATTGGGGCCCCCGAGTACGACGAGGTCGTCGAGATGGTGAAAGAGGCGAACAGCGCTCACTGAGTTCGCCTCACCCCGCAAGGGACGGACGCCCTCAGTGGCGGACGATCGATAGCTGGCGGCCCGCGGGACACCCCCGCGGGCCGCCCCGCTTTGTGCCCGATCCATGTTGTTTTGCATTGACTCGTGTGTGTATCTGTGGTGTTATTGACGAGTTCGGCGGAGTCCGCGGTGCGCAGCTCGCGTCCCCGCCTCCGTCCCGAGCCACACTCGATCTCGGCCAACGATGGCCGACTAGGAGGCCAGTAACGATGCCCGAGAACTCGATCCTGCAGCCGTCCTCGGTGCGGCTCGGCTTGGCTTCGGTGAGCAAGGAGGAGGCGATTCGGCTCTGCGCCCGGGTGCTCGTCGAGTGCGGTGCCGCCACCGAGGACTACTTCGCGGGGATGCTCGCCCGCGAGCAACAGATCTCCACCTACCTGGGTGAAGGCGTCGCGATTCCGCACGGAACCAACGAGGCGCGGGTTCACATCAAGGCCGCCGCACTGGGCTTCCTGCAGTTCCCGGACGGCATCGACTGGGACGGCAACGAGGTGAAGGTGTGCATCCCGATTGCGTCCGCCTCCGACGACCACCTGGGAATCCTGGCCAGCCTTGCCGAGGCACTGATGGAACCGGACGCGGCCGAGCGGCTGCGGGTCACCGACTCGGTGGCCGAAGTGATCGAACTACTGACCCCTGCTGAGGAGAACTGAACATGAAGGTCCTACGTTTCTACGCCCCTGGCGATGTGCGGATCGAGGACGCCCCGATCCCGCAGATCACTGCGGACGAGATCCTGCTGCGGGTGCGTAACTGCTCCACCTGTGGCACCGACGTGAAGATCTTCCACAACGGCCATCAGAACCTCACTCCGCCGCGGGTGATCGGCCACGAGGTGGCCGGCGAGGTCGCCGAGGTCGGCGCCAATGTCTCTGGCTGGGCCGTCGGCGACCGGGCCCAGGTGATCGCCGCCGTGCCGTGCGGTGAGTGCTACGAGTGCCGCAAGGGCTGGATGGCGGTGTGTCAGAACCAGACGTCCATCGGCTACCAATACGACGGTGGCTTCGCCGAATACATGGTCGTGCCGCAGGCCGTGCTGAAGGTGGACGGGCTGAACCGGATTCCCGAAGGGGTCGGTTTCGACGAGGCGTCCGCCGCCGAGCCGTTCGCCTGCGCGATCAACGCCCAGGAGCTGCTCGGCATCGAGGCCGGTGACACCGTGGTGGTGTTCGGGGCCGGACCGATCGGTTGCATCCACACTCGTATCGCCCGCGGCGTCCATGGTGCGGCCCGGGTCTTCCTGGTCGACGTGAACGCCGAGCGGCTTGCGATGTCGGCCGCCGCCGTGCATCCGGATGCGGTGATCGACGCCTCCCAGGTGGACGTGGTCGCCGAAGTGATGCGGCTCACCGAGGGCCGTGGCGCCGACGTGGTGATCACCGCGACCGCGGCCAACATCACCCAGGAACAGGCCATCGCGATGGCCGCCCGCAATGGCCGGATCTCGTTCTTCGGTGGCCTGCCCAAGACCAATCCGACGATCACCTGCGATTCGAACCTCGTCCACTACCGCCAGCTGCACATCCACGGCGCGAACGGCTCCGCTCCCGAGCACAACCGCAAGGCGCTGGCCTACATCGCCTCGGGCCAGGTGCCGGTGAAGGATCTGATCACCGTCCACCTGCCGCTGGAGCGGGCCCTGGAGGCCTTCGACATCGTTGCCAAGGGGCAGGCGATCAAGGTCACCGTCGAGCCCTGAATCGGCTCAGGCCGTCCCACCCCACGGCTCGCGCCCTCGAAACTCACCGTTGCCCTCGAAGATTCGCGGGCAGGAATGAGATTCGGGGGCGCGAACGGTTGGTGGGGTCGAGGGACGGCGTGAGACAGGCGGCTCAGTCGTCGAGCGAGCGCGAACGATCCGGAGTCGTCGTCGAGGTCACAGTGATCGCGGCGACGTCGGACGGGCCCGGCATCGAACTGCCGGGCAGCAGCACTGCCGCCGAGCCGAAGGCCACCGCGGTCCGCAGCGCAGCCTCCCGGTCAGCGCCGGTGGAGACGGCATGCAGGTAGCCGGCCAGCAGGGCGTCCCCGGCGCCGACGGTCGAGACCGGGCAGCCGATCTGCGAGGAGGCATGGACGGCGCCAGCGGCATCCACCAGGAGCGCGCCGTCGCGGCCGAGGCTGATCACCACCGTCTCGATTCCGCCTTCGACAAGGTTGGATGCCGCGTCGATGACATCGGCGATCGAGGTGAGTTGGCGTCCGACCGCCTCGGCGAGCTCGATCCGGTTGGGCTTGATCAGGGCCGGCTTGGCGACCAGCGCCGCGGCCATGGGCTCACCGGAGGTGTCGACGGCCACGCGGACGCCACGGGTGTGGCAGTGGCCGATCAGCTCGGCGTAGAAGGTGTCGTCCAGACCGGGCGGCAGCGATCCACAGCACACCAGCCACCGTGCGTCCCGGCTGGCCACCAGGGCTGCCTCGCGCAGTGCGTCCACTTCGGCTGCGGTCAGCACCGGGCCGGGCTCGTTCACTTTCGTCGTTGTGCCGTCGGTCTCGGCGATGGTGATGTTCGCCCGGATCGGCTCACTGATCGGCACGGCGGCCAAGGTCACCGGCTCGCCCTCGAGCAGGTTGAGCATCAGCCGTCCATAGATCCCCCCGACGGGGAAGACGGCGGTGCTGGCGGTGCCGTTCGCGGCCAAGGCGCGGCTGACGTTCAGGCCCTTGCCGCCCGGGTCCTCGCGGGATTCGGTGGCCCGCAGGACGGCGCCGCGCTCCAGCCGGGGGAGCGTGACGGTACGGTCCACGCTCGGGTTCGGCGTGAGGGTGACGATCATGCCCGAATCACTTCGGGTCCGGCGGCCGACAGTTCGGCGGCCAAGGCGGCGTCCAGGCCGGTGTCGGTGATCAGCACGTCCACCTCGCTGAGGCTGGCGAACCGGCACAGCTGGGTGCGGCCCACCTTGGTGTAGTCGGCCAGGCAGACGACCTGCGCTGCCGCGTCCACCATGGCCCGCTTGATCTCGGCTTCGGCCTGGTCCGGCGTTGTCAGCCCGGCTTCCGGGGTGATCCCGTTGGCTCCGATGAAGGCGACATCGACCCGCAGGCTGGCCAGTGCGGACGCCGTCCACGAGCCCACCGCAGCACCGGTGACGTTGCGGATCCGTCCGCCGAGCAGCATCAACTCGACCCGGGGCAGATCGACGAGCAGGCTGGCGGCCTGGAGCGAGTTGGTGACCACCGAGAATGCCTGGTCGGTCGGAAGTTGGCGAACCAGTTCCAGAGTGGTGGTGCCGGAGTCGATCAGGATCGAGCCGCCATCGGGCAGGTAGTCCCGCGCGATCCGGCCGATCCGAGACTTCTGGCTGGCCTGGTGCTCGCGGCGTGCGTTGACGGTGGGCTCGTAGCCGAGTCGCTGGACGTGGACGGCTCCGCCGTGGACTCGGCGCAGCTGCCCCTGGCGTTCCAGGATGCTCAGATCGCGGCGAATCGTCTCGGTGGTCACCTCGAGTTCTTCGGCCAGGGCCGAGACCTCTACCCGCGAGCGGGCTCGTGCCTGCTCCAGGATCCGTAGGTGCCGTTCGTGGGGGAGCAGGCGACCCTCACTGCTGTCCTCTGTCGCGACCATGAGACCAATCTACGCAGAAATCCACACGAACGCAGCAATTGCCACATGATCGTTTGAGTGATCTCGGCGAGTCTGCTGCGCAAATGTCCGGACCTGCACCTTGGCGCCCGGTGGACGGAGCCGACGGGCCGCGCCGACCCTCGCCGATAGGATCAGCGCCGTGGCGCAGACAGTACTGGTGATTGGAACTGGCGGACGCGAGCATGCCCTGGCCTGGGCGCTCAGCAAAGACCCGGGAGTCACGCAGGTGCACATCGCGCCCGGCAATCCGGGGACGGCTGCGGTGGGCACCAACCACCCGGTCGACCCGATGAACCCGGAGGCCGTTGCGGCGCTGGCTGTCGAGCTGGCGGCCGATCTGGTCGTGGTCGGCCCCGAGGCGCCACTGGTCGCCGGGGTTGCCGACGCCGTCCGGGCTGCGGGGATCCCGGTCTTCGGCCCGTCCGGGGCGGCCGCGCAGCTGGAAGGCAGCAAGGCGTTCGCCAAGGAGATCATGGAGGCGGCCGGCGTCCCCACTGCGGACGCCCGGCTGTGCGTGAGCATGGACGAGGTGGTCGCCGCTTTGGACGAGTTCGGCCCGCCCTATGTGGTGAAGGACGACGGACTGGCCGCCGGCAAGGGCGTCATCGTCACCGACGACCGGGACGCAGCGATCCGGCATGCGGCCGGCTGCCGGAAGGTGATCATCGAGGAGTACTTGGACGGTCCCGAGGTGAGCTTGTTCGCCCTCAGCGACGGTACCCACGTGCTGCCCTTCGAACCGGCCCAGGACTTCAAGCGGGTCGGCGACGGCGACGCCGGCCCGAACACCGGCGGAATGGGCGCCTACACCCCGCTGCCGTGGGCCCCGGCCGGGCTCACCGAGCAGGTGGTGGCCACCGTGATCCAGCCCACGATCGACGAGTTGTGCCGCCGCGGCACCCCGTTCGTCGGCCTGCTCTATGCGGGTCTGGCCCTGACCAGCCGCGGTGTCCGGGTCGTCGAGTTCAACGCCCGCTTCGGTGATCCGGAGACCCAGCCGCTGCTGACCAGGCTGAAGACCCCGCTCGGTGGAGCCCTGTACGCCGCAGCCACCGGCAAGCTGGACGAGCATCCGAGCCTGGAGTGGGGCAGTGGAGCCGCAGTCGGCGTGGTGATCGCCGCCCAGGGCTACCCGGAGTCGCCGCGCAAGGGCGATCCGATCACCGGGGCCGAGGCCGACGGCGTCTTCCACGCCGGGACGGCACTGGACGCGTCCGGGCAACTGGTCAGCGCCGGTGGCCGGGTGCTGACCGTGGTCGGCACCGGCGACACGCTGGCGGAGGCTCGCGAAGCGGCCTATGCGAAGGTGGCCACCATCGAGCTGCCGGGCGGCTTCCACCGCACCGACATCGCCCTCAAGGCGGCCGCGCAGCAGTTGGACGGAAATGGAACCGTCCCCGGCAAGGAGGAGCAGGCATGATTCCCAACGTCCTGGCTACCCGTTATGCATCCGCAGCGATGCGTGAGATCTGGTCGCCGGAAGCCAAGATCACCGCCGAACGCAAGCTCTGGCTGGCGGTGCTGAAGGCCCAAGCCGAACTCGGCGTCGACTTCGGCGGGGACGACCCGTCCGAGGTGATCGCCGACTACGAGCGAGTACTCGGGATCATCGATCTGCCCAGCATCGCCGAGCGCGAGCGGGTCACCCGGCACGACGTGAAGGCCCGGATCGAGGAGTTCAATGCTCTGGCCGGACGCGAGCACATCCACAAGGGGATGACCAGCCGCGACCTGACCGAGAACATCGAGCAGCGCCAGCTGCTCAGCTCGCTGGAACTGATCCGGGAGCGGATCGTCACGGTCGCCGTGGCGCTGTCCCGGCTGGCCGTCCAGTACCGCGATCTGGCCATGGTCGGACGCTCCCACAACGTCGCCGCCCAGACCACGACCCTGGGCAAGCGATTCGCCAGTGCAACCGACGAGCTGCTGGTCGCCTACCGCCGTGTCGACGAACTGATCGGACGCTACCCGGCCCGCGGCATCAAGGGCCCGATGGGCACCGCCCAGGACCTGCTCGACCTGCTCGACGGTGACACCCTGAAGCTCTCCGAGCTGGAGGCCCGAGTGGCCGAACACCTCGGCTTCGCCACGGTGTTCACCGCGACCGGCCAGGTCTACCCGCGCTCACTGGATTACGACGTGCTCTCCGCGCTGGTCCAGGTGGCCGCCGGGCCGTCCAGCCTGGCCACCACGATTCGGCTGATGGCCGGCCAGGAGCTGGTCACCGAAGGCTTCAAGGAGGGCCAGGTCGGCTCGTCGGCGATGCCGCACAAGATGAACACCCGCTCCTGCGAGCGGGTGAACGGGATGGCCGTGCTGCTGCGTGGCTACGCGTCCATGGTCGGTGAACTGGCCGGCAACCAGTGGAACGAGGGCGACGTCTCCTGCTCGGTGGTCCGCCGGATCGCGCTGCCCGACGCCTGTTACGCCCTCGACGGGCTGTTCGAGACGTTCCTCACCGTGCTGGCCGAGTTCGGTGCCTTCCCGGCGGTGATCGAGGCCGAGCTGCAACGCTTCCTGCCGTTCCTGACCACCACCAAGGTGCTGATGGCCGCGGTCCGCAACGGGGTCGGACGCGAGGTCGCCCATGAGGTGATCAAGGAGCATGCCGTGGCAGTGGCGCTGGGGATGCGGGCCGGCGGCGGCAATGACCTGATCGACCGATTGGCCGCCGACTCCCGGCTCGGGCTGAGCCGGGCTCTCCTCGACGACGCCCTAGCCGACCCGTTGAGCCTGACCGGCTCCGCAGGGGATCAGGTCGATCAACTCGCCCAGAAGGTCGCCGAGCTGGCCAAGAAGCATCCGGCCGGCGCCAAGTACGTTCCTGGCGCGGTGCTGTGAGCCGTCCGCCCGAGCTGCCGGCTGAGCCGCACCTGCTCGGGCTCGGACGCGCCCAGGTGCTGCCCCTGCTCGGGGTCGGGCTGGTCTCCGGCTTCTTCGCCGGACTGTTCGGGATCGGTGGCGGGCTGGTGATCGTCCCGGCCCTGGTCGTGTTGCTGCGGATCGAGCAGAAGCTGGCCGCCGGCACCTCACTGCTGGCCATCCTGCCGGCGGCGAGCATCGCCGCAGTGTCGTACGCGCTGCAGGGCAGCATCGACTGGCCGGTTGCCGGACTGCTGGCGATCGGCGCGATCGTCGGTGCCCAGATCGGTGCTCGGCTGCTGCAGCGGATTCCACGCCGAGTGTTGCAGTGGATCTTCGTCGGCTTCGTGGCCGTGATGATCGTCCAGCTGATGCTGGTGATCCCCGATCGGGGTGCCGAGCTCAGGGTCGATGCAGCGCATGGTGCGGGCCTGATCGTCCTCGGGCTGGTGGCCGGGCTGCTCTCGGCGATCCTCGGCATCGGGGGCGGCGGGGTGGTGGTTCCGGTGCTGATGGTCTGGTTTGGTCTGGGCGATCTTGCCGCCAAGGGGGCCTCGCTGGTGATGATGCTGCCCGGGGTGATTTCGGGCCTGGTCGCGAACTTCCGGCTGCACAATGTGGCCTGGCGGGCCGGGCTGGTGGTGGGGGCGTCCTCGCTGGTCAGCAGCCCATTGGGGGCCTGGGTGGCGCACCTGATTCCGGCCCAGGCCGGCGCCTGGCTGTTCGCCGCGTTCCTGGCCTTTATCGGGGTCAGCATGTTGCGTGAGGCACTGCGTCCGTCACCGACCGTCTAGCTGATTTACTGATCCGGTGCCCCGCGTCCGTAACCCGCTGCTCCGCTCGCTGCTAGACCTGCGCGGCAACGGCCGCGCCTGCGTCTACACCGAGCCCATGTGGGGTCTGTCGATGGTGCTGGTGCTGCCCTACGTCGGGGTGTACATGCTGGCGCTGGGCATCAAGGATCAGGAGATCGGCCTGCTGGCCACCATCGCGACCCTCTCCCAGGTGGTCTTCGGGTTGCTCGGCGGGGTGATCACCGACAAGCTCGGACGGCGCTTCACCACCGCGGCCTTCGATGTGCTGGCCTGGTCGATTCCCTGTCTGATCTGGGCCTTCGCGCAGAACTTCTGGGCCTTCCTGATCGCCAGTGTGATCAACGGTGCTTTGCAGGTGAGCCAGAACTCCTGGGACTGCCTGCTGGTGGAGGACGTCCCCCGCAGCGAGCTGACCAAGGTCTACTCGTTGGTGAAGGCGGCCGGTGAGTTCTCGGCGCTGTTCGCGCCGATCGCGGCGATCCTGGTGGCTCAGTTCGGGCTGGTCCCGGCCGTCCGGATCCTGTACGTGAACGCTTTCGTGGTGATGACCGTCAAGTTGTTCATCCTCTACTTCTGGTCGACCGAGACCGAGGTCGGACGGGCCCGCCAGGAGCAGACCCGCGGGGTGAGCATCTGGCGGCTGCTGCGTGAGTACCGCGGCGTGCTCAGCCTGATCATTCACTCCAAGGGGACGATCTTCTCCCTGGCCATTACCGCCGTGGTCGGTGCGGTGGCTCTGATCAATGGGACGTTCTGGCAGATCGTGATCAACCAGCGTCTCGGCGTCCCCGAGCTGCTGCTGCCGTTCTTCCCGATGGTCCGTTCGGTCCTGTCGGTGATCTTCTTCTTCACAGTGATTCCGCGGCTGACAGTCGGCCCGAACCTGCGCCGTCCGACCCTGATCGGCTTCGCTGCCTACCTGGTCGGCCAGGTGCTGCTGGTGGTGATCCCGATGCCTGGTGGCGCGGCAAATGTGACCACCTACGCCCTGCTCGCGGTGTGTCTGCTGGCTGATGCTTTCGGCGCCGGCATGCTGGCCATGCTCGCCGAATCGCTGGTCGCCCTCCACGTCGACCGGGACGAGCGCTCCCGGGTGATGGCCATTCAGCGGACCGTGGTCATGCTGGCCACCGCACCCTTCGGCTGGATCTCCGGTTGGCTGTCCGGAATGGACCGCAGCTGGCCGTTCCTCCTGACCAGTGCGCTGTTGGTGCTCGGCCTGGTTCTTGCTGCCCGGCGCTGGGTGACCACTCACGAAGAGGTCTGAGCGCGGCCAAAGCAGCCGGTCGTGACCAGCAGCGCCACCGAACTGTCTGCCTCCTCAGTAGCGGGCAGTTCGTCCCCCAGTTCGGCGCTGCTGGTCACCGTGGACGCGAAGCTCCCCAATGACTTCGATGAGTCCACCTTTCCGGGCGGCTCGGCTCACACTCGGACCGTTCACCGCTGCCATCGTGGAAAGCCGAAGGTGGCAGTGCCGCCGGGTAACCCCTCCCGGTTCGGCGATGGTGAGGGTTGGGCCAGCTGACCGCGGGGTCCACCCACGGCGGCCTTGCGCAACGGGCGGTCGGGCAAGGCCGCCGATCCGGTGTCTCCAATCCGCATCGGCGGTCGAAGGGCTGGAGTGCCCAGACGGCAGTGGGGCAAGGATGGCCGTGGGCATCACCGGGGCGGGGGTGGAGCCTCGGATGGGCGTGCTGGCTGGTGCAACGCTCCCCGTTCGCAATCGAGGCTGCCCGCCGCAGCGTGCGCGCGCCAGTGGCCGGGTCGCCTGCCATGGGCGGTGTCTGGCGAAGCCAGGCCGCGCCCACGAGAGTCGCTCGAACCATGAGTCACCTCGAACTGTGAACGGGACGCCATTGCGTCCACGTCGATTCTGGGCACGTATGGCGCACTGACCTGATCGCTGTCAAAGGACTTTTAGCCTGAGGGGTGGGGCCAAAACTGCGTACCCCAATGCCGCACCGCCCGATTCGCTCAGCGGAAGAATCGCCATTCATGGGGGGATTCCGGGGCAGTGCGCTGGGACGGTGGCTGGGCGGTTGGCTGGGGCTCGACGACCTGAGCTTCCGCGGCCGGCTGATCAGCGCGGCGGCGCGGGTCGGTGTCGCGATCAGCTGGGGATCGGCGCTGATCAACGTGGTGTTGGGTAGCCCGCTGTGGGGCGTCGTGCTCAACCTGGCAGCGGGCTTCGCGGTGATCGCGCTGATGTGGTTCGCCCGGCGCACCGGCCGCTACTCGTTGGTCTACGTCGTTGCAGCGGTGACCCTGTTCCTCCTGGTGTTTCCTGCCCTGTTCTTCACCGGTGGTGGCTATCGCAGTGGAATGCCGGTGTTCTTCATGTTCGCCATCGCATTTTCCGCAGTGATCCTCGACGGACGAGCACTGAAGATCCTGCTGCCGCTCGAGGCGGTGACGTTCGCCGCCTGCCTCGGCATTGCCTATTGGCAGCCGTGGACGGTCATTCCGCTGGCGTCGGAGCTGGCAGAGCTGGCCGACATCGCCTATGCGGTGATCGGTGCTGGATTGGCCATGGCCGTCGCGGTGCAGCTACTGATCGGCATCTACCAGAACAACCAGCGGCAGCTCACCGAACAGAACCGGGCTCTGGCGCAGGTGGACCAGGCTCGGGCGGAGTTTCTGGCCGTGGTGGCGCACGAGCTGAACACGCCGCTGACGGTGATCAAGACGCACGCGTCCGAGGCCGGGCGTGAGCTCCTGCACGCCCCTGATCAAGCGGCACAGGATGTCCATGTGATCGAGACGGAGGTCGATCGGCTGGGGCGGCTGGTCAGCCAGCTTCTGGACATGACCCGGATCAATGAGGGCCGGCTGGTCCTCGAGTGCGCTCCCCAGGACCTGGACGAGATCGTCCAGCGGACGCTGCAGGCCTACCGTCCGCTATGGACGCGACGTGGCAACTCCCTCACTGTGGTCAGCGATCCCTCGCTGCCACCAGTGCTGGCCGATCGGGAACGACTGACCCAGGTTCTGGTGAACCTGCTCTCGAATGCGGGTCGCCACACCGACCACGGTGCCATCACGATCACGCTGAACCGGGTCGACGATCATGCTCGGATCACGGTGACCGACACCGGCTCGGGGATTCCGCCTGAGCTGCTGCCGCGATTGGGTGAGGGGCCACTTCGCGAGCGCCCGGCCGGTCTGCGCTCGGCGCGCGATGCCGGCTTGGGGGTCGGACTGATGATCTCCCGGCATATCGTCGACGCCCACGGGGGAGAGCTCACGCTCTCTTCGACGCTCGGCGCGGGGACCACGGCGAGTTTCACGCTGCCACTAGCCGATCAGCCGGGCTAGTCGGCCGGGTCGAACCTCACCTGGCGCAACACGTAGCGACGATCTGGGGTCAGGGCCAGATCGAAGGCGCTGGCGTCATCGAGCCCGAGCTTCTTGCGCAGGGTCGAGATCGTCTGGCGGACGGTGTTGGTCGGGCCGGTCGCCTTAACCCGCCACACCGAGGTGAGCAGCTCCTCCTGAGTCGCCCCCACACCGAGATTGGACGCGAGGAAGCCGAGCAACTGCAGCTCCATTCGAGTCAGGGCGATCTCGCGTCCGGAGAGGACCACCCGGCCGGTGACGAAGTCGAGGTGCAGCGGCGGCAGGTCGATTCGTCCGACCCGGGGCGCGGCAGCGCGACGCAGCTGGGCCTGGATCCGCGCCGTGAGTACCTCGAAGCTGAACGGTTTGGAAATGTAGTCATCGCCACCGGCCTCCAGTCCGCGGACGACCGCCCGATCATGGCCCATGGCCGTCAGATAGATGATCGGTGCCGCGGTGATCGGACGCAGTTTCGCGCACACTTCGTAGCCGGAGCCGTCCGGAAGGAGGATGTCGAGGAGCACGACATCAGGTTGGTGTTCCCAGGCTGCAGCCAGCGCTGCCTGCGCGGTGCCGGCCTCCAGCACCGCGAAACCCGCGTCGGTCAGGTGCCGGGCGACCGCGGAGCGCAGAGTCTCCTCGTCCTCGACCACCAGCACGACCGGCGTCCGGGAGTTCTCCATCAGTCGTCCTCCCCACGTTGGGGCGATCCTAGGCTGGGTGACGGTTGCTCGCCCAGTGGGATGAGTTGCGCATCTTGCTCCAGCCGGATCGCGAATAGGCCAGTCACACGCGGGTTCGCGGTTCGAGAGCCCAGGACCGCTGGTCTGCCGTATCGTCCGATGAGGAAGGGGTCGAGATGGATTGGCGCATGCTCGCCTGGCTGCTCGTGGTGGCGGTGTTTCTGATTCTGCCTTGGGCGGTTCGCTCGCTGCGCCCGGCGTTGTCCGGGGGCGATGGCTTTGGCAGGGCTCGGCGCAATGGCTACGTCACCGGGAATGTGGACGAGCTGCTGGATCAGGTGTACGCCCTGCCGGCTACCGCCGAGGGGCGGGCAGAGGCGCTTCAGCTGCTCAGCTCGGCGCGATTTCACCTGGATCGCACCGGTGGCTATCAGCCCGTGGCCGTCGATCGCTTTCTGGACTCCGTAACCTCGGCCCTGTCGACCGGGGCCACGCTCCCGCCGCGGCCCGCGCACTGACCGGTGCCGGCCGCCGGCGACCGGATTTGCACTCTCGATGCTGCTCGCGTGGCAATTCGAGGCGAAACTGGTCATCGAGGGGGCAAATCTCGTCGGTCAGTGCGCGGTCAGGCTCAGCGTGCGCCGGGATGTCCCAGCTGCCGCCAGGCCTCGTAGACCGCGATGGCGGCCGCATTGGCCAGGTTCAGCGAGCGCATTCCGGCCCGCATCGGGATTCTCAGCCTGGCGGTGACGCGTGGGTCGGCGAGCACCTCGGGGGCCAACCCGGTCGGCTCGGGGCCGAACAGCAGGACGTCGCCGGGTTCGTACGCGATGTCGGTGTAGTTCGTTTCGGCGTGCGAAGTGAAGGCGAAGACCCGGGCCGGAAGTAGCGCGGCATAGGCGTCCGACAAGGAGTCATGGACGAAGGTGGCCGCCTGATCGCGGTAGTCGACGCCGGCCCGACGCAGCTTGGCGTCGTCCATGTCGAAGCCCAGTGGACGGGCCAGGTGCAGCTCGGCGCCGGTGACCGCGGCCAGCCGCATGGTGGCTCCGGTGTTGTTCGGGATCCGCGGCTCGCAGAACAGGATGCGCAGCGGGGGAGTCACGTCGGCCATCTTGTCACCGGGAGCCGGACGGGCTCGAATCGGGCCACTCCAGTTCGAAGCCGCTGGCGAACTTACGCTCGCTGCCGTCGATCGGGTCGACGAAGGCCAGCCGGTGAGCGATCAGCTGCAGCGGGTGGCTGAAGTCGTCCGCCGGGACGTCCCGCACGTCCGGGTAGAGCGGGTCGCCCAGGATCGGCAGGCCCAGCGCGGCCAGCTGCACCCGCAGTTGGTGGGTCTTCCCGGTAGTCGGGGTGAGTCGATAGCAGGCCAGGTCGCCGCGCACCTCGTCCAGCTCGATCAGGGTTTCCGCATTCGGCTCGCCCTCGACGAGTTCGGCCTGTAGGTTGCCGCGGCGCTTCTCGATCCGTCCGACCTCGCGTCGCGGAAACTCCAGGGACGGGTTGAAGGGCGCTAGTGCGAGGTAGGTCTTGCGGACTCCCTGGCTCTGAAACAGGCCCGAGTACGCGGCTCGGAACTCCCGGCGGGTGGTGAGCACCAGGACGCCGGCGGTCAGCCGATCCAGCCGATGCGCCGGAGCGAGTTCGGGCAGGTTGAGCGTCTCCCGCAGCCGCACCAGCACGGTCTCGCGGACGTGCACGCCGCGCGGCGTCGTAGCCAGGAAGTGCGGCTTGTCGACCACCACGATCCGCTCGTCGGCGTGCAGGACGGGGAGCTCGAACGGCACGGGTGGTTCGGGTGCCAGCTCGCGATGGAACCACACCAGCGTGTGCGGACGATACGGCCCATCATCGGTGATCGGACGTCCGGCCTGATCGACGAACGCGCCCGTGGCAAGCATGGATGTGACCGGGGCCTGATCCGGGAGCCGCTCGCGCAGGAACTCACCCATCGTCGCCCAGCGTGGGATGACGTTGGCCTCGCGATCAGGGGTGCGCACCCAGGCGGCGTCCAGGCCATCGCGCTGGGGCAGCGGCGAGTGCGGCATCAGGGCGTCCGCCGGATCGAGGTCACCGGATCAGGCTACGGGACCGTCCGCGCACTTCCCTGGTATTCAGTGTTGCTAACTACCGGTACTCAGTGTTACCGTCTACTGGTAGTTAGCAACGCAGAGTAGATGGGACGGCGATGGCCAATCAGATGACCGAACTGCTCAAGGGCAGCCTCGAGGGCATCGTGCTGGGGCTGCTGGCGCAGCGCCCGGCGTACGGCTACGAGATCACCGCGCAGCTGCGCGACGCCGGTTTCACCGACATCGTCGAGGGCACCGTCTATGCGGTGCTGGTCCGCGTCGAGCAGCGCGGTTTCGTCGATGTCGAGCGGGTCACCTCGGAGAAGGGCCCGCCGCGCAAGGTCTACTCCCTCAATGCGCGCGGACGTGCGCAGCTCGACGAGTTCTGGACGGCCTGGAGCTTCCTCGCCGACCGGATCAACCGGCTTCACGAAGGCAAGGAGTAATCATGGCCAACTGGATCGAGGTCCTCACCGGATCTTTGGAGCAGAAGAACCAGTACCGCGAGTACAAGGCTCGGCTGAAGGCCTTGCCGGAGCCCTATGCGGCGGCCGCCAAGGCGATCGATCGCTACGTCATGTACTACGGCGGGCTCACCGACGGCGACACGATGGTGCGCCTGCTCACCGACCACATCGAGTTGTGGGAGCGGGCCGCGGCCGACGCGACGCCGCTGCGCGAGCTCGTCGGGGACGACCCGGTCGACTTCACCGAGACCTTCATCCGGGCCTACTCCGGCACCCAGTGGATCGACAAGGAGCGGGCTCGGCTGGTGAAGGCGATCGATGATGCTGACAGGGCGAGCCTGCGATGAGCGTCGATGCGGCGATCCGAGTCTAGCGGCTGCAGAAGTCCTACGGCGAGCTGGACGTCCTCAAGGAAGTCAGCTTCACGGTGCGGCCAGGCAGCATCTTCGCTCTGCTCGGATCGAATGGCGCGGGCAAGACGACTGTGGTGCGGATCCTGGCCACCCTGCTGCGGGCCGATGCCGGCCTGGCTGAGGTGAACGGCCTGCACGTGACTACCCGGCCGGCGGACGTCCGTGGCGCAATCAGCCTGACCGGCCAGTTCGCCGCCGTCGACGAGGTGCTCACCGGACGGGAGAACCTGATCCTGATCGCCCGGCTCCGGCACCTTCCCGAGCCGGCTGCCATCGCCGACGATCTGCTGGCCCGGTTCGGCCTGACCGAGGCGGCGGCCCGTCCGGTGGCCACCTACTCCGGCGGCATGCGCCGCCGCCTCGACATCGCGATGAGCCTGATCGGCGAACCGCCGGTGATCTTCCTCGACGAGCCGACCACCGGGCTGGACCCGCAGGCCCGGCTGGAGGTGTGGGCCGCCGTCCGCAGCCTGGCCGATGCGGGCACCACCGTCCTGCTCACCACGCAATACCTGGACGAGGCCGAGCAGCTCGCCGATCGGATCGCGATCCTGCACGAGGGCCGGATCATCGTCGACGGCACCCTGGCCGAACTCAAAGCGCTGCTCCCGCCGGCCACCGTGGAGTACGTCGAGAAGCAGCCAACCCTGGAAGAGGTGTTCCTGGCCGTCGTGGGCGGGAGTACGTCGTCCGCCGAAGCCCGAGAGCACAGCGAGGAGGAGTCATGAGCGTCCATCCGATCGGCGACACGGTCGTCCTCACCGGACGATCTCTGAAGCACATCACCCGTAGTCTCGACACGATTCTCACCACAGCGGTCACTCCGATCGCGCTGATGCTGCTGTTCGTGTACGTCCTGGGTGGGGCGATCAACACCGGCACCGACTCCTACGTCAGCTATCTGCTGCCCGGCATTTTGCTGATCACGATCGCCTCCGGCATCGCCTACACCGCCTACCGGCTGTTCCTCGACCTGCAGGGCGGCATCTTCGAGAGGTTCCATTCGATGCCGATCTCGCGCTCGGCGGTGCTGTGGGCCCACGTTCTGACCTCGCTGGTGGCGAACCTGATCTCACTCGCGGTGGTGGTCGTGGTCGCGCTGCTGATGGGCTTCCGCTCGTCCGCCGGGGTGCTGGCCTGGCTGGGGGTGCTGGGGATCCTGGTGCTGTTCACCTGGGCCCTGACCTGGCTGGCCGTGATCGCGGGCCTTTCGGCGAAGACCGTCGACGGGGCCAGTGCCTTCTCCTACCCGCTGATCTTCCTGCCGTTCATCAGCTCGGCCTTCGTGCCGACCGCGTCGATGCCGGGGCCGGTCCGCTGGTTCGCGGAGAACCAACCGGTGACCTCGATCGTGAACTCGGTCCGGGCGCTGTTCAGCGGGCAGCCGGTTGGCATAGAAATCTGGGTGGCGCTGGGCTGGTGCGCGGGAATCCTGGCTATTGGCTACGGCTTCGCGATGCTGGCCTACCGGCGGCGGCTGGCCTAGGCGTCCAGTGGACGGGTCCAGACCGCGACCGTGGTCTCGACCGGACCTTCGATGAACGGGACCACCCGGCCGGTGGGGCGGTAGCCGAGTTTCGACCAGAACGGCTCGGCACCGGCAGCGTTGGTCTCGACGATGCCCAGCCGGAGGGTGTCGACGCCATCCCAGCCGCGGACCTCGCTGAGCACCTGCTCGTGGAGGGCTCGGCCGATGCCCTGGCCCTCGTGATCGCCGTGGACGAGCAGCAGCCCGATGTGGGCGGTCTGCTCGTTCGGCCACGACTGCAGGACGTCGGCGACGGCGACCAGGGTGCCGTCCAGCCAGGCCCCGACGCAGTGCTTCTGGCCCGGTTTGAGATCGGGCGGGCCGTCGAGGAGGACCTCCAGGCCGTCCCCGGGGGCCGGTGGACGTCCAGAGACCCGTTCGGTGTAGCCGGAGTTGGACTCCAGGAGGGCCTGGACCGCGGGGGCGTCCGCCTCGTAGAGGGCACCGAAGGTCAGCATGGGGCCACCTTGTCAGGTGCGGTCTCGTCCGGCAACTGTCCAGTGCGAGTGTGCGGAAAGCCTCCCGTGTGCCGGGTCGGCGTGCGATGCTCGACTCATGTCCAGCATCGTTCCCCCGCCCCAGGAGCGCTTCGACCCGATCACGGCTCGCTGGCTGACGCCCGGTGGCCCGCTGCCCGATCCGGCACGGGACGCGATCGACCCCGAGCATCGGGAGCCGGTGACGATTGTCGGCCCGGTGCCGCCGGAGTTGAACGTTCTGGGTGACGCACACCTTCGCGATGGCGCGGGGTGGGCCGGCGTCGGGACATCCCAGGCGCTTCGGTGGCTGCTGGTGGCTCTGGTCCTGGTGGCGATCTTCCTCGGCTTCTTCTGACCATTTCGCCGGTGGCTGGCCGGCCCCCACTCAACAGTCGCAAGGTGGACACTTCTTCGGCGTCACAGCGAAGAGAAGTCCACCTTGCGACCTCTCAGCGAGCGGATCTACTTCCAGGGGTGGACGCTCCGAGGCCGGCGAACCTGCGATCATTGTCTGGTTAGTTCCTGATGATCGAACCGCATAGCCCGGTAGGAAGTCCGGGCGGCACCGCGGGTGCCCGTCGCCCCTGGAGGGAATCCGGAGATTCAGGTCCGCTGAGGCGTGCCTGGAGGCGTGCGATGTCTGTCGAGTTCGATGTGTTCCATGACGGTCAGTTCTGGGTTGGGGTGCTCACCCTCACCGAGGACTCATCGTTGCGTGCGGCGCGGGTGGTGTTCGGTGCCGAGCCGTCCGATGCCGAGCTTCACGACTACCTGCTGCGGCATGGCGACGAGCTGCTGCGTCGAGCGATGGCCGGTCCGTCGGTGGACATCGGTGGCCGTGCGCGGCGTCCGGTGAACCCGAAGCGGTCCGCCCGCGAGGCTGCTGCGGCAGCGAAGGTCCACAGCCCCTCGACGGCGGCTCAGGATGCCCTGCGGCAGGCGCAGGAGGCGGCGGCCCAGGCACGCGTCCAGGTCAGCCGGGACGCCCGCGACGAGGCCGCCGAGCGCAAGCGAGCGCTGCGTCGAGCCCGTGCCAAGGCGCGGCATCGGGGGCACTGACGTGAACGAGTTCGCTGATGCGCTGATTGCCCGGTCAGTTGCCGGTCACGTCGAGCCAAACTGAGCGCGCCCGGCCTCTGTGGCGGGGAGTCCCTCTACCGTGCTGACCAGGCTCAACGAAACGGAGATGGCAGCTATGGCGAGCACGCAGGCGGGTTGGTACGACGATGGATCAGGCACGATGCGCTGGTGGGACGGCAAGGACTGGACCGATCGGGTGCAGACCCCGGCCGAGGCTCCGCCGCCGGGTGGTTTCATCGACCGAATCGCGGCGAGTGCTGTGGCTGGTGAGCAAGCACGTCCGGCTCCACGAGGCGCGAGCTACGTGGTGCTGCAGGTGGTGCTCAAGGAGAAGCTCTTGGGCACTGGCTCTGGGAACCTGACCCAACTCGAGCGGGCCATCAACGCCCAGGCGGCTCTCGGTTACCGGCTGCACACCATCACGACCGCTTCGTCCGGCAGTACGGGCTTCGGTGGCGGTGACCGGATTCAGGCGACGATGGTCTTCGAGAAGCTGACCTGACCCAATGCGATGAGGATCCACCGGAGCAGTCGGCCTCGCGCCTCACAGCTGCCTCGCTGAGGATCCGGGCGCCGATGTCGTCGTTATCAGACTACTGTCTCAGCCTCATCGCGGTGTGAGCTCCGACTTCGTCGCTATGGGGCCGGGTGGAGGGCCTCATAGCGACAACATCGGAGCTCAAGCGCCGGAGAGCGCGTCCGCACCGCCTCCATAGCGACAACATCGGGGTCGGGGGATACGGACAGGAGAGTCTGTCGTGTCGATAGTCAAAATGACTGGGTGAGCGGCTTCCGCTGCGACTGTGGGTCTGAGCCTGGCTAGCCGAGCTCGGCGAAGGCGCGCTCGATGCCGGCTAGATCGGCCCTGCTGAGTTCGGCGAAGGGCTGTGTCTCGACCCGCGGCGTGGCTTTGGTGCCCCCGCGCTTCCAGGTGCCGACGACGCGTCCGGCCTTGACGATCGTGGGTCGGAACATGCCGTTGTTCCCCGGGACGATCTGATCGGCGAACTGCGCAGGTACCGCGAAGCTGCGATCGGCGTAGCCGAGCAGGTACTCGTCGAAGCCGGGCAGTAGCCGCAGACGCAGCGCATCGCGGCGATGCTGAGCCAGTAGATCGGGCAGGGCCGGATCCATCAGGTATTCGGTTCCGTCGAGCTGTACCGAGGCGAGTTCGCCGCGAATCGAGGCGATCCCTGCGCGGGACTCGGTGAGCGTGAGTGAGGCCCACCGGGCCAGGTCGGCGACGGTCGCCGGTCCGTGGCTGAGCAGGAAGCGTCGAGCCAGCTCGGCCAGTGCCTCGTCCCTGGCTAGGACTCTGGGGGAGGGCACCCAGTCGGCATAGCCGACAACGAGTTGCTCGTTGCCCTGCAGCGGGCCCAGCGCCAAGGTCGCCTCCTGGCAGAGTCGTCCGAGCAGGTGGATCCCGGTCTGGGGTTGGAGCAGCAGGCCTTCGGCAGCCCAATGCGCGAACAGCTCCTTGCGGGTCAGTTGCCCGCCGTCGGCGAGCGCCGCCAGAGCGAGGTCGGCGGCCCGCTCGATCGTCACCTCGGTGATGCCCAGGTCGGCGCGCCGCTTGCCCGCCGCGGACAGCATGCGGTTTGCGGTCAGTGACAGGATCCAGCCCAGATCCTTGGCGGGCACCAGGTGCAGGGTGCCGCGCATCGGCCACGAGCGCACGACCTGCCCCGAGGCCAGCGCCGCTTCGACCCCCGCACGGCTCCCGCCCGTGAACCGTAGAGCCACCGAACTGAGCGCGCCAGGAAGATCCTGGGCCTGAACCGCGCCGAGGTGTCGGACGACCTCGAGGGCGTCGCTCAGGCGCGGCCCGGCCAGCCGCTGCGCAACCAGGCGGAGCAGCGCCAGATCCGGACGAGCGATCATGGCGATGAGTATGCCGACTTATGCCGACGTTCCGCGCCGGGCGCCTGCGCGTCGCGTCTCACAGGAGCGTCCACGTCCACTGTCAGGATGCCTGGCCTCGGCCAGTGAGGGGTCACCCACTGGCCGAGGCCGCAACTCGCTACTGCTCGACATCCTCCACCAGCGGTGCCCCGCGCAGCGCGACGATTCGCTCGGCCGTGGCGATCGCGACGTCGAAGCCGAGATCGGGGTTCCGGATCAGCTTCTCGGTGGCGATCGCGTGGGCGCGGACGGCTGCCCGCCGGGCCCGCTTGGCCCGATCGATCACCGGCGTCGCGGCGTCCCCGAGCATGGCCAGGGCCCGGCTCAGGCTCCGCTGGGTCGTGTAGTCGCCTCGTCCGAACTCGCTGGACAGCTCCTTGGCAAGGGCGGACGCCTCAGCCTCTGGCACCAGAGTGGCTGCCGTCCGCCAGGCCGTCCGGGCCACCTCGTCCTCGGCGTCGTGCAGGAGCTCGGCGGTGATCGCCGGCCAGGCCCGCTGGTCGCCGAGCTTGGACAGGGTGTGCAGCGCTTGGGCGCGGGCCTGCGGGAACACCGAGGCCAGCTCGGGCAGCACCCGCTCGAGGGTGCGCGTCCGGTCGTGCTGGATCAGCGCCCAGGTGAGCATGTCGCGGACGAAGAAGTCCGGCTCAACGGTGAACCGCTCAACCAGCGGATCGATGTAGTGGTCGGCCGGACGCAGCCCGGCCGCCATCGCGGTCTGCAGGCGGACGGAGGCCGACTCCGCCTCAAGGGCATTCTTCAGCCGGCTCACCACGATCTCGATCTCATTCTGGGTCATCTGGACCACCTCCACGATCCAGTGAAAACCTTCACGTCACGTGAAGGTCAAGCGAGGTGGCAATCCTTGCCATGCCCTGGACATCGCGCGTCCGTTGTTGTCTGCTCGAAGGGTCGTCAGCGAGGAGGCAACCATGGCCACGATCGTGTTCGGGATGAACCAATCCCTGGACGGCTACGTCGATCACGACCGGTTCGGGCCGGGTCCGACGCTGTTTCGCCACTTCATCGAGCAGACCAGGCAACGCGCCGGCGCGGTCTACGGCCGTCGCATGTACGAGATCATGCGCTACTGGGACGACGAGCAGCCCGACTGGGACGACGACGAGCGCGCCTTCGCCCAGGCCTGGCGCGCCATGCCGAAGTGGGTGGTCTCCCGCACGCTGACCTCGGTGGGGCCCAACGCCCAGCTGATCACGGACGATCTCGCGGACGTCATTGCGAAGCTCAAGGCCGACGTCGACGGCCCGATTGAGGTGGCCGGCCCGACCCTGGCCCAGACTCTCACCGACCTCGGCCTGATCGACGAGTACCAGATCTACCTGCACCCGGTCGTCCTCGGCTCTGGCGTGCCCTACTTCGCCGGTCCCCGTCCGCCGCTTCGCCTGATCGCCCACGACGAGGTCGGCGACGGCGTCCTGAGGCTGACGTACGCAGCCGACTGAGTCTCAAGGTGTCGGGTCAGCGCATCCCGCAGGCCCACCAGTTCTCGGCGACCTGCTCGGGGTAGTCACAGATCAGGCCGTACATGTCGTAGTCCTGAGGGCTGGTCTTGGAGTAGAAGAAGCCGCCGGCGTCGTCGGGGATGCCTTGCCACACGGGGACGAAGGTCGCCGCTCCGTCATAGGAAGCACGGCCATCTGACGAGACAAGCGCGAGGAGTGGGGGCAGCGGGGCGCCGTAGTACTCCCTGGCTTCGGGGTCCTCCTTGAATGCGGGGCTGTCGAAGTGGGCTGCGAGCGCCGCGAACTCGTCCTGATGAGCCTGGAAGTACACCTCGCCGGACCACCAGAACCCCATCGGCGTGAAGGATGCGAAAGCGGCGACGGAAGCCAGAGCGCCGACGATGCTGGCTAGCCACTTGTGCCGCGGAGCCGTCCCCACTGCAATGCCCACGCCGATCAGCAGCAACAGATACAGGAGAGCGATCACGAAGAAGTTCGCCGGGCGGACGATCAGCGCGCTCACGACGGGAGGCATGAGGTGCCACTGCGCGAGCGGCAGCATCCACAGCCGCGCGGTGAGGATGAGCCAGGACGCGCTGGCCAAGCCCACGCCGACGACGAAGCTGGTGCCCACCCGAGCTGCGTTCACGGGGCCTTGCGACGGTGTTGCCGACACATTGTCAGGCTATCCGCGGACCCAAGTTCACGGTGCTGCGATCCGGTGCTGCAGCTCGGTCCAGACTTCCGGGTCGCCCCAGCTGGCGTAGGTCTCGGGCCATGGGGTGGGCGCCTCGCCGCGCAGCCAGGCCAGAACCAGTGTCGGCTCGGTGTGGCAGCCAGCCTCCCGCGGGGCATGGACGACCTCGCGCTCGCGGCCGCTTCAGGTGACTCTTGCTGAAGCCGCGCACGTGCTCTATCCGCTAGCGGGAGATGAAGGCAGCGAGAATCGTGAGGTACCAGGCCGCGACAATCAGAAGGCTGAGAAGCCCGACGTATCCGACAATCAGGCCGGCAATCGCTAGCTCGCGGCCACCTTGCTTCGTGCGGTGGACCTGGGCGAGAGCGATATGGCCGAACACCACACCAAGTGCTGAGAGGCCAACAAGAGACAAGACGAGCGACACTATCGAGAACGCATTAGTGCCGGGCAGCGGTACGTCGACACTGTCGTGATTGACGACCGGGACCTGTTGGTCCTGCGCGCTGCTCGGACGGAATCGGCTGGCGGGTGCCGAGCGCGCGATGAAATGCGCCGCCCATGCACCAGCGAACAAGCCAACAAGCGGGCCATAGAATCCTGCAAGCTCGCCTCCGGCGCTGGAGCCCACCACAGCGGCTACTGCCGGGATGACGAGTAGCAAGTAGCACAACAGGGGCCGATTCCGGACAATCAGCCAGGCGGCGAGGAGCCCGGTGAATACCACGGCACCGACCGCGGGCACGGCCACTGATGGCAGGAGTCGGGCCAGCGGCGGCAAGATCCAGTGATACGAGAAGAAGCCAACGAATCCGATTGCTGCAGCTGACAGCCGCCGCGCCAAGGAGCCCGGCAGGACGGCCCAGCCCAATGTGAATCCAAGCCCCATCAGCACACCGACTGTCATGGGCGTAGCGCTTGCAGGGGTCCAGCCGTCCACTTTGTAAAGGCCGCACACTATCAACAGGCTCAGCCCGAATCCATACCTCGTGAAGTCTTCGGAGCGAGCACTTTTGGTTCGCGTGTCGGATGACAGCGCTCGCGACCCGCCAACTGCAGTCATGGTCACTCCAAGAAGATTGAATCAAGTAGTGGCCGCATACTATCCGCGCTGCATCGTCGCGGTCAGGAGGATTCCTGAACCGGTCCGTTGAGCGCTGAGTCGCATGCGGCCAGCCGGTCAGCCGATCCAGACCCGGGAGTTGCGGAACATCCGCAGCCAGGGGCTGGGCTCGTCCACGGGCGCGGACGTCCACGACAGCTGCGCGCTGCGGGCGACCCGTTCGGGGTGCGGCATCAGGGCGGTGAAACGTCCATCGGGCGTAGTCACGGCGGTGAGGCCGGCCGGGGAGCCGTTCGGGTTGTACGGGTAGGCCTCGGTGGGCCGGCCGTCCGGGCCGACGAAGTGCGCAGCCCGGCGGACGGATGCCGCATCGCCACGGACGGAGAAGTCGGCGAAGCCTTCGCCGTGGGCCACGGCCACCGGGATCCGGCTGCCGGCCATCCCGGCGAAGAAGATGGACGGGGAGGCGGCCACCTCGACCTGGACCAGGCGTCCCTCGAACTGCTCGGAGCGGTTCCGGGTGAACGTCGGCCACGCCTCGGCGCCGGGGATCAGATCGGCCAGTGCGGCGAACATCTGGCAGCCGTTGCAGATGCCGAGCCCGAACGTGTCCGGACGGTTGAAGAAGGTCGCGAACGCCTCGGTCAGCGCGGGGTTGAACAGCACAGAGCGGGCCCAGCCCTCGCCGGCGCCCAGGGTGTCGCCGTAGGAGAAGCCGCCGCCGGCCACCAGACCGACCACGTCGGCGAGGTCGAAGCGTCCGGCCTGCAGGTCGGTCATGTGCACGTCGATCGCATCGAACCCGGCCTCGGCGAAGGCGTGGGCGGTCTCGACGTGGCTGTTCACGCCCTGCTCGCGCAGGATCGCCACCTTCGGCCGCACCCCGGTCGCGATGTAGGGCGCGGCGATGTTGTGGGTCGGGTCGAAGCTCGGTGCCACCACCAGGCCGCGGACGTCCGCGCCGAACGCGGCGTGCTCGGCGTCGGCGCATTCGGGGTTGTCGCGCAGGGCGGCGATCCGCCAGGAGACCTCGTCCCAGGCCTGAGCCAGGTCGCGCAGATCCTCGTCCAGCAGCACCTCGCCGGCCACGTCCACCCGCACCCGGCGTCCGGGCAGCGTGCAGCCGACCAGCGAACTGAGCTCGCCGAGGCCGTGCTTGGTCAGGATGGCCAGCACCGCTTCCTCATCCGAGGGCGCGATGCCGAGCACCACGCCGAGCTCCTCGGCGAACAGCGCCTCGACGCTGGGCACGTCCACCAGCAACCCGGACGCACTCGCGAAGCCCATTTCGCAGACCGCGGCCCACAGGCCGCCGTCGGAGCGGTCGTGGTAGGCCTGCACCAGGCCGGACGCGCGCAGCTCGGTCAGCGCCGCGGCCAGCGCCACCAGCCGGGACGGGTCGTCCAGGTCGGGGACGTTATCGCCGAACTGGCCGCTGACCTGGGCCAGCATCGAGCCGCCGAGCCGGTTTGCGCCGGCCCCCAGATCAACCAGCACCAGCGCGGAGTCCTCGGCCAGCTGCGGGGTCCAGGTGCCGGCCACCGTCGGCAGCGAGGCGAACGCCGAAACTACCAGCGACACCGGCGAGGTGACCTGCTTGGCGGTGCCGTCCGGCTCGGTCCAGCGGGTTCGCATCGACAGCGAGTCCTTGCCGACCGGAATCGAAATCCCTAGTGCCGGGCACAACTCGAGGGCAACCGCAGCCACGGTGTCGTACAGGGCGGCGTCCTCGCCGTCCTCGCCGCAGGCGGCCATCCAGTTGGCCGACAGCTTCACCGTGGACAGCTCGACCGGGGCGGCCAGCAGGTTGGTCAGTGCCTCGCCGACCGCCATCCGTCCCGAAGCCGGGGCGTTCACCGAAGCCAGCGGCATCCGCTCGCCCGAGGCCATCGCCTGGCCGGCCAGCCCGGTGTAGTCCGACAGGGTCACAGCGACGTCGGACACCGGCACCTGCCAGGGCCCGACCATCTGGTCGCGGTGGTTCAGCCCGCCCACCGAGCGGTCGCCGATGGTGATCAGAAACCGCTTGGAGGCCACGCTCGGGTGCCGCAGGACGGCATAGGCAGCAGCCCGCAGATCGACGCCGTCCAGCTCGAGCGCCGGGGACGTCCAGCTCACCCGGCGCACGTCGCGGGTCATCTTCGGCGGACGCCCGAGCAGCACCTCCATCGGCATGTCGATCGGACGATCATCGCCCTCGACGTCCTCAGCTGAAGGCGCGAGCACCAGCTGGCCGTCGTCGCGGGCCACGCCGACCACCGCGAACGGGCAGCGCTCCCGGGCGCAGAGTGCAGCGAACCGGTCGAGTGACTCGGGGGCGATGGCCAGGACGTAGCGCTCCTGGCTTTCGTTGCTCCAGATCTCCTTCGGGGCCAGGCCGGATTCCTCCAGCGGCACCGCCGACAGATCGAACCGGGCGCCGAGGCCGGCCCCGTCCACCAGTTCGGGGAAGGCGTTCGACAGCCCGCCCGCACCGACATCGTGGATCGACAGGATCGGGTTGTCCGCCCCGGCGTTCCAGCAGTGGTTGATCACTTCCTGGCAGCGCCGCTGAATCTCGGGGTTGCCGCGCTGCACCGAGTCGAAGTCGAGCTCGGCGGCGTTCGCCCCGGCCGCCATGGACGAGGCCGCGCCGCCGCCCATGCCGATCCGCATCCCCGGGCCGCCGATCTGGATCAGCAGGGAGCCGGCCGGGTAGCTGATTTTCTCGGTCTGGCTCGCGCTGATCGCGCCCAGACCGCCGGCGCTCATGATCGGCTTGTGGTAGCCGCGGCGCACCCCGGCCACGGTCTGCTCGAAGACTCGGAAGAAGCCGCCCAGGCCCGGACGTCCGAACTCGTTGTTGAACGCCGCGCCACCCAGCGGGCCGGCGATCATGATCTCCAGCGGGGACGCGATGTGCTCCGGGGCACCGAAGCTCTCGGCCTCCCAGGGCTCGTCGGTGCCGGGCAGGTGCAAGTTCGAGACCGCGAAACCGGTCAGGCCGGCCTTCGGGGCCGAGCCGCGTCCGGTGGCACCCTCGTCGCGGATCTCGCCGCCGGAACCGGTCGCCGCGCCGGGGAAGGGGCTGATCGCGGTCGGGTGGTTGTGGGTCTCCACCTTCATCAGCACGTGCACTTCGTCATCGCGATGGACGTAGCTGCTCGGCCCGTCCGCGGCCTCGGGGGCCCAGCGGCTGATCACGCGGCCGGCCATCACCGAGGCGTTGTCGCGGTAGGCGACGATGGTTCCGGCGCCGTTGACCTTTTCGGTGTGCCGGATCATTCCGAACAGGGTGTGCTCAGCCGGTGCTCCGTCGATCACGAAGTCGGCGTTGAAGATCTTGTGCCGGCAGTGCTCGGAGTTCGCCTGCGCGAACATCATCAGCTCGACGTCGGTGGGGTTGCGCTTGAGTTCGGTGAACGCGGTGACCAGGTAGTCGATCTCGTCGCCACTCAGTGCCAGTCCGAAGGTCACGTTGGCTTCGGCGATCGCGTCCCGGCCGGCGCCGAGGACGTCCACGTGAGCCATCGGCTCGGCTTCGCGCTCGTTGAACAGCACCGCGGAATCCTCGACGTCGGCGAAGACCGACTCGGTCATCCGGTCGTGCAGGAGCGCGGCCACGGCTTCCCACTCCTCCGACTTGAGGGTGTGGGTGCAGGCCAGCGAGTACTCGATGACGCGCTCGACCCGGCGTACGGCGACCCCGCAGTTGTGGGCGATGTCGGTGGCCTTGGACGCCCACGGCGACAGCGTGCCCAGCCGCGGTGCGACCACCACGATGGCGGTCTTGATGCCCTCGGCTGCCAGCCCTTCGGGCGGTCCGTAGCGCAGCAGCTTCGCCACGGTCTGGGTGGTGTCGCGATCGAGGGCCTTGTCGCTGGCGACCCAGTGGACGTAGCGGGCGCTGACTGCGGTGATCGCCTCACTGACGCCCTGTAGCCGCTGCAGCACGGCCTTCGCGCGGAACGGAGACAGCGCATTGCCGCCCCCGAAGCTGGTCAGGACGAATGCGGCGGACGCGGTCATGAAACCTCCGGATCGGCACTACTGGCGGCGGCTCAAGGCTATCGGCCCTGAGCCCCGGCATCGTCCGCGCCTCGCTCGGCGAGAACTCTCCGCCGTCGGGACAAAACGGGGACGGTTCCTGTTACGTACCCGTCGGTACGAACGGGGACGGTTCCAATTCCGTCCATCCTTGTCAGCCCAACTCGTGGGGACGGTTCCATTTCGGTCCACGATTCGGTGAGCGCTCTGGACGGTAATGGAACCGTCCCCACGATTCCTCGGGACTAGGGCGGACGGTAATGGAACCGTCCCCGGGGTTGCGGTGGGTGGTGAGAGCCGGACGCAGGGACGGCCGGGCCCGGTTAGGCTGGCGGCGTGCTCGACACTCCGTTCCACTCCGGCAAGGTCCGGCGGCTCTATCGCTGGGGCGACGACCAGATCCTGATGGTCGCCACCGACGCGATTTCGGCCTACGACTACGTGCTTTCCACCGAGATCCCGGACAAGGGTGCGATCCTCACCCAGCTGTCGCTGTGGTGGTTCGACCAGCTCCGCGACCTGATCGCCAACCACGTGGTCTCCACCGACGTACCGGACGAGGTCGACCGCCGCGCAGTGATCGTCGAGCGCCTCGACATGGTTCCGGTCGAGTGCGTGGCCCGCGGCTACCTCACCGGCTCCGGCTGGACGGAGTACCAGGCGTCCGGCTCGGTGTGCGGAGTGCCGCTGCCATCCGGCCTTGTGGACGGCTCGAAACTGCCCGAACCGATCTTCACCCCGGCGATCAAGGCCCCGCTGGGGGAGCACGACGAGAACGTCGACTTCGCCACCATCGCCGAACTCCACAGCGCCGAACTGGCCGGACGACTTCGCGATGCCACTCTGGCCATCTACTCCCGAGCCGCCGAACTGGCTGCCGAGCGCGGAATCATCCTGGCCGACACCAAGTTCGAGTTCGGGCTGCGCCCCGACGGCACCCTGGTGCTGGCCGATGAGGTGCTCACCCCCGACTCGTCCCGCTTCTGGGACGCCGCCTTGTGGCAGCCCGGACGCAGCCTGCCCAGCTTCGACAAGCAGTACGTCCGCGACTGGTTAGCCAAGGAGTCCGGCTGGGACCGCGCGTCCGACACCCCGCCGCCGGCGCTCCCGGACGCCGTGGTGGCCGCCACCCGCGACCGCTACCTCGAGGCCTATCGCCGGCTGACCGGCACCGACTTCTAGGCCGGCACCTTCTAGGCCGACCCGTTTCTGGGTCGACCTGCGTCCCCCCAGACGTCCCCACGCCCCCGTTCGCGCTACCGAGTGCAACGTTTGCTGCCGAAATTCCGGTAGCGGGAGTTCCCTTCGGTAGCGGGAACCGGGAAAGGGGATGGACGGGACCGACGCGACGCGGGAGCCTGACGGGGTCGACGCGGGAGCCGGACGAGGTCACGCGGGACCGGACCGGGACGAGCTCAGCCAGCCCGTCCCCGGAAGTGATCCATCGAGTGGTTGATGCCGAAGAAGTTCGCCACGGCGTCGAAGGCACGGACCGGCAGAATCCGTAGCCAGGGGACGGTGCGCACCATCGGCGGCATGATCAGCTGCTGGCGTCCGCGCTCGATGGCGTTCAGGATCTTCGCGGCGGCCGATGCCTCCTTCAGGATCGGCAGCAGCAACGGGAACCGTGTCGTGACGCCGTCGAACATGCCGGTGTCGATGTAGAACGGCGCGACCACCAAGGTGCCGACCCCGGTGCCGGCCAGTTCGCCGCGCAGCGACTCGGTGAAGCCGATGGCCGCCCACTTGCTGGCCGCGTAGTCGGTCTGCCGGGCCACCCCGACCAGGCCGGCCGCACTGGCGATGGTCACCACCAGCCCCGAGCGCCGCTCGAGCATCCCCGGCAGGAAAGCCCGGGTCGTCCAGTAGCCGGCCAGGGTGTTCACCTCGAATGTCCGCCGGATCGCAGCCTCGGATGCCTCCAGCAGCGGCTTGCCGGTGACCACTCCGGCGCAGTTGATCAGCACGTCCACCGCACCGGCATCGGACGCCGCCGCGGCCACCGCTGCGGTATCGGTGACGTCCACCTGCGCCCAGCGGGCGGACGTCCCCAGCTCATCGGCCACGAGCTGCGCCGCAGCACCGTCGCGGTCCCACAGCACCACGCTGGCTCCGCGAGCCACGCCCTGCCGGGCCAGTTGCCGGCCCAATCCACTGCCGCCGCCGGTGATCAGCAGCCGTGCTCCCGTCAGCTTCATCAGTTCACCTTGTTCAGAATCGCGATGGCCCTGGTCATTAGGTCGGCGTAGCGCTGGTTGCTGAACCCGCGGGGTGGCGCGATCGGGTGCAGCCGTTGGACGGCCACGCTCTGCGCCTCGGTGTACTTCAGCAGGCCCTGGCTGCCGTGCCGCCGGCCCATCCCGGACTCGCCGAAGCCGCCCATCGGAGCGGCGTGCGATCCCCACGCCGCCGCGTAGCTCTCGTTGACGTTCACCGTGCCGGCCCGCAGTTGCGCGGCCACTGCCGCACCGCGGTGCGCCGACCAGACCGAGGCGTTCAGCCCGTACACCGAGTCGTTGGCCCGGGCGATCGCCTCGGCCTCGTCCGCGACCCGGTACAGCGAAACCACCGGCCCGAAGGTCTCCTCACGGCACAGGGCCATCTTCTCGGTGACGTCGGTGAGCACGGTCGGCTCGTAGAAGTAGGGGCCGAGATCCGGGCGGGCTCGCCCGCCGGCCAGCACCGTGGCGCCCCTGGCCACAGCGTCGTCGACGTGGGCGCTGATGGTGGCCAGCTGTTTGGCCGAGGCCAACGAGCCGACGTCGGTGTTCCAGTCGTGGCCGGCACCGATCCGCAGCTCGCCGACGGCTGCCACCAAGCCGGCGACGAACGCGTCCCAGACCTCGGCCACCACGTAGACCCGCTCGATGCCGACGCACACCTGGCCGGTGTTGGCGAAGGCGCCGCGGACGGTGCCGGCTACCGCGGCGGGCAGGTCGGCGTCGGCCAGCACCAACAGCGGGTTCTTGCCGCCTAATTCAGCAGAGAAGCCGATCAGCCGCTCGGCGCAGGCGTGAGCCAGCACCTTCCCGGTGGCAGTCGATCCAGTGAACATCAGGAAGTCGATCTGCTCGACCATGGCCGGACCCAGCACCGAGCCGGCGCCGACCAGCACCTGGAACAGCCCGTCGGGAAGCCCGGCCTCGGCGAGCAGTTCAGCCAGCAGCAGGCCGCAGTGCGGGGTCTGCGAGTCGGGCTTGAGGATCACGGCATTGCCGGCCAGAAGTGCCTGGGCGGCGTCGGAAGCAGGCAGATTGAAGGGGTAGTTCCAGGGGTTGATGATCCCGACCAGGCCGAGCGGGACGTGATGCTCGACGGTCTTGGTGAGCACCGGAATCGCGCCACCGCGCCGAGTCGGACGCAGCAGTCCCGGTGCTTGTCGGGCGAAGACTCGGACGGCGCGAGCCGCGTCCAGCACCTCTTCGAATGCGCTCAGCCGTGACTTGCCGGTTTCGTCTTGGATGGTGTCCAGCACCCGCTCACGGTGGGCCAGGATTCGTTCGGCCAGCCGGGTGAAGACCTGTGCTCGTTCGCGCACCGGCGTTGCGGCCCAGGCCTGCTGGGCGGCGCGACCGCGAGCGGCCGCCGCGACGACGTCGGCGGGCTCGGCGGCGTCCAGGACGCCGTATTGGCTGCCGTCGAACGGGCGACGGACGATCAACTGTTCGCTGGACACGCCGAAAGGCTACGCGTCGGCCGACCGCTCTGCGCGGCACCTTGGCGGCGATCTCGGTGGTGTCGCTCCTGAGGACTGCGCAGGGGCCTCAATTCATCACCTGAGGAGGGGAAACGCGTCTTTACCAGCTGTGCGGTTCTGCGGGCATTGGCCGGGCTTCACTGCTCCCCATAAATGCCTACTGGACGGGCCCTGAGAACGGGTTTCGTCAATCAGAAACTGCTAATTCGAATCCATATCCGTGCGGGGGTTCCCGGCGCTATGTTGTGCACATGACGCAGACACCGTCCAACGGCGATCCGGGCGCCGACCAGACCCCGGACTTCAACCTCGGCGACCCGGTCGCCCCGCAAGCACCGGACTCCTCGGTGCCCCCGCCCTACACCCCGCCTACCTACAGCCCGACGCCGGCAGCCGGTGACACGACGTTCGCTTCGATGTCGCACTGGCTCAGCATTCTGATCAGCTTCATCGGCCCGCTGATCATTTGGCTGACCAAGGGCGAGCAGGACAAGTTCGTCAAGGATCACGCCGTGGAGGCGCTGAACTTCAACATCACGCTCATCATCGGCTACGTGATCTCGTGGATCCTCATGGCGGTGACCTTCGGGTTGCTGTTCTTCCTCCCGACCCTGGTGTGGATCGTCGGCCTGATCTTCCAGATCCAGGGCGCCATCGCCGCCAACAACGGCAAGACCTACAAGTACCCCTTCGCCCTTCGCCTGGTGAAGTGAGCTTGGTCGCACCCGGGCTCGGCTCGCCAGTAAGGTTGTGGCGTGCAGAGCCCGGGTGACGACTACACCGACGACCCCGGACCGAGGGACGCCTGTGGCGTCTTCGGCGTCTGGGCTCCTGGCGAGGACGTCGCCAAACTCACCTACTTCGGGCTCTACGCCCTGCAGCACCGCGGCCAGGAGTCAGCCGGCATGGCGGTCAGCAATGGTGAGCGAATCATGGTCTTCAAAGACATGGGGCTGGTGTCCCAGGTCTTCAACGAGGCCACTCTGAATTCTCTGAAGGGCCACCTCGCCGTCGGCCATTGCCGCTACTCCACGACCGGAGCCAGTACCTGGAGCAATGCTCAGCCGACCTTCCGCGGCACCGAAGCCGGCGGCATGGCGCTGGCGCACAACGGCAACCTGACCAACACCGATGAGCTGGAGGCCTGGCTGGCCGGCGAGATCGCCGAGGCCGAAGTGCCCCGCAAGGATCGGATGGACTCCACCTCCGACACCGCCCTTGTCTCCGCGCTGCTCTCGGTCTACTCCGGGGACGGCCTGAGGAATGCGGCCATGCAGGTGCTGCCCCGGCTGGACGGCGCCTTCTGCCTGGTCTTCAGCAACGAGAAGACTCTGTTCGCGGCGCGCGACCCGCAGGGCATTCATCCGCTGGTGCTCGGACGCCTGGAGCATGGCTGGGTGGTGGCCAGTGAGACCGCGGCCCTGGACATCATCGGTGCCACCCTGATTCGCGAGGTCGACCCGGGCGAGCTGATCTGGATCGACGAGTCCGGCCTGAACAGCACCCGTTTCGCCGAGGCCGACCCGAAGGGCTGCTTGTTCGAGTACGTCTATCTGGCCAGGCCGGACACGCTGATCTCCGGCCGGCGGGTGCACGCCGCCCGGGTCGAGATCGGACGCACCCTGGCCCTGGAATGCCCCGCAGACGCCGACCTGGTGATCCCGACCCCGGAGTCGGGGACGCCGTCGGCGATCGGCTACGCCGAGGCGTCCGGGATCCCGTTCGGGCTGGGTCTGGTCAAGAACTCCTACGTCGGACGGACGTTCATCCAGCCGTCCCAGACGATTCGCCAGCTCGGCATTCGGCTGAAGTTGAACCCGATCCGCGATGTGATCGAGGGCAAGCGGCTGGTGGTGGTGGACGACTCGATCGTCCGCGGCAACACCCAACGAGCGCTGGTGAAGATGCTGCGCGAAGCCGGAGCGGCCGAGGTCCACGTCCGGATCTCGTCCCCGCCGGTGCAATGGCCCTGCTTCTACGGCATCGACTTCGCCACCCGTGCCGAGCTGATTGCGCCGGGGCTGAGTGTGGACGAGATCTGCCGCTCGATTGGCGCCGACTCGCTGGGGTACATCTCCCTGGAGGGCCTGACCGCTTCCACCGGAGTGTCCGGACGGCGACTGTGCCGGGCCTGCTTCGACGGGAACTACCCGGTGCCGATTCCGGCCGACCGGGCAGAGCAGATGGGATTGGAGCGGAAGCTTGGCTGCTGAGAACGCCTATGCCGCGGCGGGAGTGGACATCGCCGCCGGTGAGCGCGCGGTGGAACTGATGAAGGCTTCGGTGGCTGCCAGCCACCGTCCCGAGGTGCTCGGTGGGCTGGGCGGCTTCGCCGGCTTCTTCGACGCCTCCGCCCTGGCCGGCTACCGGCGTCCGGTACTGGCCACCTCGACCGACGGCGTCGGCACCAAGGTGGCCATCGCCCGGGCCATGGGCGTCTACGACACCATCGGCTACGACCTGATCGGCATGCTGGTGGACGACCTGGTGGTCACCGGTGCCGAACCGCTGTTCGTCACCGACTACATCGCCTGCGGCAAGGTCTATCCCGAGCGGATCGCCGCCATCGTCGGTGGCATCGCCGCAGCCTGCACGGCTGCCGGTGCCGCTCTGCTCGGCGGCGAGACGGCCGAGCATCCGGGGCTGATGGATCCCGAGGACTTCGATGTGGCCGGCGCCACCACCGGAGTGGTCGAGTACGACGACATCCTGGGCGCCGACCGGGTCAGCCCCGACGACGTGGTGCTGGCCCTGGCCTCGTCCGGACTGCACTCAAACGGCTACTCACTGGTCCGCCACGTCCTGCTGGAGCAGGCCGGCTGGGCGCTGGACCGGGAGGTGGAAGAACTAGGTACCACTCTGGGCGAGGCGCTGCTCACGCCGACCCGGGTGTACGCCAAGGATCTGCTGGCGCTGATCCGTGCGGTCGAGGTGCACTCGATCAGCCACATCACCGGTGGCGGTCTGGCGAACAACCTGGTCCGGGTCATTCCGGACGGGATCGGCATCGACCTCGATCGCGCCACCTGGACGCCGCCAGCAGTGTTCTCGCTGGTGCAGCAGGTCGGGAAACTGCCGCTGGCCGATGTGGAGGCCACCTTGAACCAGGGTGTCGGAATGGCGCTGGTGCTGCCGGAGTCTTCGGTGGCGCAGGCCATCGAACTCGCCCAGTCCGCCGGCATCGATGCCTGGGTGGCGGGGGCTGCCGTGGCCGAGCCGGGCTCGTCGGCACGAGTGAGCCTGCACGGAACCCACCCCGGCTACTGAGCGTCCGTCTTTGCGGGGCTGCCGGGATTGGGTACCCTTGCCTCACGACGAAACCATGATTCACAGATAGCGGCTTCGACCGCTGCGACAGGCGAGGGGGCTGACCCGACCAGATGGGGCGCGGCCGTGCAAAGGCGAAGCAGACGAAAGTCGCTCGCGATCTGAAATATCGTTCCTACTCCACCGACTTCTCCTCCCTGGAGCGAGAGCTGCGCGGTGACCCCTACGATCCCGACCCGGTGGCCGAGACCGAAGAGGTCGAAGAGGACGATCCCTACGCCGATTTGGCCGATCGTTACGCCGATCCCGGCGACGTCGATTCCTATCGCCGCATTAGCTGATCGGACTACTTTCCGACCTGCGCCATGCCTAGTCGGCAGGCGATATCCGGATAATTCCGCAAGTCGCTGACAGGTTGCCACTTCCTTCGCTATGGTGTGCGCACCTTACGGGAGGAGATCGAAAGTGTCGCAAGGAATGGGACCGGCTCAGTACGGTGCGCAACCGCCCTACCAGGGGACGCCGCCGGACAACTATCTGGTGTGGGCAATCCTGTCCACGGTGCTGTGCTGCCTGCCGCTGGGCATCGCGGCCATCGTGTTCTCCACTCAGGTGAACAGCAAGTGGGCGATGGGTGACGTGGCTGGCGCCATGGACGCCTCCAACAAGGCCAAGCAGTTCTCGATGTGGGCTGCCATCGCCGGCGTCGTCGGCGCCATCCTCTACTTAGTGTTCCTCTTCGCGCTCGGCGGACTGGCCGCCATCGGGAGCTACCAGCCCTGATCACTGAGCACAACGCAGCGCTCCGGCATCAGGCCTGCGCGCTCTCCAAAGTCGGCGTGGTCGGGGTCGGCGCCATCGCCGGCCTCGTCCTGCTTCACGCCGTCGATCCGAACCAGCCCGGTCACTACCCGCCTTGTCCGACGTATGCGCTGACCGGCTGGTACTGCCCGGGCTGTGGTGCGTTACGGGCGCTGCACTTCCTGACGGTCGGCAACCTCGGCGGTGCCTGGTCGATGAACCCGGTGGCGGTCTTGGCGCTGCCCTACCTGGCCGTCTCCTGGTTCCTGTGGGGCCGCCGAGCGGTCACCGGAAAGGGCCGGGCCTTCCTGGCCCCAGCGTGGGTGCTGTGGGCGGTCGGGATCGGTCTGGTGCTCTTCGGGGTGTTGCGCAACGTCCCGGGGTTCGAGGTGCTCGCCCCACACTGACCAGGGGGTGGCCTCAGCCGACCCGGTAGGTCTTGTGGTTGGCCGCCTGAGCGACCGGACGGATCACCAGCCGGTCGATGTTCACGTGGGCGGGACGAGTCGCCATCCACACGATCGCCTCGGCCACGTCATCGGCCACCAGCGGGTCGGGGACACCGGCGTAGACGGCGTCCGCCTTGGCCTGGTCGCCACCCAGCCGCACCAGCGAGAACTCCTCGGTGTGCACCATGCCCGGGCTGATTTCGGTGATCCGGACCGGCTTGTCGTAGAACTCCAGGCGCAGCGCGCCGGCCAGCATCCGCTCGGCGGCCTTCACTCCGCAGTAGCCGGCGCCGCCTTCGTAGGCGGATTCGGCTGCGGTCGAAGTCACGAACACCACGGCGCCATGAGCCTCGACGATGGCCGGCAGCAAGGCACGGGTCACCCGCTCAGTGCCCAGCACGTTCAGCTGGTACATCCGATCCCACTCGGCGATGTCGGCGCTGGCCACCGGCGACAGGCCGAAGGCTCCGCCGGCGTTGTTCACCAGGACGTCCAGGCGTCCACCGACAGCCTCGGCCAGCGCTGCCACGTCGGCGTCGCTGGTGATGTCGCAGGTCAGGGCCCGTCCGCCGATCTCGGCGGCCAGCACTTCGATCCGCTCGGTGCGCCGCGCCACGCAGATCACCTCGAAGCCGGCCGCGGCCAACTGCCGGGCCGTCGCTGCGCCGATCCCACTGCTGGCTCCGGTCACCACTGCTAGCCCAGGTCGTGTCATGTTCACCGATTCTGCCAGCTTGCAGACACGGTGAGTCTCGGGGCCATGAACGCGGATAGGCTTTCGGATATGAGTGCCAAGCTGATCCTGCTCCGCCACGGCGAGAGCGAATGGAACGCCAAGAACCTGTTCACCGGCTGGGTGGACGTCGACATCAATGACAAGGGAGTCGCCGAGGCCAAGCGGGGTGCCGGACTACTCAAGTCCGAGGCGCTGCTGCCGGACGTGGTGCACACCTCGGTCCTGCGCCGCGCCATCCACACCGCCTACCTCGCCCTGGACGGCTGCGATCGGCACTGGGTGCCGGTGCGTCGCTCCTGGCGGCTCAACGAGCGCCATTACGGCAACCTGCAGGGCAAGAACAAGGCCGAGACCCTGGAGGCCTACGGCGAAGAGAAGTTCATGCTCTGGCGTCGTTCCTACGACACCCCGCCGCCGGCCCTGGACGACGAGAACGAGTACACCCAGTTCAACGACGCCCGGTATGCCTTCCTGCCGCCGGAGGCTCGTCCGCTGACCGAGTGCCTCAAGGACGTCGTCATCCGGATGCTGCCCTACTGGTACGACTCGATCGTCCCGGACCTGCGCGACGGCAAGACCGTCCTAGTCGTGGCCCACGGCAACTCGCTGCGCGCTCTGGTCAAGCACCTGGACGGGATCAGCGACGCCGACATCGCCGGGCTGAACATCCCGACCGGCATCCCGCTGCTGTACGAACTGGACGAGGACCTGCGTCCGATCACCCCGGGCGGACGCTACCTCGACCCGGAGGCCGCCAAGGCCGCCATCGAGGCCGTCAAGAACCAGGGCAAGAAGTAAGGGCTCACTCCCTCAGATACGTCACAGGCTGTGAGTCTGGCTCCGAGTACGGCGCCAGACTCACAGCCTGCGTGTATGTGGGGCTCAGGCGACCGGCCAGTTCTCGCCTTCGGGGAGCAGGCCGGTGATCACGTAGATCACCCGGGCGGCCATGATCACGGCGTGGTCGGCGATCCGCTCGTAGTAGCGGCCGAGCAGGGCCACGTCCACGGCGGCTTCGACGGTGTACGGCCAGTCCTGGCCGAGCATCACCCGGAACTGGCTCTTGCGCAGCTCGTCCATCTCCTCGTCGGAGTCGGCAAGGCGTCCGGCGTCGTGGGCGTTGCGCTCGCGCAGTGAACGTCCAGCGGTGGCGACCATCTCCTCGGCGACGCGCGCCATCAGCGTGAAGTTCGGCACCAGACCCTCGGGGACGGCGCGCTCCGGGTAGCGCAGCCGGGCGATCTTGGCCACGTGGGCGGCGAGATCGCCCATCCGGGCCAGGTCGGCCACCATCCGCAGCGCGGCAACGACCGTGCGCAGTTCGCCGGCCACCGGAGCCTGCCGGGCCAGCAACGAGAAGCAGCGCGTCTCGAGCTCGTCGTGCATCTTGTCGATCGACGAGTCACCGGAGATCACTGCCTCAGCCACGGTGAGATCGGCATCGAGCAGCGCCTTGGTTGCCTGGCGGACGGCCACCTGGACGGCCTCACTCATCCCGACCAGGTCGGCGACGACACTCTCCAGGTTCTCTCGGTAGTTGTCCCGCATGTTCTTCTTCCATTCCGGGGCGCGCCCGCAGGCGCCCAGTGGCTTCCAGGAAGAAGGCTAGACACGCCGTCCCCCTGTCGTGGTGCGGCCGGGCGAACGATTGGTAAACAGTCAGTGAATCTTCCGCCAAGCCTGACTGGGAAGCGCTCACAACCGGTCATTGGGGCGCAGCGGATTCCCTACACTCAGCAACTGTGACGCCAATTGCTTGGGCTCTCCTCGGCGCGGTACTCGGTGCCGGGCTCGCTGCGTTGGTGCTGTGGCTGCTGGTGCGCCGCTCTGCGCGCCGGGTGGCCGGCCAGATCGTGAACCGCCACCACTTGGGCGAAATCCTCGGACCGCTGCGGGCCGCGGTGATCGTGCTCTCCGATTCTGACCGGGTGCTGGCCTGCTCGGACTTCGCCAAGTCGATCGGCATGGTCCGGGGCTCCTCCATTGCCCTGGCCGAGGTGCAGCAACTGGTCGCCGACGCGCGTGCCCAGCGACGGACCAATGAGTCCGAAATGCGGCTGATCGAGCCGAGCACCGGTGCCCCGCTGCTGCTGTCGGTGCGGGCCGTCCTACTCAGCAATGAGGGTGCCGTGGTGATCGGGGAGGACCGCTCGGCCGATCTGCGGTTCAGCCAGACCCGGCGGGACTTCGTGGCCAACATCAGTCACGAACTCAAGACGCCGATCGGGGCGATCAGCCTGCTGGCTGAGGCCGCAGAGGCCGCCACCGACGACCCCGATGCGGTCAAGCACTTCCTGAACAAACTGATCGCCGAAGCTGACCGGCTCAACGAACTGGTCAGCCAGATCATCGCGTTGTCCCGGCTGCAAGCCGCCGATTCCGCCGGCGACGCCCGCACCGTGGTGGTGGCGGACGTGGTTGCCGCCGCCGTCGCCCGGACCCGGGAGCGGGCGGAGGCGTCCGGCATCTCGGTTTCCAGCTCGGTTCAGCCCGGGCTCACTCTGCATGGCGATGCCGAGCAGCTGGAGACGGCGCTGACCAACCTCGTCCAGAACGCGATCGCCTACTCCGAGCGGGGAGCCCGGGTCGCGGTCTCCGCCCAGGAAACCGTCGGTGAGGTCGAACTGCGAGTATCCGATACCGGAATCGGCATCAGTGAGGCCGACCAGAAGCGGATCTTCGAGCGCTTCTATCGGGTGGACGCCGACCGGAGCCGGGCCAGTGGTGGCACCGGCCTGGGACTGTCCATCGTCAAGCACATCGCCTCGGCCCACGGTGGCGACGTCAGTGTGTGGAGCCGTCCAGGGCAGGGGTCGACCTTCACCCTGCGGCTCCCCGTCCAATCTGCTGCCGGAGATCCGGCTGAACGCGAGGAGGTGTCCCGATGACTCGGGTGCTGATCATTGAGGACGAAGAGAGCTACCGGGAGACCATCGGCTTCCTGCTGCAGCGCGAGGGTTTCGAGGTCTCCTCGGCAGCGGACGGCTCCGCGGGCCTGGCCACCTACGACCGCCAGGGTGCCGACATCGTGCTGCTCGACCTGATGATGCCGGGCCTGTCCGGCACCGAGGTCTGCCGCCAGTTGCGGGCCCGCGGGAACGTCCCCATCATCATGGTGACGGCCCGCGATTCCGAGGTGGACAAGGTGGTGGGCCTCGAGCTGGGCGCTGACGACTACGTCACCAAGCCGTTCAGCGGACGCGAGCTGGTGGCCCGGATCCGGGCGGTGCTGCGCCGCGGCGCCGAGGTCGATCTGGTCACCGACGTGATCGAGGCCGGCGGCGTCCGGATGGACGTCGAGCGGCACGAGACCACGGTGCGGGGGATCCCGACCCAGCTGGCGCTGAAGGAGTTCGAACTGCTCGAACTGCTGCTGCGCAACTCCGGCCGGGTGCTCACCCGCGGTCAGCTGATCGACCGGGTGTGGGGACCCGACTATGTCGGCGACACCAAAACCCTGGACGTCCACGTCAAGCGGCTGCGGGCGAAGCTCGAAGTGGACCCGGCCAATCCGGAGTTGCTGGTCACCGTCCGCGGGCTTGGTTACAAGTTCAATAGTTGATCGCGGGCGTCTCGCGGCACCCGGCGCGGCGCGCGGGGCGGCCGAGGGAGGCTAAGGTACTCCGGTGACGACGGACATCACCGTGTTCTCTGGCCATGGCCATCCCGCTTTCGCTCAGGATGTCTGCCGGCTCCTCGGCGTAGAACTTTCCCCGTCGCGGCTCTCCCGCTTCTCCAATGACTGCCTTCAGGTGCAGTTGCGGGCGAACTGCCGCCAACGGGACGTGTACATCATCCAGCCACTGGTTCCTCCCACCCAGGAGAACCTGATGGAGTTGCTGATGATGGCCGACGCCGCCCGCGGCGCTTCGGCCGCGTCGGTGACGGTCGTGATGCCGCACTACGCGTACGCCCGCTCGGACAAGAAGGACGCGCCCCGAATCAGCATCGGTGGACGCCTGGTGGCGGATCTGATCCACACCGCCGGTGCGAACCGCGTGCTGACCATGGCGCTGCATGCCCAGCAGGTGCACGGCTTCTTCTCGATGCCGGTGGATCACCTCAGTGCGCTGGAGGTGCTCGCCGAGCACTTCCGCAGCCGTGATCTGTCCAAGACCGTCGTGGTCTCGCCGGACTTCGGCAACGCCAAGGAGGCCAACCAGTTCGCCCGGATGCTCGGGGTGGGCATGGCGGCCGGTTCTAAGCGGCGCCAGGCCGACGACAAGGTGGTCATCGATGCCATCGTCGGCAAGGTCGGCGGCAAGGACGTGATCATCCTCGACGACGAGATCGCCACGGCCGGTTCGGTGGTCGAGCTGATTGAGACCGTCCGTCGCTACCACGTGAACTCGATTTCGGTGGCCTGCACCCATGGCCTGTTCAGCGGCAAGGCCGTCGAACGGCTCAATGCGGTCCCCGACATCGTCGAGATCGTCACCACCGATACCGTTCCGCCGCCGGTCGGCCTGGACCGGCTTTCGGTGGTCACCGTCGCCCCCCTCTTCGCGGAGGCGATGCGTCGGATCAACTGTGGCGAGTCGATTTCTGGACTGTTCTCCGACGAAGTGACCTACGGCTGAGTCCGACGCACATTCGTGCAAAGTCGCGCCGACTAGGGGTCATCTGTGCGGGGGACCGCCAGGCACAGCCGGACGGGGTTGTCAACCTCGGAATGTGCAGTTGGCTAGGAGAGACGGTCTTTGGGGTGCTGGACCCGCGTGCTAGAATGGATACCCGGGAAAGGTGGCAAAGCTGTTATGACGTTCACAATTGGTGAAACCGTGGTCTACCCCAATCATGGCGCGGCGGTCATCGAGGCTCTGGAGAACCGGACGATCAAGGGCGAGGAAAAGCTTTACCTCGTGCTGCGGATCGTTGGTCAGAATGACTTGGTGGTGCGCGTTCCGGCCTGCAATCTGGACCTCGTTGGAGTCCGGGATGTGGTGGACGCCGATGGCCTGGAACGGGTTTTCACCGTCTTGCGAGCACCTCACGCTGAAGAGCCGACCAACTGGTCGCGTCGCTACAAGGCCAACCTTGAGAAGCTGCACTCAGGCAATGTCCTGAAGGTCGCCGAGGTCGTCCGCGACCTGTGGCGCCGGGAGAAGGAGCGCGGTCTCTCCGCTGGAGAGAAGCGGATGCTGGCCAAGGCTCGGCAGATCCTGGTTTCCGAACTCGCGCTGGCCGAAAAGGTCGCCGAGGATCGGGCCGAGGTCATGCTCGACGAGGTGTTGGCCTCCTAAGGACCAGCCATGGAGCCGGTGGTTGCGGTCGTCGTTGCCGCTGGAGCTGGTGTACGCCTGGGCGGAACTGAACCCAAAGCTCTGCGCCTGCTGAACGGGCGACCCCTGGTCAGCTATTGCTTGGAGGGCTTGGCGGCCGGCGGCGTTGATCGGGCAGTGGTGGTGATCGCCCCCGGAACCGAGGCCGATTTCGAGGCTGCGCTGGCGGATTCTCCGATCCCTGCCGTCTATGTGCACGGCGGAGAGGATCGTGCGGCGTCGGTCGAGGCCGGGCTGGCCGCCATGGCCGGCGATCCGGCCTTCGACGGTTGCCGCTATGTGCTCGTCCACGATGCCGCCCGGGCGCTCGTACCCGGGGCTGTTGTGGCCCGGGTGATCGCCGCGCTGCGGGAGGGTGCGTCCGGCTGCGTCCCGGTGATGCCGGTAGTGGACACCGTCCGGCAGCTGACCGAGGACGGGTCGGTGGTCATCGATCGCTCGCAGCTGCGCCTGGTCCAGACGCCGCAAGGATTCGAGCGCCCCGTGTTGGTTGCCGCGCTGGCCCAGGCTCGGCAAGGCGGGCTGCAGATCACCGACGACGCCTCCGCGGTGGCGGCGGCCGGAGTTCCGATTGCGCTCGTCGAGGGTTCCCGGGACGCCCTGAAGGTGACCGAACCGCTCGACTTGGTGTTGGCCGAGGCGATCGAACGGAGCCGGCGATGAACCTGCGGGTGGGAGTCGGCACCGACGTCCATGCCTTCGCCGACGGCGTCCCACTGTGGGTGGCCGGGCTGGAGTTCCCGGACGAACCGTCCGGGCTGGCCGGGCATTCCGACGGTGACGTGGCCGCGCATGCAGCCTGTGACGCGCTGCTCTCCGCGGCCAGGCTCGGCGATCTCGGCAGCAACTTCGGCGTCGATCGTCCAGAGTGGTCCGGAGCCAGTGGGGTGGCTTTCCTGACCGCGACCGTGGCCATGCTCAACGAGGCGGGATTCTCGGTGGTGAATGTGGCCATTCAGGTGATCGGGAACCGTCCCCGGCTGGCGGCCCGCCGAGCCGAGGCGGAGGCCGTGCTGAGTGCGGCGGTCGGAGCCCCGGTCAGCGTGTCCGGGACCACCACCGACGGGCTTGGCCTGACTGGACGTGGCGAAGGGGTGGCTGCGATCGCCACTGCGCTGATCCAGGCCTGAGCCGAAGCTCACCCGGACTTCTGGGGCCGGAGCCCTAGCGCACGGCCTTCTCGCTGACGGTGTAGGTATTGCAGGCGCCCATCGAGCTTCCGGTCTGGCCGGTAGTGAACCAGGCTTTGCGGGCCTTGCCGGAGCCATGGTCCCCGTCGTAGCCGGCCTGGCCGGTGAGCACGTCGTCACCGAGGTTGTAGATCACGTCGCGCAGATTGGCCAGCTCGTCGCTGGACAGCCCCGAGGATTGCGCCACGGCGTGGCTGAACATGCCGGAGAAGCAGTCGGCCTGCACTTCCAGACGGCGGGAGTAGACGTTGGCCGCCGCACTGTCGTCCTTCTCCTCGGCGCGCTGCTCCCAGGCCATGGACGAGATCAGGATCCCGGTGCGGGCCTGAAGGGTGTGGCCGAACTCGTGGGCCAGTACGGTCTCGACCACGAACCGGTCCCGCTGCTGATCGGTCGGGAAGATCTTCCACAGCTGACGCGAGTAGTAGATCTGTTGGTCGGCTGAACAGTAGACCGCGTTGATGTCGTCGAGCTTGCCGCATTTGGTGGTGACCGCGCCGTTGTAGACGGTCACCGGCGGACGGGGCAGCTCGAAGCCGGCGGCGGCCAGCGGCGGTTTCCAGACCTTCACCAGGCAGGCGGTGAGGTCATTGAGGTGCTTCTCCAGTGCCGTGCTGGACGCCCGGGTCATGTCGATCTCGGGCAGTGCGCAGTCGGTCGGGATCGTCGGTGCCTGCCGGTAGACAGGGTTCTTCTGCAGCCAGGTGGTCGCCTGGGTGTAGTTGTCGGGGCTGGGCAGCTCGGAGGGGTGGTGGTCCGGTGCGCCCACCTCATCGTCGGTGCTGCCCGGATCGGTGGACGGCTGGTCGTCCGGGCTTTGCTCGTCGGTCGGCCACGCTGAGGAGCTGCTGGTGGCGTCCGGATAGTCCTGGGCCGAGACGTCCTCGCTCAGCCAGCTGAGCACCGAGATCGCGAAGATCACCACCCCGATCGCCAGGAAGGCCGCGAACAGCAGTCCGCGCAGCGGGCTGGGTCGGCGCGGCGGCTGATAGAACGAACCCGGCGCCGGGTAGGTCGGATAAGCCTGCTGCGGGTACGGGGTGAAGCTGCCCGGGGCGGGAGCCTGACCGTACGGCTGGCCGGACGGAGCCGGCCACTGCGGAGCCTGCGGCCACTGTTGAGGCGGCGGCCACTGCTGCTGGCCCGGTCCACCCCACTGCTGCGTCACGGGGCACAGCCTAGACGCTGGCCTCGTCGTCGGGGAGGTGTCGGGCCAGTCGTGTACGCGCTCGGCGGCCAACCCATAGGCTGTGCCCGGAACGGAAGGACGGGTGGCCATGATCGGAGCGACGACGCGTCGAGTGACCGCGAGCCTGGTGGCCGGATTGGCGCTGATGATCGGCTCGGCCGGTCTTGCTCACGCCGAAGGGCGGGCCGCCAACTACACCGTCGATGCCACCATCGAGGCCGACGGGGTCCTGAAGGTCACCGAGGCCATCGACTTCGCCGGGGCGGCCCCGACCACCCTGGTCCAGCAGCTGAGCACGCGCACCCGCACTCCGGACGCGCACGCCTACTACTTCGCGATCAGTGACATCGCCGTCGAGGTCGGTGGTGCGCCGGCGGCCGCGTTCGACACCACGGTCGAGCCCACCTCCACCCGGATCAGCGTGCCGACCGGGGGTGCCGCGCAGGTGAAACTGAGCTACGCCGTCCATGGCGCCGCGATCGCCGCCGACGACGAGACGCTGATCTCCTGGCCGCTGCTCCAGGGGCTGAATGTGCCGGTGGAGACCTTCGAGGCAACCGTCCACGCTCCGTCCGCGTTCACCATGATCGACTGTGCTGCGGGCGACCCGGCCTCGCCGAGCGGCTGCACCTTCTATGGCGGCGGCACCCACGAGTACCCGAACCCCTACTTCCGCGACGAGCGCCGGGCGGCCGGCGAGGTCGTCGTGGCCAGCCTGCGATTCCCGGCGACGGCGATTCCGTCGAACCAGGACCTGCGCGAGCTGTGGACCCTGGATCGGGCCTTTTCCACCGAGCCGCTGGCGCTGGCTGTCGCGGCCGGCACGGTGGTGCTGGGTGCCCTGGCGTTGTGGCTGCTGCATCGCCGGGTTGGCCGGGACGCGTCCGCGGTAGCTCCGCAGTTGGTCGCCACGTTCAACCCCATCGGGGCGGGCCAGGTGAGCTTCACCACGGTGGACGGGATCCGTCCGGGCGTGATCGGGACCCTGGCCGACGAGCGCGTCGATCCGATCGACATCACTGCTTCGGTGCTGGATCTGGCCGTCCGCGGCCATCTGCTGATCACTGAGTTGGAGCGGGAGTCGGCGCACGCCCCGACGCAATGGACGTTCTCGCGCCGCCGCCACGACGGCCCGCTGCTCGACTACGAGCGCACCCTGTTGGACGCGATCGCACCGGCCCAGGGCGATCCGGTGCTGCTGACCAACCTGGCCCGAAGCGTGGCCGGCTCGATCGGGCAGATCCAATCCGAGCTGTATGCCGAGGTCGTCGAGCGAGGCTGGTTCACCCGGCGTCCGGACACCACCCGAAGCCATTGGACGACGCTCGGCTGGGTAGCAGTCGGACTCTCGGTCGCCGTCACGGTGGCGCTGGCCGCCTTCACTCACTTCGGCCTGACCGGCCTGGGCGTGATGATGCTGGCCCTGGGCCTGATCTTCGTGGCTCAGGAGTTGCCGGCCCGGACCGCATCCGGACGGGCGGTGCTGGCCGGCCTGGACGTGCTGCGCGGCAGCCTGCTCACTCAGCCCGTCGAACAACTGCCGCTGGCTGATCGGCTCGAGCAGGTGTCCCGGTTGCTGCCGTACGCGGTGGTGCTCGGTGGCCGGGAGCGCTGGTTGCAGGCACTGGCCGACGCCGACGACGACGATCAGCCGGATTCGACGGATCTCGACTGGTACCACGGCCCGTCCACCTGGCAGCTGGCCGACCTGCCGGCCTCGCTGAACGCCTTCGTGACCACCGTCCAGGGCGTCCTGTTCAGTCGCTGAGCGTGCGGGGAAGCGGGACGCGACGACGTCGGGACCCGCTGCGAACTCAGAGCTCCAGGCCCGGGTACAGCGGGTTGGCGTCCAGAAGCTCTCCGGCCGCAGCATACGTCCGCTCGGCAACGCCGTCGGCGATGGTGTACTTCGCCTTGCCCGGGGCACCGGCCGCGGTGGCCACCGGGGTGGTCGCCTTCAGCACGTCGGTGATCAGCTCGGCCACCTTGTCGAACTCGGCGGCACCGAAGCCGCGCGAGGTCAGCGCCGGGGTGCCGATCCGCACGCCGGAGGTGTACCAGGCGCCGTTCGGGTCGTTGGGGACGGAGTTGCGGTTGGTCACCACGCCCGAATCCAGCAGCGCCGACTCGGCCTGGCGTCCGGTCAGCCCGAAGGAGCTCACGTCCATCAGCACCAGGTGGTTGTCGGTGCCATCGGTGACCAGCTTCACGCCACGCTTCATCAGGCCTTCGGCAAGGACCTTCGCGTTGTCGGCCACCTGCTGGGCGTAGGTCTGGAAGGACGCCTGGCGAGCCTCGGCGAAGGCCAGCGCCTTGGCCGCCATCACGTGGGACAGCGGGCCGCCCAGCACCATCGGGCAGCCGCGATCGACGCTGGGCGCGTACTCCGCGGTGGCCAGGACGAAGCCGCCACGCGGGCCGCGCAGCGACTTGTGCGTGGTCGAGGCGACCACGTGAGCGTAGGGGACCGGGTTCTCTTCGCCGGTGAACACCTTGCCGGCCACCAGACCGGCGAAGTGGGCCATGTCGACGAACAAGGTGGCGCCCACCTCGTCGGCGATCTCGCGCATCTTCGCGAAGTTCACCCGGCGTGGGTAGGCGGAGTAGCCGGCCACCAGGATCAGTGGCTTGAACTCACGGGCGTCGGCCAGCAGCTTGTCGTAGTCGATCAGGCCGGTGGTGGGGTTGGTGCCGTAGGAGTGCTGGCGGAACATCTTGCCGGAGATGTTGTGCCGGAAGCCGTGGGTCAGGTGACCGCCGGCGTCCAGGCTCATTCCCATCACCCGCTGGGCATTGAAGGTGGCCCGCAGCTGCTCCCAGTCGTCCTCTTCGAGGTCGTTGACAGTCTTGGCGCCCAGACGCTCCAGGGTGGGGCTCTCGATCCGGTGGGCCAGGATCGACCAGTAGGCGACCAGGTTGGCGTCGATGCCCGAATGCGGCTGGACGTAGGCATACTCGGCGCCGAAAAGCTCGCGGGCGTGCTCGGCCGCGACACTCTCGACGGTGTCGACGTTCTGGCAGCCGGCGTAGAAGCGGTGCCCGACGGTGCCCTCGGCGTACTTGTCGCTCAACCAGGTACCCATGGTCAGCAGAACGGGCAGCGAGGCGTAGTTCTCGCTGGCGATCAGCTTCAGCGAACCTCGCTGGTCGGTGAGCTCGGCGCGAGTGGCCGCGGCGATGCGAGGCTCCACGGCCTCGATCACGGACAAGGTCTGCTGGTAGATGCCGGACACAGTGCTGGCGAAGTCGGACACGGGCTGAACTCCTCGATCGGCGACCCGGCCAGCCTACCGAGGCTGCGAGGTGGGGCTGAACCAGGCCGGGCCGGGATGGACACCGTGCCGTTCGCGTCGAGGTGCAGAATCACAGAGAAGACCGCAGAGGCAGGAGGGCAGTGATGGACGAAGAGGTGGCCCTGGTCGCCGCGGACGGGACGGTGCTCGGTGGCGTCCCGCGGTCGCGGATGCGGGCCGAGAATCTGCTCCATGCCGCGAGTGCCATCCTGCTGCGCAATGCGGCCGGTGAGCTGTACGTCCACGAACGCTCGCCGCTGAAGGATTGGTGCCCTTCGGCCCACGACGCCGCTTGTGGGGGAGTGCTTCGGTTCGGTGAGGATCCGATCGAGAATGCCCCGAGAGAGCTCGCCGAGGAACTCGGCGTCGAAGGGGCCGTGCTCGAGCCGCTGGGGACGCGCCTGTTCCAGGACGAGACGGTTCGGGTGCTCGAGTACGTCTTCGAGGCCCGCTGGGACGGGCCCGTCCGCTTCGCCGACGGCGAGATCGTCTCCGGCGAGTGGCTGTCCCTTGAGGCGCTCGGTGCGCTCCTGCGTGACCCGAGTTGGCTCTTCGTCCCGGACACCCGAAATCTGCTGACCAGCCTGGCCCGCGACGGCGTCCACGACTACGCCCGACTGCTCTCCTGACCGGCGAGGACCTCTCCCGACCCCTCGTCGCCTGACTCCCGGGGACGGTTCCATTACCGTCCAACCTTGACGCTTGGTGAACCTTGGACGGTAATGGAACCGTCCCCGCATTGGAGCTTGGTGAACCTTGGACGGTAATGGAACCGTCCCCGCATTGGAAGGGTGGCCAGGGGTGCACTGTCCGCGAGGAGTGCGGCACTGAGTCCGGACGCCAGGGCTGACTAGAGTTCTGGACGGCAAATCCCACGATAAGGACCAACTGATGTCGCTGTTCTCCCAGGTAACCGCCGCTCCGCCGGATCCGATCCTCGGCCTGACCGAGGCCTTCGTCGCCGATCAGCGTCCGGCCAAGGTGAACCTGGGCGTCGGGGTCTACCAGGACGAGTCGGGCAAGGTGCCGGTGCTGGAGTGCGTGCGTGAGGCTGCCGACCGGATCAACGCCGAGGGGGCGCCCCGGCCCTACCTGCCGATCCCCGGCCTGGCCACCTACTACAACCTGGTCCGCGACCTGATCTTCGGCAGCGGCTCGGAGGTCGCCGAGTCCGGACGGGTGGCGATGCTGCAGACCCTGTCCGGCACCGGAGCCCTCAAGGTCGGTGCCGACTTCCTCTCCCAGGTGAGCCCGGACGCCACTGTGCTGGTCTCCGATCCGTCCTGGGAGAACCATCAGGCTCTGTTCACCCGTGCTGGGCTGACGGTGGGCACCTACCGCTACTACGACGAGGCCGCCCACGGCATCGACTTCGCCGGCATGCTCGAGGATCTCGCTGCCGCCGCGCCGGGGACGATCGTGGTGCTGCACCCGTGCTGCCACAACCCCACCGGCTACGACCTCAACGACGAGCAGTGGGCGCAGGTTGTTGCCGTCGTCCGCGAGCGTGATCTGGTGCCGTTCGTCGACATGGCCTATCAGGGCTTTTCGCAGAGCTTGGTCGACGACGCCGCCCCGGTGCGCCGCTTCGTCGAGTCCGGCGGACCGCTGTTCGTGTCGGTGTCGTTCTCCAAGACCTTCTCCCTGTACGGCGAGCGGATCGGGGCGCTGGCCGTCGTCTGCACCGACGCGGACGAGGCCGCCCGGGTGCTCAGCCAGCTGAAGATCGTGGTCCGTACCAACTACTCCAACCCGCCCACCTTCGGGGCCAAAGTGGTCTCGACCGTGCTCGGTGACCCGCAGTTGCGCTCCCAGTGGGAGGCCGAACTCGGCGGGATGCGGGATCGGATCAAGGCCATGCGCCGTGCCCTGGTGGACGGGTTGGTGGCGGCCGGCGTCGAGCAGGACATGGAGTTCATCGCCCGCCAGGTCGGCATGTTCAGCTACTCCGGACTGACCAAGGAGCAGATGCTGCGGCTGCGCGCCGAGTTCGGCATCTACGGCACCGACAAGGGACGCATCTGCGTGGCCGCACTGAATGCGCGCAACCTCGATCCGGTCGCCGCAGCCATCGCTGAGGTGCTGCGCGGCTGACGCCCTGGGTGGGTGGCGTCCGAGCTCGTCCCGGTCGTCCGATTCGAACCGTCCCGCCCGACTCGCGTTTGCTGCCGACTGGAACTCTCGCTACCGGATTTTCGGTAGCAGGAGTTCCCTTCGGTAGCGCGAACGTCGAGGGACGGTCGCGGCGAGCGGCGTCGATCGCGCAGGGTCGCTGGTCGCTCGGATTGGCCCGCGCTAGTAGGGTCAGTGCCGTAGCGAGCAAGGAGGAATGATGGCCGATCTGAGCGGCAAGAAGGTGGCTTTCCTGCTGAAGCGCGGGGTCGAGCAGCCGGAGCTGACCGAGCCGTGGGCGGTGCTGGAGAGCGCGGGTGCCGAGCCCGTCCTGGTCAGCGAAGAGCCGGGGACGATCACCGCTCTGATCCACGACTGGGATCGCGGCGACGACTTCGACGTGGACATCACCTTGGACGACGCCGACCCCGCCGATTACGACGCGCTGGTCCTGCCTGGTGGCACCCTGAACTCGGACAAGATCCGGACGAATCCGAAGGCGATCGCCTTTGTGAAGGCCTTCTTCGACGCCGGCAAGCCGGTGGCCTCGATCTGCCATGGCCCCTGGATCCTGATCGAGGCCGGCGTGGTGCCGGGCCGCAAGATCACCTCAACCACCCGGATCTCCACCGATCTGAAAAACGCCGGTGCTGACTGGGTGGATGCCGAGGTGGTCGTCGACGGCAACCTGGTGACCAGCCGCAGCCCGCGCGATCTGCCGGCGTTCAACGCCGCTCTGGTCGAGGCGGTCGCTGGGGCCTGATCGGGGTGCTCCGGGCCGGTCTACTGACCGGCCAGCGGGGCGTACTTGTCCCGCAGCCGCTGCAGGCCGGGCCCGAAGCTGGCCTCGAGCACGTCGGCGTGCCGATCGAGCATCTCGATCTTGTACAGGTCGTGGCGAACCAACTCGGTGACCGGCACCACCAGCCCGGGATGTGACGTCCACGCGGCGCGGGAGTGGGCACCGGCCGAGACATTGCCCGCGACGATCTCGCGGTCGTCGACCGAGATCACCAGCCAGCGTCCACCCAGCCCAGAGGTGACCACGTCGGTGCCGGGGTGGCGATGGATCACCGCGCCGGGAAGCTCCAGCTCGCCGTAGCCGATCACGATCACCGTGACCCCACGGGCGATGGCCGCGATCAGCTGTTCGTGCAGGGCCGGGACGTCCTGGGCCCAGATCTCGGCCAGGATCCGCGACTTGGCCACGCTGATCAGCTGATTGGCGCGTTCGATGATCGCGCTGCGCCCTTGCAGATCCCAGATCTCGCCTCCGGACTACTGGGAGTCACGGCCTACTTCGCCGTGGAGAACCTGGCCCTGCAGTGGGCGAACGCGACCGATGCCGCCCTCCTGGTGGCGTCCTACCCCGCCTTGACGGCGCTGGCCGATGCGGCGGTGAACCGGCGTCGGACCTCCGGATCCGCGTGGCTCGGGATCGGCTTGGCCGGGCTGGGGGTGAGCGTCATCGTGGTGGCGGTTCCGGATGCGTCCGCGGTGACCCCGATGCGGCTGTGGGGCGACCTGCTGCTTCTGGTGCCGGGAGTCTTGTGGGCCTTCTACACGTTCATCACCAGAGAGGTGACGACCTCGCCGCTGCTGACCATCACCTGGCAGGACGCGGTAGGTGGGCTCGCCTTCGTGCCGCTGGCGCTGATCGAGCTGCCCCGCTGGCACTGGCCGACCCAGCCGTCGTCGACGCTGGCGGCACTGGCCGGACTCACCTTGCTGTGTTCGATTGCTGCCATGGTGACCTACGCGCGGGCGCTGCGTGGGCTGTCCAGCACCACGGTAGTCACCGGGCTGAACCTGGTGCCGCTGTGGGGGCTGCTGATCGCCGCCAGCTTCCTGCATGAGCAAGTGCTCCCGGTGCAGGTGGCCGGGGGACTCATCGTCTGCGTGGGGGTCACCCTCACGGCACTCAGGTCCACCGCAGAGGCGCCTGAGGTCTGAGCGGCGTCTCTCACGATACCGCGACGAGATTTGCGCGCTCGATGGCCAAATCGTGCGCTGCGGAGCTTCGAGAGCCAATCGAGAGGGCAAATCCGGTCACGAAAAAGGGCGAGCAGACGGGAGGGGCCCGTCCACTCGCCCTGAGAGTGCTGGCTCAGGCCAGCTTGCCGATCTTGTACTTGGCCAGTGCGCGGGCCGCGGCACCGGTGCTGCCGTGCTGGGCGCGGAAGGCCTTGGTGCCGTTCTTGCCACACAGCGACAGGATCGCCCGAGATCCGCCCGGGTGCTTCTTGACCCACTTGGTGAGGTCGTAGACGCCGGTACCGACCACCGTCCAGCAGGACTTGGCGGTCTTGTGCTTCTTGACCGTCGACATCTTGTACTTCTTCACCGCGGCGACGTGAACCGTCGTCGAGCTCACAGTGGCGGAGGCAGCGACCGGCGCGGCGACGGCCGGAGCGACGGCGGGACCCCACACAACCAGCGACAGCGCGGTCGCCAGCGGGATCAGGATGACTTTGGCGAGGGTCGTCTTGAGGGAAGACATGCACGGCCTTTCGTTCGGGTCTGCGGGGCCAGGCGGCTCCGTTGCCGACGCTAATTCGGGCCGGGTCAGGCCCACCTCAAACCAACCTCAAGTCCGGCTCAAGCGCGACCGTCAGCCCAGGGTGCCTCAGAAGAGCTTCACCTCGGACTGGCTGATCCGGAAGCCATGCTGGGTGCGACTGTTGGTGCAGGTCACCCCGCTGGTCGCTGTGGTGCACCGGAAGTCCCCGGCGATCAGGGTCTTGCCGTAGGGCAGTACCGCCATCGTGTACGTCGGGTCCTGCAGGCCGGGACGGGTCTGGCCGAACTCTGCGTCCCACCACAGGGTGCCGTCGACGCTAATCCCCGACCCGTCCGGGTCGTTCAGCTGCGGGAACTGGTTCTGGTCGCCGCTGCAATACCAGTCGCCACGGCCCTTGCTGTCCACCTCGACGCCGGCCACCAAGATGTCGTCGCAGCCGACCTGCTCACGAGTGGGCTTGATTCCCGGCATCTCAACGTTGTTGTTGCAGTTGGCGAACTCGGTGCTGATCGTGCACGAGAACTTGCCACTGGGTGAGGCGAAGTAGTTCAGCCGGGTCTCTCGAGGCGTGCCGTCGGGCTGGGAGTTCTCGATGTGTTCGCCCACCGTCGAGACGTCCCGAGTTGTCGCAGTCGGGTCCCAGTTCGGACGGACGAGAGTGGTGCTCGGCGTCGGCGTCTGCGTCGCACTGCTGTTGGGGCTGGAGCTGGTGGGGACCGGGCTCGGTGAGGCCACGATCCCCGGCTGGACCGGCCGCGGGATCAGGCTGGTTCCCCAGCCGAGTCCGGCCACAACAGCCAGCGCGAGCGCGGCCCCGGCCACCCGGCGCTGACGCCGGACCCGACGGCCGGTCGCCTCGACCCGCTCGGCCAAGGTGTCATCGGGAGTCCCGGCCGCAGTGTGCTCGTGCAGCGAGGTGCGGATGAGATCGTCCAGGTCGTTCATGATTGGTCACTTCCCAGGTAGCCGCGAAGATTGTCCAAGGCACGGGAGAGCTGGCTCTTCACAGTGCCCACTGAGATGCCGAGGATGTCGGCGATCGTGGCGAGATCGAGGTCTTCCAGATAGCGCAGGACGACGACCGCGCGCTGACGGCGTCCGAGCCGCTCCAGGCCGCGCCAGATCAGATCGCGCTCGTCGATCGGGTTCGTTCCGGCAGTCGAGAGATCAGGTGGCTCGGCGCTGGGTGACTCGTGGCGTCCCCAGTGGCGCCACGCCGACACGTAACTGCGCGACATCGTCGTCCGGGCGAAGGCGGTCAGCCGGGTCCGGTCCTCGATGCGATCCCAGGCCAGATAGACCTTGACCAGGGTCGTTTGCAGAAGGTCGTCCGCATCGGCCGGGCTGTGCGTCAAGGCCAAGGCGTAGCGCCGCAGCGCCACCTGTTGGCCGGCGACGAAGTCCTCGAAACTGGCCGCGGGAGCCAGCTCGACGGCGGGGGAGGGGACGCTCATGCCCCTCAGACGCCCACCGCCTCCCAAAGGTTGCATGCCGGTTCGCGCGGGTGGTGGCTCGCTGCCCGAGGATGGCCGGCTGGTCATGGCACGACCCTAGTCAGGCCACGGACGGCCGGAGAGATTCAGCCCCGGGTGCGACTGATCTCGTACAAGGCGATGGACGCGGCCACGGATGCGTTCAGCGACTCCACGGCCGAACCGATCGGGATCGACACCAGCACGTCGCAGTTCTCCCGGACGAGCCGAGCCAGCCCTTCGCCCTCGGAGCCGATCACAACCAGGACCGGGCCGTCGATGCCAGGGAAGCCGGCCACGTCGGTCTCAGCCTCGCCAGCAAGGCCCACGATCGTGAAGCCGGCGTCGGCGTAGCGCTTGAGCGTCCGGTTCAGGTTGGTGACCTGGGCCACCGGGATCCGGGCGGCAGCACCGGCCGAGGTCTTCCAGGCCGCGGCGGTGAGCTGTGCCGAGCGACGCTCCGGGATGATCACGCCGGACGCGCCGAAGGCGGCTGCGCTGCGGATGATCGCGCCCAGATTGCGCGGGTCGGTGATCGAGTCACAGGCCACCACGATCGGGGCGAGGTCGGAGTCGAGGGCGTCGTCCAGGACGTCCTCGGCATCGGCGTACTCGAACGGCGGCAGTTGCAGGGCGACGCCCTGATGCACGGCGCCGCCGGTCAGCCGGTCGAGCTCGGTGCGGGTGGCCTGCAGCAGCGGGATGCCGTTCTCAGCGGCGAACTTGAGGATGTCGCGCAGCCGGTCGTCCCGCTCGACGCCGTCGGCCACGTAGGCCCGCTTGACCGGAAGTCCGGCCTGCAGCGCCTCGAACACGGGGTTGCGACCGATCACCCAGTCGGAGCCGGCAGCCACCGAGTTGGCGGCCCGAGCGCCCGGACGGGTCCGCGGACGGCCGCCGGTGGTCTTGCCCGGCTCGTCCGGGCCGCGGCGGCGATAGGCCTTGTGGTAGGGACGATCCTCCGCCTTGGGGGTGGGGCCCTTGCCCTCCAGGCCGCGGCGGACGCGTCCGCCCGAGCCGGCCGGAGTGGTCTTGCCCTTCTTGCGGACGGCGCCCTTGCGCTGGCTGTTTCCTGGCATCAGGTCCTCACTTCTCGATGGACCAACGCGGCCCATCGGGGGTATCGGTGACCTTCAGGCCGAGGTCGGCCAGCTGGTCGCGGATGGCATCGGCGGCGGCCCAGTCCTTGCGGGCACGAGCCTGGGTGCGCTGGTCGAGCAGGGCCTGAACCAGCCCGTCGACCACCGGGGTCAGATCACTGGAGGCACCGGTCTCGTGTGCCCATTCCGGAGCGTCCGGGTTCAGCCCGAAGACGTCCAGCATGGCCAGCACCTGCGCATAGGCGGTCACGGCCGCCTGGTTGTCGCCGGCCTCCAGGGCGATGTTGCCCTGCTTGACCGTGTTGAACACGGTGGCCAGAGCGGTCGAGGTGCCCAGATCGTCATTCATGGCCGCCACGAACTCGGCGGGCAGTTCGGCCGTCGCTGCCGGCAGCTTGAGCGCCTTCACCCGGTCCAGGAAGCCGTCGATTCGGGCCAGCTGGGCGGCGGCCTCGGCCAGCGAGGCGTCGGACAGCTCGATGGCCGAGCGGTAGTGCGGTCCGGCCAGGTAGAGCCGGACGGCGCGTCCGCCGTGGGCGGCGACCGCGGCCAGCACGTCGGCGGTGTTGCCCAGCGACTTGCTCATCTTCTCCCCGGCCATGGTCACCCAGGCGTTGTGCATCCAGTAGCTGGCGAACGGGCGTCCGGCGGCTTTGGATTGGGCGATCTCGTTCTCGTGGTGCGGGAACCGCAGATCGATGCCGCCGCCGTGAATGTCGAAGGCATCGCCCAGGTACTTGCCGGCCATGGCCGAGCACTCCAGGTGCCAGCCCGGACGGCCGCGTCCCCACGGGGTGTCCCAGGAGGCCGAGGCCGGCTCACCGGGCTTGACGCCCTTCCAGAGCGCGAAGTCGCGGGGATCACGCTTGCCGCGCGGGTCGGCGTCCTCGGCCGGTGACATGTCGTCGATCTTCATCCCGGAGAGCTCGCCGTAGCTCGGCCAGGAGCGGACGTCGAAGTACACGTCACCCGAGCCGTCCTCGGCTGCGTAGGCGTGGCCGCGCTCGATCAGGGTGGCCATCAGCTCGATCATCTCCGGCACGTGCCCGGTGGCCCGCGGCTCGTAGGTCGGCGGACGGACCCCGAGCGCGCGGAACGCCTCGTGGAAGGCGGCCTCGAACAGGTAGGCGTGCGCCCACCACGGACGTCCGGCCGCTTCGGCCTTGGCCAGGATCTTGTCGTCGATGTCGGTGACATTGGTGAGCATGGTGACCCGGTAGCCGCTCACCTCCAGCCAGCGGCGCAGGACGTCGAAGTTGACCTCTTTGCGGACGTGGCCCAAATGGGGAGCCGACTGCACCGTGGCGCCACAGCAGTAGATCGAGACCTCGCCGGGAACCAGCGGGACGAACTCGACCACCTCGCGTCGGGCGGTGTCATATAGGTGCAGACTCACCGCAGCAGTCTATCGGGATCGGTGGATACGCCCGGACGCGCTGGGCGGCGATCAGGTTGTCGACGCCCAGCTGTGCTCGACCAGAGCCACCGCAGTCGGCGCATCGAGCCCCAACGCCCGGACCCGACGGACGTACTCCGCCGCCGCCCGCCGTGCGCTGGCGGTGGCGTCATCGCCGCTGACGAAGGTGCCGGCCCGGCCGCGGGTGTCGATCAACCCGGCCGCCTCCAGCTCCCGATAGGCCTTGGCTACGGTGTTCGGGGCCAGGCCCAACTCGTCGGCGAGGGCTCGTACGGTGGCCAGCTTGCTTCCGGCCGCCAGCTGGCCGGATCGGATCTGTTCGCTCAGCTGCCGCTTCACCTGGTCGTAGGGCGGCTCCGCGGCGGAGTGGTCGATCCGGATGGTCATCGTTTGCGGGCTCGCAGGGCGTCGATGTCCAGGAAACCGTGGGGAGTCACCGGGTCGTCAGCGGTCGCAGCTTCCTCCCACGGGTCGACCGGCATCGGGCCCTCGTCGTCCACGAAGCCCTGGGACGGATCGTAGGGATTGGCCAGCTGGCGTCCGTCGACCGGGCGAGTGTCCGACATGGCCTCATCCGGCAGCGCCCGCAGCACGTCATTGATGTAACCGTGGGTGGCCTCCAGCAGCGGCACCTCGCGGTGGGCGCGTTGCGAGGCGTACCAGCGGTAGTCGAGCACCTCGTGGTAGATCTGCGCCGCGTCGCGCTTGCCGCGCAGATCGGACGGCACTGCGGTGGTCACCGGCTGGAAGCACTGGGTGAGCCACTCATGGGCGACGACAGCCTCGTCCATGGCGCCTTGGTTGGTCCGGGCCCGGAAGGTGTCCAGGTCGTTGAGCAGGCGACGCGCCTGGTTCTCCTCGACGTCCAGCCCGGTCAGTCGCAGCAGTCGGCGAGTGTGATGGCCGGCGTCCACAACCTTCGGCTGGATCCGGATTCGAGAGCCGTCCTCGATCGTGTCGATGGCCAACTCGGCCACATCGAAACCGAGCGCATTCAGTCGCCGCACCCGCTTCTCGATCCGGAAGACCTCCTGGTCGGAGAACTCCTCGGCGCCGGTGAGCTCTGCCCACAGTTCGCGGTAGCGGGCCAGAATCGAATCCACCAGCCGCTGCGGGTTCAGCGACTCGTCCAGCATTCCGCCGGCTTCGAGATCGCAGAACTCGCCGAACAGGTTCGTGGTGGCGATCATCAGGTCGTGCTCGCGTTGGCCCTTGGTCAGGGCTTCGTGCATCTCGGCGGTCTCGGCGTCGACCAGGTACGCGGCGAACTCACCGGCGTCACGTCGGAACAGCACGTTCGACAGCGAGACGTCGCCCCACAGGAAGCCGACAAGGTGCAGTCGGGCCAGCAACAGCACCATGGCGTCGAGCAGGCGTCCGACGGTTTCGGGGCGGACGCCCTGAGCGAACAGCGAGCGGTAGGGCAGCGAGAACTCCAGGTGCCGGGTGATCAGCACCGGGTCCAGTGGCTCACCGTCGGCGCCGACTCGCCCGGTGACCACGGCGAGCGGCTCGACCGCCGGCGTGTTCGTCCGATGCAGGTCGGTGAGCATCCGGTACTCGTGGATGGCCAGCGCCTCGAGCACTTCCTTGGCGGCGTACACAGAGTTGCCCACCTTGATGAAGCGGACGACGTGGCGGGAGATGCCGCGCGGCAGCGCCACCAGGTACTCCGGCGGCCATTCGGCCAGCGGCACTTCCCACGGCAGCGGAATCAGCCGTGAATCCGGGCGTGAAGACAGGAACCGAGGCACGGCTCAGTTTCCCACACGCCGACCTTGTCGCGACGGACGCCGGGGCGTCAGCCGGCAATCATCCAGCTCAGGGCACCTCGACTGGCGAGCATTCGGTGGAGTCAGAGCCGTCTGCCGGCCAGAACTCTGCACCCACCGAGATCGGTGCTCCTATCGCAAGGTTCTGCAGCGGGATGTTGAGGTCGATGGTGTCACCGTGTACGGAGCCGTCGACCTCCTCGACCTCGTTGCCGTCAAGGTCAACAAGCCCGCTTATGTGGTCCTCCATGACCTCCGCGTAGTACACGAAGTCGCCCGACTTTGAGTACAGCTTCACGTCGACTGACTCATCAGAGCTGATTTCGGTGTCCAGGCTGACCGTGACTGACAGCGTGTCCTCCAGCGCTATTGCATCGATTGACATCAGCCCCTCGACCTCGCAGGGGGTGCTGGCCAGTTCGGCGGTGTCGTCGGCGTAGTCGTACGGTTTGGCCGGTTCGGTGGAGGCTTCGGGGTTCGGCAGGCTCGGGCTGGGCGAGCTGGACGCCGTCGGTGTGGTCCCGGCCGCAGCCGCGGGCCCGTCCGCCGGACGCGGGATGACGGCGAACGCTAGCGCGACAATGGCGAGAACCAGCGTGGGAATCAAGATCGCCGCAGCGCGCCGGCGGCGCCGATTCTGTCGCTCGATCGGGGTTTCCGGTCGCGGAGGCTGCGTCCTCGACCCTGAAGGTTGGCGAGGGCCGGTCGGCTTTGACGAGGACGGTGCGGACGCGGGAGCGGGCTGTACACGGTCAGAGCTGGTGTCTGGAGGTGTGACGGCCGCAGCCGCTGGCGTGCGGATCGAGGTTGCGGACACATCCTCATGGGCGGCTTCCTGCGGGAGTTCGATTGGTTCGGGTTCAACCGAGGCCGGTCGGATCCGGGTGTCCGACTCTTCGGACTCGGGAGCCGGGGCTGCTGTCGACGCATCGGACAGTGCGGCGGCCGATTCTGTCGCAGGTGCCGGGGTGATCGGGCGGAGCGCCGTTTCCACGGCAGCCTCCTCATCCGGCTCCTCCGCTGTCTCGGGCTGGCTGACAGCCGTCGGAAGAGCGGCCGCCACCGTGCTCAGCTCATCGTGCACTTCGAGAGCCGTCGGGCGGGCTCCGGGCTCGACTGCGAGCATTCGGGCGATGAGGCCGGCGATGGAGCCGCCGTGCGCTGCTGGTGGCGCAGCCTCCGTGACCAGTCGGACCAGCATCGAGACCGAGGTGCTGGACTCATCGTGGTTTGCGAACGGTGCATGACCTTCGACGGAGGCGAACAAGGTCGCGCCGAGCGAGTAGACGTCCGAGGCCGGCCCTGCCTCGCTGCCGCGAGCTACCTCGGGTGGCAGATAGGCGACGGACCCGATCAGATGCCCGGTCTTGGTCAGCCCGGTATCGCCGGCGACTCGAGCAACTCCGAAATCGGTGAGCTTCGCGTTGTCGCCAGGGCTGAGCAGGATGTTCGACGGCTTCACGTCCCGATGAACGATGCCGAGCGCATGAGCCGCCGCAAGCGCCGACGCCACCTGGGACCCGATGCGAGCGGCCCGCTCCGGAGCAAGGGCGCCGCGTCGAATCACCTGGGCAAGGTTCTCGGCAGGCACGTACTCCATGACGATGTAGGCCTCGGTGCCCTCGATCACCAGGTCGTGCACGGTCACGACGTGCGGATGGTGGATCCGGGCTGCGGATCGTGCCTCCCTCAGCAGGCGCTGCGTTGCGACCACGCTGTCCTCTTCGCCAGCGAGGATGTGCTTCACCGCGACTTCACGGCCCAGCACAGTGTCTTCGGCGAGGAACACCTCACCCATCCCGCCGCGGCCGATGACCCGGCCAAGTCGGTACCGTCCGCCCAGCATTCCGCCTCCCGGGGAAATGATGACATCTGCCGGACCCGGATGGGCCAGCTGACAGGTCTTTGGCCGCCCGCTCGCGCGAGGAGCTGGCCAGCCGCGTTGGCACTCGGCTTGATCGAGTGCTAAGGGCGGTATAGATTCGCTGTTAGCACTCTCGGTGTGAGGGTGCCAATCAGCCTACGGCGGCACCGCGACGACGCCGGGGGCTCGGAACACCTGACCCTGATGGGCCGAAAGGCCCGCGCAACGAAAGGTTTTTGACGTGGCAGTCACGATCAAGCCGCTGGAGGACCGGATCCTCGTTCAGCCGCTGGAAGCCGAGCAGACCACCGCTTCCGGGCTGGTCATCCCCGATACCGCCAAGGAGAAGCCCCAGGAGGGCAAGGTGCTGGCCACCGGCCCCGGGCGCATCGACGACAACGGCAACCGCATTCCGCTCGACGTGGCCGAGGGTGACGTTGTCATCTTCAGCAAGTACGGCGGCACCGAGGTCAAGTACAACGGCCAGGAGTACCTGCTCCTGAACGCCCGCGACATCCTCGCCGTCGTTACCAAGTAAGGACCCCAGATGCCGAAGATTCTTCAGTTTGACGAGGACGCGCGCCGCTCGCTCGAGCGTGGCGTGGACATCCTCGCCAACACCGTCAAGGTGACGCTCGGCCCCAAGGGCCGCTACGTCGTCCTGGACAAGAAGTGGGGCGCTCCGACCATCACCAACGACGGTGTCACCGTCGCCAAGGAGGTGGAGCTCTCCGATCCGTTCGAGAACCTGGGCGCTCAGCTGGCCAAGGAAGTCGCCACCAAGACCAATGATGTGGCCGGCGACGGCACCACCACGGCCACGGTGCTGGCTCAGGCCCTGGTCCACGAGGGCCTGCGTGCGGTTGCGTCCGGCGCCAACCCGATCGCGCTCAAGCGCGGCATCGAGAAGGCCACCGAGGCCATCGCCACTGAGCTCAAGCGGATCGCCCGTGACGTCGAGACCACGGCCGACATGGCCAACGTCGCGACCATCTCCGCTCGTGACGAGCAGATCGGCGCCCTGATCGCCGATGCCTTCGACAAGGTCGGCAAGGACGGTGTGATCACCGTCGACGAGTCGAACACCTTCGGCACCGAGCTGGAGTTCACCGAGGGCATGCAGTTCGACAAGGGCTACCTGTCGCCGTACTTCGTCACCGATCCGGAGCGGATGGAAGCCGTCCTCGACGATCCCTACATCCTGATCAACCAGGGCAAGATCTCCTCGATGACCGAGCTGCTGCCGGTCCTGGAGAAGGTCATCGCCGCCGGCGGCACCCTGTTCGTGGTGGCCGAGGATGTCGAGGGTGAGGCCCTGAGCACCCTGGTCGTCAACAAGATCAAGGGCACCTTCACCTCGCTGGCCGTCAAGGCTCCGGCCTTCGGCGATCGCCGCAAGGCCATGCTGGAGGACATCGCGATCCTCACCGGCGGCAAGGTGGTTGCTCCCGAAGTCGGCCTCAAGCTCGATCAGATCGGGCTGGACGTCCTGGGCCGGGCCCGTCGCGTCGTGGTCACCAAGGACAACACCACCATCGTCGAGGGCGCCGGCTCTCGCGAGGAGGTCGCCGGTCGGGTCGCTCAGCTGCGGGCCGAGATCAGCAACACCGAGTCCGACTGGGATCGCGAGAAGCTCTCCGAGCGGGTCGCGAAGCTGGCCGGTGGGGTGTGCGTGATCAAGGTCGGCGCCGCCACTGAGGTGGAGCTCAAGGAGACCAAGCACCGCATTGAGGACGCCGTCTCGGCTACTCGTGCGGCCATCGAAGAGGGCATCGTCCCCGGCGGTGGCTCTGCGCTGGTGCACGCCGCCAAGGTGCTGGCCGACGGCCTGGGCCTGGACGGCGACGAGAAGACCGGTGTGGCCATCGTGGCCAAGGCCGTCGTCGAGCCGCTGCGCTGGATCGCCGAGAACGGTGGCGAGCCCGGCCTGGTGGTCGTGTCCAAGGTTGCCGAGCTGGAGCCCGGTCAGGGCTACAACGGCGCCACCAACACCTACGGCGACCTGGTCGCCCAGGGTGTGATCGATCCGGTCAAGGTCACCCGCTCCGCGCTGGCCAACGCCGCTTCGATCGCCGCGCTGCTGCTGACCACCGAGACTGCGGTGGTCGACAAGCCGGCCGATGAGGACGAAGAGGCTGGCCACAGCCACTGAGTAGTTCCCGGCGAGCGGGCCTCCACCTTCGGGTGGGGGCCCGCTCGTGCGTTGTCGGCGGCCTCGTCCCCGAGGATGAGGCGAGTCTGCCGATCAGGATGATGTCGCGGCGGCCCTGGCTTCCTAGGCTCGGGGCATGACCATAGAAGAGTTGGCACCGGCACAGCCGCCTCGGGCGGTCCCGCCGGGAATCGAGGCCCACGGACTGCGGCGGTGGTTCGGCGACGTGCATGCCGTTGACGGGGTCAGCTTCGAAGCCCCGGCCGGCGCCGTGACTGCCCTGATCGGTCCCAACGGGTCGGGCAAGACAACCTTGCTGCTGCTATTGGCCGGGCTGCTGGCACCCGACGATGGACGGGCCATGGTGGCCGGCCACGATCTGGCCACCGAGTCGCTGGCGGCGCGAGCCACGACCGGCTGGATGCCGGACAGCTTCGGCACCTGGGACGCCCTGACCTGCACCGAGATCCTGACCGCTTTCGCCCGCGCCTACGCCATCGACCGCCGGGTGGCAGCCACTCCGGCGAGGGTGGCCGGCATGCTCGAACGCGTCCATCTGTCGGAGTTCGCCCAGCGGCCGGCCCGGGTGCTCAGCCGTGGCCAGAAGCAGCGGCTCGGCCTGGCCCGCGCCTTGATCCACGACCCGCAGGTGCTGTTGCTGGATGAGCCGGCCTCCGGGCTGGATCCGCGCTCCCGAATCGAACTGCGTGACCTGCTGCGCGAACTGGCCGGCGAAGGCAAGACCGTGCTGGTCTCCAGCCACGTCCTGTCCGAGTTGGAGGAGGTCTACGACCACGCGGTATTCCTCTCCAAGGGACGCACCGTCGATGTGGCCGCCTCAGCCCAGGCGTCCGCGCCGACCATGCGGGGCTGGCGGCTGGAGGCATTGGACCCCGCCGGACTGCGCAGCTTCCTGGATTCGATCGCGGTGCCCTGGACTCCCGGCGGCTCGGCCGGCGAAGTTGTGGTCTCGCTGGCCGGCTACGACTCGGCGGCCGACCTGGCCCGCTCGGCGATCAGTTCCGGCGTGAGCCTGCACACCATCGCCCCGATCGCCGGACGGCTGGAGCAGACCTACCTGGCCCTGAACGAGGAGCGGATATGAACACCTGGCAGTTGAGCTGGAGCGGCATCCGCACGGTGACCGGGCTGGAACTGCGCCAGCGGATCCGCTCCAGGCGGTGGATCTGGGTGTTGGCGGCCTGGTTCCTGATCATCGGAGCAGTCACCTGGCTGATCCTTGCCGCGGTGCCGATGCTGCTGGGCGTGGACTCGCCGGGCGATCACGGGGTGAGCGCGGGCCCGCTCGCGTTCGGCACGATCACCTTCTTCGTCTTGGGCATGGGGCTGGTGATCGCTCCGGCCTTCACCGCCACCGCCATCAACGGTGATCGTTCGGCCGGCACCTTGGCCCTGCTGCAGGCGACCCGGCTCAGCGCGCTGGAGATCGCGCTCGGCAAGCTGATCGCCGCCTGGCTGACCGCCGCCGTCTTTCTGGTGGTCGTGTTGCCGTTCATCGCGCTGTCGATGATCTGGGGCGACATCTCCGTCGTCCAGGTGCTGATCACCTTCCTGGTGGTGTTCGCCGAAGTCGCCGTCATTTGTGCGATCGGGATCGGCTGGTCATCGCTGCTGAACCGGACGGCCATGTCGACGATGATGACCTACCTGAGTGTGGTCTTCCTGACCGTGATCAGCCTGATCATTATGGGGCTGTTGGCGCCGCTGGTGATGAAGCAAGAACCGGTGCGAGTCTGGGGGCTGCCGCCGGCCGTGCAGGCCGAGTTCGACGCCCAGACCACGAAGTTCTGGGACGAGAACCCGGACGCGACCTATGGTCCGCTCCCGCCGGTGGCCAAGTGCGCCTGGTACGACAGCGAGCAACAGGTGTCCCATCTGGAACGGATCTGGTGGATCAGTGTGGGCAACCCGTTCGTGATCGTGGCCGACGCGGCGCCGCTGCCGCCGACCGCCACCACGAACCTTGGTGAGTACGCGAACCGCTCGGCCGATCCGCTGGCCATGATCCGCTATACCGTGCGCCGGATGGCCCAGCCGCAGACCGGCGAGCGGGACGACTGCACGCAGCTGTACGGCTCCATTCCGGGCTACCAGGTCAACCAGGACGACGACGGTGAGCTGACCGTCACCACCAACGACGGCACCCCCGTGGATGTGAAGAGCCCGGTGAAGCACCAGAAGGTCAGTGTGGAGACCCCGATCTGGCCGTGGGGGCTGGGCGTGAACGTCCTGATCGGCGGAGTGATGTTCTGGATCGCCGTGCGGCGGCTGTCGGTGCCCTACCGCAAGCTGTCGCCGGGCACCCGGGTCGCCTGAGCCGAACCGGCGGTCGGGGTACTTCCCGGCCCCCGGCCTAGCCGCCGTTGCGTCCGCGCAGCAGCCCGGACTCGTGGGCCAGCACCACGGCCTGCACCCGGTCGCGAACCTCGAGTTTGGCCAGCAGGTGGCGGACGTGCGTCTTCACGGTGGTTTCCGACAGGTAGAGCTCGGCGCCGATCTCTGCATTCGACAGGCCGCGGGCGATCAGGGTGAGCACCTCGGCCTCGCGTTCGGTCAGACAGTCCAGCCGCGGGTCCGCCACCGGCTCGGGCGCGCCGTTCGCCACATGATCGAGCAGCCGGCGGGTGGCCGACGGAGCGATCACCGCGTCGCCGGTGTGCACCGTACGGACTGCTGCAAGCAGGTCTTCGGGAGGGGTGTTCTTCAGGAGGAAGCCGGACGCTCCGGCCCGGATCGCGGTGAGCAGGTACTCGTCCAGGTCGTAGGTGGTCAGCATCACGATCCGCGGTGCGATGGTTCCCCTCCGGTCGGCCTCGGCCAGGATCCGCCGAGTGGCCTCCAGCCCGTCCAGGCCGGGCATTCGGACGTCCATCAGCACCACATCACAGGGGTTCGTCGCGATCAGGCGCAACGCCTCGGCGCCGTCGCCGGCCTGGCCGACCACGCGCAGATCGGGCTGGGAGTCGATCACCATGGCCAGTCCGGCTCGCACCAACTGTTGATCGTCGACAAGGATCACCCGGATCTGCTCGGTCATTCGTCTTCCTCTCCGGGCAGCCGGAACGGCAGCACGGCCCGCACCTGGTAGCCGTCCTCGGTGGGCCCAGCTTCGCAGGTGCCGCCGACCAGTTCGGCGCGCTCCCGCATCCCGATCAGGCCGAGCCCCAGCGCGGCCAGCGGCTCGCCGTCCATGGCCACCACGGCGCCGCGATCGCCGCCGGCATCGGTGATGGTCAGCGCCAACTCGGTGTCGCGCCAGCTCTCGGTGACGGTCACCCGGGCGCCCGGACCGGCATGCTTCATCACATTGGTCAATGCCTCTTGGCAGATCCGGTAGTGGGCCATCTGCGTCCCCGAGGGCAGCGGACGGGACTCGCCGACCCGGACCAAGGACACCTCCAGCCCGGCGCTGCGGGCCTGGGTGACCAGATCGTCGATTCGGCCGTCACCGGCCGGGGCCAGCACCGGCTCGTCCGGCTCGCCGTGACGCAGGATGCCCAGGATCCGGCGGGTGTCGGCCAGCGCGGCTCGTCCGGTCTCGGCGATGGTGGTCAGCGCACGCTTGGCCGCAGCCTGATCGGCGACCACGTAGCTGCCGCCGTCGGCCTGGGCGATCATGATGGCCAGCGAATGGGCGATCACGTCATGCATTTCGCGCAGGATTCGGATCCGCTCATTGCCGGCGGCCAGCTCGGCGACCCGCTCCCGGGCGTCCAAGGCGGCCGCACGCGAGGCCAAAGCGGCGCGGCGTTCCAGCTGCGAGCGGCGCAGCACGATCACCAAGACGATGAGGACGGCTGCCAGGGCGAACACGGCGAAGGCCAGTGCCACCTCGAGCGTGGTCATATCGCCAACCTACTGGTGGACGACGATCTCCACTCGCTGGAACTCCTTGATGTCGGAGTAGCCGGTGGTGGCCAGCGCCCGGCGCAGCGCGCCGACCAGGTTCATGGTGCCGTCGGCCACATGGGACGGGCCGAGCAGGATCTCCTCCAGTGAGCCGACCCGGGAGAACTTCACCCGCTCGCCACGCGGCAAGGTGGGATGCCAGGCCTCCGGACCCCAGTGGTAGCCGCGCCCGGGTGCCTCGGTGGCCCGGGCGAACGGCGAGCCGACCATCACGGCGTCCGCGCCACAGGCCAGCGCCTTGGTGATGTCGCCGGAACCACCCAGGGCACCGTCGGCGATCACGTGGACGTAGCGGCCGCCGGACTCGTCCAAGTAGTCGCGGCGGGCCTCAGCCACGTCGGCCAGGGCGGACGCCATCGGCACCTCGACGCCCAGCACATTGCGGGTCCGCTTGGTGGCGCCGCCGCCGAAGCCGACCAGGACGCCGGCCGCGCCGGTGCGCATCAGGTGCAGCGCGGACTGGTAGGTGGCGCAGCCGCCGACGATCACCGGGACGTCCAGCTCGTAGATGAACTTCTTCAGGTTCAGCGGCTCACTCACGCTGGACACGTGTTCGGCCGAAACCGTGGTGCCGCGGATCACGAAGAAGTCGACGCCGGCCTTCTCCACGACGGCCGCGAACTCGGCGCAGGTCTGTGGGGACAGTGCGCCGGCCACCGGCACTCCGGCCTCTCGGATCTGCCGCATCCGCTCGGTGATCAGCTCCGCCTTGATCGGCTCGGCGTAGATCTCCTGCATCCGCCGGGTGGCGGCCAGCTGATCGTCGATCTGGGACAGCTCCTCCAGCAGCGGCACCGGGTCGGCGTAGCGCGTCCACAGCCCCTCAAGGTTCAGCACGCCCAGGCCGCCGAGCTTGCCGACCATGATCGCCGTGGCCGGGCTCATCACCGAATCCATCGGTGCCGCCAGGATCGGGAAGTCGAAGGTCAGTGCGTCGATCCGCCAGGACAGGTTCACCTCTTCCAGGCCGCGGGTCCGCCGGGTGGGGACGATCGCGATGTCGTCGAAGCCGAAGACCTCGACGGCGCGCTTGGAACGCCCGATTTCGATCATCCTTGATCCTGCCTTCATTGCTGGGCTGAGTAGTTGGGAGCCTCGGTGGTCATCTTGATGTCGTGCGGATGCGATTCTCGCAGTCCCGCCGAGGTGATCCGGACGAACCGGCCCTTCTGATGCAGCTCGGAGATGGTGGCCGCGCCGGTGTAGAACATCGACTGCCGCAGGCCGCCGACCAGCTGGTAGGCGACTGCAGCCAGCGGGCCGCGGTAGGCGACCTGGCCCTCGATGCCCTCGGGAACCAGCTTGTCGTCGCTGCTCACATCGGCCTGGAAGTAGCGGTCGCGCGAGTAGGACGCCTTCCGGCCACGCTTGGCCATGGCGCCCAGCGAGCCCATGCCGCGGTAGGCCTTGAACTGCTTGCCGTTGATGAAGACCAGCTCGCCGGGGCTCTCGTCGCAGCCGGCCAGCAGCGAGCCGAGCATCACGGCGTCCGCGCCGGCCACCAGGGCCTTGGCGATGTCACCGGAGTACTGCAGGCCGCCGTCGCCGATCACCGGGACACCCGCCGGACGGCAGGCCTGCGCGGCATCCCAGATGGCGGTAACCTGCGGGACGCCCACGCCGGAGACGACGCGGGTGGTGCAGATCGAGCCGGGCCCGACGCCCACCTTTACACCGTCCGCTCCGGCTTCGACAAGGGCCTTCGCGCCGGCATAGGTGGCGACATTGCCGCCGATGATGTCGACCTCGCGGGCGGCCGGCTCGGCCTTGAGTCGACGGATCATGTCCATCACGCCGGCGGTGTGGCCGTGCGCGGTGTCGACGATGATGGCGTCCACTCCGGCATCGACCAGCATCATGGCCCGCTCCCAGGCGTCCCCGAAGAAGCCGATGGCCGCCCCGACCCGCAACCGCCCCTGCGGATCCTTGCTGGCCATCGGGTACTTGTCGGACTTCACATAGTCCTTCAGGGTGATCAGGCCACGCAGCTTGCCGTCGGCGTCGACCAGCGGCAGCTTCTCGATCTTGTGCTTGGCCAGCAGGGCCAGCGCCTCGTCCGAAGAGATGCCCGGCCAACCGGTGATCAGCGGCATCTTGGTCATCACTTCGCCGACCGGACGGTTCGGGTTGTCCTCGAAGCGCATGTCCCGGTTGGTGACGATGCCGAGCAGGCGCATCTCGGCGTCCACCACCGGGACGCCGGAGATCCGGAACTGGCCGCACAGCTCGTCCACCTCACCGATGGTGGAGTCGGTGGTGGTGGTGATCGGCTGATCGATCATGCCCGCCTCGGAGCGCTTCACCCGGTCTACCTGGTCGGCCTGCTCTTCGGCCGACATGTTCCGGTGCAGGATGCCGATGCCGCCCTCGCGGGCCATGGCGATCGCCATCCGGGATTCGGTGACGGTGTCCATGGCTGAGCTGAGCAGCGGGACGCGCACCTCGATCCGCTTGCTGATCCTGGTGGAGGTGTCCGCGCTGGACGGAATGACGTCGCTCTCATTGGGTTGGAGCAGGACATCGTCGAAAGTCAGGCCCAGAGCCGCAAAGGGCCCGGGAACTCCACTTGGGGTCAACTCAGCTGGGCTCGACACAGGCCACCAATCTGTCGGAATCGAGTCGTCAGTCTATCCCCGTGCTGAGGGGTCGATCGCGGCCAGCGCCTGTTGAACAGTCAAGTGTTCAAACTCGAAGCCGTCGGCGAGCAACTGTGCCGGACGAGCTCGTTGACCGAAGCGCAGCGCCTCGGTGACGAACTCGCGGCCGAGTACCACGCTCATTGCGGTCAGTGGCATCGGTATCGCCGTCGGACGGTTCAGCCGGTCGCCCAGGGCCTGGGTGAACTCGGCATTGCTGACCGGTATCGGCGCGGTCAGATTGACCGGGCCGGTGAGGTCCGAGGTGAGCAGGTGCTCCATGGCCCGGACGTGGTCGGCCAGGCTGATCCAGCTGAGGAACTGACGGCCGTCGCCGATCCGTCCACCCAAGCCGGCGGCGAAGAGCGGCCACAGTCGAGCCAGGAAACCGCCTTGGCGATCCAGCACCTGGCCGGTACGCAGCGTGGCCGTCGGCACCGGGGAATGGCTGGCTGCGGCCTCCCAGTCCGCCACCAGGCTGGCCAGGAAGCCTCGGCCCTGCGGCCAGGACTCGTCCACCACCTCGATCCCGGTGTCGCCGTAGTAGCCGACGGCAGAGCCGTTGAGCAGCCGCTGGCAGCGTCCGTCCGGGCTCAGCGAGGTGACGATGGTCAAGGTGGCCGTGACCCGAGAGCGGCGCAGCTCCGCCTTGCGTTCCTTGGTCCAGCGGCCGGCAGCAATCGGGCCACCGGCCAGGTTGACCACGGCGTCGACGTCGTCCAGGCCCGGTCCGAAGATCCGCCCGGCGTCCGGATCCCAGCGTCGCTGGTCGGGAGCCGCCGGACGTCCGCGCACCAACCGGACGACCTCGTGGCCGTTCCGCAACAGCTGGCGGGCCAGCGCGGTCCCCAAGAACCCGCTGCTGCCCCCAATCGCTACTCGCATGTGTTCGATCCTGCCACCCTCGGCCAACTGCCCTTGGTCAGAGGGTGCCATGCCAGATCCCGGTTTGGATCGAGTTCCAGACCGCGAAGGCGATGGTCAGGCCGAGCACGAGACGGCGCTGTCGCGGCGTCAGCGGGCACAGGGCGAGCAAAGCCAGGCTCCACGGCACGTACCAGGGGTGGACGGCCTGCCCCAGCGCAACCAGCACTGCAGAGCCCCAGGCCAGTGCGGCCAACGGACGATCGGCGAAGTGAATCAGAGTCCAGCCCACCCCCACGACCAGGATGACCGTGGTCACTCGTCCGGCGACGATCAGGAAGGTCACCGGGTCTCCGCCGGCAGCGCCCCAGAGCAGGGCTCCGGTCTTGCTCAGCCAGGCCAGGAAGGCCGGCGTATTGGCTAGGCCCATCAGATCCAGCCAGCGCGTCCAGCCGAAGCCCAGCCCACTGGCCAGGCTGACGATGACGAAGGTGGACACGGCCACCGCGGCGGCCACCGCCGTGCGCCAGCCGATCAGCCACAGTCGGCGACCCAGCGGAAGCGTGGCCAACGTGGCGGCCACCGGCAGCCCGGCCACGGCCAGCACCGTGAGCCCGCCCTGCTGTTTCAGCGCCATGGCCAGGCCGACCATGACCGGTGCGGCGATCAGGGACATCCACCAGGACGGTCGCCGCAGGACCAGCCAGATGGCGGCCAAGCTGAGCGCGGCCATCGGGGCGTCATTGTGGGCGCCGCCGATGAAGTGCAGCACCAACAGCGGGTTCAGGACACCTAGCCAGATCGCCTGCGACTCGGATCGTCCCAGCAGCCGGGCCAGCCGTGGCACCAGGAACAGCATGGCCACCACGGCCAGGATTGCCGGCAGTCGCATGGCGACTACCGACCAGTACGGGTGGGCGCCGGTGGCCCCGACCACAAGCTGCTCCAGACGCAGGGTGAGTGGGGGATAGGCCACTCCGTGTCCGGCCCACAATGGGTCGACTCGAGCTGCGAACGGTCCACCGCTGCTGGCCAACCCGACCTCGTAGGGGTTCGCCCCGGTGCCGAGAGTCCAGCCGAGGTCGGCGTACAGGACGGCGTCCGGGCTGAGTACTGGCGGGACGAGCACCAGCGGCAGGCTCCACAGGGCCAGCACGGCTCCGGCGAGCAACCGGGGGCCGGTACCGGGACGAATCAGCCACCAGGCCCAGACCAAGATGGCGGTTCCACCGATAACCAGGATCCGGTCCAGCGGGATCGGTGCGGTCAGCCCCACGCTGTCGATCCAGCCGGCGCCCCAGGTGCCGGTCAGGGCAAACTCCGGGTGGCTGGACCCCCAGCCGACCAGGACGCTGCCCAGCACACCGAGCCACACCGCGGGTGTTCGCAGCGTTGGCGCAAGGCCGGACGGCATCAAGCCTCCTGGGTCGACGTGGGCGCTGCCAGTCTAGGGAAGGCTCACCCGAAGGATGCTGCGGTTGTCAGCCGATCACGACGGATCGGCTACGCGCCGCCGGCCTGGCACAGGCAGAACGGGTGCCCGGCCGGATCCAGGAAGACCCGGAAGCTGGTTCCCGGCTGGTGTTCGTGCTTGCGGGCGCCCAAGACCAGGGCTGCGGCCTCGGCCTCGTCCAGGTCGTCCACGGTGAAATCGAGATGGGCCTGCTGCGGCTGAAGCTGCCCTGGCCAGTCCGGCGGTTGGTAGTCAGCGACCTGCTGGAAGGCCAAGGTCGTGGGCTGGCCGCTGTCCAGTTCCACCCAGTCGGAGTCGTCGCTGGGATCCACCGCGATGGGCCAGCCGGTGAGTGCGGAGTAGAAGGAGGCGAGGGCGGCCGCGTCCGGACAGTCCAGCACGAAGATCGGCGAGCGAGCGATCGAAGTTGCCATGTAGGCCACGCTAGGCCGCGGCGGTTCGGTCCCGGAAGCCCCGGTGCAACATCTGCCCTCAGCAGGCCGCGGGTCTATTCCGCAGCGATCGCCTCGTGGTGGCGAACCACCTCGGCGACCACGAAGGACAGCCACTTCTCGGCGAACTCCGGGTCCAGGTGGGCCTGGGTGGCCAGCCGGCGCAGCCGGGCGATCTGCTGATCCTCGCGCTCGGGATCGGCGGCAGCCATTCCACGCTGCTTCTTCAGCAGGCCGACCCGCTGAGTGATCTTGAACCGCTCGGCGAGCAGACAGATGATCGCGGCGTCGAGGTTGTCGATCGAGCCGCGGAGGGCTTCGAGTTCGGGATCGCTCTGCACGTCCACAGCCTACGGGGGATCGTCCGCCGCGTCGCGGGGAACGTCCCCACCGCGGACGTTCCTCTCTGCCGCCGGCGCTCGCCCCCTCGACGCTGTTCCCGCTACCGAACCGAACCTTTGCTACCGGAATTTCGGCAGCGAGCGTTGCATTCGGTAGCGCGAACTCAGGGGGAGGACGGCTGAGGCCGGGGACTGACCGCGACGAGCACCCTCCGGAAACGGGACGGACCGGGCCCGACGCAGAGGTGGGGCCCCGGGCGAACCCGGGGCCCCATCACGTCCGTGGCGAGGACGACTACTCAGTCGAGCAGGTCTGCGTACAGCGGGGTGGACAGGTAGCGCTCGCCCCAGGACGGGATGATCACCACGATGGTCTTGCCGGCATTGGCCGGGTCGTTGGCCAGCTCGGCGGCGGCACGCAGTGCGGCGCCGGACGAGATGCCGACCAGCAGGCCCTCCTCCTTCGCGGCCCGGCGGGCCCAGTCCAGAGCATCGTCGGAGGTCACCTTGATGATCTTGTCGATCAGCGACACGTCCAGGATCTCCGGGATGAAGCCGGGGGAGATGCCCTGGATCTTGTGCGGGCCCTTCGGCTCACCCGACAGCACGGCCGACTCGGCCGACTCCACGGCAACCAGCTGGACGTCCGGCTTGCGCTCCTTCAGGACCTGGCCGACGCCGGTGATGGTGCCGCCGGTGCCTACCCCGGACACGAAGAAGTCGATATTGCCTTCGGTGTCGGCCCAGATCTCCTCGGCCGTGGTCTTCTTGTGGATGGCCACATTGGCCGGGTTCGTGAACTGGCTGGCCAGGATCGCGCCCGGGGTGTTGGCGACGATCTCCTTGGCCCGGGCGTTGGCGCCGGGGATGCCCTCGGCGGCCGGGGTCAGCACGAGCTCGGCGCCGAACGCACGCAGCAGGGCGCGACGCTCCTTGGAGAACGACTCCGGCAGGGTGATGATCACCTTGTAGCCGCGGGCCGCGCCCACCCAGGCCAGGGCGATGCCGGTGTTACCGGAGGTGCCCTCGACGATCGTCCCGCCGGGCTTGAGCGAGCCATCGGCTTCGGCGGCGTCGATGATCGAGACACCGATCCGGTCCTTCACCGAGGAGGCCGGGTTGTAGTACTCCAGCTTGGCCAACACGGTCGCCTTACTGTCGCCGTAGAGGCGGTTGATCCGCACCAGCGGGGTGCGACCGATCAGCTGGGTCGCGTCTTCGTAAATGGGCATCTGAGATATCTCCGGTTTCTTCTACTCGTTCAAACTCAGGCGGCCACAGCGCGGTCGACCTGTTGCAGTGCATTGACTACTTCGGACTTGCGGGCGGCGCCGACGATCCGATTGCGGACCACCCCATCGGCGTCGAGGAGCAGGACGGTGGGCGTCCTGGTGATGCCGAACTCCTCGACCAGGTCGAGGCGAGTTTCGGCGTTGAGGTCGATATGTCGTACCCCTTCGGTGTCGGCGGCAATCTCGGCCAGCACTCGGTGGGTGGCCCGGCAGGGCGCACAGACCGTCGCAGAGAACTGGACGAACGTGGCCTGGCTGCCCAGCGGCGAACCCAAGGCACCTGCATCCAGGCTCGGTGCGGTCCGCACCGACTTCGCCCGGCCGTCGGTGAGCCGGCGGTAGCCACCGAAGGCCAACGTCAGTGCCAGCGCCGCGAGTGCGATCCACACACCAGTCATGATCGCCCTCAGTTCGCCGCGCCGGCAGCCGACCCGGCGGTCAGCCGCTTGCCCAGGAGGTAGAGCTCGCAGCCGAGGCAGAAGTCGAAGATGGCGTTGAGGAGCGCTGCCACCAGCGCGAAGCCGACGGCGATCCAGAACAGCACGGCCAGGCCGAAGACCCAGCCGGCCAGCCCGGCCACGGCGAAGACCAACCCGACGGATTGGGCGAATCGTGGCGGCTCGGACGCCTCGAGCTCGGCGGGAGCGCCGAGCCGCGGCCGGACGAAGCGGCGGTAGATCAGCCCCCACGGCTGGGCCTGCAGGCCGAGCAGTGAGCCGGCGGCGAAGGCCACCGTCTGGACCAAGAGGACGATCAGGCCGGCCAATGAGGTGGGGCCGAGGATCAGAACGGTGATGAGCAGCACCGCGGTGATCGCCGCGCCGAAGCGCGGACCCCGCGGGTCGATCAGCCCGGAGCTGGCCGGGACAGAGGTGGATTCGGACATCGAGTCTCGATTCGGGTCGACGTGGATTGTGCGTGGAGTGGCGGGGACGGGCGGCCACGTGCGGGGCGGCGGATCGCTCGGTGGCGAGGCTGCGCGGCAGGTGTCGTCGGTCAGCGGGGACAACACATTCGCGGCACTGTGATGGCTCGATGCGAGCCTGTGTATCCACGCGCGAACATGTGACTACGTTAGCACGCAGGTCGAGCGGTTCCCAACCGCCTCGGCAATTGCCGAACGTCAGTTCGCGGCCAGTGCCCGGTCCAGCCCAGCGGCGACATCGGCCACCAGGTCGGACGGGTCCTCAACACCCAGGCTCAGTCGCAGCATTCCGGCGGTGATCCCCGCAGCCTGCTGCGCCTGGGCGGACATGGACGCATGGGTCATCGTGGCTGGCACGGAGACCAGCGATTCGACCCCACCCAGGCTCTCGGCCAGACAGAAGCAGCGCAGCCCCTCGGTGAAGGCGTGGGCGGCGGCCGCGTCGGCCAGTTCGAAGGTGACGATGCCACCGAAGCCGTCCATCTGGCGGGTGGCCAGCTCATGCTGCGGGTGTTGCGGCAAGCCGGGGTAGTGCACCGCACGGACGGCCGGATGCCGGTTCAGCAGCTCGGCCACGGCGGCGGCATTCCGCTGGGCGGCGGCCACCCTCAGGTGCAAGGTGCGCAGTCCGCGCAGGGCCAGGTAGGAATCGAAAGCGCCGGCCGGAACGCCCAGGGTGTTCGCCCACCAGGCCAGCTCGGCACCACGCTCGGCATCGGCGCTGACCACCACGCCGGCGATGACATCGGAGTGGCCGTTGAGGTACTTGGTGGCCGAGTGGACGACCACGTCCGCTCCGTGCGCGAGCGGCCGCTGAACGATGGGACTGGCGAAGGTGTTGTCGGCCACCACCAGAGCGCCGGACGCGTGTGCGGCGTCGCTCAGCCGGGCAAGATCGGCGATTCGCAGCAGCGGATTGGACGGCGTCTCCAGCCAGACCAGATCCGGTCCGGCGGCGATCGCGGCCAGTGCCGCCGCAGTATCGCTGAAGTCGACGTAGTCGAGGCGGCCGATCCGTCCGGTGCGGCGCAGCGCCTCGAAGAGCCGCCAGGTGCCGCCATAACAGTCGGACGGGGCCAGCAGGCTGCCGTTGGTGGGCAGCAGGGCCATCACTGCGGTGGTGATGGCGCCCATCCCGGAGGCGGTGACGGTACCGGTGGCGCCGCCTTCGAGGTCGGCCACTGCCTGGCCGAAGAGGTCGCGGGTGGGGTTGCCGGAGCGGCCGTAGTCGTAGCGCCCTGGACGGCCGGGGTCGTCGAACTCATAGGAGACCGAGAGGTGGAGCGGGGCGACCACGGCGCCGAAGGCGGGATCGCTGGACAGGCCCGCGCGGACGGCGCGAGTGCTGGGGTGCAGGTCGGCGGGTGCCGGACAGGAGGGGTCGGTGGACGGGTCGGTCATCGGGTGCACCTGCTCGGACATCGGCTCATCGTCGTCCCCTTCGGGTTGAGGTGATGCCCGGGCCGCCGCCGTGGACGGCCCGGGCGAGGCAATTCGATCAGAGCTGGGCCAGTGCCTGGTCGAGATCGGCGATCAGGTCGTCCACGTTCTCGATGCCGAGGCTCAGCCGCACCGCCTCCGGCGGGACGCCGGCCGCGGCCAGCTCCTCGTCGTTCAGCTGAGAGTGGGTGGTGGTGGCGTTGTGAATGGCCAAGCTCTTCGCGTCCCCGATGTTGGCCAGGTGGCTGAACAGGCCCAGCGCCTCGATGAACTTCGCACCGGCCGCCCGTCCGTCCTTCAGGCCGAAGGCGAGGATGCCGCCGTAGCCGCGACCGTTGAAGATCCGATCGGCCACCGCCTTGTACGGCGAGGACTCCAGCCCGGGGTAGCTGACCCAGGACACCTTGTCGTGCGCTTCGAGATACTTGGCCACCGCCAGGGCGTTGGCCGAGTGGCGCTCGATCCGCAGGTGCAGCGTCTCCAGGCCCTGCAGGAACAGCCAGGCATTGAACGGGCTGACCGCGGCACCGGTGTTGCGCAGCAGCACGGTCCGGGCCCGAATGATGTAGGCGGCCGGTCCGGCGGCGTCGGTCCAGACCACGCCGTGGTAGGCGGGATCGGGCTTGGTCAGGCCCGGGAAGCGGTCGGAGTGGGCGGTCCAGTCGAACTTTCCGGAGTCGACGATGATGCCGCCGACCGAGGTGCCGTGGCCACCGATGTACTTGGTGGCGGAGTGGACGACGACGTCGACGCCGTGGTCGAAGGCCTTGGACAGGATCGGGGTCGGCACCGTGTGGTCGACGATGAACGGCAGGCCCAGCGCGTGCGCAGCCTCGCTCCAGGCGTCCAGGTCGACGACGTTGATGGCCGGGTTGCCGATGGTCTCACCGAAGACGAGCTTGGTCTTCTCATCGACGTGCTGGGCCAACTCCTCGGGCTTCTCCGGATCGACGAAGCGGGCTTCGATCCCGTACTGGGCCAGCGTGTGCGCGAACAGGGCGTAGGTGCCGCCGTACAGCGTCGACAGCGCGACGATGTTGTCGCCGGCGTAGGTCAGGTTCAGTACGGCATAGGTGATCGCGGCAGCACCCGAGGCGGTGGCCAGCGCACCGACGCCGCCCTCGAGGGCGGTCAGCCGGGTCTCGAAGACCGACTGGGTCGGGTTCATGATCCGGGTGTAGATGTTGCCCGGCACTCGCAGTGCGAACAGGTCGGCGGCATGCTCGGTGTCGTCGAAGACGTAGCTGGTGGTCTGGTAGATCGGGACGGCGCGAGCGTTGGTGGCCGAGTCGGCCTCCTCCTGGCCGGCGTGAACCGCCAGAGTGTCGGGATGCAGGGACATTTTTCTCCTCGGTGTGCTGATACTGCGGACTGCGTCTTGGGAGGCCCGGATCGAGCCAGATGGGTTCAGTGAGCTGTGCGCGAGCGTGCGCAGCAGCCTGAGATTGCGGCGTTGGTGAGTCGAGGCTGAGTCAGCACATTCGACAACGCGCCATCGACGGCATGCAGCAGCAACCCATGGTCGCGGTGCTCGTCGAGGTCATGGCTGGAACGCTAGCAGGTGTGTCCGCCTGGTGGTCAAGGCATCTCAGCACATTGCGTATACAAAAGCGTCCGGACGTCCACTTGGCTCAGCCGGGCACTGTCGGTGAGTCGGGTCCTCGCCCAGCCCTAGACTTCGGCCATGAGTCCTGACCACGATCTGGTGTTGGTCGTCGACTACGGAGCCCAGTACGCCCAGCTGATCGCCCGCCGGGTGCGTGAGGCTCGGGTCTACTCCGAGATCGTCCCGCACACCATGCCGGTTGCCGAACTGCTGGCCAAGCAGCCCACGGCCGTCATCCTCTCCGGTGGCCCGAGTTCGGTCTACGAGCCGGGAGCCCCGCAGCTGGACGTCGCTCTGCTCGAGGCCGGGGTGCCGGTGTTCGGCATCTGCTACGGCTTCATGGCGATGGCCCAGGCCCTCGGCGGACGAGTGGCCCGCACCGGCCAGCGAGAGTACGGACGCACCCGCGTCGAGGTCACCGATCCCGGCGCGCTGCTGAACGGCCTGCCGCCGGTGCTGACCTCGTGGATGTCGCATGGCGACGAGGTCACCGCGGCCCCGTCCGGCTTCCGGGTGAATGCCCGCTCGCCGCGGGCCACGGTGGCTGCCTTTGAGGATCCACAGCGGCGGCTGGCCGGGGTCCAGTGGCACCCGGAGGTGCTGCACTCCGAGCACGGCCAGCAGGTGCTGGAGCGGTTCCTGCTGGAGATCGCCGGCTGCCGTCCGACCTGGACCTCGGCGAACATCGTCGAGGAGCAGGTGGCCCGGATCCGCGCCGAAGTGGGCGATGCCCGAGTGCTGTGCGCGCTGTCCGGGGGCGTCGACTCCGCGGTGGCCGCCGCCCTGGTGCAGCGGGCGATCGGTGACCAACTCACCTGTGTCTTCGTCGATCACGGGCTCTTGCGCACCGGCGAGGCCGAACGCGTCGAGCACGACTTCGTGGCCTCCACCGGAGTCAAGCTGGTCGTGGCCAATGAGGAGGAGCGCTTCCTCGGGGCCCTGGCCGGGGTCAGCGATCCAGAGACCAAGCGCAAGATCATCGGACGCGAGTTCATCCGCACCTTTGAGGATGCGGCTCGCCGGATCAACGCCGACGGCCCGATCGACTACCTGGTGCAGGGCACGCTCTATCCCGACGTCGTCGAGTCCGGCGGCGGTGAGGGTGCGGCCAACATCAAGAGCCATCACAACGTCGGTGGGCTGCCCGATGACCTGCAGTTCACCCTGATCGAGCCGCTGCGCACCCTGTTCAAGGACGAGGTGCGCCAGGTCGGCCGTCAGCTGGGCCTGCCCGAGCACATCGTCAACCGGCACCCGTTCCCGGGCCCTGGCTTGGGGATTCGCATCGTCGGTGCGGTGGACGCCGAGCGGCTGCGGATTCTGCGGGCAGCCGACCTGATCGTCCGCGAGGAGACCACCGCGGCCGGCTTGGACGGCTCGATCTGGCAGTTCCCGGTGGTGCTGCTGGCCGACGTCCGCTCGGTCGGAGTGCAGGGTGATGGACGCAGCTACGGGCATCCGATCGTGCTGCGTCCGGTGTCCAGTGAGGACGCCATGACCGCCGACTGGAGCCGGTTGCCCTATGAGGTGCTGGAGAAGATGTCGACCCGGATCACCAACGAGGTTCCCGAGGTGAATCGCGTCGTCCTCGACGTGACCAGCAAGCCGCCGGGCACCATCGAGTGGGAGTGAACCTCTCCACCAGACGCCAGTGGGGCGTCGTCCGCTTCCACCGGACGACGCCCCACTGACCTTTTCAGCGCAGGTCGGACGGAGGCTGCGAGCCGTTGCTGCTGAATGCGCGCTTGACCTCTTCGAGTCCGGTGCTGCCGCCGTCGATCGGGAGGACCAGCCACAAGACCAGGTAAACCGCGACCGGGAAGAAGAAGAACACGCTGGCCAGGGCCCACACCACCCGGACCAGGGTCGTGTCGATCCCGAAGGACCGGGCGACGCCGCCGCACACACCGGCGATCATCTTGTCTGCCGCAGAGCGGGTGAGTTGCTGCTTCATTTCTGTTTCCTTTCGTGAAACTCAGTGGTGTTGACGAGAGAGCAGGACCATTCCCGCTCCGATGACGATCAAGGCGACCGGCGCGGCGGTTCGGACGAAGCCCCAGTTCACATCGCCGAAGCTGGACCACAGGCCGAGCCCACCCAACAACATCGCGGCTAGTCCGAAGCCGAAAGCGGCCCGATCTCGGTTCACTGGATCACCTGCACTTCGCCAAGGCCGACCTTCAGGTTGATGGTCAGCGTGGGGGCGTCGGCCGGGGTGTCGCTGTTCAGTGACCCGCTGATTCCGGCGCCGGTGATGTCCGGGCCACCACGGACCTGGTACTCGCCGGCCCCGACGCTCCAGATCAGCCGGCTGCGGACGTTCTTCGGAAGCTCAAGGTTCACCTGGCCGGTTCCGACGTCGATGGTCACGGCTTGGTCCTTGGCCAGGTCGAGGCCGCTGAGATCAAGGGTGACCTCACCGGCGGAGTACTGGAGTTGGCTGGGCAACTCGGGCCCGGAGGTGTAGGTCTCACTGAAGCTGCCGACCTTTCCTGGCTGCACCGGGAACATCAGCGACGTTGTGGCGATCGCTGCGATCAGGGTGGCCGGCAGCAGCAGCGGCGGACGACGCCGCCGCGAGGAGATCACCAGAGCCAGCCCGAACGCCGCCAACACTGCCGCCGCGTAGGGCAGAGTGCCGGTTCCGCCGAACACGCTGACCAGGGCGACGCCGACCGCTGCCAGCGCGAGTGCCGGCAGCCATCCCGACCAGCGTCCGCGCGAATGGGCTCGATGATGCGGACGGTTGCGGACCTCCGGGGCCAGGTTGTCGGTGACCACCAACTCCCGGGGTTGATCGGTATAGGGCTGCTCCCAGCGCTGCTCGAAGGCGGCCGGCTGGGCCGGGGGCAGCGTGGTGGTGTTGCTCGGCAGAGCGCCCGGGTTCTCGAAGCCGGGGGTCTGCTGCTCGGCCAGTCGCACCCGCCACGCCTCCGAGGCGCGCTCGAAGGGAGTCGGCTCAGCGGGCCGATGGCTTGCCGGACCGGGGCGACGCTTGCGGAAACCGAAGAACCAGATCGCGAAGATGATCAGTGCCGGGCCGATCCCGATCCCGCTGAAGCCGCCGGCATAGAGCAGGACCGCCGACACCGCGAAGACGCTGACCACGATGGCTGCCGTCGGCCACGTCCGAGTGAAGGGGAGCCAGCGCCGCACCGGCATCACCTGCTGGCCGTCCTTGGGCATCAATGCCATGCCGGCCAGGTAGGCCACAACGCCGAGTCCGCCCAGGAAGATCGCAGCCAGTACTGCCGCCACCCGCACCACCGTCGGTTCGACGCCGAGCCGACGTGCCACACCGGCGCAGACGCCGGCCACCATCTTGGTGTCGGCCGGCCGAGTGATCAGCGTGGGCAGGTTGTCTGGCATGCCTCTATTCAACGTCGCGGGCCGGTCGCCGACCATCGGGGTTGACCCCGAACCGCCCCGCGATCCCCGGCCAGGGGCAGCCGCGCAGCCTCCCTGGCCGCGGTCCCGAACGCATCCTGGACCGCATCCTGGACCGCATGACCCGTAGATAACCATGTGATAACGAATCGTCGGAAACGGCCCGTTCGGGGCTGTTTCACTTGACCATGAGAGCGTTTGCGGTCTTGAATGGGGCCAGGCCTAAGAGCGCTCTCAGAGCTCGGGCTTGCCACCCATGCATGATCAGCGGGCACCGGGCCCGCAGACTGACGAAGGAGTCCACATGCGTTCATCCCTGTTGCGAGGAGCGGCGGTTACCGCCGGCCTGGCGCTGTTGCTGGTCGGGTGCTCCGGCCCGGCGGCTACGCCGTCGGCCAGCACGTCGGCGTCGACCTCCACCAGCGCACCGAGTGAGGAGAAGGTCACCCTCACCGTCGCAACCTTCAATGAGTTCGGCTACGAAGACCTCTTCGCGGAGTACACCAAGGCTCACCCGAACGTCACCATCACCCCGAAGAAGGCCGCGACCTCCAACGAGGCCCGCGAGAACTACTTCAACAAGCTCGCTGCGGGCTCCGGCCTGTCGGACATCGAGGCCATCGAGGTCGACTGGCTGCCCGACGTGATGCAGACCGCCGACAAGCTGTACGACCTGTCCGGCGACGACGTCAAGGGCCGCTGGCTGGACTGGAAGGAAGCCGCCGGCACCGCTCCGGACGGCAAGTTGGTCGCCTACGGCACCGACATCGGCCCGGAGGGCGTCTGCTACCGCGCCGACCTGTTCAAGAAGGCCGGCCTGCCGACCGATCGCGAAGAGGTCGCCAAGGCTCTGGGCAGCACCTGGGATGACTACTTCAACCTGGGCAAGCAGTTCGTCGCCAAGTCCAACGGTGTGGCCTGGTTCGACTCCGCTGACGCGATCATGCAGGGTCAGGTCAACCAGCTGGCCAACGCCTTCTCCTCCACCGAGCCCGAAGAGACCCTGATCCCGCTGGCTGACAACGCCCCGGTCAAGGCTCAGTACGACTCGATCCTGAAGGCCGCCATGGACGACAAGCTGTCTGCGCACCTGCAGCAGTGGCAGCCGGACTGGGTGGACGCCTTCCAGAAGGGCAAGTTCGCCACCATGCTCTGCCCGGGCTGGATGCTCGGTGTCATCGAGGGCAACGCCAAGGGCGTCGAGGGCTGGGACATCGCCAACACCTTCCCCGGTGGCGGCGGCAACTGGGGTGGCTCGTACCTGACCGTTCCGGCACAGGGCGCGCACACCAAGGAAGCTCGTGACCTGGCTGCATGGCTGACCGCTCCCGAGCAGCAGATCAAGGCCTTCAAGGCCAAGGGCACCTTCCCGAGCCAGAAGGCGGCTCTGACCAGCCCCGATCTGCTGAGCGTGACGAACAAGTTCTTCAACAACGCCCCGACCGGCCAGATCCTGGCCGACCGCGCCAACGCTGTGAAGGTCAACCCGTTCAAGGGCCCGCAGTACTTCGCAGTGCGCCAGGTGATCGCTGACGCGATCAACCGGGTCGACGTGACCAAGAAGCAGAATGCTGCTGATTCTTGGGCACAGGCCATCAAGGAGTTCAACGCTCTCGGCTGAGCTTGATTTCTTCTAGCCTTGTGGGCAGGGCGGCTGGTCCCGCCCTGCCCACAAGTCCGACCCCGAGAGGACTTACTCATGACCTGGCGCCAGCGGCTGAGCCGGTGGGACGTGAAGAGCGCTCCCTACCTGTACATCGCGCCGTTCTTCCTGCTATTCGCTCTGGTGGGCCTGTTCCCGCTGCTGTACACCGGCTGGGTGGCCCTCAATAAGTGGAGCCTGGTCAAGGGCAACCAAGGCTTCATCGGCCTTGCCAACTTCCAATACGTGCTGGCCCAGCCCCGCTTCTGGGACGGCGTCACCAACACCTTCTCGATCTTCCTGCTCTCCTCGGTGCCGCAGATCTTCATGGCGATCGGTATCGCCGCGGTGCTGAATGCGAACCTTCGCGCCAAGACCTTCTGGCGGATGGGCGTCCTGGTGCCCTACGTGGTGGCGCCGGTGGCCGTGTCCCTGGTGTTCGGCAAGCTCTTCGCCGACGAGTCCGGCGTCGTCAACGCAATCCTGACCAACATCGGACTGGATCCGATCGGCTGGCATTCCGACCGCTTCTGGTCGCACGTGGCCATCGCCACCATGGTCAACTTCCGCTGGACCGGCTACAACACTCTGATCTTCCTGGCGGCGATGCAGGCCATCCCGAATGACGTCATCGAGGCGGCGATCGTGGACGGCGCCAACCGCTGGCAGACCTTCTTCTCGGTCACGGTTCCGATGCTGCGACCGACCATCATCTTCGTGGTGATCACCTCGACGATCGGCGGCTTGCAGATCTTCGATGAGCCACGACTATTCGACAACTTCTCCCTCGGTGGTCCAGACCGAGAGTGGATGACAGTCACGATGTATCTGTATGAGTTGGGCTGGAACGTCCAGAAGAACCTGGGGAGATCCGCCGCGGTCGCCTGGCTGTTGTTCCTGATCATCGTGATCTTCGCGCTGATCAACTACGCCATCACTCGGCGGATCGCCAGCAGCGATAGCCGCCCGAACCGAAAGGCGCTGGTCAAGTGAGCTCCGTCGCATCCGCCCATCAGCTGGCCGGCGCAGGTGCCGGCCGGGCCGCGGCCCGTCGTCGCCGTCGTCGTTCCCAGATGACCGAAGGGCAGCGCCGTCCGGGCTGGGTCACCTACACCATCCTCGGTGTGGTGATCCTGATCTCGGTGATCCCGCTCTATTACGCCTTCCTGCTGTCGGCGTCGACGGCAGAGGACATCGCGCGCAATCCGATTCCGTCGCTGATTCCACAGGGGCACTTCTTCGAGAACGTGATGCGCGTGCTGAACTCCGGCATCGGCTTCTGGGGTGCGATCGGCAACAGCGTGATCGTCAGCGTGATCACCGCAGTCTCGGTGGTGTTCTTCTCCACGCTGGCCGGTTACTCGTTCGCCAAGCTGCGGTTCCGCGGACGCAACGGACTGCTGACCTTCGTGATCGGCACCATGGCCGTCCCGACGCAGCTGGGCATCATCCCGCTGTTCATCATCATGTCCAACCTGGGCTGGACCGGGAAGCTGGTCGCGGTCATCGTGCCGGGCGCGGTCACCGCCTTCGGTGTGTTCTGGATGACCCAGTACCTGTCGGAGGCATTGCCCTTCGAACTGATCGAGGCGGCTCGCGTCGACGGCTGTTCGATGATCCGGACGTTCTGGCATGTGGCGCTCCCGGCGGCTCGTCCGGCGGCGGCGATGCTGGCCCTGTTCACCTTCGTCGGCAGCTGGACGAACTTCTTCTGGCCGTTCATCGTGCTCGGCTCGACCAACCCGACTCTGCCGGTGGCCCTGCAGTTGCTGCAGGCGTCCTACTTCAAGGACATGTCGCTGATCATGGCCGGTGTGGTCCTGGCCACCTTGCCGCTGCTGGCCGTGTTCGCGGTCGCCGGGCGGCATCTGGTCTCGGGCATCATGGCCGGAGCGGTCAAGGGCTGATCGCGGCCTCTCGGGAAGCAGGTGCAGTGACTCGGTGGTCCATGCTGGCGGGTGCTGCCAGGTCGGCCCGATACGGTTCTGCTGCCTTGTGGTGGTGAGCCCCGGCCGTACGCAGAGGTGTTGTGCAGTGTCGGATGTTCGATGGAACGCTCAGGAGGCGTCAATATGCCGAGGATGATGGCCGCGGCTGGGGTGCCGACTCTCGAAGACGTGGCCAAACTGGCCGGGGTCTCCAGAGCCACTGTTTCGCGCGTTGTGAACGCGGCACCGCTGGTGGCCGAAGCCACCGTGGTGGCCGTGCAGCGTGCCATCGACGAGCTCGGCTATCAGCCGAACCGCGCAGCCCGCGCCCTGGTGACCAGGCGAACGGGCGTGGTGGCGGTGCTGGTGGTCGAGACCGACTACCTCGTCTTCCGCGACCCCTACTTCCCGCAGGCCTATCACGGCGCGCTGCAGGCCTTCCGGGAGTCGGATACCCAGGTGGTGCTGGCCATGGCCCGTCCGGGGGAGAAGCCCACCGAGATGGTCCGCTATCTCGAGTCCGGCCATCTGGACGGTGCGATCGTGCTGTCGCACCATGGCCCGGAACTGGCCCAGGCCATAGAAGCGTCCCGCCAGCCCGTGGTCTTCGTCGGTAACCCCGAGACAGATGGGGTGTGTTACGTCGACCTGGACAATCTGCAGGCAGCCCGGACTGCCACCGAGCACCTGATCGCCGGCGGCTGTCGCAAGATCGCCACCGTCACCGGCCCGCTGGACATGGTCTCGGGACGCCACCGTCTGCAGGGCTTCGTCGAGGCGATGACCGATGCGGGCCTGGACCCCAGCTGGCAGGTGGAGGGCGACTACTCCGGGGCGTCCGGACGTCGAGTGGCCCGGTTGCTGGACGAGCACCCCGACATCGACGGCCTGTTTGTGGCCAACGATCTGATGGCCATCGGCGCGATCTCCGTGCTGCGGGATAATGGTCTTCGAGTACCCGACGACATCAAGTTGGTCGGCTTCGACAACTCCGAGGCCGCTGAGCAGGTGTCGCCACACCTGACCACGATGACCAACCCGTCCGACGAGCACACCAGGATTGCAGCAGAGATGTTGAAGGAACTGATGGCCGGGGTTCGCCCCGATCCGCCCACAGTCGTGCTGCCCAGTGAGCTGGTGGTCCGCGAGTCGGCATGAGCGAGCAGCAGGTCGTCCGATCGACTCGGCCGTTGAGCACGGCCTGGATCGGCGGGGTCTGCGCCGGGTTGGCCGATCATCTGGGTTGGCCCGTGCTACTGATTCGACTTGCGTTCGTCGTCGTGTCGGCCTTCGCCCTCACCGGCCTGTGGGCCTATCTGGCGCTGTGGCTGGCCATGCCGCGCACTGTGGCCGAGCCTTCGGCGCCGGGGCTTGAGGCGAACTCGCGCGCGGGGATGCGCTCCACAACGGCCGCCAGTTTCAGCGGGGTCGATCTTGGTCTGGCTACGGCCTTGGCGCTGCTCGGCATCGGCCTGATCTGGATCGTGCAGGTCAGCGGCTGGGGGCTGGCGCCGCGAGTGCTCGCCGTCGGCATTCTCACCGGTGGCGGCCTGGGCATGATCTGGTGGCAGGCCGACCATGTGTCCACTCGCGAGGTCGTCCGCGGCTCGGGCTGGCAGCGACTGGTGGCCCCGCTGGTGCGGCACTGGTCCTCGGTCGTCGGCATTCTGATCGGCCTGATCAGCCTGGCCGCTGCGGTGGCGGTGCTGGTACTGAGCAGCGGGCTGGACGAGCCGAGTCGCACAATCCTGCTGCTCGGTTCGTCGGTGGCTGCGATCGCCTTGGCGGTGCTGCCGTGGATCATCCGGGTCCGTCACACGCTGGCCGAAGCCCGGCAGGAGGCGATGCTGGCCGACGCCCGCGCCGACATGGCTGCCCATCTCCACGACTCGGTGCTACAAACCTTGGCGCTGATCCAGCGGCAGGCGGGCGACCCGAAGAAGGTGACCGCACTGGCCCGGCGCCAGGAGCGGGAGCTGCGCCAATGGCTCTACGGCGACGCGCCGACCGGCGGCAGTCTGGTCGAGGCGCTGACCGCGGAACTGCTCGACGTCGAGGACACCCATGGTGTGGACGTGGAGCTGGTCTCGGTCGGCGACACCGAACTCACTCCGGAGCTGGCGGCCCTGGTTCGGGCCAGCCGGGAGGCCATGGTGAACGCGGCCAAACACTCCGGGGCCGAACGGGTGGACGTATTTGCCGAGGCCGACGAGGATCTGGTCAGCGTCTTCATCCGCGACCGGGGCAAGGGTTTCGACTTGGCTGAGATCGACGACGACCGGATGGGCGTGCGGGCGTCCATCGTGGAACGGGTCAAGCGAGCCGGTGGACGGGCCATAATCAGGACAGCGCCCGGAGAGGGCACCGAAGTCAGACTGGAGTTACCCCGATGAGTGAGAACGAACCCACCCCGGCCGCCTGGCGTGTGGTGGTCGTCGATGACCATGCCATGTTCCGCAGTGGGGTGAAGCACGACATCGGCGGACGCGTCCAGCTGGTCGGCGAGGGCGAGGACGTCCCCACTGCCGTGGCTGCGATCCTGGCCGCGATGCCCGACGTGGTGCTGCTGGACGTCCATCTGCCCGGCGGGGGTGGCATCGAGGTCATCAAGCAGGTCACCGCCACCGAGCCGAGCATGAAGTTCCTGGCCCTGTCGGTTTCGGACGCCGCCGAGGACGTGATCGGCGTGATTCGGGCCGGCGCCCGGGGCTATGTGACCAAGTCGATTTCCGCTGACGAACTGGTCGAGGCGATCGGACGAGTGGCCACCGGTGATGCGGTGTTCTCGCCGCGGCTGGCCGGCTTTGTGTTGGACGCCTTCTCCGGCGCCATCGACGTGGCCAGCATCGACGAGGACCTGGACCGGCTCTCGGTGCGCGAGCGTGAGGTGCTCCGGCTGATCGCCCGCGGCTATGCATACAAGGAGATCGCCAAGGAACTGTTCATCTCGATCAAGACTGTGGAGACCCACGTCTCGTCGGTGTTGCGCAAGCTGCAGCTGTCGAATCGCCACCAGCTGACCCGCTGGGCGACCGACCGCAAGCTGGTCTGACTGGGCCGGGGCCGCAGATAGAGGGGACAGTCCCCATTTTCTGCGAGAGCGTGGCCAGCAGCCCGCGCCACCTCCCTACCGTCCAGAGTGTATTCCGCCCAGACTGATAGGCGGCAGCGGATCCTGACGTGTGGTGACCCCGCCCGCCGCCGTCAAACCCGATTTCGGTCCCGATATTCGGCTGGCTGCGGACGCTGCCAAAGTGCAACCCGATTTCGGTCCCGATCCAGGGGTCCGAACGACCCGGATTGGGTACCAAACTCGGGTTTGAGCGAGAGCTGGGTCCACGGCCGACTCAGATCGGGACGAAAGTCGGGTTTGAGCATCAGGAGGACGGCGAACCACAGAAGGTGGGGCCGTCCCTTCATGTGCGGGGACGCTGACGTCGGCTGGCCTAGCCAGGCAGACCCAGTGTGGCCGGACCGCGGTCCGGCCACACCGATTCGGTCAGCGGCGTCCGCGTCCGGTGATCACTCCGCGCAACCAGAGCACCAACACCGAGCCGCCGATCGCCAGCAACCACGACCACGGCGAGAAGAAACCAGTGACGCCGTGATCGAAGACCGCGCTGCCGATCCAGCCGCCGACCACGCCACCGACCAGGCCGGTCAGCAGGGTGGAGAGCCAACCGCCGCCTTCCTTCATGATCGACTTGGCGATCGCTCCGGCGATCAATCCCATCAAAATCCAGCCAATGAAGTTCATGTGATCCACGCTAGGTCGATCCAACGCCTGCCGATATCGGGGGCGTCCACGAGCCGACCCCAGCCGAACCATGGGTCGAGCCCGGTCTTTGGCAGTGGCTCGGCGTAGGCTTTGCGAGCCATGCCTGATTCGATGCTGCCCAGTCTGTTCGACGACGCCTTTCCGCGACCGGCCGAGGCCACCCCAGCCCCGGCTGTGGCACCGGAGCCCTCGCGGCGAGCAGTGGACGAAGCCGAGCTGCTGGCCGGGCTGAACCCGCCGCAGCGCGAGGCAGTCCTGCACGCCGGATCACCGGTGCTGGTGGTGGCCGGCGCCGGCTCGGGCAAGACCCGGGTGCTGACCCGACGGATCGCGCACCTGGTCAGCCAGCGTGGCGTCCACCCCGGCTCAATCCTGGCGATCACCTTCACCAACAAGGCCGCCGCCGAGATGCGGCACCGGGTGGTCGATCTGGTCGGCAATCGAGCCCGGATCATGTGGGTGTCCACCTTCCATTCGGCCTGTGTGCGGATCCTGCGCAGCGACATCAACCGGTTCGGGATGAACCGGACGTTCTCGATCTACGACGACACCGACGCCAAACGGCTCATGCAGCTGGTGCTGCGCGACGCCCAGGCCGACCCGAAGCGGTTCCCGCCGCGGGCGGTGCTTAACTGGGTGTCGAACAACAAGAACCAGCTCGTCGATTTCGAGACGGCGCGGGCCCAGGCGTCCACCCCGAACGAAGAGGTGTACGCCGACGCGTACGCCGAGTACCAGCGGCGGCTGCGGGCGGCCAACGCGCTGGACTTCGACGACCTGATCATGACCACCGTGCACCTGCTGCAGTCGTTCCCGGATCTGCGCGAGCAGTACCGGCGCCGGTTCCGGCACGTCCTGGTGGACGAGTATCAGGACACCAACCACGCCCAGTACGCGCTGATCCGCGAACTATGTGGCGTGCATCCCGCCGAGCCGGACGCCGTGTTGGTGGAACCCCCCGAGCTGCTCGTCGTGGGCGACTCCGACCAGTCGATCTACGCCTTCCGGGGGGCCACGATCCGCAACATTCTCGACTTCGAGACCGACTTCCCCGGAGCCCGGACCATCGTCCTGGAGCAGAACTATCGCTCCACCCAGAACATCCTCAGCGCGGCCAATGCGGTGATCACCCGCAATCCCGATCGTCCGGCCAAGCGGCTGTGGTCGCAGGCCGGCGATGGCGAACTGCTGGTCGGCTATGTAGCCGACACCGAGCACGACGAGGCCCAGTTCGTGGCCGACGAGATCGACCGGCTGGCCGATGCCGGCCTGACCAAGCCCGGCCAAGTCGCGGTGTTCTACCGGACCAATGCCCAGTCGCGAGCCTTCGAGGAAGTGTTCATCCGAGTCGGGATGCCCTATCGCGTCGTCGGCGGGGTGCGCTTCTACGAGCGCAAGGAGATCCGGGACGCCATCTCCTACCTGCGGGCGATCGCGAACCCCGACGACGATGTGTCGGTGCGCCGGGTGCTGAACGTGCCCAAGCGGGGCATCGGCGATCGGGCCGAGGCCATGATCGAGGCCTTCGCGTCCAGTCACCAGCTCTCCTTCGGGGCGGCGCTGGATCGGGCCGACGAGATCCCCGGGCTGGCGGCGCGCTCGCTCACCCAGGTGAAGCTGTTCGCCGGGTTGCTGGCCGAGCAGCGGGCCGCGGTGGCTGCCGGCGTTCCGGCCGACCAGATCCTGTCGTCGATCCTGCAGAGCTCGGGCTACACCGATGAGCTGACCGGATCGTCCGACCCGCAGGACGAGACCCGGCTGGAGAACCTGGTCGAGCTGGTCAGCGTGGCGCAGGAGTTCGTCGCGGCCGCCCACGCCGTCGACCTGCCGCCCGATGACAGTGAGCTGGCCGCGGCCGCCCCCGAGCCGGACGACTCACTGCCGGCGTTCCTGGAGCGGATCGCCTTGGTCGCCGACTCCGATCAGCTTCCCGACAGCGACCCGGACGCGACCGGCGTGGTCACCTTGATGACCCTGCACACTGCCAAGGGCCTGGAGTTCGACACGGTGTTCCTGACCGGCTTCGAAGAGGGCATCTTCCCGCACGAGCGGGCCATGTTCGACAAGACCGAGCTGGAGGAGGAGCGCCGGCTCGCCTATGTGGGGATCACCCGGGCCCGGCAGCGGCTCTACCTGACTCGGGCCACCGTGCGAACGATGTGGGGCTCGCCGAAGTACAACCCGGCCAGCCGGTTCACCGACGAGATCCCCGAGTCGTTGATCGATTGGCGCCGCCTCGGCGTGGCCCGAACCAGCTTCGTCAGCAGTTCGGTGACCCGCCAGGCCGAAGCCAGGCGGCCGAGCAGCCCGTCCTTCGGGAAGTCGGCTCCGATCAAGACCGTGGCCGCGGTCGAGGTTGGGGATCGGGTGCTGCACACGACGTTCGGCCTGGGCTCGGTGATCGCCACCAGCGGAGTGGGCGATGCGGCCAAGGCGGACGTGGACTTCGGCTCCGCCGGAGTGAAGCGACTGTCGCTGAAGTATGCGCCGATGGAGAAGCTCTAGTCCTCGCCGACCCAGGTACTCAGCGCTGCGGGGCTGAGCGCCTGGTCCAGGGCGAGTTCGATGGCTCCGACGAGTGGACCGTCCTCGTTCAGCTCGGCGTCGAGCACCGGCGGCGGGCAGCTGCGGCGGTAGCTCATCAAGGCTTGGCTGAAGGCGTCCGCGAAGTCGCCGGGGGCTAGCCGCCGCAGGTCGGTGGCCAGCCCGGAGATGGTGACCAGCTCGGGGTCCACGGCGTTGATCAGTCCGGCCAGACCGCGGCCCAGCGAGGCCGCCTGCGCTCGCAGCTCGGGTGCAGGGGCGTCCGGGCTTTGGGCGGCCAGCCACTCGCGCACGGCGGTGACCTCCTGGACGGGGCCGGCCAGGTCCAAGGCCAGTTCGCGGGCCAGCGCGCGGGCACCGAGTTCGACATCCCAGCAGCCGACCGCGCCACAGCTGCACCGGATCGGCGCACGGCCGAAGGGGAGATGCCCGTACTCGGCGCTGGCCCCGGTGGCGCCCAGGATCGGGTCGCCGTCTTGGCAGCTGCCGCCGCCGGCGCCGCTGAGCACCATCAGGTGGGTGCTGACCCGTGCCTGTCGGGCGGCGCCGCGACGCGCCTCGGCGACGCCGGCCAAGGTGGCGTCGTTGTTGCAGAGCAGTGGTCCGCCGGCACTGAGTGACCTCAGCTCCACCTGCTGCCAGCCGAGCACCGCCGACTGAACCACCCGGGTGCCGGACAGCGTTCCGGCCAGGGAGACCGAGGTGGCGCTGATCCGGTGTCGATAGCGGCGGCGGTACCCGCTCAGGGCTGCTCCGACGGCGTCAAGAATCGACGTGGGGGAGTAGTCGTCATGCGACCCGCTGTGGAGTTCGCCGAGCCGTCCGTCCACTCCGGCGACGGCGGTCCGCCAGCCGGTGGCGGTGATGTCGGCGGCCAGCACCAGCGGCCCGTCCGGATGGGGTAGCAGCTGGGTGCTCGGACGGCCGCGTCCGGTCGGGGCGGCTGCGGTCTCGGTGATCAGCCGGCCGGCATCGAGCCGACTGATCAGGTCGGTCATCGTCCCTGAGCTCAGGTGCAGACGCTTGGTCAGCTCGGCGCGGCTCGCCTCCGGCTCACCGCGATAGGCCTTCAGCACGTCCGCGGCCACCGACCAGCGCAGTTCCGCCTGACGGCGTCGGGCCGGAGGTCGCGAAGAAGCCATGACCCGGATTATACTCGCTGGACGAGCTTATAAGAATGGAGTCGTGGTGAGTCCCGACGAAGCGGCTGCCGCCCCTGCTGGCGCCCCTGTGATGACCCAGTTCCGGCGCGATGGTGCCACCTGGCTGATCTATCTGGTGTGGGCGGCGCTGGGCTTCGCCGTGAACGGCCTGGGCAGCGTCCTGCTGCCGCTGAAGGACGAGCTCGGCCTGACCACCGTCCAGACCAGCCTCTACTCGGCCTTCTTCGCCATCGGCTTGGTCCTCACCGGGATCGTCGGGCACCGCCTGGTCGACGCCGTGGGACGGCATCGGCTGCTCCTGGTGGTCTTGGGCGTTGTCGGAGGCGGCGCGCTGGTGATGACCTTCGGCACGGTGGCGACCACCTTCCTCGGTGCCGCCGGGATCGGCCTGGGTGCCGCGCTGATGATTCAGGTGCTGCCGGTCGAGATGGTCAGCCTGCAGCCCGACCATGCGCCGCGCGCGCTGTCCGAAGCCAACGCCCTGTCCAGCATCGCCGGCATGATCGCGCCCTTCGGGGTGGCCTGGGCGCTGGCGTCCGGCCTGGGCTGGAGCTTCGGCTACACGATCCCGCTGGCCGTGGCCACCGGTCTGTCGGTGGTCGGCCTCCTGATCGCGCGGCGCCGCAGCGATGCCGGGGTAGCCGATGACGTGAGCGACGCGACGCCGATCGCGACCGTGGTCGAATCGCCGTGGCGGCCGTGGATCGAGATGGTCGGATCGGTGGCCGTGGAGTTCTGCTTCGTCCTGTGGTCGGCCACGGCGGTTGCGACCTGGCATCACGTCGACATCTCGCTGGCTACCCTGATCGCCGGCTGCTTCCTGGTCGGCATGGGCGTGGGTCGCTTCGCCGGTGCCCCGCTGGCCGGCCGTTTCGGCGTCCGCAACACCACCGTGGGTTGCCTGCTGCTCGCCCTGGTCGGATCGTTCGCCTTCTGGTTCGCCGGCGACCAGTGGATTGCGGCCGGCGCATTGCTGATCGGCGGCTTGGGAGTCTCGCTGCTCTACCCGCTGACTCTCTCCCGGCTTCTGGCCGCCGATCCCGGCAACACCGACCGGGCCACCTCGCGCAGTGCATTGGCCTCCGGAGTGGCGATCCTGAGCGTCCCGCCGCTGCTGGCCGGCCTGGCTGACATCGTCGGCCTGCATCTGGCTTTTCTGGTGGCGCCGGTGATCCTGGTTGCTCTCATCGTGCGCAACCTGTGGGCCGGGCGGAGTCGGTGAAGATGTCCGCGATCACAGCCGGGTGCGTAGCGTCCGGATCGCTGTCGAGGTGGACGTCCACGCGTCGCACGCAGCGACGCGCTCAACTTCTCAGTTGTTGGCCGCGTCCTTGACCTGGTTGTCGCCGGCCTTCTTGGCTTCCTTGTTCCATCCGATGAACTCCATCGGATCGGTGCCGGAGCCGTTCTTGTAGGCCGAGAAGTGCAGGTGGCAGGCGGTGGAAAGGCCGGTGTCGCCGACGTAACCCACGACGTCGCCCTGGTTGACGTGCTGACCGACCGAGACCACGTAGCGCGACATGTGCAGGTAGCCGGTCTGGACGTCCACACCGTTGATGTCGCCGTGGTCGATCCGGACGTTGTTGCCGGAGCCGCCGTTGTAGCCCATCTCGGCCTTGACGACGACGCCGGACTGCGCGGCCCAGATCGGCTGGCCGCAGGCGCCGCCGATGTCGTCGCCGTCGTGCATCCGCCAGTAGTGCAGGATCGGGTGGAACCGCATGCCATAGCCCGAACCCACGCTGCCATCGGTGGGCCACATGAACTTGGAGAGGTTCTTCAGCCGGTCAGACTCAGTGGTGATCGCCTTGGCGTTGTTGGTCAGGACGGAGGCCCGAGCGCTCGCCGCGGCCTGAGCCACAGCTTCATCGGTGCCGGCCTTGGCTTCGGCTAGCGTACGTGCCCGCGCGGCGGCCATGGCCGGGATGTCTGGAGTGGGAGTGCTGGTGCTGGTGGCGGAGGCGCTGATTCCCAGCGGGCCGTTGTTCGCGAAGGCCGTGCCGGTGGAGTAGTTGGCCGACGCGGTGAAGGTCACGACGCCCACGGCGGCGATTCCTGAGACGACCACCACGGTGAGGGCGCGTCGCAGCAGGCTCTGAAGGTGGCTTGCGCCAAGCCGGTGGCTGGGGGTGGAGCCGGGGCCCGGGAGCGCACGTCGAGGCTTGTCAACCTCGAAGTTCGGATTGCTCACTGGTTACCTGTTCACTCTTGCTCAATGGGCTGATTCGGCCGCCTCCGAACCAACGAACGAGAGCTTAGCATTTCTCAGGAACTTTCTCAGGATCCGGTCCAAACTGGGTACTGCTTGGCACTGATTCGGGCTCGGAACCGTGTTCGCGACCCCCGAATACTAGGCTCGCCGCAGATCGGCCCCCGGGCCGCGCGACAACAGGAGGTCGGGTGGATCTTTTCGAGTACCAAGCTCGAGACCTGTTCCAGGCGTCAGGCGTCCCGGTGTTGCCGGGCCTGGTGGCCAGCTCGCCGCAGGAGGCGGCGGACGCCGCCGTGAAGCTCGGCGCGGAACTGGTGGTGGTGAAGGCCCAGGTGAAGACCGGCGGACGCGGCAAGGCCGGCGGGGTCAAGCTGGCCCGCTCGCCGCAGGAGGCCGCCGCCCATGCGTCCGCGATTCTCGGCATGGACATCAAGGGGCACCGGGTCCACAAGGTGCTGATCGCAGCCGGTGCCGACATCGACCAGGAGTACTACTTCTCGCTGCTTCTGGATCGCAGTACCGGCGGCTACCTGGCGATGTGCTCCAAGCAGGGCGGTGTGGAGATCGAGACCTTGGCTGTCGAGCAGCCGGAGGCGCTGGCGAAGCTGCCGATCGACCCGCTGGTCGGGCTGGACCATCCGAAGGCGCGAGAGCTGGCCCGGCTGGCCGGCTTCACGGCCGAGGAGGCCGGCCCGATCGCCGACGTCCTGGTCAAGCTCGGTGCGGTGTACCGGGACCAGGACGCCACCTTGGTCGAGGTGAACCCGCTGGTCAAGACTGTCGCCGGCGACATCATCGCCTTGGACGGCAAGGTCACCCTCGACGGCAATGCGGCCTTCCGGCACCCCGATTGGGATCAGTACACCGACGCGGCCGCCGAGGACCCGCTGGAACTGCGGGCTCGGGAGAAGGGCCTCAACTACGTGAAGCTGGACGGTTCGGTCGGGGTGATCGGAAACGGTGCGGGACTGGTGATGAGCACCCTCGACGTCGTCGCCGGGGCCGGCGCCGATCTGCCCTCACAGCCGCGTCCGGCGAACTTCCTCGACATCGGTGGCGGTGCCTCGGCTCAGGTGATGGCGAACGGGCTGGACATCATCTTGTCCGACCCGGACGTCCGCTCGGTGTTCGTGAACGTCTTCGGCGGGATCACCGCCTGCTCCGAGGTGGCCAAGGGAATCATCGACGCCCTGGCCATCCTGGGGGAGCGGGCTACCAAGCCGATCGTGGTCCGGCTCGACGGCAACGCCGTCGAGATCGGCCGTCACATGCTCACCGAGGCGGCCCATCCGCTGGTGCAGCTGGTGGACACCATGGACGCAGCGGCCCGACGGGCCGCCGAACTGGCCGCCGCGGCCGAATAGGAGTTAGCAGATGTCGATCTGGCTCGATCAGCGCGCGAAGGTCATCGTGCAGGGCATGACCGGTAGCGAAGGCCGCAAGCACACCCAGCGGATGATCGGATCCGGCACCCGGATCGTCGCCGGGGTCACCCCGGGCAAGGGCGGGCAGTCGGTGGTCTTCGAAGAGGACCCGGTGGCCGTCTATGACAGCGTCGTCGAAGCCAAGGAGGCGACCGGCGCGAACACGTCGGTGATCTTCGTCCCGGCCGCGCACACCGCGAAAGCGGTGCTCGACGCCATCGAGGCCGAACTGGAGTTGGTGGTGGTGATCACCGAGGGCGTCCCGGTCCGCGACACCGCGGAGTTCGTGGCCGCGGCCAAGCGCAGTGGCAAGACCCGGCTGATCGGCCCCAACTGTCCCGGCCTGATCAGCCCCGGCAAGTCCAATGTCGGCATCATCCCGCCCAACATCGCCGGGCCCGGCCCGATCGGTCTGGTGTCCAAGTCGGGCACGCTGACCTACCAGATGATGTTCGAACTGCGCGATCTAGGTTTCTCGTCTGCGGTTGGCATCGGTGGTGACCCGGTGAACGGGACCAGCCACATCGACGCTCTGGAGGCATTCGAGGCTGACCCGCAGACCGAGGCCATCGTGCTGATAGGCGAGATCGGCGGGGACGCCGAGGAGCGGGCCGCAGTCTTCATCGCCGAGCACGTCACGAAGCCGGTCATCGGCTACGTGGCCGGCTTCACTGCTCCGACCGGCAAGACCATGGGGCACGCCGGCGCCATCGTCACCGGGTCGTCCGGGACTGCCGCGGCCAAGAAGGTCGCGCTGGAAGCAGCCGGCGTCCGGGTTGGTCGCACGCCGAGCGAGACCGCAGTTCTGGCGCGGGCTGCGCTGCGCTGAGCCCGTCCGCCGCGGACGGGTGAGGTCAGGCGGACGGTAATGGAACCGTCCCCCAGGACTCGAGGCTGACAAGGGTGGACGGTAATGGAACCGTCCCCTCAGTTGGGGGTCAGGGGAGCTGGGTGACTCGCTCAGCTGCGCGCTGGGCGACGTCCTTCCAGGTCTCGTCGGTGAAGTCGAAGTCCTTGGTGGGGTTGGCCAGAACGTAGACCAGGCGCTTGCCCACGGTCACCACGCCCACCCGGTAGACCGGATTGCTCTGTCCGGTCTTCTGGACCACGTGGTAGGTGCTGCCCGAGAACTTCAGGCTGTTCGCTCCGGAGCCGGAGACCTTCGGCCCATTGTCGACAGTGGCGGTCAGCATCCGGTCCGCGCAGCCGTCGATGTTGGAGTTGATGGTCTTCGCCGCTGCTGAGGCCGCCTTGGCGTCGGCGTAGGTGTAGATGACCTGGTCCACGCCGAAGCCGGACGGCGCCTTCGGGTCATCGGCCAGCAGCAGAGTGCGCTGCGTGTCGGCGGTCGCGCCGGACAGCCGCGTCAGATCGACACCCTCGCAGCCACTGCCCAGGATGCTCACCGGGTTATCGGTGGAGCTCCAGCGGCCGGCCCCCAAAGTGATCCGAGGCAGGTCGGCCGGGACCAACCAGCCGGGCTGGCTTCCGGCCGGCGGCAGGCTGGCCTTGACCTGAATACCGGTCGGGCAGGTTCCGTCTCCGCCGCTGCACTGGCGATTCACCGAGTTCGAGGCGACGGTGGCCACTGCGGGCACGGCCACCTCACTGCTGGTGGCCAGATCGATCAGACTGACCGTGCGTCCGGTCCGGGTGAGCAGCACCACGTGGTGAATCGGCGTGGCGTCCTGCACGGTCAGCTGCACGGCGTTCGCCGAGTCGGTCATTCCATCGATGGTCGAGGCGCTGTTGATCAAGGCGGTGTCGTTCGCGCAGACGCCGGTCCGCTGCAGCCGCAGGGCGTAGGCGGTCGAGGCACTCGTCACGTCGGGGTAGACGTCGACGATCTGCACCAGCGAGTCCGTCGTGGACGAGGTGGACGGGATTCGGCGGGCGCTGGTCCGCTGCGCGGCCGGGAGTCCATCAGCGGTCGCCGGCAGGCACAACGGCCGGGCTCCGTTGGCCGCCTCGGCGGTACCCCAGCTCTGTCCGGCCAGCGTGCCCAGATCGGCACTGGTGAGCAGCGGGTCGACTGGGGCCTGGGCTGGGCCGCTGGCCCCACTGGGCACGTTTGAGTGCGCGGTCAGCAGGTAGATCACCGAGATCACCAGCAGCACCACGATCGTCACCGAGGCCACGATGATCAGCACCGGACGGGTCTTGCGCGGTGTCGGCTGCGCCTCCGGTTCGGCGGCCGCGAACCGCACCGGGCTGGACGGCGACGAAGGCGGGGCAAGCCGGGCGGCTGCGGTCGCAGCCAACTCCTCGGGGCTCACCTTGTGGGTATGCCGTTCCTTGCGTGCGGCCTTGGCCTCTGCGGCGGCCTGCCGTGCGGCTTCCTGGTCGGCCTTGCGCTGTTCGGCGGCCTGACGTTTGGCCTCGGCCTTCTCCGCCTTGAGTCGCTCAGCCTCCGCCTTGCGGGCCTGCCGCGGTGACAACTGCGGCTCGGCAGGCGCGGTGGGTGCGGTCTCGATCGAGCGGGGAAGGTCGCCGGAGGAGGCCGGGCCCACCGGAGCGGCCGGGGCGTCCAGGCTGCCCAATGGCACGGTCACGGCCGGCGGTGCGCTGGGACGATTGGGCGGTGGCAGGACCGGATTGAATCCCGCAATCGGCGACAGCGGGCTGGCCGCCGAGCGACGTGGAGCAGCCCATTCGTCGTAGGGAATGTCGTTGGCCGAGTAACGGCGACCGTGGGCCGGCGGCAGCGCGCCCTCGGGATCGGGCAATACCGGGCGCGGCGGCGGCACCGGAGTGGTCAGCTTGGCGGCCTCGTCGTCCCGGAAGGGGGCCAGCCGGCGCATCAGGCCGGTGTCGGTCAGTGGGGAGGGCGCCTCGTAGGAGTACTCGCCGTCGTCGGGGCTTTGTGGAGAGTGCGTCCAGTCGTCGGGGATGGGGCCGAGCGCCCGCCTCGGAGTGGACGAACCATCATTCGCCACGTTTGCCATCCCTTACCTCGACACCGGTTGTCCGAGCCAGTGTAGTGGCGTCGGGCGTGTCCGGGCCGTAGGCCGCAGCAGGTTGGGTCAGCATGGGTAGCGATGGCCAGAAAGACGACCCGAGGCGCGAGCCGGCTGCAACTGCAGGTGGACAGTGCCCGTACGATCCGCGTTCCTCAGCTTGACGGGGAACAACCGCTGCTGCCCTGGCCGCTCGCGGCCATCGGTGGCGGCCTGCTGGCCGCTCTGGCCGGCTGCCTGGCCGTGGCCGGGATCACCTTCGTCGGCTGGCTGAGTGTGATCGCGATTCCGGTCGCCGACATGCTCACCTTCGCCGGACGCGGCTGGCTGCTGGTCAACGGTGGCCACCTGGAGGTCGGCTCCGGCGCGATCAGCCTGATGCCGCTCACCGTGACCCTGGCCGTGGCTGCTCTGGCCGGCTGGGTGGGCGCCTTCAGCTACCGCCAGGTGCGGCTGGCCCTGGACGGTGATCCGGCGCTGACCCGCCGGATCGGTCTGATCGCTCTGACCGCCGCCCAGGTCAGCCTCGGCTACACGGCGTTCACCGCCGGGGTGGCCTGGGGCGTCGGCGGGCTCGGGGACGGCTCCGGCGTGGCCGGTGCGGCCGCGCTGAGCCTGCTGTCGGCCCTGATCGGAGCCGTACTGGCCGACGGCTACCTGCTGGCCCTGCGCTGGCCGCGCTGGCTGCGGGCCGGCGTCCGCGGGGCTGGTGCCGGCGGACTCGGTCTGGTGCTGCTGGCCGCGGTGGTGCTCCTCGTTGCGACGATCCAGGGCGTGGGCCAGATCCAGGCGCTGGAGGACGGAGTCGGCTTCGACACCGGCGGCCTGGTGGTGTGGGCGGTCCTGCTGATCGGCTACCTGCCGAACCTGCTCGGTTGGTCCCTGGCCTGGGTGATGGGTGGCGGCTTCAGTGTGGGCAGCCAGACCCTGGTCTCGCTGTGGACCACTCAGCTGGGGATGCTGCCGGCCATTCCTGCGTTCGGGGCGCTGCCGGCGGACGGACCGGCCAGCCCGTGGCTGATGAGTTGGCTCGCCGCGGGAATCGTGGTGGGTGCGTTGGCCGGCCTGGTCGCGGCCCGTGACGTCGGCGGTGAACCGGTGATGGCGATCGCCGCGGCCGGTTGTGCCGGGCTGCTCGTTGCCGCGATCTTCCTGCTGTGGATGGCGCTGAGCGGTGGCGGGCTCGGGGTGTTCCGAATGGCCGAACTCGGTCCGCGGCTGCTCGATGCGGCAATGACCGGAGCGCCGTTGCTGCTGTTGTCGGCGCTGCTGGCCGGAGCGGTGGTCGCGCTGGTTCAGCGGATCGGCAACCGGCGGCGAGTGACGGCCCAGTAGTCGGCCCGCTCGTCCGGGCTTCGGTGCGACCGGCTGCCCGTGGCCGGTTTCGATAGGGTCTGGGGCATGCCGTTGCGTGTGGTGGTCCTGATTTCGGGAACCGGCACCCTGTTGCAGGCACTGCTGGATGCGCAATCCCAGGGACGGCTGGACGCGCAGGTGGTGGCGGTCGGCTCGGATCGCCCTGGCATCGCCGGACTCCAGCGCGCTGCAGCCGCCGGTGTGCCCAGCTTCGTCCATCCGCTGGCCAAGGGTGCCGACCGGGCGGCGTGGGACCGAGAGCTCGCCGAGCTGGTCGGGGCCCACCGGCCCGACCTGGTGGTCAGCGCCGGTTTCATGAAGCTGCTCGGTGCCGCGTTCCTCGACCGTTTCGGCGATCGCATCATCAACACCCACCCGGCGCTGCTGCCGGCCTTCCCCGGGATGCATGCCGTTGCCGAGGCGCTGGCCCAGGGCGTCCAGACCACGGGGGCCACCGTTTTCCGAGTGGACGCCGGTGTCGACTCTGGTGAGATTCTCGCTCAGGAGTCGGTTCCGGTCCTTGCCGGTGATGACGTCGAGAGCCTGCATGAACGCATCAAGATCGTCGAGCGGCGCCTGCTGGTCGACACCGTGAACCAACTCAGCCGAGGGAGATCATGAACGACCAAATGCCCATCACGCGCGCCCTGGTGTCGGTCTACGACAAGACCGGCCTGATCGAACTCGGCCAGGCCCTGGTCGCGGCCGGCGTCGAGCTGGTCTCGACCGGCTCCACCGCATCGACCCTTGCCGGAGCCGGTTTGCCAGTCACCCCCGTGGAGCAGGTCACCGGCTTCCCCGAGTGCCTGGACGGGCGAGTGAAGACGCTGCACCCGCACATCCACGCCGGCATCCTGGCCGACCGGCGGCTGGCCAGCCATCGCACCCAGCTGGACGAGCTGGGCGTGGCCCCCTTCGACCTGGTGGTCTCCAATCTGTACCCGTTCACCCAGACTGTGGCCTCCGGCGCCGGGATCGATGAGTGCGTCGAGCAGATCGACATCGGCGGTCCGTCGATGGTCCGGGCTGCGGCCAAGAACCACCCCTCGGTGGCGATCATCACCTCTCCCGACCAGTACCCGGCCCTGATCGAGGCGCTGGCCGCGGGTGGCTTCACCCTGACCCAGCGGCAGGCGCTGGCCGCGGCCGCCTTCGTCCACACCGCGACCTACGACGTGGCCGTGGCCTCCTGGATGGGCAGCGTCCTCACCGACTCCAGTGCCGGCGACGGCTTCCCGGCCTGGGTGGGTGCCACCTGGAACAAGCTGGGCACTCTGCGCTACGGCGAGAACTCCCATCAGCGGGCGGCGCTCTACCGCTCCGGTTCGGCGGGCGGCGGGCTGGCCAACGCCACCCAGCTGCACGGCAAGGAGATGAGCTACAACAACTACACCGACGGCGATGCCGCCTACCGTGCCGCCTATGACTTCGACGCACCGGCGGTCGCTGTGGTCAAGCACGCCAACCCGTGCGGGATCGCGGTTGGCGCCGATATCGCCGAGGCGCATCGCAAAGCGCACGCCTGCGACCCGGTGTCGGCCTATGGCGGAGTGATCGCGGCCAACCGTCCGATCGATGCCACCGCGGCCGCCCAGATTGCCGAGATCTTCACCGAAGTTGTGATCGCCCCGGCCTACTCCGATGAGGCGCTGGCCCTGCTCACGGCGAAGAAGAACCTGCGGGTCCTGGTCGCTGAGCCCTACCCGCGCGGCGGGGTGGAGTTCAAGCCGGTCAGCGGTGGCGTGCTGCTGCAGTCGGCCGATCAGATCGACGACGCCGGCGACGATCCGGCGAACTGGCAGTTGGTGGCCGGTGCGCCTGCCGATGCGTCCACCCTTGCCGATCTGGAGTTCGCCTGGCGGGCCTGCCGGGCGGTCAAGTCCAATGCGATCCTGCTGGCCAGTGATGGAGCCTCGGTCGGGGTCGGGATGGGCCAGGTGAACCGGGTCGACTCCTGCAAGCTGGCCGTGGAGCGGGCCGGTGTTCGGGCGAAGGGATCGGTGGCCGCGTCCGACGCCTACTTCCCGTTCAGTGACGGCCCCGAGATCCTGCTGGATGCCGGAGTGAAAGCGATCGTCCAGCCCGGCGGTTCGATTCGCGACGAGCTGACCATTGCCGCCGCAGCGGCCGCCGGTGTCACCATGTACTTCACCGGTACTCGCCACTTCTTCCACTAAAGGGGCCCGATGAGCGCACAGAAGCTGGACGGCACGGCCGTCGCCGCAGCCATCAAGGCCGAACTCACCCAACGGGTGGCGGCTCTGGCCGAGCGCGGCATCCGTCCGGGTCTGGGGACGGTGCTGGTCGGCGACGACCCGGGCAGTCGCTCCTATGTGGGAATGAAGCACCGCGACTGTGCCGAGGTCGGGATCACCTCGATCCGGGTCGACCTGCCCGCCGACGCGTCCGCCGCCCAGGTGGCCGAGTCGATCACAGCGCTGAACGAGGACCCGGCCTGCACCGGCTACATCGTCCAGTTGCCGCTGCCGCGCCACCTGGACGAGAACGCCATGCTGGCCCTGATCGATCCGGCCAAGGATGCCGACGGACTGCACCCGATCAACCTGGGCAAGCTCGTGTTGAACGAGCCGGCACCGCTGCCGTGCACGCCGCGCGGAATCGTCGAACTGCTGCGTCGGCACCAGATCGAGCTGGCCGGTGCTGAGGTGTGTGTGGTCGGTCGTGGCATCACCGTCGGCCGTCCGCTGGGGCTGATTCTGACCCGGCGCAGCGAGAACTCCACGGTCACCTTGTGCCACACCGGTACCCGTGAGCTGGCCGCGCACACGCGGCGGGCCGACATCGTGGTGGCTGCCGCCGGAGTTCCCGGCCTGATCACCGCTGACCTGATCGCCGAGGGGGCGGTCGTGCTGGACGTCGGCGTCAGCCGAGTGGACGGGAAGTTGGCCGGTGACGTCGCCGCCGATGTCTGGGAGAAGGCGTCCTGGGTGGCGCCGAACCCCGGCGGAGTCGGCCCGATGACGCGGGCCATGCTGTTGAGCAATGTCGTCGATCGAGCCGAGGCGCTGGCCCGATGACCACCCCCACCTCACTGCCACCGGCCAAGGGGCCGGTGCAAGCGGTGCTCGGCCAATGGCCATTGGCCCTCGTGCTGAGCGGGGTGGCACTGGCCCTGGCGGTGGTCGGGCTGACCGGACACTGGCGGATCGGCTGCACGATGCTGGGTGCGGCGGTGACGCTGGGCGGCGTGCTCCGGCTGCTGATGCCGAACAAGCTGGTCGGGCTGTTGGCCGTCCGGAACCGGCTGATCGACACCGTGCTGCTGCTCGGCAGTGGGGTCGGCATTCTGGTTCTGACCTGGGCCATGCCGCTGTCTCGCTGAGGGTGAGCAGTCGCTGCCCGAACCGGCGGCGGGCACTAGGCTGAGCACTGCCCGCGTCGCCAGGCCGGTCGCGGGTCAGGCTCACGCCAGACCGGTGCCAGGCCGACCGGTGGATGGTGAATCATGACCTCACAGACAACCTCTCAGCCCATCGACCGCGCCCGGATCGCCGAGTTGACCGCCATCGAGCAGCTGCGGCTGGATCAGCGGACGACGGCCTCCAAGGTGATGTACGCCCAGGCCAATCAGCACCTGTCCGGCGGCGTCGCCTCGTCCTACCAGGGACGCGACCCGTGGCCGATCTACATCGACCGCGGCGAGGGCCCCAAGATCTGGGACATCGACGGCACCGAGTACTACGACTTCCACAACGGCTTCGGCTCGATGGTGCAGGGCCACGCGCATCCGGCCATCGGTGCCGCGGTGGCCGCCCGCTACCCGCTGGGCACCCACTTCGGCTGCGCGGTGCCGGACAGCGTGATCGTCGCCGACCACCTGGCCCAGCGCTGGGGGCTGCCGAAGTGGCGGTTCACCAACTCGGGCTCGGAGTCCACGATGGACGCGATCCGGATCGCCCGCGCGTTCACCGGCCGGGACACTGTGATGAAGATCTTCGGCTCCTACCACGGCCACCACGACACCGTGATGGTCTCGATCGGCGTCCCCTACGACGCGATCGGTGACCGGGAGAACTACGCCTCGCTGTCCTACGGCGCCGGCATTCCGCAGGCTGTGGTCGACATGACCGTGGCGGTGCCGTTCAACGACGCCCCGGCCATGGAGCGCCGGATCCAGCGCTTGGAGAAGGAAGGCCGGCTGCCGGCCTGCGTGATCATGGAAGCGGCCATGATGAACCTCGGCGTGGTGCTGCCCGAGCCGGGCTACCTGGAGGCCGTCCGCGAGATCACGGCCCGCTACGGCATCGTGCTGATCTTCGACGAGGTGAAGACCGGCCTGTGCGTGGCGCCGGGTGGGGCCACCGACCGGTTCGGCGTCCTTCCCGATCTGGTCACCTTGGCCAAGTCGCTGGGTGGCGGTCTGCCGTCGGGTGCGATCGGCGGCAGCGAGGAAGTGATGGCGATCGTCGAGAACGGCTTGGTCTACCAGGTGGGTACCTACAACGGGAACCCGCTGTCGATGGCGGCCGCCCGGGCGTCCCTGGAGCAGGTGCTCACCCCCGAGGGCTATGCGCACCTGGACCACCTGAACGACAAGATCCTCACCGGCGCTCGAGAGATCATCGCTCGCTACGAGCTGCCCGGCTATGCGGTCGGGATCGGCTCAAAGGGTTGCGTCACCTTCTCCGAGGTTCCGGTTCGCGATTACGAGTCCTACAAGGAGAATCAGGACGTCCCGCTGACCGAGCTGACCTGGTTGTGGAACATGAACCGGGGCATCTTCGCGACCCCGGGTCGCGAGGAGGAGTGGACGCTGTCGGTGACTCACACCGACGAGGCCATCGACCACTACCTGGCCGTCTTCGACGAGCTGGCTGCCGCCCTGCGCGCCTGAGTCCAGTCGCTGAGTCCGCGGCTGCTCGCGGACTCAGCGGAAGTCGCGCTCCCAGAACTGCCCGGTGCTGTCGTGCGCGGCCACCCGGACGGCCTCGCGCTCACGCAGCTCGACGCGTCGGATCTTGCCGGAGATCGTCTTGGGCAACTCGCTCACGAACTCGACGATCCGCACGCGCTGGTAGCCGGACAGTCGACTCTGCGCGTGCTCGAAGATCGCCCGTGCCGCCTCCACCTGGCGTCCGGCGGCGTCGGCGACCAGGCAGATGAACGCCTTCGGGACCGCCGCTCGCACCGGGTCCGGGCTGGGCACGATCGCCACTTCGGTGACGTAGGGGTGCTCCAGCAGGATCGACTCCAGTTCGAACGGGGAGATCTTGTAGTCCGAGGCCTTGAAGACGTCGTCGGCCCGGCCGACGTAGGTGAGGTAGCCGTCGGCGTCCATCGAGGCGATATCGCCGGTGTGGTAGAAGCCGTTGCGGCAGGCCTCGGCGGTCATCTCGGGGTCGTTGTGGTAGCCGTCCATCAAGCCCAGAATCGGCTGGGAGAGGTCCAGGCAGATCTCGCCCTCGTCGGAGCGGCGCTCGCCGGTGACCGGGTCCAGTAGGACCACCGGGTAGCCGGGCATCGGACGTCCCATCGACCCGTCCTTGACCAGTTGGCCAGGGGAGTTGCCGATGCAGCAGGTCATCTCGGTCTGGCCGAAGCCGTCCCGGATGGTGGCTCCCCAGGCCTGACGCACCTTGGTGATCACCTCAGGGTTGAGCGGCTCGCCGGCACCGAGCAGTTCGCGCGGCGGGTGGGACAGCTGGGTCAGATCGGCCTGGATCAGCATTCGCCACACCGTCGGCGGTGCACAGAAGGTGGTCACCTGGTGGGCGTCCATCACCTTCATCAGGGCGGCGGCGTCGAAGCGCTCGTAGTTGAACACGAAGACCGTGGCCTGGGCCAGGAACGGCGCGAAGAAGTTGCTCCAAGCGTGCTTGCCCCAACCGGGGGAGGAGATGTTCAGGTGGACATCCCCGGGCTGGATGCCGAGCCACCACATCGTCGACAGATGGCCGACCGGGTAGGAGACCTGAGTGTGCCGGACCAGCTTCGGCCGCGAGGTGGTGCCCGAGGTGAAGTAGAGCAGGCTCGGATCGCCGGCCGGCGTCGGTTGGTCGGGGGTGAAGGTGGGCGATGCCGCCAGTGAGTCCGCCACCGACACCCAGCCCGAGGGGAGGTCCGGCCCGACGCCGATCCGGATCAGGCTCTGATCGAGATCGCCGAATCGTCCGGCCAGGGCGGTGGGAGCCACCACGGCGGAGGCTCCGCCGTGCTCGCAGCGGTAGGCCAGGTCGGTGGCCGACAGCAGCGTCGAGGTCGGAATGGCGACCGCGCCGATCTTGTAGATGCCGAGCATCACCTCCCACAGCTCGATGGTGTTGTTCAGCATCACGATCAGCTTCGAGCCGCGGCGCACGCCCAGGCTGAGCAGCCAGTTGGCCACCTGATCCGAGCGCCGGGACAGCTCGGCGTAGCTCCAGGAGCGGGCGGTGAGGTCGGCGGAGACGATGGTGACCGCGGCCCGGTCGGGATGCTCGGCGGCCACCACGTCGAACCACTCCAGGGCGAAGTTGAACTCAGTCAGCTCCGGCCAGTGGAATCCGGCCAGGGTGGCCGCATAGTCGGTGCGGTTCGCCAGTAGGAAGTCGCGGACTTCGCGGACTGCCTGGGTGGCGGGGGTGGCGGTGCGGCCGGTCATCAATCTCCAGCTTTCAGAGGTCAGGCGTTCTCCGCAATGGTACTGACTACGGCTACGGAACCGTAACTTAGCTGCCAGATGAGCATGGATTGCGGGCGCGTTTGACGGACGTGATGCTCTGTCACTAATGTAAGCAAGCACTTACATTCAGGAGTGAAGATGTCATCATCAGCAGCCGACAAGGTCGTGGACGCGGCCGCGCAGCTGTTCGCCGAGCGGGGCTACCAGGCCACCACAACCCGGCAGCTCGCCGAGCGGGCCGGGGTCAATGAGGTCAGCGTCTTTCGGGGGTTCGGCAATAAGCAGGGGGTCCTCGCCGCGGTGGTTCAGCGGGTGGTGGCCGAACAGCCCGGACGGGCCGCGTCCGCGTTGGCCGAGCTGCCGCTTGCCGAAGCAGTGAGCGAGTTGGCTCGACGTGAGGTGACCAACGGTCTGCGCGACGGCGGCCTGATGACCCGGCTGGCCTTCGAGGCCCGCACGGTGCCCGAGGTGGCCCAGCTCTTCGCCGGCGGACCCCAGGCCAACCTGGCAGCGATGACGGCCTTCTTCGCGCAGCGCCAGGGCCGCGGTGAGGTGCGTGTCGATCTGGCCGCCGAGACCATCGCCGAGGCGTTTTTCAGCCTGACCTCCAGCTTCGTGATCATGCGGACGGTGCTTGGCTTCGAAGCCGGCCCCGCACAGGCGGTGGAGCAGTCGGTGTCTGACCTGGTCACGTTGTTCCTCGGCGGAGCGCAGGTGCAGCGATGAGCAGTCGCGACCTCACGTTGGCCGTCCATACCGCCGGGGTCGGGCTGCTGGCAGCCGTCACCGCCGCGCTGGGCGTCTTCGGCCGCGGCGCAGGCCAGGTGGCATCCGCGACGTCGATTCGCGGCGAGCACTTCGACTACGTCACAGACGGGATCTACGCCTACAACCCGGTGCGGGTTGTCGCGGAAGGCATCGGCTGGGACGTGGTCACCCTGTTCGGGGTGGCGCCGGCTCTGCTGGTGGTCTCCTGGTTCGTTGCGCGCGGTTCGGTCCGCGGACGCCTGGCTGCCACCGGGTTGCTGGGCTACGTGGCTTACCAGTACCTGATGTATGCGATGTTCTGGGCGATCGGGCCGCTCTTCGTGGCGTTCGTCCTGCTCTACCCACTGGCCATCTGGGGCATCGTCCGCCTGGTTGCGGCGACCGATCTCGGCGACCTCTCGGCGCGGCTCGGGCCAGGCTTCCCGCGCCGAGCCACGGCCTGGTTCTCGCTGGCCATGGCGCTACTGCTGGTGGTGATGTGGGTGCCGCGGATCGCCACGGCGCTGTCCGGCGATCTGGCCGGAGCCGGTCTGCTCGGCACCCCGACGCTGGTCGTCCAGGCCCTCGACCTGGGCATCGTGGTGCCGCTGGCCCTGATCGCTGCCTGGACGCTGTGGCGGCGCCACCGGGCTGCCCCGGTGCTGGCCGGGCTGCTGATGGTCAAGGCGGTCAGTATGGCCGTGGCCATCATGGCCATGCTGGTTTCGGCGTGGCAGGTGGAGGGGAGCCTCGAGGTGGTGCCGTTCACGATCTTTGCGGTGGCCGCGGCTTTCGCCGGTTGGCTGGCTGCCCGCGTGCTGCTCTCGATTCGGTCGGACACCGTCGCCGTCGGCTGAGCCCTGGGGGTGACCCTTCACTCGACCTCGCCGTCGACAGGTCGGGCCGAGGCCGGGGGAGTGCCGATCTCGTCGACGGTGTGCCCGGTGCACGGCTCGGCGGTGACCCGGGCCCGGTCGATCCTGGCCATCCGGAACCAGCGCATGGCGTTGCGCAGTCGGCACCAGCCGATCAGGTGCCATTCCCCGTTTGCCGAGGCGAAGATCACCGGCTCCACCTCGCGAGTGGTGGTCACGCCGTTCTTGGCGGTGAATCGGATGCGGACGACCCGCTGGTCGGCCATGGCCTCCTCGATGGCCGAGCGCACCGTCCGCAGCGCCGGCGGGCCGGGGTTGACCCACACCCGGTGGGCAAGTTCATGGGCTCTGGCCCGGGTGGCCGGATCCAGCACATCGACGATCTTGGCGACGGCGGCCGCGGCCAGGTCGGAGTAGGGGGCGTCCGGCGCGGCGGACACCGCGGCGAACAGGGCCACCGCCTGGGCCGGGGTCAGGCTGACCGGAGGCAGGCTGGAACGTCCGGCCAAGCCGTAGCCGCCACCCGGACCCGGACGCGACCAGATCGGGGTCCCGCTGCCCTCCAGTGCGGCGAGGTCACGCTTGACGGTGCGCACCGACACCCCGAACTCCGCGGCCAGTCGCTGCGCGGTGCACCCGCGGGTGCCGCGGCGGCGCAGCAGCTCGGACATGGAGTGCAGTCGTTCGGTTCGCTTCACCGGACCATGATCGCAAATTAGTGCCAGAAATAGTGACATGCAGCTGCCGCTGCGTCTCGGATGATCGAGGCATGAAGACACAGCAGAGCACCCGTCCCATCCTCCTGATCGCCGGCCACTGGCTCGGCGCCTGGGCCTGGGACGAGGTCGCAGAACACCTCAGCGCGGCCGGCCGGCCGGCGCTCGCCCTCACCCTGCCTGGGCTCGATCCCGACGACCCGGATCGACGTTCGCGCACCCTCGACGACCAGGCCGACGCCATCGTCGCTGCCTTGCGGCGCGCCGGTGCCCGCGCGGAATGGCCGGCGATCCTGGTCGGCCACAGCGGCGCCAACGGCCCGATCAGCCTGGTCGCGGATCGGTACCCCGAGCTCCTCGGCCGGCTGATCTGGGTGGACAGCGGCCCCTTGGCGCCCGGCTCCGGATTTGCGCCGGACACCCCGGATCAGCTCGCCGAGCTGCCGCTGCCACCATTCGAGGAACTGCGCCAGCAGGCCAGCCTGGACGGGCTGAGCGCCGCGGCGCTGGATCGCTTCCGGCGTCGGGCCGTCCCCGAGCCCGGGCCGGTGCTGCGGCAACGAGTCGAGCTGGGCGACGACGACGCCCGTCGAGCCATCCCCACCACCTTGGTGTGCTGCTCCATCTCCGGCGCACAGGTGATGGAGCTGGCTGCGGCCGGGCACCCGATGTTCGCCGAAGTGGCCACGCTGCAACAGGTGGAGGTGATCGACCTACCCACCGGGCACTGGCCGATGTGGAGTCGGCCGGCCGAGCTCGCCGAGATCATCGTCGCGGCGGCCGACCGCACGCCGCGCTGAGCCGGCTTGCCTGGCGGGTCAGTCGTCGGCGAGGCGCTGGAACAGGATGTGGTCGGTGTAGGCGCCGGCGATCTGCAGATAGCGCGGTGCGTAGCCGAACCGGACGAAGCCGTTGCGGGCCAGGACGGCCTGAGAACGCAGGTTGTGCGGGATCGTCCCGGCCTCCAGTCGGTGCAGGCCGAGCTCGGTGAAGGCGAACTCGACGAGCTCGGCAACCGCCTGGGTGGCCAGGCCGCGTCCGCCGGCCGATTCGGCCAGCCAGTAGCCGACGCTGGCACTCTGGAACGGTCCGCGGACGATGTTGTTGAGGTTGATCCGGCCGACGACCCGTCCGTCCTCGTCGAGGATGACCCGCGGGTTGGTCAGGCCGGCGTCCATGGCCGTCAAGGCGGCATGGGCGAGCTGCACCTGGCCCTCATCGGTGAAGTACGACTCGTCCCGCACGGGCTCCCACGGGTCGAGGAAGGCGCGATTGCGGCGAATCAGATCGGCCAGGACAGGGGCATCGGCGACAGCCAGCGGACGGGTTCGACTCACCGGTTCAGTTTGCCAGGCTGTAGGACGCAACTCAGCCCCGGCCGGGTGGCCGAGGCTGAGTTGGTTCTGGGACGTAACAGGAACCGTCCCCTTTCGTCCCGCGGGGGAAGAAAGGGGACGGATCGGTGTTACGTGTCGGAAGAGGTCGTTGCGAGTCAGATCAGACCGAGTTCGGTGACCGCGGCCCGCTCGTCGGCGAGCTCGGCGACCGAGGCGTCGATCTTGGTCTTGGAGAACTCGTCGAGCTCCAGGCCCTGGACGATCGAGACCTTGCCGTCCGCAATGGTGACCGGGAAGGACGAGATCAGGCCCTCCGGGACGCCGTAGGAGCCGTCCGACGGGATGGCCATGGACGTCCAGTCGCCGGCCGGGGTGCCCAGCGCCCAGTCGTGCAGGCACTCGACGGTGGCGTTGGCCGCAGAGGCTGCCGAGGACGAGCCGCGGGCCTCGATGATGGCCGCACCGCGCTTGGCGACGGTCGGGATGAAGGTGTCGGCGATCCAAGCCTGATCGTTGATCACCTCGGCGGCGTTCTTGCCGTCGATCTGGGCGTGGAAGACGTCGGGGTACTGGGTGGCCGAGTGGTTGCCCCAGATGGTCATGTGGCTGACCGAGGTGACCGCGACGCCGGCCTTCTGGGCGATCTGGGTGATCGCCCGGTTGTGGTCGAGCCGGGTCAGAGCGGCGAAGCGCTCGTGGGGGATGTCGGGGGCGTTGTTCATGGCGATCAGCGCGTTGGTGTTGGCCGGGTTGCCGGTCACCAGCACCTTGATGTCGTCGGCCGCCACCTCGTTGAGGGCCTTGCCCTGGGCGGTAAAGATGGCACCGTTGGCGCTGAGCAGGTCGCCGCGCTCCATGCCCGCGGTGCGCGGGCGGGCGCCGACCAGCATGGCCAGGTTCACGCCGTCGAAGACCTTCTTGGCGTCATCGCCGATCTCGACCTTGCTCAGCAGCGGGAAAGCGCAATCGTCCAGCTCCATGACCACTCCCTGCAGCGCCTTCAGCGCGGGGGTGATTTCGAGCAGACGAAGCTCCACGGGCTGGTCGGGGCCGAGCAGGGCGCCGCTGGCGATGCGGAACAGCAGGCTGTAGCAGATCTGACCGGCGGCGCCGGTGACTGCGACCTTCACGGGGGTTTTGCTCACGGTTTGCTCCTCAGTGAGTCGATGTGGCTGCGAGACGATTCGACGCTAGCAGTTCGTCCGGCAACCGCGACTCTTCGGGCCGAGGAACGGAAGGATTGCGCAGAGCCGATCGATCTGTGCACATCGGGCCAGCGGGCGGTCCCCCGCGCGAGGACCCGACCCAGTCGCCCGAGATGGGAATGTTGCAATCAGGTGAATTCTGGCAGACTTTTTCTCGGCAACGTTCGAGGGGCCGATGGCCCGGTGTCTGGGTTCCGTAGTACCGCCAGGGCCCCCCTCGAATGTCACCAACATGGGGTGGGTGACAAGCTGCCGGTTCTCCACGAGGAGAACCCCGAGGCTCGACGGCTCTTCTGGGGGGATGAGCGTCGAGCTCTTCGGTTTCTTGGGCCAGATTTCGAGTCGGCGTTCCGCATCGGGCGCCGGTTCGAATCGTGCCGCACCGCTGGCGTACGCTGCCAGCCATGCGTCTGATCCTGATCCGCCACGGCCGCACCGCCTCCAACACCAGCTTCGTGCTGGACACCGCCTTCCCCGGCGCCGATCTGGACGAGCTGGGTCGCGAGCAGGCCGAGTCGCTGGTCGAGCGGCTGGCTGCCGAGCCGATCGAGGCCATCTATGTCTCGAATCTGGTGCGCACCCAGCAGACCGCAGCTCCGCTGGCCGCGGCCCGCGACCTGGTGCCGGTGATCCTGCCCGGCCTGCGCGAGATCTCCGCCGGTGACGACGAGCTGTCCATGGACTCGACCCGCTACGTGGAGACCCTGCTGAAGTGGCACGCCGGCGAGCTGGACGCTCGGTTGCCCGGCGGTGAGGATGCGACGGCGTTCTTTGCCCGCTACGACGAGGCGATCGCCACGATCGCCGGCGCCGGGCATCAGGTGGCCGCCCTGGTCAGCCACGGGGCCGCACTTCGGGTCTGGGCTGCCGAACGGGTCGACGGCTTCTCGGTGGCGCTGGGTGCAGCCCACCTGGACAACACCGGGGTGCTGGTCGTCGAAGGGACGCCGGCCGACGGCTGGCAGCTGCTCAGCCTGGACGGGGTCACCAACTGGCGCTCGGCCGACTTCGAGCCGGCCTGAGCCTGAGCGTCCGCGGTCTCAGCGGAAGATGACCGTCCGGTTCCCGTCGAGCAGGACCCGGTGTTCGGCGAAGAGCTTGACCGCCTCGGTCAGCGTCCGGCTCTCCTGCTCCTGGCCGATCGCCATCAGCTGCGGCACTTCCATCGTGTGATCGACCCGACGGACGTTCTGCTCGATGATCGGCCCCTCATCCAGGTCGCTGGTGACGAAGTGGGCAGTGGCGCCGATCAGCTTCACCCCGCGGGAATGAGCCTGGCGGTAGGGGTTGGCGCCCTTGAAGCCGGGCAGGAACGAGTGGTGGATGTTGATGGCGCGTCCGCTGAGTTCAGCGCACAGCTCCGGGGACAGCACCTGCATGTAGCGAGCCAGGACGACCAACTCGATGTCGTACTCGGCGACCACATCCATGATGTGTCGCTCGACCGCCGCCTTGGTGTCGGGGTTCACCGAGTGCGTCTCGAAGGGGATCGAGTAGAAGTTGGCCAGATCGCCGAGATCGGGGTGGTTGGCGATGATCAGCGGGATGCTGATCGGGAGGTAGCCCGAGCGCTGGCGGAACAGCAGATCGTTGAGGCAGTGACCGGCCTTGGAGGCCAGCACCAGCGTGCGGCGACGGCGTCCGACGTAGTCGAGGACCCATTGAGCGGCCAGATCGTCGGCGATGGCTGCGAAGACCCGTTCGAACTCGGACCGGTCGAACCCGGTCTGCACCTGAACCCGCATGAAGAAGCGGCCGGACTCGGTCGAGGTGAACTGCTGCAGTTCGGTGATGTTGCCGCTGGCCGCGACGATCGCTCCGGTGACCCGATGGACGATGCCGGGTTGGTCAGCGCAGGACAGGGTCAGCAGCCAGTGGGTCGAGTCGATCACGGCTGACAGGTTAGCGGGCCGACGCCGGGCCGGCAGCGGTGGCCAGTCGCCGACATAGCCGATCCGCGCACCCGTCCGCAATGGCTGCCGGCCGGCTCGGCGTAGGTAGTGAAGCGGAGGTGTGCGGGCTCCGAGCGGGGTGGCTGGGCTATCTTTTCAGGGCAGACGCGAGAAGGAGGATCGGGATGGGCAAGATCAAGGTCACCGGGACAGTCGTCGAACTCGACGGCGATGAGATGACCCGGATCATCTGGCAGTTCATCAAGGAGCGCCTGATCCACCCGTATCTGGATGTGAACCTGGAGTACTACGACCTCGGCATCGAGAACCGGGACGCCACCGAGGACCAGGTCACCATCGACTCCGCGCTGGCCATCAAGCGCCACGGCGTCGGCGTCAAGTGCGCCACCATCACCCCTGACGAAGCCCGCGTCGAGGAGTTCGGCCTGAAGAAGATGTGGCTGTCCCCGAATGGGACGATCCGCAACATCCTCGGTGGCGTCGTCTTCCGCGAGCCGATCATCATCTCCAACATTCCGCGGCTGGTGCCGGGCTGGACCAAGCCGATCGTGATCGGCCGTCACGCCCACGGCGATCAGTACAAGGCGGCCAACTTCAAGGTGCCCGGCGCCGGCAAGGTGACCATCACCTTCACCCCCGAGGACGGCTCGGCACCCATCGAGCACCTGGTGGCCAACTACGGCCCCGACGGTGGCGTGGCCATGGGCATGTACAACTTCAACGACTCGATCCGCGACTTCGCCCGGGCGTCCTTCTCCTACGGCCTGCTGCGCAACTACCCGGTCTACCTGTCCACGAAGAACACGATTCTGAAGGCCTACGACGGCGCCTTCAAGGACCTGTTCGCCGAGGTGTTCGAGGCGGAGTTCGCCGCCGAGTTCGCCGCCCGCGGGCTCACCTACGAGCACCGGCTGATCGACGACATGGTGGCCTCCTCCCTGAAGTGGGAGGGCGGCTATGTCTGGGCCTGCAAGAACTACGACGGGGACGTGCAGTCCGACACGGTCGCCCAAGGCTTCGGCTCGCTGGGTCTGATGACCTCGGTGCTGATGACCCCCGACGGCAAGACCGTCGAGGCGGAGGCCGCCCACGGCACGGTGACCCGGCACTACCGGCAGCACCAGCAGGGTAAGCCGACCTCAACCAACCCGATCGCGTCGATCTACGCCTGGACCGGCGGCCTCAAGCACCGCGGCAAGCTGGACGGCACCCCTGAGGTGATCGGCTTCGCCGAGGCGCTGGAGCAGGTCTGCGTCTCCACCGTCGAGGCCGGCAAGATGACCAAGGATCTGGCCCTGCTGGTCGGCCCGGATCAGGAGTGGCTGACCACCGAAGGCTTCCTGGCCGCACTGGACGAGGGCTTAGCCGCGAAGCTCAGCTGAGTCGCGGCGTGGTGCGCCTGGCGCAGAGCCGTCCGTGCTGCCGCTAGCATCGTCGGGATGAGCATCCAGCCGAAAATCGGAGTCGTCGTCCTGACGATGGGAACTCGGCCGGTGGAGCTGGCGAAGGCGCTGGACACGCTTTCCGAACAGGTCGGTGTCGAGATGGACACGATCATCGTCGGAAACGGCTGGGCGCCCGAAGGCCTGCCGGACTGGGTTCGGGTGCTTGCCCTGCCCGAGAACGTCGGTATCCCGGAGGGGCGCAACATCGGTGCAGCCCACACCGAGGGCGAGCTGATCTTCTTCTACGACGACGACGCCTTCCTGCCGACCCCGGACGTCCTGGCCCGGATGGCGGCCAGATTCGCCGAGAACGACCGAGTCGCCGTCTGCCAGCCGCGCGGGATGGATCCGGACGGGCGTCCCTCGCCGCGGCGTTGGGTGCCCCGGCTGCGGACCGCAGGCGGCGGACGGCCCGGCGAAGCAGCCGTCTTCTGGGAGGCCTTGTGCATGATCCGGCGCTCGGCCTTCGACGAGGTCGGCGGCTGGCCGGGCCACTTCTGGTACGGCCATGAGGGCATCGACTTGTCGATGCGGCTGCTGGACGCCGGCTGGTCACTGATGTACGCCGCCGACATCGAGGCGTGCCACCCGGCCACTCAGGCCACCCGCCATGCGGTGTTCTACCGGATGAATGCCCGCAACCGGGTTTGGCTGGCCCGGCGCAACCTACCGGCCGTGCTGATCCCGATCTACTGCGGAGTCTGGCTGTGCGCGGCGCTGCTGCGCACCGGCAGCCTGAAGAACCTGCAGATCTGGATGGCGGGCTTCCGGGAGGGAATGACCACCGACCCGGGGCCGCGGCATCCGATGAGCTGGAAGACGGTGGCCCGGATGACCCGGTTGGGCCGTCCGCCGATCTTCTAGCCGGCCGAGGGTCCGGAGGCGACGCGGGAGGTGTCGACCACCGATTCGGCGCCGGCCACCCACCCGCGCAGGAAGCCCACTCCCCAGCTGAGATGGACGATGGTCAGCACCACGGCGTTCAGCGCCTTGTCTTTCAGTGTCCGGCCACCCAGGGACACGGCGGACACCACGGCGATCCCGCCGAAGTAGCCGAGCCAGGACAGATGGACGAGCTTGAGCAGTGCGGTCGGCCCGTCCTTGACCACGCCGAACAGCTGCAGCGCCAAGACCAGCAACGAGCAGGCCAGCGCGATCACCACGGCCGGCGGGGCCAGGTACTTCAGCGGGGTCCGGCCCTGCTTGCGCACCAAGTGGCCGCGCCACACCCCGGTGGCCAGCATCTGCCGGGCCAGCTTCGAGGGAGTGGCCCGCGGCCGGTACTCGACTTCGACATCCGGGGTGAACCAGATCAGATGCCCGGCGGCCCGGATCCGGGAGTTCAGCTCCCAGTCCTGAGCGCGGCGCATCGTCTCGTCGAACAGTCCGACCTCTTCCACGACCTCACGGCGGAAGACGCCCAGGTAGGCGGTTTCGGCCGGACCGGCCTGGCTGGAACCGTGGAACTGGCCCCCGCCCAAGCCCCACGGCGAGTTGTAGACCCGGGCGACCGCCTGCTGGAAGCCGGTGGTTCCGACGGCCCGCATCACGCCGCCCACGTTGGCCGCTCCGGTCTCCAGGAGCAGGGTGACCAGCCGTCGCGAGTAGTCGTTGGGCAGCACCGCGTGGGCGTCCACCCTGATCACGATGGGGTACTTGCTGGCTCGGATGGCGCGGTTCAGGCCGATCGGTACGTCATTGGACGGGTTGTCGACCAGGGTGATCCGGGGGTCGGCAGCGGCCAGCTCCGCGGCGATCTGGTTGGTGTTGTCGGTCGAACTGCCCAGCGCCACCACGACTTCCTGCGCGGACGGGTAGTCCTGGCCCAGGACCGAGGCGACCGCATCGGCCAGGTGGTCAGCCTCGTTCAGTACCGGGATCACATAGGAGACCGGGGGGAGGTCGACGCTCACCGGGCGAGGATAGCATCGCGGCCGGTCCGGCCAGCGCTCAGTTGCCGGCCTCCGGGGCCCGCAGCTTCGAGGAGCTCATGATCGCCACGAAGTGGCCGACCAGGGTCAGTGCGGCGAGCGGAGTGAGGATGGCCAGCAGCCCGATGGCTGCCGGCTGCTGCCCGGTGAACAGCCCGACGATCCCGGCCAGCAGGCACCAGAAGGTGAGCTCGACCCAGTGGAACAGTCGATGGATCGGCACCAGGTTGGCCAGGTTGCGCAGTCGGCGCAGTCCCGACCGGGTCGGCGCGGACGCCTGCGGATCGTCCTTGATCATGGTCAGCCCGTACTTGGTTCTGGCCACGTGAACCATCTCGTTGAGCACCTTGTTGTAGATCAGCAGCAGGCTGAGCAGGCCGCCCAGCGCCGCCCACTGCCACTGCGGCTGACCGAGGGCGAAGGTGGCCCGCAGGCCGAGGAACAGCGGCACCAGGCCCTCGGCCGTGTAGTGGCCCACGGCGTCCAGGAAGATGCCCTTGGGCGAGGTCAGCTTGCGCCAGCGGGCCACTTCGCCGTCGGCGCAGTCGAGCAACAGCTGCACCTGGCCGAAGACGAAGCACAGCACCGGACCCCACACCCCGGGGATCAGCAGTGAGCCGGCCGCAGCGAAGGCGGCCACGGTCATCAGCCCGGTCACCTGGTTCGGGCTCATCCCCAGCTGGACGCAGGCCCGGGAGAGGTACGGCGAGACATGCCGCATCAGCACCGGCCCGAGCCAGTGCTCGCTATTGGCCCGGCCGAGGATCTCCGGCGGCTGGACGACCTGTCGGAACTCGCGGATGTTCGGGACGCCAGCGCTCTGGTTCGGCATGGCGGCATTATGCCAGCGCGCCCGGCCCCCGCTCCGGCCGGGTCGGTGAGGCCCACTCGGTAGAATCCACGCCGTGAGTCCGTCACCTGCCCTGGTCCTTGCATGAGCTCGACCTTTGGCGATATCGCCCTGATTGCGCTGTTCATCGTGATCGGTGGCGTCTTCGCGGCCGCAGAGATGGCGCTGGTCTCGCTGCGCGAGTCGCAGATCCGCCAACTCAGCGGACGCGGCCAGCGCGGACGCACCGTGGCGAATCTGACCGCCGACCCGAACCGCTTTCTCTCCGCAGTGCAGATCGGCGTCACCCTGGCCGGCTTCCTGTCCGCCGCCTTCGGTGGCGCCACTTTGGCCGACGCGCTGGCCGGCTGGCTGACCGGGCTCGGGGTGGCCGCGCCGGTGGCCGGGCCGCTCAGCCTGGTGTTGGTCACGCTGGCGATCTCCTACTTCTCCATCGTCTTGGGCGAGTTGGCCGCCAAACGACTGGCCATGCAGCGGGCCGAGGCGTTCGCCCTGGCCCTGGCCCCGTTGGTGAGCGCGATCGCCTGGCTGGCCACGCCGGTGATCTGGTTCCTGGGCAAGTCCACCGACCTGGTCGTCCGGGTCTTCGGCGGCGACCCCAAGGCCGGCCGCGAAGAAGTCACCGACGAGGAGCTGCGGGCCATGGTCGGCTCGTCGGCCACCCTGGGTGACGAGGAGCGGCAGATCGTCGACGAGGTGTTTGCGGCCGGCGAGGTGAGCCTGCGCGAGGCGATGATTCCGCGCACCGAGGTGGATTTCCTGGATGGCGACCTGACCGTGCACCAGGCCTATCTCGAGGTGCAGCAGGCGACCCACAGCCGCTATCCGGTGATCGGCGAGGACTCCGACGATGTGCTCGGCTTCGTCCACATCCGCGACCTGGCCGTCCTGGATCCGCAGCTGCGCAAGCAGCCGGTGCGCGATCTGGTCCGTCCGGTGATGTCGCTGCCGCAGTCGGTCAGGATCCTGCGGGCACTGTCGGAGATGCGGCAGAACAAGCAGCACCTGGTGATCGTCCGCGACGAGTACGGCGGTACCGCGGGGATCGTCACCATCGAGGACCTGGTCGAGGAGCTGATCGGCGACATCACCGACGAGTTCGACGCCGAAGCCGAGCCGACCCGCAGCGGACGCGACCGGGCCGAACTCGACGGCCTGATGACTCTGCAGGACTTCGCCGACGAGTTCGGCTACGTGCTGCCCGAAGGGCCCTATGACACGGCGGCCGGCTTCCTGATGGCCCAGCTGGGCGCCTTGCCGGAGCTCGGCGACTCCTGTCAGGTCGTCCTGGAACCGGTCGAGGAGGGGGCGGCCGCGACCTTCGAGCTGACCGTCACCGAACTCGACGGACGCCGCGCCGCAAGACTCCGACTCGTCAATCTCGGACCACAGCCCGCCGCCGAGTAGTCTTCTGCCGTCACGACGAGGAGGTGGGGCGTGTCGATCGCCGACCCGGATGGTGCGGTGCTGCTCACTTCCGATGAGGTTGGACCGCTGCTGAGCGCTGCGGTGAGCCATGCCGGCGGCGAGCTGGTGTCCTGGTCGCTGGACCATGTCGACGCCAATCCGTCCCAATCCACCACCGCGACCTACTCCGCCTTGATCGACTGGCCCTATGGCCGCCGCGAGGAACTGCTGGGCGTCAGCGCCCGGGCTTCCGGTCCGGCCGACACCGATACCGCCGCCGAGATCTTCGGTGATGGCCGCCGCGAGGTCGCCGTCTGGATCTACCCGCAGGATCCGGACCTGCCTGGGCTGGCCCGCGCCGCCTATGCCGAGTCGATGGCCGAGGTCTGCAACAGTCATCAGGTCTTCTCCGCACCGGTCAGTCCGGCCGATCTGCAGCTGCAGATGATCGGCTACCGGCCGCGCCGCCGGGCGGTGGTCAAGGTTGATCGGACGGGCACCGGCGAGGTCGTCTACGTGAAGGTGCTGCGCGCGAAGCTGCTCGACGAGGTGGTCGGCCGGCATCGGCTGCTGGCCGCCGGCGGGGTGCCGGTCGCCCCGATCGCCGCAGTCACCGAGGACCATCTGCTGATCCTGCGCGAGTTGTCCGGGGTCTCCTTGGCCAAGGCCATCTTCGATCCGGTGGATCCGTGCACGGCCGAGTCGCTGATCGATCTGCTTGACGGGATGCCGTCCACGGTCTCGTCGCTGACCAGGCGTCCGCCCTGGTCGGACGCGGTGGATCACTATGCCCGGGTGGTTTCCCAGGCGATGCCGTCGCTGGAGCCGAAGCTGAACTGGCTGGTCGAGGTGATCCAGTCCGGGCTGGCCCCGATCCCGGTCGGCAGCGAGCCGACCCACGGCGACTTCCACGAGGGCCAGGTGCACGTCCAGGGCGGACGGATCTGCGGCCTGCTGGACACCGACACCATCGGTCCGGGACGTCGGGCCGATGATCTGGCCTGCCTGGTCGCGCATCTGTCCACGATTCAGCGGATGAATGCCGCGCAGGAGGCTCGCGTCCACCAGCTGATTCGCACCTGGGTGCCGGTCTTCGACACCCGAGTCGACCCCACCGAGCTGCGGCTGCGCTCGGCTGCGGTGATCATCTCCCTGGCCACCGGGCCGTTCCGCGGTCAGGAGCCGGACTGGGAGCGGGAGACCGCGGCCATGATCGGCTCGGCCGAGGCGCTGGTTCGCCAGGTTCGCTAGCTGCGTCCTCGGCGGCGCTTGCTTGTACGGTGTGCACGTGGTGACCTCTGAGCTGGGCTGGGCCGAGCTGGTCCTGCGGCGCTACGCCAGGCAGACCAACCAATTGCTGGCCGGACGCAGCTTCGCCGTCCCCGGCGCGGGACCGCGGGCCGCCGCACTGCAGCTGGCCCTGACTCGAATCGGCGCTCATCTGGTCGCGGCCGACGATCCGCGGGCGGCGGCGGTCTTCGCCGCCGATGCCCTGGATGCCGACTTCGCCGGGAGCCGGGACAGCGCCGCCGAGCGGATCGACTATGCCGCAGCCCGGATGCCGGCGGTGATTGCTGCGGGCCGGCGACTGGCCGCGTCCGGGAAGCTGGCCGGGTTACGGGTCGGGCTCTCCCTGGTGCTGGAGCCCAAGACCGCGGTGCTGGCGCTGGCGCTGCAGGGCGCGGGTGCCCAGGTGAGCCTGCTTGGGCGCTGGGCCGAGACCGACCAGGCAGTCGCCGCCGAACTGGCCTGCCGCGGCCTCACCCTCTTCGCCACCGACGACCAGAGTCAGGACGATGCGCTGGCCGACGCCTTCCTCACGCAACGGCTGCACATCTTGCTGGACGATGGCTCGCGGCTGATCCGGATGCTGCTCGATCGTCGTGACGATGCCACCGACCTGATCGGCGCGGCAGAGGAGACCACCAGCGGCTTGTGGGGGCTGGAAGGGCATTCGCTGCCGTTCCCGGTGATCGCCGTGAACGATGCCGGCTCCAAGCTGTGGTTCGACAATGCCCACGGCACCGGCCAGTCGTGCCTGTTCACGATCGCCGATCTGGTCGCGCCCGAGGCTGCCTGGCTGCAGGGCCGGGTCGTGGCGTTGGCCGGTTTCGGTGCGGTCGGTGAGGGTTTCGCCCGGCACGCCGCCGCGCTGGGCGCCGACGTCCGGGTCGCTGAGATTGATCCGCGGGCCGAGCTGCGGGCCCGGTTTGCGGGCTTCGTCACCGGTTCCCTGACCGAACTGGCCGCTCAGGCGGACCTGATCGTGTCGGCCACCGGACGCGCAGGAACGATTGATGCGGACGTCATCGAAGCCGCAGCGGACGGCGCCGTCGTGGCCGTGGCCGGGGGCGTCGACGGTGAGGTCGACCTGAACAGCGCTTTGGCGGCCGGCTGGCAGCTGGTCGACGTCACACCGAAGATCGCCGACCTGGTCCGAGATGGACGCCGGCTGCGGCTGCTGGATCGTGGCGAGTGCATCAACTGCACGGCGGGGGAGGGCAACCCGATCGAGATCATGGATCTGTCGCTGGCCGTCCAGGCTTCTGCGGTGGAGTACCTCCTGGAGGCCGACCTCGCCCCCGGACTGATCGATTTGCCGCTGGCCGCCGACCAGCGAGTGGCGCGCACCGCGCTGAAGCATTGGGAGGAGCTTCGATGAGCGAGGTGGTGGTCTATTCCGCCGATGTGATCGTCCCGGTCACCGCACCGGCGGTCCGCCATGGGGCGGTCGCTGTGGCCGAGGGGCGGATCCTGCACCTGGGCACTCGGGAGTGGGTGCTGTCGGTGCTGGAGGGGCACCCGGACGTCCGCGAAGTGCACTGGCCCGGAGTCCTGCTGCCCGGCCTGATCAACGCGCACACCCACCTGCAATACACCCGAATGGCCGAGGTGGGGCTGCGCCAGTACCACGGCTTCGACGACTGGGGACAGGCCTTCGACGCGGCCTACTCCGTCGACGGCCATCGCTGGGATCAGGCGGCGGCCGAGGGAGCCACGCTCTCCATCGCAGCAGGCGTCACCGGCCTTGCCGATGTGGTCACCGACCTGCCCGCGGTCAGTGCGCTGCACGATCACGGGCTGCGCGGGGTCGCCTACTGGGAGGTCTACGGCTGGGCCAACGAGCGCTGGCGCCGCGAGGGTGCCCGGATCGAGGCCGAGCTCGACCAGGTGCCGACGCCCCCGGCTCGCGGGGTCTCGCCGCACGCCCCGTACTCCCTCGACGTCGAACCGCTGCTCGATCTGCCCGACCTGGCCCGCCGCCGCGGTGCCCGACTGCACATCCATCTGGGCGAGTCGAAGCTGGAGGAGCTGCATCCCAGCGCGACCCGCGACGACGCCTGGCGCACCGTGGACGCCGAGAGCTACCGCGCATTGCGCCGGGACGGCTTCGACGCCAGTGCCACTGATTTCGTCGACCAACTCGGCGTCCTCGGCCCGGATTGCCACATCGCCCACGGGGTCTACCTGAACGCACACGACCGGGCCGTGCTGCGAGCTCGGATGACCGCGGTCGCTCTATGCCCGCGCTCCAATGCGGTGATCGGGCTGGACGAACCGCCGGTGGCCGCCTACCTCAACGAGGGCAACCTGATCGCGGTCGGCACCGACTCGTTGGCCTCGTCCCCGTCCCTGGATTTGTTGGCTGACGTCGCCGAACTGCACCGACTCGCGCTGCGTCAGGGCTACACCGAGCCGGATCTGGCCAATCGGCTGCTCCGGGCCGCCACGCTGGGTGGTGCCGTCGCGCTGGGCATGTCGACCGGCCCGGATCGCGTGGGCCAGTTGCAGGTCGGCTCGCTGGCGGATCTGGTCTTCGTGGACGTCCCGGCCGACGGCGTCCACGACGCGATCGAGAACGTCGTCCGCGATGGCGCCGGACGGGTGGCCGCCACTCTGCTTGGTGGCCAACTCGCCGCCTCGACTCCGTCCTGGACCGCCCAGGCCGGCCAACCGGAGGGAATCGGATGAGCATTCCGCAGCGGGCGGCCGCCCTCGGCATGGAGCCGCACCCCGAAGGTGGCTGGTTCGTCCGCACCTGGACGTCCAGCGAGCGAATCGCCACCCAGGGTGGTCCGCGTCCGGCCGCCACCTTGATCCACTACCTGCTCGAGCCCGGAGAGGCCTCGTCCTGGCATCTGGTCAGCTCCGACGAGGTATGGCTGTGGCACGGCCCGGGCAGCCTCGACCTGCAACTGGGTGGGAGCGGACCTGCCCCCGAGGAGGGGTCGCTGCAGCGCCTGGGCGGCGGCGCGGACGAGGTGGCGCAGGTGTTGGTGCCGGCCGGCACCTGGCAGCGCAGCCTGCCCGCGGACGCAGAGGTTCTGGTGAGTTGCCTGGTCAGCCCCGGTTTCGACTACGCGGACTGGACTCTGCTCGAGGGCTGAGGGCGTCCGGCTGACGGCCACGTGCGTACGTCTGTGCACAAGACCCGTACGCTTTCCTCGCTCAATCAGCCGGACAAGGACGTGCGGCCGCATCACCTAAGAAAGGACAAGGGGACCATGACTCGGTATCTCAGACGTGTCGTTGCCGCCGCCGCATCCGCGGCATTCGCGCTTGGCCTCGCGGCCTGTTCGACGGGAGTGGCCGCGTCCACCTCGCCTTCGAGCTCGCCGGCCGCCAGCGAGTCGACCAGCGCCAGCGCCACCCCGACCACGGTCGACGTGAAGACGCTGACCGTCACCCCGGGCAAGCTCACCATCGCCACCGGCAAGCCGGCCTACTCGCCGTGGGTCGAGGACGACAAGCCCGAAAGCGGTAAGGGCTTCGAAGCTGCGGTGGCCTACGCGGTCGCCGAGAAGCTCGGCTTCGACAAGGAGGACGTGGTCTGGAAGCGGACCACCTTCGACGAGGCCATCGCTCCCGGACCGAAGGCGTGGGACTTCAACCTGCAGCAGTACTCGATCACCGACGAGCGCAAGAAGGCCGTCGACTTCTCCAGTTCGTACTACACCACCTCTCAGGCGGTACTGACCTACGCCGGTTCGCCGGCCGAGAAGGCCGCCTCGATCGCCGATCTGAAGTCGGTGAAGTTCGGTGTGGCCATCGGCACCACCAGCCAGAAGGCGCTGACCACGATCATCGCTCCGACCAGCCAGCCGAAGATCTTCAACTCCAACGACGACCTGGTTCAGGCGCTGAAGAGCAAGCAGATCGAGGCGCTGGTGGTCGACCTGCCGACCGCCCTGTACCTGGCTGCAGCCGAGATCGACAACGGCAAGATCGTCGGCCAGCTGGCCGACACCTCCGGCGGCGACCAGTTCGGCCTGGTGCTGGCCAAGGGCTCCAAGCTCACCGAGCCGGTCACGGCCGCGGTGGACGCCCTCAAGGCCGACGGCACCCTGGCAGCCCTGGAGAAGCAGTGGCTGTCGGACTCGATCAAGGTTCCGGTTCTTCAGTAACACGTGACCACCACTTCGGCTGTGTCGGGGGCAGGCGCTGAGGCCCTGCCCCCGATCAGCGCACTTGAACTCGATCGGCGGCGCTACCGCCGCAACCGCACCGGGCAGTCGGTGCTGATCAGCCTGGTCAGCACGGCCGTGGTGGCGGTGATCATCTGGCAGTTCCTGATCCACTCGCCGGGCTGGAAGGTCACTCAGGAGACCTTCTTCAGCCCCGAGTACTTCATGGCGGCGCTCCCATTGGTCTGGGACGGCCTGCTGCTGAACATGCGGGTGCTGGTCTTCGCCGTGATTGGGGTCGCCATCTGGGCGACCATCCTGGCCGGACTGCGCAGCTTGCGCGGACCGATCTTCTTCCCGCTGCGGATGCTGGCCTCCGGCTACACCGACCTGTTCCGGGGGATGCCCTTCCTGATCGTGCTCTACCTGATCGGACTCGGCATTCCGGCATTGGGGCTGACCGACCAGATCATCCCGGTCGAACTGCTGGGCACCGTGGCTTTGGTGCTGACCTACTCCTCCTATGTGGCCGAGGTGCTGCGGGCCGGCATCGAGGCCGTCCATCCGTCCCAGCGGCTGGCGGCACGTTCGCTGGGGCTGAGTCACTACGGCACGCTGCGCCTGGTGGTGCTGCCGCAGGCCGTCCGCAAGGTGACCCCCGCGCTGATGAACGACTTCATCTCCATGCAGAAGGACGTCGGACTGATCTCGGTGCTGGGGGCGGTGGACGCCGTCCGGCAGGCCCAGATTCAGGTGGCCATGACGTACAACTACACCGCCTACGTGGTGGCCGGCCTGATGTTCGTGGCCTTCAGTTGGCCGTTCATCCGGTTCACCGACTGGCTGACCGCTCGACAGCAGGCCCGCGAGCAGATCGGGGGGCTGGTCTGATGAGCCAACCGGTGCTCGAGATGCGCGGCATCGTCAAGGTCTACGGCAATCATCCGGTGCTGCGTGGGGTCGACCTGGCCGTCCGCAAGCACGAGGTGGTGGTGCTGATCGGAGCCTCCGGTTCGGGAAAGTCGACGCTGCTGAAGACCGCGAACCTGCTGGAGCGGATCGACGACGGCCAGATCTTCCTGTCCGGAACCGACATCAGCGATCCCCGGGTGAAGGCGGACGCCGTCCGAGCCCGGATCGGCGTGGTGTTCCAGCATTACAACCTGTTCCCGCACCTGTCGGTGCTGGACAACGTCACCCTGGCCCTGCGCAAGGTGCACGGGGTGAGCAAGGACGAGGCCGCCGAACGCGGACGGGCGGTGCTGGCCCGGATCGGCCTGGCCGATCGTGGTTCGTCCTTCCCGGATCGGCTCTCCGGTGGCCAGCAGCAGCGAGTGGCCATTGCCCGGGCGATCGCCACCGACCCCGAGTTGCTGTTGCTCGACGAGATCACCAGCGCGCTGGATCCGATGCTGGTCGGTGAGGTGCTGGACCTGGTCGGTGAGCTGAAGGCGGGCGGCTCGACGATTCTGATGGCCACCCACGAGATGGATTTCGCCAGTCAGGTGGCTGACCGGGTGGTCTTCCTCTCCGGTGGCCGGGTCATCGAGGAGGGTCCGGCGGCCCAGGTGCTCGGCGCCCCCCAGCAGCCCGAGACGATCGAGTTCCTCAGCCGGACGATGCGCTGATCAGTCCCAGACAAGTCGCAAGGTGGACCGTTCCTCGCCGTCTGAGCGAGAGAGTGTCCACTTTGCGACTTTTCGGGGCGAGTGAGGGCGGCCAGTCGGTGGCCGGACGTGCAGGGCAGGAGTGCTGCGTCCAACATATGAGCGACCTCTTGCGGTGCGCATTCCGAAATGGTTCGACCATAAGGCTTGGGCCGGTCCGGGGAGATATGGTGAACTCATGACCGACACGCCGTTGCTTCTTGCCGGCGACTTCGCCACTCCCTCCGCAGCTGATTGGGAGGTTGAGGTCCTCAAGGTCCTCAACCGGCGGCGTCCAGAAGGCACAGAACTCACCGTTGAGCAGGCGATGGCCCGACTCCGCACCACCACAGCGGACGGGCTTCGCATCGAGCCTCTCTATACCGAATCCGACATCCCGCTGGGACACCCCGGAGTAATGCCGTTCACCCGCGGCACCATGACCAAGACCAGTCCGGCCACCGGCTGGGACGTCCGTCAGCTCCATGAGGATCCTGATGTGGCCTACACCAAGGCTCAGATCCTGGCTGACCTCGAGCGCGGCGCCACCTCGGTGTGGCTGCGGCTCGGCTCGGACGCCATCGCGCCGTCCGACCTGGCCGCCGTGCTCGACGAGGTCGATCCCAACCTGGCCCCGATCTCGGTGAGCAGCATCGACGATCAGGTGGCCGCGGCGAAGGCGCTGGCCGACTTCCTGACGGCCAAGGGTGCCCACCACGCCGCCGGCAGCTTCGGCCTGGACGCGCTGGGCGCGGCCGCTCGCACCGGTGCCGCCGCCGACCTCGGCCCGCAGGCCGAATGGGTGGCCAAGGCCCTGGCCGAGTTCCCGGGCGTCCGGGCACTCACCGTGGACGCGCTGCCGTACGACGACGCCGGAGCCGGCGACATCGATCAGCTCGCGTTCGCCATCGCCACCGGCGTGGCCTACCTGCGCGACCTGGAAGCCGCCGGGATCTCCCCGGAGAAGGCCTTCGGCCAGTTCGCCTTCCGGGTCAGCGCCAACACCGACCAGTTCACCACCATCGCCCGGCTGCGCGCGCTGCGTCGCCTGTGGGCGCGGGTCGGCGAGGTCAGTGGCGTCCCGGCGAATGCCCGCGGCGCTGTTCAGCACGCGGTCACCAGCTGGCGGATGATCACCCGCGACGATCCGTGGGTCAACCTGCTCCGCGGCACGATCGCCACCTTCGCCGCCGCCGTCGGCGGTGCCGAGATCGTCACCACGCTGCCCTTCGACACCGCCTGGGGTCTGCCGGACGAGTTCAGCCGCCGGATGGCGCGCAACACTCAGCTGGTCGCCGCAGAGGAGTCCAACATCGGACGGGTCACCGACCCGGCCGGCGGCTCCTGGTACGTCGAGCAGCTCACCGATCAGCTGGCCAACAAGGCCTGGGCGACCTTCGTCGAGATCGAGGCCGCCGGTGGCATGGTCGCCGCGCTGTCCTCGGGCCTGGTCGCCGACAAGATCGCCGGTGTCAGCACCGAGCGGGCCAAGCGGCTGTCCACCCGCAAACTGCCGCTGACCGGTGTCAGCATGTTCCCCAAGGCCGACGAAGAGCCGGTCAAGGCCAAGCCGCGTCCGGCCGCTCCGGCACGGGCCGGGCTGGCCCCGCACCGCGACGCCGAGGTCTTCGAGGCGCTCCGGGATCGGGCCGCTGCCGCTGCCAGCAAGCCGGAAGTCTTCCTGGCCTGCCTGGGTGCGCGTCGCGACTTCGGTGGCCGGGAAACCTTCACCGCAGCCCTGCTCGGCGTCGGTGGCATCGCCACCCCGTCCAGCGAGGGTGGGACGCCCGAGGAGATCGCCGCCAAGGCGTCCGCCGCGGGTGCCAAGTTCGCGATCCTGTGCTCCTCGGCCAAGGTCTACGCCGACCAGGCCGTCCCGGTGGCTCGGGCGCTGAAGGAGGCCGGTGTGGGCACCGTCTACATCGCCGGACGCAAGAAGGAGACCGCAGCCGATGACGTCGACGACGTGATCGACGGCGAGGTCTTCGACGGGATGGATGTGGTCGCCTTCCTTGGTGAGGCTATGGACCGGATGGGAGTTGCCAAATGAGCACGATCCCCGATTTCAGTGGTGTCGAGCTGGGCGCCCCGCTGCCCCCGGCCGACTCGGCCGCGCAGTTCCAGGCGATCCTGGAGGCCGGCACCCACACCGAGGGCTGGCAGACCCCCGAGCACATCCTGGTGCCGCCGCTGTTCGACGAGAGCGCCTATGAGGGTCTGGACTTCCTGAAGACCTACCCGGGCATCCCGCCGTTCCTGCGTGGCCCCTACGCCACCATGTACGTCAATCAGCCGTGGACGATCCGGCAGTACGCCGGCTTCTCCACTGCTGAGGAGTCCAACGCGTTCTACCGGCGCAACCTGGCTGCCGGCCAGAAGGGCCTGTCGATCGCGTTCGACCTGGCCACCCACCGCGGCTACGACTCCGATCACCCGCGGGTGACCGGCGACGTCGGCATGGCCGGTGTGGCCGTGGACTCGATCCTGGACATGCGTCAGCTGTTCGACGGGATTCCGCTGGATCAGATGTCGGTGTCGATGACCATGAACGGCGCAGTGCTGCCGGTCCTGGCGTTGTACGTCGTCGCGGCCGAGGAGCAGGGGGTGAAGCTGGAGCAGCTTGCGGGCACGATCCAGAACGACATCCTCAAGGAGTTCATGGTCCGCAACACCTACATCTACCCGCCGGCGCCGTCCATGCGGATCATCGCCGACATCTTCGCGTTCACTTCGGCGAACATGCCGAAGTTCAACTCGAGCTCGATCTCCGGCTACCACATGCAGGAGGCCGGCGCGACCGCCGACATCGAGATGGCGTACACCCTGGCCGATGGCGTGGAGTACATCCGCGCCGGTGAGTCGGTGGGCCTGAAGGTCGATCAGTTCGCACCGCGACTGAGCTTCTTCTGGGCCGTGGGCATGAACTTCTTCATGGAGGTGGCCAAGTTCCGCGCGGCCCGCCTGCTGTGGGCCCGCCTGGTGCGTCAGTTCGAGCCGAAGAACCCCAAGTCGATGAGCCTGCGGACGCACAGCCAGACCTCTGGCTGGTCGCTGACGGCTCAGGACGTGTTCAACAACGTGATGCGCACCTGCCTGGAGGCCATGGCCGCCACCCAGGGGCACACCCAGTCGTTGCACACCAACGCCTTGGACGAGGCCATCGCCCTGCCGACCGACTTCTCGGCCCGGATCGCCCGCAACACCCAGCTGTTCATTCAGCAGGAGTCGGGCACCTGCCGCACCGTCGATCCGTGGGCCGGCAGCGCCTACATCGAGCGGCTGACCTACGACCTGGCCAAGAAGGGCTGGGATCTGATCCAGGAGGTCGAGGCGGCCGGCGGTATGGCCAAGGCGATCGAGGCCGGTATCCCGAAGATGCGCATCGAGGAGGCCGCGGCCCGTACCCAGGCCCGGATCGACTCGGGTCGTCAGCCGCTGATCGGCGTCAACAAGTACACCGTCGAGAACGATGTGCTGCCGGAGGTGCTGAAGGTCGACAACGCTCGGGTTCGTGACGAGCAGATCGCCAAGCTGAAGCGGCTGCGCGCCGAGCGCGACCAGGCGGCCACCGATGCCGCCCTGGAGAAGCTCACCTGGGCCGCGGCGAACCCCGATCCGACCGATGCCGATCGCAACCTGCTGAAGCTGGCCATCGACGCGGCTCGCGCCAAGGCCAGTGTCGGCGAGATCTCCGACGCGCTGGAGAAGGTGTTCGGCCGCTACACGGCCAACATCCGTACCATCTCCGGTGTGTACAACTCCGAGTCCGGCTCCACCGAAGCTGTCACCAAGGCTCGCGCCCTGGTCGACGACTTCGAGAAGGCTGAGGGACGTCGTCCCCGGATCCTGGTGGCCAAGATGGGCCAGGACGGGCACGACCGTGGCCAGAAGGTGATTTCGACCGCCTTCGCCGATCTCGGCTTCACCGTGGACGTCGGCCCGCTGTTCCAGACTCCTGAGGAGACCGCTCGGCAGGCTGTCGAGTCCGACGTGCACGTGGTCGGAGTGTCCTCGCTGGCTGCCGGTCACCTCACCTTGGTGCCGGCGCTGCGCAAGGCGCTGGACGACCTGGGCCGTCCGGACATGATGATCGTGGTCGGTGGCGTGATCCCGCCGCAGGACTTCGACGAGCTGTACGCCAACGGCGCCGACGCGATCTACCCGCCCGGCACCGTGATTCCGGATTCGGCGATCGGCCTGCTCACCAAGCTGCGTGAGCGTCTCGACGCCGTCTAGTCGAGCAGTAACGGGTCGAGCCTGCTGGGTTTCCGGCAGGCTCGACCCATCTAGGGCCCGCTCGGCAGAAAAGGGGACAGTCCCCTTCTCTGCGGCAGGGTTCGGTTGAGCGAATAGGCGTGTCCGCCACCAGTACGCGACGAACGAGCAGAGTATGGATGAGATGACTGAAGCCAAGGAGCCGCTCTACCTGCGCTCGGATCCGACCCCGGGACGCCAGTACGGGGACGCCACCCCGCCTGCGCCGAACCCGGTGGCCGTGCGGCGTCCGAAGCTCGACCCGCAGGTGCTGGCCGAGCAGATCCGGGCCGGCGAGCGGACCGCGATCGCGCGGGCGATCACCCTTGTCGAGTCCAGTAAGCCGGCCCATCACGACCTGGCCGCCGACCTGCTGCGGATCCTGCGCCCGGACACCGGCAAGGCCATCCGGGTCGGCATCACCGGCGTCCCCGGTGCCGGCAAATCCACCTTCATCGACGCGCTCGGCCGCCGCCTGATCGACCAGGGGCACCGGATCGCGGTGCTGGCCGTCGACCCGACCTCGGCCAAGACCGGTGGCTCGATCCTGGGCGACCGAACCCGAATGGGGGAGCTGGCCCAGTCCGATCAGGCTTTCATCCGTCCCTCACCGGCCGGCAGCCATCTGGGCGGCGTCGCCCGGACGACCCGCGAGTCGATGCTGGTGCTGGAGGCGGCCGGCTATGACGTCGTCCTGGTGGAGACCGTCGGCGTCGGTCAGTCCGAAGTCGCCGTGGCCGGCATGGTCGACACCTTCTTGCTGATCACCTTGGCCCGGGCCGGCGACCAGCTGCAGGGGATCAAGCGCGGCATCCTCGAGATGGCCGACGTGATCACCGTGAACAAGGCCGACGGCGACCATGAGGGTGAGGCCCGGGTGACCGCCCGGGAGTTGTCCATCGCCATGAAGCTGATCACCTCCGACCCGAACGCGCCGCGGCCGCCGGTGCTGACCTCGAGTTCGCTGACCGGCAAGGGCCTGGACGAGGTCTGGCAGGCGATTCTCGACCACCGAGCCAAGCTTGAGGCTGCCGGCCAGTTGCAGGCTCGCCGGGCCAAGCAGCAGCGCGAGTGGTTGTGGGCCCTGGTCCACGGCGAACTGGAGGACGCTCTGCGCATCTCGCCCGCGGTGAACGCGATTCGCGCCCAGCTGGAGGCCGAGGTCGAATCCGGAGAGTTGTCCGCCCTGGAGGCCTCGGACGCGATCCTGTCCGCCTTCGTCCGCGACGCCGAGGATCTGCTGCGCCACTAGGTTCCCGCCGCGGGAGCAGCGGGCACTTCGGGCGACGCCGGACGAGCGTCTGGGCCCCTACCGAGTGCCACGCCACGGGTAGTCCGGAGCTGCGAGATGGTGGGTTGGGTCAGCTGGGATCGAGCGCGCCGACCCGCAGGCTCGCCACGATCTGTTCCCACAGCCCTGCGTCAACATCGGTACCGATGATCAGGGCGATGTTCGGGGAGACCTGAGCGGTGACAGCGGAGCATTCGACGGCCTTGTCGGCACGCGCGCCGTTGACCTGGAGTCTGGCTGCGTCGTCGGCACCGGGGACATCCATCAGCGTGGTGCGACCGGTGAGGCTCTCCGCGATGGTGGCGCCGGTCGCCTCTTTTACCAGGGAGGGGAGTGCGATCTCCAGGTAGGAGGACGCGGTGTACCCGGGTTCGCTGGGCGGCGAATCCTCCTTGATGGCTTCTCTGACCACCACGGTGATCGTTGCGTCGCCGTCAGGATCGGCTAGCTGCAGGGCACCCTCGACCTGCCGTTCCTTCCAGGAAGCGGGCACAGAGATGGTGACCCCGCTGGCATTGCGGGTGGCGAGGGCGATCGTCGGTTCGATCGACGAGCGATCCTGCGCCGACGGTGACGGGGTCGACAGCGGTGCGGAAGCGCATCCGCTGAGGGTGAGGGCCGCGCACAGCGCCAGCATCACCGATCCGAGTCCGCGCCCACCGCGCATGTGTGGCTCCTCCCACGCTGGGTTCACGGTAGCCGCTCGCCGGCCCGATTCGGGGCTCGCACACGGGATAGGTGCGGACTGCTTCTGGACGACTCGAGGACGAGCCCCGCCACTAGCGCAGACGCTGCTTCAGCTCGAGAACGATCGGGACCTGGCTGGCCGGGACGTCCGGTAGGTGCACGGTCACCGGGAGGGACTTGCCGACCGGGGTAGCGCCGGCGATGCGCTCGCGCAGGGTGTCATCCAGGTCGGGACTGGCCAGGATCGTCTCGCGTAGCCGGGCCGGGAAGTAGAAGGTGATCCGGGCCCGGCCTGGTTCGATACTCATCCACGCCATTGTGGCCTTGCCGCGGGTGGCCTTGGCGAGCCAGCCGCCGTCGCGGTAGTAGCGCCAGGTCACGTCCACGCCGGCCTCGGCGAAGGCTCCCAGCGCTTCCCGCCAGACGGCATTGGTGTTGCCGAGCGTCTCGGCGATGGCCTCGGGGGTCGGTGGCTGGGACTCGTCGTTGAACGCTTGGCCCATGGCGCAACGATAGGACGACGGTGCGGCGGGCGTCAGTGAATCGGCCCCACTGCCGACTGAGTCCCGGAGTAAGGAGCAATCCCCGATGAGCGACCGCATTCTGGTGGTGATCGGCCACCCGCTGGCCGGCAGCCTCAGCCACGAGCTGGGCCAGCGCTATGCGGAAGCGGCTCGTGCTGCCGGAGCCGAAGTGCGGGTGCGGGACTTGTCGGAGAACCAGCCGCGGAATCCGCCGGATCGGGCCAGCCTGCGCTCGGTGCGTGAGGATCGCAGCTGGCTGGAGCCGTCCGTGGCCGCCGACCTGGCTGACCTGGAGTGGGCCCAGCACGTGCTGATCGTGTTCCCGCAGTGGTGGGGCCTCTATCCGGCAGTGCTGAAGGCCTGGATCGATCGCACCTTCGTCTCTGGCGCCACCTACCGCTCGCTGGCCGGCTACCGCTGGGAGCCGCTGCTGACCGGACGCACTGCCCGGCTGATCATGACCTGCGACGTTCCTCGGTTCTACAACCAGCTTGTCTATCGGGATGCGGCGATCACTGCGTTGCGCCGGGCCACCCTTGGCTACTGCGGCATCAAGACGATCGGCGCCAGCCGGTTCACCCCGGTGAAGACCTCCACGCCGGAGCTGCGGGCGAAGTGGCTGGCCACTGCCGAGCGGTTCGGCACCGCGGACGCCGGTCGATAGTCACCGCCGGGTGAAGGACAGCACCGGTGCATCCTGGGTGAACTCACGTGCGAGTGCTGCGTGACGGGGGCCCCGGTTCTGCCGCGGACTCGCGTCGCCGACGATCTTGTCGTTATCAGGCGGGTAGCCCCGCTCTGAATCGGTGCGGCCGACGATGTTGTCGAAATGAGCCCCCGAGGATGCCTTCGTAACGACGAAGTCGTCGGTCACCTGTGAACTTCGCGCCGGAGGGGCCCTCATGACGACGAAATCGTCGGCCGGGGGCGGTGAGGCGACAAGTTCTAGGACACCGCCGACCTGCTAGATCACCAGAATCCGGAAGTCGCCCTGGCTGCGCAGCACCTCGGCGTAGTGGGCGCGCTGCTCGGCGGTCGGCTCGACCAGCGGCACCGGGGACGGACGGACGCCATGAGCCCGGAACCCGATGATCTTCAGCCGCATCGTCGGGTCGATCTCGGCCAGCCAGGCGCCGGTACGGGCCAGCAGCTCGTCGGAGTCGTTGACCCCCGCGGCCAGCAGCAGCCGCACCTCGTGCAGCTTGCCGCGCCCGGCCAGCAGCCGGATCGACTCCAGCACCTCGGCATTACCCGAGCCGACCAACTCGCGGTGAATGGCGTCGTCAAAGCACTTCAGATCGATCATGGCGGCGTCCAGCACCGGGTCGAGCTCGTCCCACACCTGCCGAGGTGCAGCCCCGTTCGAGTCCACGAAGCAGGTCAGTCGGGACAGGCCCGGGTCGGCCTTGATGGCCGCGAACAGGGCGGCCACGAAGCCGGACTGCTGGGTGGCCTCGCCGCCGGAGACGGTCACTCCGGAGATGAACGGGACGTTCGGGCGCAACCGATCGAGCACATCGGCCACCCGCAGCGGGCCTGCCTTCGGCGTGGAGTCGTAGGGGCAGATCCGGATGCAGGCATCCTCACCGGTGCAGCGGTCGGGGTTCCACACGACCCGTCCGCCGACCACGTCCAGCGCCGACGATCCGCAGGCGTCCACGCAAACTCCGCAGTCATTGCAGAGGTTGATGGTGTAGGGGTTGTGGCAGGCCAGACAGTTGAAGTTGCAGCCCTGGGTGAACAGGACGAACCGGTTCCCCGGCCCATCGACGGCGGAGAACTCGATGACGCCGCTGATCTGTCCGGTCAGGCTCACCCGCGGGGGCTCGTCTCGGCCGAAACCACTCGCTTCACCGCACGCGTGGTGACCGTGTGGTTGATCTCGGCGGTGGCGGCCAGGTAGTCGCTGGAGTGCCGGGCCCCGTGCTCGGCGATCCCGACCAGGTCGGACTTGCGCACCAAGTAGCCGGTGATCCGGATGAACTCGTTGGAATCCAGGTTGAAGGTGAAGTCGCGCATTCCGATCGACAGGGCTCCGCGGATCACGTCCACCATGGCGGCCGGGTTGTTCTTCACCGTGTCCTCGACGTGGAAGATGTCGGAGATGCCGGCCGAGAAGTACTCGTGGTGCGGCGCCACCACGCTGATGTGCTCACGCAGACCCGGCTCGTCGCCGATCGGGATCCGAGTGCCGGCGGTGGTGTCCATGTCGAGGTCGATCCCGCTCTGCGAGTGCAGATAGGCGAAGCCGTTGCCGCCGCCGCAGTAGGGCAGTGGACGCTCGGCGACCAGCCCGGCAATCCGGCGAACGATCTGAGCCGACACCTCATTGGCCCGCGGATCGTGGCCGTAGCGGGCTTCGGGACGTCCCTCGCGGACCATCAGTTCGTTCACACACTCGGCCAGGCCGAAGATGCCGAACATCAGCGAGAACCGGTCCACGTCGATCAGACCTTCGGTGGCCAGGAAGTGCGACTCGAAGAAGCCGGCGTCCTCGACCAGAGAGCGGATCCGGGCCTCGCCGAGCTCTGCGGTCAGCTCGACCCAGTGCGGCAGCGACTCGGCGCAGAAGCCGTCGACGGTGCCGTCGTACCTGGCCACAGCCTCCTTCAGGTTCAGCCGGACCAGGCTATGCGCACCACCGCGAACCTTGAGGGAGTTGTAGCAGCTGACTGCCGCATACTCCTCGCCGTGGTCGGCGACCATCATCGGGTGGTTCACGAAGTGCGGCTTGCCGGTCTCGAAGACGGTCCTCACCGCATCCTCGATCAGGTCGTCCGGAGTCTCCGGCGACACCTTCAGGGTCAGGTTCGGCACCACCTGGCGCAGCGAGCGCTCCACCCGCCAGATCGAACGGATCACCCGACCGTCGCGCGGGCCGACATCGGCGTGGGCGAAAGCGTCGGGGAACAGCCGATCGAGCTGGATCCAGAAGCGGCGCAGCTTGGCGTCCAGTTCGGCGTCGGAGAGGTCGTCGGTGACGTAGGGCTCCAGCAGGGCGTCCAGGTCGCCGAAGTAGACCGGATAGGTGGTCACCGAGGGCACCTGGGAGTACAAGATGATCAGGAAGGCCAGGGCATCGTCGAGGTTCTGCGGCGGCTCAAGCTCGAGATAGGCCACCCCGTTGCGCAGGGCTTTGGCGTAGTCGGGAAGCACATAGCGGGGAGTGAACGGGCGGTTGCCCTCATACATGTCGCAGATCACCCGGGCCTGCAGCGCCTCAGCGCACAGCGGCGACAGCTCCGGGTAGGGCAGCGCATTCACCGCCAGCGACGAGAGTCGGCGCAGCTTCTGGTCGTAGCCCAGGCTGCGGTCGTTGACAAGGCCGCGGGCCTGCGTCTGGAAGTCTTCGATGTCCACCACTCAATGCTAACCCGAGCCCCGCTGCTTACTTTTGGATAACGGTTTGTCACAGCCGAGCCCTGGCAACCCCGCCCGTAACATCGCGGGTCTAGAGTCACAGCGTTCGGCGCGTGAGCCGCGCTCGGAATGAACCCAAAAGGAGAGTCCCTTGCAAAAGGTGATCAAGACCATCATCGCGGCCGGGGCCGCTGCCATGATGCTTACCGCTTGTAGCTCCGGTGCGACGCCTAGCGCCACCAGTGCTGCCCCGTCCACCTCTGCGTCGGCCGCCCCCACTTCGGAAGCCCCGAAGATCAAGGTCGGCATGGCCTACGACGTCGGCGGCCGTGGCGACCAGTCCTTCAACGACTCCGCCGCAGCCGGCCTGGACAAGGCCGCCAAGGAGTTCGGCGTTGACATCAAGGAGTCGGCGGCCACCAATGGTGAGGCTGCTTCGGCTCGCGAGGAGCGCCTGAACCAGCTGATCGATGCCGGCTACACCAACATCGTCGCCGTGGGCTTCGCCTACGCCGAGTCGGTGAAGAAGGTCGCTGCTGCCAACCCCGACGTCAAGTTCGCCATCGTCGACGACAGCTCGATCACCGCTGACAACGTCATGAACCTGACCTTCGCGGCCAACCAGGGTTCCTTCCTGGTCGGTGCTGCTGCGGCTCTGACCTCGAAGACCAAGCACGTCGGCTTCGTGGGCGGCGTCGAGACCGATCTGATCAAGAGCTTCGAGGCTGGCTTCGACGCCGGCGTGAAGGCTGTCGACCCGAGCATCAAGATCGACTCCAAGTACCTGACCCAGCCGCCGGACTTCTCCGGCTTCGGCGACGTTGCCAAGGGCAAGGCTGCCGCTGAGGGCATGTATCAGTCCGGCGCCGACGTGGTCTACCACGCAGCCGGTGGTTCCGGTGGTGGCGTCTTCACTGCGGCCAAGGCTGCAGGCAAGTGGGCCATCGGCGTCGACTCCGACCAGGCGCTGACCGCTCCTGAGGATGTTCGCGATGTCATCCTGACCTCGATGATCAAGCGCGTCGACGTCGGCGTGTACACCTTCATCAAGTCCGTGCACGACGGTTCCTTCAAGGGCGGCACCACCCTGTTCGACCTGAAGGCCGACGGCGTTGGCTACTCCACCACTGGTGGCCACGTGGACGCGATCAAGGACAAGCTGGAGGCCTTCAAGGCTGACATCATCTCCGGGAAGATCACCGTTCCGGAGAAGTGAAGTCCGCTTCACTGACGAAGTAAGCAACCGGCCTGGGCGACACGCGTCGCCCAGGCCGTCGCTTCCCATGAGACGACCACGCCGAGACCGCAGCTGTCCCGCGGCTTCGGTGAGGAGTCCCGACAATGGCCGCGTCAGCGGCCGTTGGAATAGAGTGCCCGTCGAGACTGGCATCGGCGCTGGCCTCTACCAGTCGAACCCGACCAGGAGTTCCCATCGATGAGTGCCGCGCTCTTTCAACAGCCGACCAGTCTCGAGCCGTTGGCTGTTGAGCTGACGGGCATCACCAAGCGCTTCCCCGGGGTGGTCGCCAACCGCGACATCAGCCTGCAGGTGCGCAAGGGCACCATCCACGCCATCGTCGGCGAGAACGGTGCGGGCAAGTCCACCCTGATGAAGATCCTCTACGGCGTCCAAGCTCCCGACGAGGGAACGATCGCCATCAACGGTGCCCCGGTGCACCTGAAGAGCCCGACCGAGGCGATCCGCGCCGGCATCGGCATGGTCTTCCAGCACTTCATGCTGGCCGACAACTTCACGGTCTTGGAGAACGTCGTCCTGGGTGCGGAGAAGCTGTACGGAATCGGCGACACCGCTCGCGCTCAGATCCGCAAGATCTCCGACGACTACGGCCTGCGCGTCGAGCCGGACGATCTGGTCGCCGACCTGGGGGTTGGTGATCGGCAGCGGATCGAGATCCTCAAGGTGCTCTACCGCGGCGCCAAGATCCTGATTCTGGACGAGCCGACGGCCGTCCTGGTTCCGCAAGAAGTGACCGAGCTTTTCAACAACCTCCGTGACCTCAAGGCCGAGGGCCTGACCGTGATCTTCATCTCGCACAAGCTGGACGAGGTGCTCTCGGTGGCCGACGACATCACGGTGATCCGACGTGGCACCACGGTGGCCGCCGTCGATCCCAAGAAGGTCACCGCTCGCCAGCTTGCCGAACTGATGGTCGGCTCCGAACTGCCGTCCCCGCAGACCGAGGAGTCCACGGTCACCGATGAGGTTCGTTTGGAGCTGCGCGGGGTCAGCCTGGCCGGCCATGGCCAGGCCAAGGTGCTGGACAACATCGACCTGGTGATCCATGCCGGTGAGATCCTCGGCATCGCCGGCGTCGAGGGGAACGGCCAGGCCGAACTCGTCGAGACAGTGATCGGCATGCGGCGCCCGGATGCCGGCCAGGTGTTGCTGGAGGGCTCCGAGATCACCGGCGCCGGAGTCCGGGAGATCCGGCAGGCCGGTGTCGGCTACATCCCTGAGGATCGGCATCGTCACGGACTGCTGCTCGAGGCACCGCTGTGGGAGAACATGATCCTCGGCCACCAGACCGAGGCTCCCAATGTGAAGGGCCCGCTGATCGACGCCAAGGCCGCCAAGGCCGACACCGAGCAGGTGGTCACCAGGTTCGACGTGCGGACGCCGTCCATCCTGGTCACGGCCGGTTCGCTGTCGGGCGGCAATCAGCAGAAGCTGATCGTCGGGCGCGAGATGAGCCACAAGCCGCGCGTCCTGATCGCTGCCCATCCCACCCGCGGCGTCGACGTCGGAGCACAGGCCGCCATCTGGGACCTGATCAAGGCTGCCCGTCGCGAGGGAATGGCGGTGCTGCTGATTTCGGCCGATCTGGAGGAGTTGGTCGGTCTGTCCGACACGATCGTGGTGATCCTGCGCGGAAAGCTCAGTGGGCAGTTCGACCCTGATGTGGTGACCCGAGAACAGCTGGGTGCGGCGATGACCGGTGCCGACCAGGAGGATGAGTGATGAAGGTCGATTTCCGCCGGCTTGGCCTCGGGGTAGCTGCTCCAGTCCTGGCGATTGTCGTTGCATTGGTGTTGACCACACTGATCCTGCTGGTCGCCGGAGACCCGGTGCTGGCTGTGTGGCAGGTGCTGTTCAAGGTGCCGCTGCCGCGCCAGATCGTCGCCATCGTCAATGAGGCGACCGTGCTCTACCTCTCAGCTGTGGCCGTCGCGATCGGGTTCAAGATGAACCTGTTCAACATCGGTGTGGACGGCCAGTACCGGATCGCCTCCTTCGCTGCCGCCGTCTTCGCCGGAGCACACTTCCTGCCGGGCTGGCTGAACATCATCGTCGCGATCCTGGTTTCGATGCTCACCGGTGCGGTGTGGGCACTGATCGCCGGTGTGCTGAAAGTGACCCGAGGGGTGTCGGAGGTGATCAGCACCATCATGCTGAACTACATCGCCACCTACCTGGTCGCCTTCATGCTCAGGGGTGCCGCGGTGAAGGTCGAGGGCTCGAACGCCACCAGCACCCAGATCCTCGCCGAGGACTCCCGGGTGCCCGGCATCAGCATCAGCTGGCTGGCCAACACCTCCAACAAGGTCTACGGCCTGCTCCTGCTGGCGATCCTGATCGGCTTCCTGTACTGGTTCGTGCTGGCCAAGACCCGGTTCGGCTTCGACCTGCGGGCGACCGGACAGTCGGAGAGTGCGGCAGTGGCCAGCGGTGTCAACGTGAAGCGGATGATCGTCACCTCCATGGTGCTGTCCGGTGCGGCGGCCGGCCTGATCGGCATGCCGCTGCTGTTCGGCCAGGACTACGCCTACGGCGACACCGTTCAAGCCGGACTCGGCTTCGCGGGCATGTCGGTGGCTTTGCTCGGCCGCAACCATCCGATCGGCATGGCGGTCTCGGCGCTGCTGTGGGGCTACCTCAACCAGCTGAGCAACGGGCTGCAGATCGGGGCCGGTGTCTCCGATCGGCTGGTGCTGATCATCCAGGGAATCATCGTCTTGTCGGTGGTCGTCGCCTACGAGGTCGTCCGTCGTGCCCGACAGCGCTTGGAGCAGGGCAGAGTGGCCCGTGAGCTCGCCATGCAAGCCGCTCCCGCAACCAAGGAGGTGGCGGCATGAGCACTCAGACCGAGCTCTCCGCGACGATTCCACAGACCCGGACGGGGCGTCCGTCCTGGTACTGGCCGGTGATCATCATCGGCTCAATCCTGGTGATCTCGACTGTTCGAGTGCTCACCGGGGCCCATGACATCGACTCCTCCGGTGCCCTCACCGCCGCGATCGGCCTGGCGATGCCGCTGGCCCTGGCCGGGCTGGGTGGCCTGTGGTCGGAGCGGGCCGGAGTGACCAACATCGGCCTGGAAGGCATGATGATTCTCGGCACCTGGGGGGCCGGCTTCTTCGGCTTCCACTACGGGCCGTGGGTCGGCATCCTTGGCGCCGTCGTGATGGGCATCCTCGGCGGTGCGATTCATGCGTTGGCCACCGTGGTGTTCGGCGTGGACCACATCGTCTCCGGTGTTGCCATCAACCTGCTGGGCGCGGGCGCCGGCTCCTATCTCGCGGTTCGCACCTTCACCGGGCTACCCGGGGGTGGGCCGACCCAGTCGCCGGCACTGCAGCAACTGCCGTTCATCTCGGTGCCTGGGCTGGGCGACTGGCTGCAGCAGCTGGAGAACTCGCACACCTGGCTGGTGGCCGACCTGGCCGGCATCCTGCGCACGCTGACCACCAACGTCAACGCACTGACGCTGATCGCGATCGCACTGATGATCGGCTCTGCCTGGCTGCTGTGGCGCACGCCGATCGGGCTGCGGCTGCGCTCGGTGGGTGAGGCTCCGCACGCCGCCGAGACCCTCGGTGTGAACGTGCTGCGCTACAAGTTCATGGCGGTGCTGGTCTCCGGAGGTCTGGCCGGCCTGGCCGGTGGCTTCCTGGTGCTGGTGGCGTCCAATCTGTACCGCGAAGGTCAGACCGGCGGACGCGGCTACATCGGCCTGGCCGCGATGATCTTCGGCAACTGGCGTCCCGGTGGTCTGGCTGCCGGCGCCATGCTGTTCGGCTATGCCGACGCCGTCCAGCTGCGCGGGCGTGGCGACGTGATTCACGCCTACCTGCTGCCGATCGGTCTGGCCCTGCTCGGCTGGGCGATCTGGCAGCTGATCCGGCACCGCCAGGGCAAGCCGATCACCGGCATCGTCCAGGTCGCGATTGCGCTGGGGGTGCTGGTCTGGTTCGCCCTGACCAGCGAGGTGCCGGCCGAGTTCACCAACATGACCCCGTACGTGGCCACGCTGCTGGTGCTGGCCTTCTCGGCGCAGCGGCTGCGGATGCCGGCCGCCGACGGGCAGGTGTACCGAAAGGGAGAAGCTAATTAGCGACATCGACTGGGAGGGCCTGCGGGCTCGGGCTCGTGAGCTTGCCGGACGGGCCTACGCGCCGTATTCGAAGTTCCCGGTCGGTGCCGCCGGCCTGGCCGAGGATGGACGAGTGGTCGCCGGCTGCAACGTCGAGAACGCCGGCTACGGGGTCGCCCTGTGCGCCGAGTGCGGGCTGGTGTCGGAGCTGGTCGCCACCGGCGGCGGACGTCTGGTGGCGGTCACCTGCTGCAATGCCAACGGTGACCAGCTGATGCCGTGCGGACGCTGCCGCCAGCTGCTGTGGGAGCACGGCGGCGCCGGCTTGTTGGTGGACACCCCGAAGGGCATTCAGCCGATGGATCAGGTGCTGCCGCAGGCCTTCGGCATCGACGACCTGCGCGACGTCGTCGGAGAGATCTAGTGGCCGTCTCGCTGGAGTTGTGCCGGGCCGTCCCGAAGATCGCCCTGCATGACCACCTGGACGGCGGGCTGCGTCCAGCCACCATCGTGGAGCTGGCCGCCGAGGTCGGCCATGTGCTGCCCGAGACCGATCCGGAGGCGCTGGGCCGGTGGTTCTTCGATGCGGCCGATTCGGGCTCGTTGGTGCGCTATCTGGAGACCTTCGTGCACACCATCGCGGTGATGCAGACGGCCGCCCAGTTGCGCCGGGTGGCCAGGGAGTTCGTCGAGGATCAGGCCGCCGACGGGGTCATCTACGCCGAGGCGCGGTGGGCCCCCGAGCAGCATCTGACCGGCGGGCTGAGCCTGGCCGAGGCCGTGTCGGCTGTCCGGGACGGCCTGGCCGAGGGGATGGCGTCGGCGGCGGCGTCGGGCCGGACGATCGTGGCCCGGCAGATCGTGACCTCGATGCGGCACGCCAGCCCGACCACCGAGATCGCCGAGCTGGCGGTGGCGTTCCGCAACGACTCGGTGTGCGGTTTCGATATCGCCGGTGCGGAGGACGGTTTCCCGCCGAGCCGCTTCGTCGAAGCCTTCGACTACCTCAAACGGCACAACTTCGAGTTCACCATTCACGCCGGTGAGGCGTTCGGACTGCCCTCGATCTGGGAGGCTGTCCAGCTGTGCGGAGCCTCCCGGCTGGGCCACGGCGTCCGGCTGATCGAGGATGTGGCACCGGACGGCAGCCTGGGCGAGCTGGCCAGCTACGTCCGCAATCGTCGGATCGCGTTGGAGCTGTGCCCGAGTTCGAACCTGCAGACCGGCATCTGCGCCACGATTGCCGAGCACCCCTTCGGTCGGCTGGCCGAACTCGACTTCCGGGTGACGGTCTCCTGCGATAACCGGTTGATGAGCGCCACGACGTTGAGCCGGGAGTATCACCTGCTCAGCGAGGCCTTCGGCTACGGAATGGACGACCTGCGGCGGTTCAGCCGCAATGCCGCCAAGAGTGCCTTCCTGCCTTGGGATCAGCGGTTGGAGCTGATTCGACGAGTCGAGCAGGGGTTCAGCGCTCTGGCCGAGTGAGCGGCAGGAGTTGGTTCATCGTTCACCCAACGGTGAACCGTAGTTGGCGGGCTGGCTGACTGGGCTGCCTACTTTTCAAGGGTGATCCCCGCCGAGCTGACCACGCCGACCCTGACGGTCGCGCTGCTGGCCGACACCGATAGTCGGTGGAAGTGGGGAGCCCGGCTGGCGGCTCGACTCGGCTCCGCGGTCGAGCTGATCGGCTACCAGCTGTGGACCCATGACCTGCCTAGCCACCGGCAGTTGCTCGAGGCAGGGGTCGGTCCGGAACGGGTGCGCCAGCTCGGCCCGTCCGGCTTCCTGGAGGCGCTGGCCACTGATCGTCCGGACGTTCTGATCGTGGCCGCGCCCGGCGGCGGCTGCCAGGCGATCCTGCAGCTGCTCGCCACCGCCCGGCTGGAGCCGCGTCCGCTGGTGCTCACCGGCTATGTCGGTGTGGTCTACGAGAATCTCGTCGACGGCCTGCTGCTGCGCGCCGGCGCCGACCTGATCGGCGCGAACAGTCCGGCCGACCTCGAGCAGTTCGCCCGCGTCCTGACCAGTGTGGGGGCCCGCGCCGATGCCCTGGTGCGCACCCAGCTGCCCTTCCTGGAGGATCCGGCACCTCGGACGCCGAGCGCCCGGTTCACGGTGACCTTCGCCGGCCAGCCCGGCGTGCCGGCCAGTCGGGCCGACCGCCAGTATCTGGTGCAGCGGCTGGCCGATCACGCGCGCCGGCATCCCGAGCGGGACGTGCTGGTCAAGCTGCGGAATCTGCCCGGTGAGGTGGCCACCCACCCCGAGCCCTACCCGTACGACGAGCTGATCCGTGGTCTGGGCAGCCAGCGTCCGGCCAATCTCAAAGTGATCGGCGGTCTGATGAGCCGGGCGCTGAGCCGGACCGACCTGTTGGTCACAGTGAGTTCCACGGCCGCTGTCGAAGCCGTCCATGCGGAGGTGCCGGCGGCAGTGCTCACCGACTTCGGGATCCGGGAGGCGCTGGGCAACACCTACTTCCTCGGTTCCGGGCTGCTGGCCAGCTTCGACGAGCTGGACGGTGGTCTGGTTCCCAGGGTGGATCTGCAGTGGGCCCGGCAGTGCGGGATGCGCGGCCTGTCCGACGACCTGCCGGCACGCCTGGCCAAGGCTCTGGCAGAACCGCGCGGCGAGCTGCGCCCTTTCTACAGTCTGACCAATGCCAGCGGCTTCCTGCCGCGGCTGCTGGCCGGCTACGGCATCGGCCCGGACGGACGGCCGCTGCCGTCACGAGCCAACTCGGTGCTGCGCAAGGCCGTCCGCAGCGGAGCTCGGGGGGTGTACCGGCACGGCACCACGGTGATCGGACCGGCGCTTCGGCGATTGGCGGCGCTATGAGCACCCCCGTGCGGACGCTCGACCGTGACCAGGTGGTGGGCGGCCGGGGTATGAGCTCGGCCACCCACCACCGCCTCGACCTCCCGCAGGAAAAGGGGACTGTCTCTTCTCGCTGCGGATCCTCGGCCGTGCTCAGGCATCGCGTGATGCCCGGCGTCGGCCAGCCGTCCCGGGCTGCCACCCGGCGACTCTCACCACTCCGCTCGAACCATCGGCGGAACCGAAGGAAGGACCAGTTGTGAGTGTTACCAGTTCCAGACTGCGCCGGATCGGCGACCGGCAGGTCGGCCCGGGTCAGCCGGTGTATGTGATCGGGGAGATCGGCATCAACCACAACGGTGAGCTGTCCAATGCGATCGCCCTGATCGACGCCGCCAAGTCGGCAGGCATGGACGCGGTGAAGTTCCAGAAGCGGACTCCCGAGATCTGCACCCCGCGCGACCAGTGGGACATCGAGCGGGACACCCCGTGGGGCCGGATGACCTACATCGAGTATCGGCACCGCGTCGAGTTCGGCCAGGAGGAGTACCGGGCCATCGACGAGTACTGCCGCGCTCAGGAGATCGACTGGTTCGCTTCGCCCTGGGACGTGCCCAGCGTCGAGTTCCTCGACCAGTTCAACCCGCCCACCCACAAGATCGCTTCGGCCAGCCTGACCGACGACGAGCTGCTCCGCGCGGCCCGGGCCAGCGGACGGACGGTGATCCTGTCCACCGGGATGTCGACCCCCGATCAGATCCGGCACGCCGTCGAGGTGCTGGGCAGCCGCAACACCGTCCTGCTGCACGCGAACAGCACCTACCCGGCGCCGCCGGAACAGCTGAACCTGCGGGTGATCAACACCTTGATGGCCGAGTTCCCCAACGTGCCGGTCGGCTACTCCGGGCATGAGGTCGGCTTGCAGTCGACTCTGGCCGCAGTCGCGCTCGGCGCCTGTGTCGTGGAGCGGCACATCACTCTGGACCGCTCCATGTGGGGCTCGGATCAGTCGGCTTCGGTCGAGCCGGAGGGGATGCGCCGCCTGGTGCGCGACATCCGCGTGCTCGAGGCGGCGCTGGGCGACGGGATCAAGCAGGTCTACCCCGGCGAGCTGGCCGCCATGAAGAAGCTGCGGCGAGTGGGCGGTAGCCAGGACAGTGCGGGTCCGGAGCAGGCGGCATGAACCGGGACACGCTGGGCCTGGTCGAGAGCCCGGCTCAGCTGCTGCACCTGATCGAGTGGTGCTACGCCGAAGGTACGGCGGATCGGACGCGGGCCGTCGTGCTGGCCCCGACCCAGCCGACCGCGATCACCCAGCTGCGCGCCCTGTCCGACTTCGCAGCGGAGGAGGGGATGGCCATGGTGTGGGCCGAGCCGCGCCGCTCGGCACTGGCCTTCGCGGCCAGCCTGCGGCGCCTGTGGTCTGAGGTCGGTGCCGCGCGCCGGCTCGTCCTGGGCGACCCCTTCTCCGGGCTGATCCAGTCGGTGCTGCCGGCCACCAAGGCCCAGCAGATCGTCGTGGTCGATGACGGCACCGCCACCATGGAGTTCGCCGCCCAGTACACCGCCAGCGGCGCCCTGCGACGCTGGAACTCTCGTCCCTCGGCCATGGACATGCCGCGGACGATGCTCGGCCAGCAGGCCCGCCGCGTGCTGAACGGCGGGGCGTTGCGGCTGTTCACCGTGATGCCGGTCACCGGCCTGCCGCAGAGCCGGCTGCAGCACAACCACTACGACTGGCTGCGGGGCCGCTTCGGCACCCCTCGCATGTTCAGTGGAGTGGACGTCGTCGGCTCATCCCTGGTCGAGACCGGAGTCGCTGATCGCGGGGCCTACCTGCGGCGAGTGGCCGAACTGGCCGACTCCTTCGGACGCCCCGGACGCTACTTCGCGCACCGCAGGGAGGACCCGGACAAGCTGGCCGAGCTGGCTCGGGTGAGTGGACTCGAGGTCGTCCGTCCGCAGCTGCCGATCGAGGTCGAGTTGCGCCGTGGACCGGTCGCCCAGCGGGTGGTGAGCTTCCCGTCCTCGGTGGGCTACACGCTGCCGGTGGTGCTGTCCGGCCTGCCGGTGCGCTACCAGTTCGAGCCGGTGCCCGAGGAGATGCTGGGGGCTGAGGTCAGTGAGAAGGCGCGCGACTTCCTGTCCAAGATGACCGCGGACCTGCGCTACAGCGCCCGGCTCTGGTCGCCGGACACGAATGCGCTCAGTGCTTCGGCGTGAAGACCGGCATGATCCCGTTGAAGCTGATCGTCCAGCCCATGCCGTGGGCTCCGATGTAGCCGATGCCGAGCGCCACTGAGCCGAGGACGATCGCGAACAGCAGGTAGGCGATCAGCCGTCCGACCAGGTTCGGCTTGACGATCACCCCGGCACCGTGGACCTCGGCGTCCCCGCCGATGCCCCAAGCCAGCGCCCGGATCCCGGCAGCGAACAGCGTCGGCAGCCCGGCACCCAGGACGACGGCCACCAGCAGGACCCGCCAGGCGCCGTCCAGTGCGGCAAGGAGTTGCTCCATCAGTGCGTCCCTCCCGGCACGGCGGTCGCTTCCTTCTCGGCGCGATCCTTCGGCTCTTCCCAGGCGTCGTTGACGTTGTGGTGGCTGATCGGGTCACGCTTGGAGTGCCACCACATGTACAAGGCGGCCGCGCACATGATGGCGAAGACCACGAAGGCACCGACGCCTTGGCCGAGCAGGTGGCCGATCCACCACATCCCGGCACCGACCAGGCCGGCCAGCGGCAGCGTGGTCAGCCAGGCCAGCGCCATCCGTCCGGCCACATTCCAGCGGACGGCTGCGCCGCGGCGGCCCAAGCCGGAACCGAGGATCGAGCCGGTGCAGACGTGAGTGGTGGACAGCGCGAAGCCGAGCTGGCTGGAGGTCAGAATCACCGCGGCGGACGCGCTCTCGGCGGCCATGCCCTGCGGCGAGGAGATCTCGACCAGGCCCTTGCCCATGGTCCGGATGATCCGCCAGCCGCCGATATAGGTGCCGGAGGCGATCGCCAGTGCGCAGGCGAACTTCACCCACAGCGGAATGTCGGTGGTGGAGGTCCAGGCGCCGTTGGCGATCAGGGCCAAGGTCACCACGCCCATGGTCTTCTGGGCGTCGTTGGTGCCGTGGGAGAGGGAGAGCAGCGAGGCAGTGAAGATCTGGCCCCACCGGAAGCCCGCCTCCTGGTAGCGGCGGGCGACGCCCTGAGTGAGCTTGAAGACGAGTTTGGTGCCGATATAGGCCACCACGATGGCGATCGCCGGTGAGAGCAGGGCCGGCAGCACCACCTTCCCGACGACACCGTCGAGGTGGTAGCCCTCACCGACCCACTTGACGCCTTCCCAGCCCATCGAGGCGACGGTGGCGCCGATCAGGCCGCCGAACAGCGCATGCGACGAGCTGGACGGAAGGCCCCACAGCCAGGTCAGGATGTTCCAGATGATGGCTCCGGCCAGGCCGGCCATCAGGATCAGCAGCAGGCCGTGGCCGTCGTCGGCCATCAGCTCCGGCTTCGGAGTGCCGTCGGCGTTCTGAATTCTGATGACGGCGTTGGTGACCGTGACGGCAACCTCGACCGACAGGAAAGCGCCGACCAGGTTGAGGATGGCCGAAAGGCTGACGGCAGCCTTCGGGCTGAGGGCGCGGGTGGCGATGGAGGTGGCCATTGCGTTAGCCGTGTCGTGAAAGCCGTTGGTGAAGTCGAAGGCCAATGCTGTGACAACAACTAGCGACAGGAGTATGAACTCAGGGGTCACACAGATCATGGTAGGGGCAGCCGGGCCGGATTCCGAAAGCGGTCAATGGCTAGCCGCTCAGTTCCGGCTCAGCGGGGCTGTGCGCGGTCTCGTCCGCTCGTCCGGGCGGATGACCGTCGACCGATAAGATGGTCCATCGTGAGTTCCCGCATCCTGGCAGCAGTTGCCTGGCCTTACGCCAACGGCCCTCGTCATATTGGTCACGTCTCCGGCTTCGGCGTCCCTTCCGACGTCTTCGCCCGCTACCAGCGAATGGCCGGCAATCAGGTGCTGATGGTGTCCGGCACCGACGAGCACGGAACCGCCATCCAGGTGCAGGCCGACAAGGAGGGCCTCACCCCGCAGCAGACCGCCGACAAGTATCACCAGATCATCGCCGAGGATCTGCAGGCGCTGGGCTGCTCCTACGACCTCTACACCCGCACCACCACGCTGAACCACCGCGCGGTCGTCCAGGAGCTGTTCCGGACGCTGCACGACAACGGCTATGTGGTGGCCCAGACCGAGATGGGTGCCATCTCGCCGTCCACCGGACGGACGCTGCCCGACCGCTACATCGAGGGCACCTGTCCGATCTGTGGCTTCGATGGTGCTCGCGGCGATCAGTGCGACAACTGTGGCCGTCAGCTGGACCCGATCGACCTGATCAACCCCAAGTCCCGGATCAACGGCGAGGTGCCCGAGTTCATCGAGACCGAGCACTTCTTCCTGGACCTGCCCGCTCTGGCCGGGGCGCTGGCCGACTGGCTGGCCACCCGGACCGACTGGCGTCCCAACGTCATGAAGTTCAGCCTGAACCTGCTCAAGGAGCTGCGTCCCCGGGCCATCACCCGCGACCTCGACTGGGGCGTCCCGATCCCGCTGGAGGGCTGGGAGGACGCGTCCATGAAGCGGATCTATGTCTGGTTCGACGCGGTGATCGGCTACCTGTCGGCCGCGGTCGAATGGGCCCAGCGCTCCGGCGATCCGGACGCCTGGAAGCTGTGGTGGCAGTCGAGTGAGGCGAGCTCGTACTACTTCATGGGCAAGGACAACATCACCTTCCACTCGGTGATCTGGCCGGCCATCCTGCTGGGTGCCAACGGGCAGGGCGACAAGGGCGGACACGGCTCGGCCTATAGCCCGCTGAACCTGCCCACCGAGGTGGTCTCCTCGGAGTACCTGACCATGTCGGGCTCCAAGCTGGCCTCATCCCGAGGCCATGTCATCTACGTCCGCGACTTCCTGGCCGAGTTCGGGCCGGACGCGTTGCGCTACTTCATCGCGGTGAACGGCCCGGAGAACCAGGACACCGACTTCACCTGGGAGGAGTTCGTCCGGCGCAACAACTTCGAGCTGGCCAACGAGTGGGGCAACCTGGTCAACCGGTCGATCTCGATGGCGCACAAGAACGTCGGGGCCATTCCGGTGGCCGGCGAGCTGACCGAGGCCGATCAGGCGCTGCTGGACGCGTCCAAGGCGGCCTTCGAGGTGGTCGGTGACCTGTGGGGGCGCTGCAAGTTCAAGCAGGCCACCACCGAGGCGATGCGGATCGTCTCGCTGGCCAACAAGTACATCTCCGACCAGGAGCCGTGGAAGCTGAAGGACGATCCGGCTCGCCGCGACACCGTGCTGCACGTGGCACTGCAGGTGGTCTCCGACGCGAACACGCTGCTCACCCCGCTGCTGCCGCACGCGGCCCAGAAGGTGTTCGAGGCGCTCGGCGGCCAGGGGGTGTGGGCGGCTCAGCCCGAGCTGAAGACGGTCAGCCAGGAGGGTGGCCCGGACTACCCGGTGCTGACCGGCGATTATGCGTCCCAGCAGGCGGTGTGGGCCTCGCGTCCGATCGTCCCCGGGACGCCGCTGGCCAAGCCGACCCCGCTGTTCACCAAGCTGGACGAGACTCTGGCCCAGACCGGGCCGTCCTGGGCGCCGATCGGCTGAGCGGGGCGGCAGTTCCGCTCCGGCCCGTGGTCGTGCTGGCCTAGCCGACCCTGCTGAATGCGGCCAGCCCGGCTGCCCAGGCAGCCGATACGTCGGCATCGTCGGGGAATCGGCCGGCCAACTCGAGTTCGACCAGGCCATGGGCCAGCGCCCACAGCGCTCGCGCCCGGGCCGAATCGCCGTGGGCTGCCGTCTGCAACGCCGCGCTCGCGGCGGCTTCGACTCCGGGGGAGAGGCGGTCCCGGTGCAAGGCCTGACCGGAGATCAACGCGTACCGGTGTGGATGGGTCAACGCCCATTCGCGATAGGCCGCTCCGATCGCGTCGAGCTGGGGTCCTGCGGCGTCCAGCTGGGCGGCCAAGGAGCGCAGGGCCCGTTCCTGGAGGGCAGCCTCGATCGCAGCCTTGTCGGGAAAGTGCCGATAGAGCGAGGGTGCCTGAATGCCGATCTCGGCGGCGATGGTCCGCATGCTCAGGCCGGCGGGCCCGCCGCTGTCGAGAAGCTCCTCCGCAGCAGCGACGATCTCGTCCCGGCGGCTCATCGCGGGGACCGGGTCAGAGCGAAAGCCGCCACCAGTAGGACGGTCAGGGCTCCGTCCCACCACATCGCCGAGCCGGCACCTGCGGCGGACGCGGCCCAGGCGATGCCCACCGCAGTGAGGATCAGCTTGTTCGCAATCAGGGCAACCCACACGCCGGTAGGTGTCTTCCGCGGAGCCCAGGCCACGGCGGCGAACAGGATGCTGAAGGTGGCGAAACCGACTTCGCGCCACAGCTCGACGAAACGAGTGCCGGGGTCGGCGGTCAGGACGGTGCCGACGCCGCTGATCGCGGCGAGCGCTGCGGCAATGGCGCACATCCACAGCAGTGCACGGGCAACGGCCTCGGGGGTGACTTTCGGACGGGCGAACGTGGGGGCCGACATGGAAGACTCCTTGCTAACGGTGTTAGCGCCAGCGTAGCTAACGCCGTTAGCCTGCGCAAGAGGCGAGCCTTGATCAGCCGAGGTGGGCGATCGCTGCGCGCATCGACATCGGCGTGAACCCTGCGCGCAGAGCCTTGTCGCGCAGTGCCGGCTGGGCCTTGCGCAACGCCCAGCCCCGGCGGATCGCGATCAGCGGTGGCTTGCGCTTCTTGGCGAAGTCACGGCGCAGCCGCAGCAGATACACCAAAGTCGCCGGGCGATCGAGGTAGATCGGCTCCACCTCCAGTCCGGCAGCGCGGCAGTGGGCGAGGAACTCGATGGCGAAGATGCCTTCCACGGTCAGGCAGTGGCACCCGTCCAGTCGCACCTGGTGGCTGCCCACCCGCCGGCTCTCGGTGATCGAGTAGGCCGGAGCCTCCAGCTCGCCGGTGGCCAGCAGCTCATGCAGCCCGGCCAGCGCGCCGGCGGCGTCCCAGGAGGCCGGATCGTCCCAGTCGGTGATGCCGAGGTTCGTGCTGGGCATTCCCGGGTGATCGGCGTCGAAGTAGTAGTCGTCCAGCCGCAGGGTGGGGCAGCCGGCCACATGCGCGAGCCGGGACTTGCCGCTGCCGGACGCTCCGGCAATCAGGATGATCCGTGGTGTCGTGCTCACAGGCCCAGCGCTCGGGCCATCTCATCGCGTGCCTGCGCCATCAAGGCGGCGGCTTCGGCTCGCTCGGCAGCCAGCTCCGTCCCTGGTGCCAGCTTCACCTGCAGGTAGCACTTCAGCTTCGGCTCCGTCCCCGACGGACGGACGACCACCCGCACCCGAGTGCCGCTGAACAGCACGCCGTCGGTGGGCGGCAGGGCAGCGCTGCCAAGAGCCAGATCGACCAGCTCCACCGGTTCACCGGCAAGGGCCGTCGGCGGAACCTCCCGAATCCGGGCCATGGCCGCGGTGATCAGGCTGAGGTCGGCTACCCGGAATGCCAGCTGCGAGGTGAGATGGACGCCATAGCGCGCGGCGATCTCGTCCAGCCGGTCGGCGATCGTGCGCCCTTCGGCCTTGAGCCGAGCGGCCAGCTCCAGCACCCGGACCAGGGTGGTGATGCCGTCCTTGTCCGGAACGGCGGCGGCGTCGGTGCAGTAGCCGATCGCCTCCTCGTAGCCGAAGGCCAGTCCCGGCACTCGTCCGATCCACTTGAAGCCGGTCAAGGTGGTGGTGAAGGGCTGGTCATAGGCGGCGGCCATCGTCGACAGCAGCGTGCTGGACACCACCGAGCAGGCGTAGGTGCCGCTCACTCCGGCCCGAAGCAGGTCGTCGGCGAGCAGGGTGCCGAGCTCGTCGCCGGTGAGCATCCGCCAGCCGGAGGGGAAGCGGGCCGCAATGGCGCAGCGGTCGGCGTCGGGGTCGTTGGCGATCGCCACGTCCGCGTCCACCTGCTGCGCCAGGGCCAGGGCCAGGTCGATGGCCCCGGGCTCCTCCGGGTTGGGGAAGGGGACGGTCGGGAATGCCGGGTCGGGCTCGATCTGCTCGGTCACCCGGTGCGGCTGGTCGAAGCCGGTTGCCGCGACCACCTGATCGACGATGGCCGCACCCACTCCGTGCATGGCGGTGTAGACCCAGTTCAGCGACCGCGGTGCCTCCGGGCTGACCAAGCTGCTGGCCCGGGCCACGTAGGCTGCGACCAGATCGTCGCCGACCAGCGGGTAGTCGTCGCTGCGCGCGATGTCGGCCAGCGGACGCGCGGCGACCGCGGCGATCTGAGCGGCGATCTGGGAGTCCGTGGGCGGAATGATCTGCGAACCGTCGCCCAGGTAGACCTTGTAGCCGTTGTCCTGCGGCGGATTGTGGGACGCCGTGACCACCACGCCGGCCACACAACCGAAGTGGCGGATCCCGAAGGCCACCACCGGGGTGGGCAGCGCTCGTGAGCAGAGCAGCGGCAGCAACCCGGCCGCAGCCAGGATCTCGGCGGTGTCCTGGGCGAAGACCTGCGAGTTGTAGCGGGCGTCGAAGCCGACGATCACGCGTCCGCCGGCCATGCCGAGCTCACCCAAGTGGGCGGCCAGTCCGGCTGCGGCTTGGCTGACCACGACCCGGTTCATCCGGGCCGGGCCGGGGCCGAGCGGGCCGCGCAGCCCTGCCGTCCCAAAGGCCAGCGGGCCGGCGAAGGCATCGCTCAGCTCACTGGTGGCAGCCTGGTCGCCGGCGTCGGCCCGGGCCAGCAGATCGTCCAATGCGGCTGCTGTGGCCGCGTCGGGATCCTGCTGGCGCCAGCTGAGGATCTGCTCGCGCAAGGACTGATCGATCATGCCCGACTCCCTACAGTCGCTCGAGGAGGCCGGCCAGCAGGCCGCGCAGGCGGGGTTCGGCTGCCTTGCCGGCAGCGATCACTTCGGCGTGGTCCAGCGGCGTCGGCGAGATCCCGGCGCCCAGGTTCGTCACCAGGGAGATGCCGAGCACCTCCAGTCCGGCCTCGCGGGCCGCGATCGTCTCCAGCGTGGTGGACATCCCGACCAGGTCGCCGCCCAGGATCTTGGCCATCCGCACTTCGGCCGGAGTCTCGTACTGCGGGCCGGGGAACTGGACGTACACGCCCTCGGGCAGCGCGGGGTCGACCTCGTGCGCCAAATCGCGCAGCCGGGGGGAGTAGGCCTGGGTCAGGTCGATGAAGGTGGCTCCGGCAAGGGGCGTCGCTGCGGTCAGATTGATGTGGTCGCGCAACAGCACCGGCGTGCCCGGTCCCCAGGCCGGGTTCAGCCCGCCGCAGCCGTTGGTGAGCACGACCGCGGTGGCACCGGCCGCGGCAGCCGTCCGGACGCCATGGACGACCGCGGCCACCCCGCGTCCCTCGTAGTAGTGGGTGCGGCCGCTGAAGAAGGCTGCCACCTTGTGGTTGGCCGTCCGGACCAGGCGCAGCGTGCCGCCGTGGCCGGCCACCACCGGCTTGGCGAAGCCGGGCAGCTCGGCCAGTTCGACCTCGCCGATGGTCTCGCCAAGTCCGATCGAGGCACCCGACCACCCCGAGCCGAGCACCAGTGCCAGGTCGAGAGTGGCGACGTCGAAGCGGGCGAGCAGCGTCTTGGCGGCGAGTTCGGCCAGCTGCTGAGGTTCGTAGGTCTCGGTCACCCCAAGATGATAACGACGCGCGCTCCGGTTGGCTCGTCGGCGCAGTCGCCTCCCCGGCGCACGGTCAGGGCTGAGGGTCGGCCTCGTCCTGATCGGTCTGGTCGGGTTCGGCCGGCAGCGCGAACCAGCTTCGGCGGCGGGCCGGCTGCAGCCGCAACTCGACCAGCAGTGTGATCAGCAGCGCGACCAGCAGCACGGCCTGGCCGAGATGGACGAGTGGGCGCGGGCCGGTCAGATAGGCCAGTCCCATCGCGGCGAGTCCGGCCACCCCCAGAACGCCGCTACCGGTCAGAACCTGGCGGGACCGCCGGCCGGCCTGCCGGGCGCGCTGAGCCAGCAGGCCGAGTGCGGCCGCCAGAGACACCGAGATCGGGAGCATCGCCAGTTCGAGTAGTACCGACTGTGCGGGGGTGGTCTCGGGCAGGCCGATCACCACCATGGCCATGCTCACCACCACGCCGGCGGTGGCGACCGCGATCAGGCCGCCCCGGATCAGGTCGGCTCGGGTCAGGTCGACCTGAGGCGGCCGCGGCGCGTCCGCGGTCATGGCCTCGGAGCCATCGGCGCCGTGGATTCCCGGACCACCAGTGAGGTGGCCAGGGTCAGCCGCGGTTGGGCCGGTCCGGTGCCGTCGAGCAGCTGGAGCAACATCTCCATGGCGATCCGCCCCATTTCGTACAGCGGCTGCGCGATCGTGGTCAGCGGGGTGCGGAACTGGCTGGCATCGGGGACGTCGTCGAAGCCGATCACCGACAGGTCCTCGGGAACTCGCAGCCCCAACTCGTTGGCCACTTCGATGGTCCGGATGGCGGTGAGGTCGTTGGCCGCGAAGACTGCTGTGGGGCGGTCGGGGCGATCCAGCAGGGCACGGGCCGGGGCGGTCGCCGAATCCGGACGGAACCCGCCCACCTGGATCAGTGATGGATCGATCGAAATGCCGGCGGCGCCGAGGGCATTGCGATAGCCCTGCTCGCGCAACTGAGCCGAGTTCAGATCCGGACGTCCGGCCAGCATGGCGATCCGCCGGTGGCCGAGACTGAGCAGGTAGTTGACCCCCATCTCGGCGCCGGCCAGGTTGTCGGAGTCGACGGTGGGGATCGAGCTGTCGTCGGCGTGCGGGTCCAGGGCCACCACCGGGATTCGGTAGTCGGCCCCGGACACCGTCGGAGTGACCAGCACGGCGCCGTCGATCAGGGTTCCGCTGAGCCGGGCCAGCGAGCGGCGCTCCCAGCCGAGCTGCGGTTGCGGGCCGGTGCGCCCGGCGTAGGCGAGCAGTTCGTAGCCGCGTCCCTCTGCTGCTTGGCCGATGCCCTTGAGGAGTTCGGTGCTGAACGGCTCGAACTCGGCGACCAGCACGCCCAGCACGCCGGTGCGCTGCGAGCGCAGGCTGCGAGCTCCCAGACTCGACTCGTAGCCGAGTTCGGCGATCACTCGGCGCACCCGCTCAGCGGTGCGCTCCGACACCCCGTAACGGGCATTGATCACCTTCGAAACTGTGGAGACCGACACCCCTGCCGAGCGCGCCACATCGACGATCGTGGCATTGACCTGGACGGGCACTACCTGAGTGTAGGCCCGGGGTGCGCAACGATTTCGGTATCGATTCGCCGCGGCGTTTCGGACGTGCTCAGACCGGCTCTGCCGAGGTCGGCTGCTGGCTGGCGGCACTGCTGGGGTCGGCCAGCAGGGGACCGAAGGCCAGGCCGGCCGCGCCGACCATGAGCAGGTCCGCGCCGAGGGCTGCCGCCGTGATCTGGACGCCGTCCAGGGAGGGGGCCAAGGTCGAGGCCGCGATGCTGTCCCTCAGGGCCTGCGGGTGGTAGCTGTGCAGCGCGGCCAGGAACCCGCCCAGCGCGATCACTTCGGGGTTGAACAGGTTGATGGCAGCGCCCAGGGCAGTGCCCAGGTGAGTGAGCTGCCGGACGACCACTTCGGCGACGGCCGGCGAGCGGTCGGCCAGCAGAACGGCCTCCAGCTGCCCGGGCTCCGGGCGGGGCAGGCCGAGCACTCGCTGGAGCTCCGACCTGGTCACCTCGGCTTCCAGGGTTCCGGGAATGCCGGCGGAGTCGACTGCCGTCGAGCCGGAGACTCGGACGTGGCCGAGCTCGCCGGCGTAGCCGGAGGCGCCGCCGAGCAGGGCGCGTCCGGTGATCACCCCGGCGCCGATACCGGAGGCTCCGCCGTTGACGTAGATCAGGTTCTCGTGGTCGCGGCCGGCGCCGAACTCGTGCTCGGCCAGTGCGCCCAAGGCTGCGTCATTGGCGACCAGTACCGGGTAGCCGGTGGCGGCGGCCAGGGGTTCGGCGAACGGCGCGTCGTGCCAGTCCAGGTGTGGCGCGTTGCGGACCAGACCGTCGCCGGTGCGCACCTGGCCGGGGACGGCCACGCCGATTCCGGCCACCAGCAGGCCGTCGAGTTCGTCCTGCATCCCGGCCAGGATGGACGCAGTGAGCTCCACCGCCTCGGCAGCGCTGGGGATCCGGTCGTACTCGTGCCGGATCACCCGGCGGACGGTGCCGTCCAGCCCGACCAGGCCAATGGCGAGCATGTCGATCTCGGGGTTCACCGCGATCGCGGTGACCTCGGGCCGGATGGCGACCACGGGGGAGGGGCGGCCCACCTGGCCCAGGCTCTCCGGCTCGTGCTCGGCGACCAGGCCGAGCGCCACCAGGTCTGAGACCAGGCTGGCGATGGTGGACCGGTTGCGCCCGGTGCGTCGGCTCAGCAGCGTGCGTGAACTGGGCCCGCCTCGGTACAGGATGCCCAGGATGGACGCCAGGTTGGTGCGCCGCACATCCTCCGTGGTTCCGCTGGTCATGCCGCCTGGTCACCTCCGTGCGGGCGGACCATCAGCTCGGCGTTCAGCCGGGTCTGGCTGCGCTTCGTAGCGGAGCTCATCACAGCTTCTTCCTGGAGAGGTGGCGTCGCTGGTCGCGACCGTAGCAGATGTCATGTGTCGGGGTAAGGCTCGCGAGGTCGCTGTTGAGCGGGCGATCTCGCGGAGGGATTCGGTTGTGAGGTGCTAGTGATTTCGGGCCGAGAACCTGATATGTTGCATACCACAACATACCTCAACGACGAGAGGTCGGATGTCTTCATGACTCTCACTCCCACTCCTGCTGACAAGTTCACCTTCGGTCTGTGGACCGTTGGCTACAACGGTGGCGATCCCTTCGGCGGACCCACCCGGGCACCCCTCGATGTGGTGCACGTCATCGAGAAGCTCGCCTCCTTCGGCGCCTACGGCTTGACCTTCCACGACGACGATCTGTTCGCGTTCGGCTCGACCGATGCGGAGCGTCGCACCCAGATCGATCGGCTGAAGGCAGCCTGCGCGGCCACCGGGCTGCAGGTCCCGATGATCACCACGAACCTGTTCAGCCAGCCGGTGTTCAAGGATGGCGGCTTCACCTCCAACGATCGGGCCGTGCGCCGCTTCGCGCTGCGCAAGGTGCTGCGCAACATCGATCTGGCCATGGAGGTCGGCGCTCACGTCTTCGTGATGTGGGGCGGCCGTGAAGGCGCCGAGTACGACGCTGCCAAGGACATTCGCTCCGCCCTCGAGCGCTACCGCGAGGCCGTCAATCTGCTCAGCCAGTACGTGCTGGACGCCGGCTACGACCTGAAGTTCGCCATCGAGCCGAAGCCGAACGAGCCCCGCGGCGACATCCTGCTGCCGACGGTCGGTCACGCTCTGGCCTTCATCAACTCCCTCGAGCACCCGGAGATGGTGGGCCTCAACCCCGAGGTCGGCCACGAGCAGATGGCGGGCCTGAACTTCCAGGCCGGCATCGCCCAGGCGCTGTACCACGGCAAGCTGTTCCACATCGACCTGAACGGTCAGCGCGGCATCAAGTACGACCAGGACCTGGTCTTCGGTCACGGCGATCTGCACAACGCGTTCGCGCTGGTCGACCTGCTGGAGAACGGTGGCCCCAACGGCGGGCAGGCCTACACCGGCATGCGTCACTTCGACTACAAGCCCTCTCGCACCGAGGACGAGTCGGGCGTGTGGGAGTCGGCCAAGGCGAACATGCAGACCTACCTGCTGCTCAAGGAGCGCGCTAAGGCGTTCCGCGCCGATCCCGAGGTTCAGGAGGCGCTTGCCGCGGCCAAGGTCGACGAACTCGCCACCCCGACCCTGAACCCGGGTGAGGGCTACCGCGAACTGATCGCCGACACCGACGCCTACGAGTCCTTCGACGCCGGCGCCTACTACAACGGACACGGCTTCGGCTTCGTCCGGCTCCAGCAGCTGGCTACCGAGCACCTGCTCGGCGCTCGCTGACACACAACTGAGCGGTACCAGAATCTCGGGTGGCCTCCTGGCCGCCCGAGATTCTGGCTATCCGACGGACTTCAAGGAGGGCGCGCCATGGCGCGAGTGATTGGGGTCGACTCCTCGACCCAGAGCTGCAAGGTCGTCGTTCGCGATGTCGCCACCGGTGAGCTGGTGGCCAGCGGACGGGCCAGCCACCCGAACGGCACCGAGGTCGATCCGGCGCACTGGTGGACGGCGCTGAACCAGGCGTTGGAGCAGGCCGGCGGCCTGGACCAGGCAGAGGCGGTCAGCATCGGCGGCCAGCAGCACGGCATGGTCGTCCTCGACGCTGAGGGACGGGTGATCCGTCCGGCGCTGTTGTGGAACGACACTCGTTCGGCACAGGCTGCTCTCGACCTGATCGCAGAGGTCGGCGCCGAGGCCTTCGTCGAGCGCACCGGAGTGCTGCCGGTGGCCTCGTTCACGGCCACCAAGCTGCGCTGGCTGCGCGACCACGAGCCGGAGAATGCGGCCAAGGTCGCTGCCGTCTGCCTCCCGCACGACTGGCTGAGCTGGCGACTGCGCGGCTACGGCCCGGTCGGGGAGTCCCCGCTGGGGCCGCAGCTGGACGAGCTGGTCACCGACCGGTCCGATGCCAGTGGCACCGCCTACTTCTCCGGCAAGAACGACGCCTACGATCGCGAACTGCTGATCCTGGCTCTGGGCCATGATGCGATCCTGCCGCGGGTGCTGGGCGCAACCGAGTCGGTAGCCGGCCCGGGCTTCGTCCTGGCCCCCGGTGCCGGCGACAATGCCGCCGCAGCGCTCGGCCTGGATGCTCACCCCGGCGATGTGGCGGTCTCCCTCGGCACCTCCGGGACGGTCTTCGCGGCCACCGATGTCGCCGTCGGCGACGTCACCGGAACCGTGGCCGGCTTCGCCGATGCCACCGGCGGCTTCCTGCCGCTGGTCTGCACGCTGAATGCGGCACGGGTGCTGGATGCCATTGCCGGTCTGCTCGGCGTGAACCACGACGAGTTGGCCGAACTGGCCTTGGCTGCCGAGCCAGGGGCCGGCGGTGCGGTCCTGGTGCCCTACTTCGAGGGTGAGCGCACTCCGAACCTGCCCGATGCCACCGCGACCCTGTCCGGGTTGACGCTGGCTTCGACCACCCGGCCGAACCTGGCCCGGGCTGCGGTCGAGGGCATGCTCTGCGCCTTGGCTGCCGGAGTCAGCGCGGTGGCTGAGCTCGGCGTCGAGGCCAAGCGGATCCTGCTGATCGGTGGTGCTGCGGCCAATCCGGCGGTGCAGACCATCGCCGGGCAGGTCTTCTCGGTTCCGGTGCAGGTGCCGAGCCCGGGCGAGTACGTCGCCGACGGCGCGGCCCGGCAGGCGGCCTGGGTGCTCACCGGGCAGCGTCCGACCTGGCCGGTGAAGATGGTGGCCTCACCGGCCACCGACTCGCATCCGGAGATCCTGGCGAACTACCTGGCCGCGGCCGGCAAGTACTGACCGACCAACCTGGGGGCCTGGCTCAGCGGCGTGCCGCGAGCCAGGCCTCTTGGCGTTGCCAGTGGAAGAACTGGCCGCCTTCATGGCCGTTGAATTCGTACACGGCGATCTCCCGATCAGCGCAGCCGTAGCCGTTGAAGGCCGCGTAGACGGTCGAGGGCAGCACGATGTCGTCCATCATGCCCACCGAGAACAGCGCCGGGGCAGTGGCCCTCTTGGCGAAGTTGGTGCCGTCGAAGTACGACAGAGTCTCGAACACCTGCTCGGTGCGATCCCGATGGATCGACAGGTACTGGGTGACCTCGGTGAACGGACGGCTCGGGGTCAGGCTGACAGAGCGACGGAAGTGACACAGGAATGGGACGTCCGGCATCACTCCCGCCACCCTGCTCCCCATCAGGCCCGCCACCGCGAGGGTGATACCGCCACCCTGGCTTCCGCCGGTCACGGCAACCTGTTGCGGATCGACGACATCGAGCTGGCGCACGGCTTCGACGAGCCGGACCGCGTCGACGAACACTCGTCGGTAGAAGTAGTCGTGCGGATCCTCAATGCCCCGGGTCATGTACCCGTCCAGGGCGGCACCGCTGCCGTGCGGGTCCGGGGTGCTGCCGCCGCCGCCCCAGCCGCTGCCCTGGCCGCGCGTGTCCATGATGACGTTGACGTAGCCGGACGCCGCCCAGTGCAGGTGCTCGGCCGGAAGGCCGCGTCCGCCGTTGTAGCCGATGAACTCCACCACGGCTGGGCGGGGCCGTTCGTCGAGCGGACGAATGATCCAGGCCTTGATCGGGTCGCCGTTGTAGCCGGCGAACTCGACGTCTTCGACGATCACCTGGCTGATCGGACCACTCACTCGACGCCGCTCGAGCCGGCTGGGGATCGCCGCCGACTCGGCAAGGGTCTGCGCCCAGAAGGCATCGAAGTCGGTCGGCTCGGCCACCTGCGGCCGGAAGTCGACGAGTTCGGGGAGGGTCAGATCGGTGAGCGGCATGACTAGGCCTCGCTGTCGGGTACGGGAAGGTACTCGACCTTATCGACGCTGAGACTGCCGGTCCCGGGCTGTCCGTCGGCTTGGATGTAGACGCCGAACCACAGTCCGAGGAAACCGCCGGTGGCGATGGTGTCCAGAGTGGAGGCGTCGGCGTGGCCGACCACGATCTCACCGGCTCCGACTCGGGTGCAGGTCAGCGCGTAGTCGCGGCCGCGAGCCTTGATGCCGAGCTCCAGTGGACCGTGCCCGACTGTCGCGCTGCCCAGCGGATGCTCGACCCCGCCTTGGCAATGGACGGCGCTGACCGTGTAGCCCTCCGCGGTCGGACGGATGCCCAGCCGGACGTGATCTCGCTCACCCTGCCGAATGACCAGACCGGCCTCCTGGCCGGCGGTGAGCTCGGAGCGCAGCAACACCTGGAAGTCGACGTTGCGATGCTGCTGACGAATGCCCAGGAAGGCCGGAGTGCCGGGATCGCTGAGCGTGTCATCGGTCGGACGCAACCGCACCGACGTGCCGCTGACGGTGGCGAATCCATCGGCCGGCCCACGCAGGGTGTTCCAGCGGGGATCATCGGGGCAGACCACGCCGCCGATGGCTCCCTGAGCGACGCCGAGCGGCGCATCGTCGGCGAAAGGCACCTCGACGACCGGTGGGATCCGGCCCACGCCCGGCGCGAACACCGGCCAGCCGTCTTCCCAGGTCACCGGGACCAGGAACGTCTCCCGGCCCAGCGGATAGTGGTAGCCGCCGTAGATCCGCATCGCCAGCAGGACCGCCCACCAGCTGCCGTCCGCGGCCTGGACCAGGTCGGCATGGCCGGCACCCACCACGTCCACCTTGCTGCCGAGATGACGGTGGGTCATCACGGGGTTGGCCCGGTTGCCCTCGTAAGGCCCGGTCACGGCGTCGGCCCGCATGATGCACACGCAGTGGTGAATCTCGGTGCCGGCTTCGGCGGTCATCAGGTAGTAGCGGCCGTCCACCCTGTATAGGTGCGGTCCTTCGGCCCAGACGACGCCGAGCTGGGCTCCCCGCCAGATCACCGTCTCCTCGTCCGACAGCCGCTGGGTGACCGGGTCGTACTCCCGCACCCAGACTTCGGTCTGGTCGTGCCATTGCGGCTCGAGGGCCAGTCGGGTGCCGTGGAACCAGATTCGTCCGTCGTCGTCGAAGAAGATGGACGGGTCGATGCCCGCGGTTCCCAGCCAGATCGGATCCGACCAGGGCCCGGCTGGATCGGTCGCCGTCACCAGGAAGTTGCCGGGGCGGTCGGGCTGGTCGGGGTAGACGATCGTGCACACCAGCCAGAACATGCCGTCGTGGAACCGGATCGTCGGGGCGTACAGGCCGCCCGAGGAAGCGATGCCGGTGTAGTCGAGCTGATCGGCGCGAGTGATCACATGCCCGATCTGAGTCCAGTGGACGAGGTCGGTGCTGTGGAAGACCGGCAGCCCGGGGAAGTACTCGAAAGTGGAGTTGACCAGGTAGTAGTCATCGCCGACTCGGCAGATCGAGGGGTCGGGATAGCAGCCGGGCAGTACCGGATTGTGCACCGTGCCCATCAGGCGAGGACCTCCACCGTGACCAGGCGGGCGTCGTCGGCAGTGACCAGGTGCACGTCGCCGGTGAGCTGGAGCAGCGCCCGCTCGGTGGCGGTGCCGGGGACCGGCGCGGCGATGCTGAGCCCGGTGTTGGAGATGGCTCCGTTGGTGGTGCTGACACTGGGCAGGTCGTTGCTGGAGGCCGACGAGTGCGAGCCGACCCAGATCTCGACCGCACCGGGCTCGACGATCTTGCGCAGGCTGCGATCGGAGAACGCGAACCGTGCGGTGGGGACGTCGAACCGGATCCGTCGGGACTGGCCGGGCTCGAGCTCCACCCGGGCGTACCCGAGCAGCTGGACGACCGGGCGCACCACCGAGCCGACCAGGTCCCGTCCGTACAGCTGGACGATGTCGGCACCGGCCACCGCTCCGGTGTTGGTGACGGTGACCTCCACGGCGAAGTGGGCGCCGGCCTCGACTTCGGAGACCGTGGACAGCTCGGAGTAGGCGAAGCTCGTGTAGGACAGCCCGAAGCCGAACGGACGCACCGGGGTCGGGTCGGTCGAGGTGACCTCCGACGGCCCGCCCAGGATCGGCTGCAGGTAGGAGTAGGGCTCAGCGCCGCTGGAGCGCGGCAGCGACACCGGCAGTCGGCCCGACGGGTTCACCAGACCGGTGATCACGTCGGCGATGGCCAGGCCGCCGCCCTCGCCGGGGAAGAACGACTGCAGCACTGCGGAGGGCCGTGGGCCGGTCCCGTCCAGCGCCCAACCGATCGCATACGGACGTCCGGTGATCACCACCATCACCACCGGCTTTCCGGTGCTGGCCAGGGCTTCCACCAGCTCGCGCTGGACCCCCGGCAGCTCGAGGCTTTGGGTGTCATTGCCCTCACCGACGGTGCCGCGGCCGAACAAGCCGGCCTGATCGCCGACCACCACGATAGCCACATCGGCGTCCTGGGCTACCGCGATCGCCTCAGCGAAGCCGGACGTGTCGTCGCCCTCGACGTCGCAGCCCACCGCGAAGCTGAGCTCCGGCTCGGCCAGCCCGGCTCGGCTGAACGCGCCGGCCAAGGCCTCGCTCACTGTCGGGATGGCGATCGAGACCGGGTAGTCCGGGAAGGCGGCCAGCACGTGGTTGGCGAAGGAGTAGCAGCCCTGCAGAGCGGCGGTGCGATCGGCGTTGGGGCCGATGATGGCGACCTTGGCCGGGGCCTCGCCGCGGCCCAGCGGCAGGACGCCGTCGTTGGCCAGCAGGATGATCGAGTGCTCGGCCAGTCGGCGGGCGATCTCCTGGTGCTCGATCGGATCCAGATCGACCTCGCTGGGCGGATCGGACTCGAAGGCGTCCGGCTCGAGCAGGCCCAGGGCCTCCTTCTGGGCCAGTGCCCGCAGCACTGCCCGGTCCACATAGGCAGGATCGAGGCGTCCGGACTCGATCTCCTGTGCCAGCGGTGCCAGATAGGCGTCCCCAGTGGGCAGCTCGATGTCGATGCCCGCGATCAGCGCCTGCCGGGCAGCCTCGCCCCGGTCGGCGGCGACTCCCTGCATCACCTGCAGGAAGGCCACGGCGAAGTAGTCGGCGACGACCACGCCGTCGAACCCCAGCTTCCCGCGCAGCAGGTCGGTGAGAATCGACGGATCGGAAGCCACCGGGACGCCGTCAATGGCGGTGTAGGAGTTCATCACCGAACGGGCGCCGCCATCGCGGATCGCCATCTCGAACGGCGGCAGGAAGATGTCGAGGATCTCCCGCTGGCCGGCATGCACCGGCGCGTGATTGCGTCCGGCAGCCGAGCCGGAGTAGCTCAGGAAGTGCTTCAAGGTGGCGTGAACGCCGGCCGACTGCATCCCGCGGACGAAGGCCGTGGCCACCGTGCCGACCAGGTAGGGATCCTCGCCGATGCACTCGTCCACCCGGCCCCAGCGGGGATCGCGGATCACGTCGAGCACCGGCGCCAAGCCCTGGTGCACGCCGAGGACAGCCATCGATGCGCCGATGGCCGCCCCGGCTTGCCCCACCAGGTCAGGATCGAAGGAGGCCCCCCAGGCCAGCGGGGTCGGGAAGGTGGTCGCCTTCCACGCCGCCAGCCCGGTCAGCACTTCCTCATGTACCAGGGCCGGAATGCCGAGCCTGGTCTCGCGCTTGAGTCGACGCTGCTCGGCCCACAGCCACTGCGCCCGCTCCACAGCATCCACCGGACGGGTGCCGTAGACCCTGGTGAAGTGGCCGATGCCGTCCTTGGTGATCTCGACCAATTGGCCCGAGGACGCCTGGCCGGCGGCCATCTCACTCTGCATCGGTGCGACGACGTTGCCGCCCTGGTCCAGCCAGTAGCCGACCAGCTGGGCCAGCTTCTCCTCCAGAGTCATCCGGGCGGCCAGAGACCGGACCCGGTCGGAGACCTCGGGCATGGCGGGAATGCCGCTAGGGGATGTGGACACCGCGTCCGACTCCTTCATATTGCAGGAACTTGCTGGTGATGGACCGAGCCGGGCTCAGCCCTTGACGGCACCGGTGAGGCCACCGACGATGCGACGCTCGAAGATGCTGAAGAAGAACAGCGCCGGGAGCATCGACAAGGAGGTGAAGGCCAGCACGGCCGCGGTATCGACCGAGTGCTCGGAGCCGAACGCCTGGACTCCCAGCGGAAGGGTGTACATCTTGGCGTCGTTCAGGATGAACAACGGCAGCATGTAGCTGTTCCAGGCTCCGACGAAGGCCAGAATCGCCGTGGTGATCACTCCCGGTAGGGAGAGCGGGAGCACCATCTTGAAGAAGAAGCCGAGTCGGCTGGCGCCGTCGATGAACGCGGCCTCCTCCAGCTCCTTCGGGATCGCGGCCAGGAACGGCACCAGGATGATCACCGTCATCGGCAGGGCGAAGGCGATCTGCGGAAGGATCACCCCCAGCAGGTTGTTGGCCAGCCCCATGTTCTTGATCAGCAGGTACAGCGGGGTGATGGCCACCGTCAACGGGAACATCAGGCCTGCTGCGAACAGCGAGTACATCAGGTTGCGTCCGCGGAAGTCGTAGCGGGCGATCACGAAGCTGGCCATCAGTGCCAAGGCGACGGTGCCGATGGTGGTGGACACCGCGGAGATCACCGAGTTGCCGAACTGTTGCCAAAACAGCTGGCTGGCCAGCACGTCGGCGTAGTTCTTCAACACCCACGGGTTCGGCAAGCCGGACGGGTCGGTGGTGATCTGCGAGTTCGTCCGGAACCCGCCGATGATGATGTAGAGCACCGGCGCGATGCAGATCGCGATCAGGATCGTGGCGATCAGATAGGTGGCCGGGCTGCCCCAGGTGGCCCCGGACTTCGAGGCCTTCTTGTGTCCGCTTCGACGAGAGCTGGCGGTGAGTGCGACTTGAGACATCAGCGAGCCTTCCGCTCCGGGCCTTCGGTGAGGGCGCCCTCGGTGTCGCGCCGGAGCACGAACCGCTGGTAGGTGAGCGCAATCACCAGGGAGATCACGAAGATCGCCACCGCGACCGCGTTGCCGTAGCCGTAGTTGCCGGCCAGTCGCCCTTCACGAACCATGTAGGTGGCCATGGTGGAGGTCCCGGCTGTCGACGAGACGTACTGGCCCCAAATGATGTAGACGAGATCGAACAGCTGCAGGGAGCCGATGATCGACAAGAACGCCCAGACTCGGACCGTGGGGCCGAGCAATGGCAGGGTGATCCAGCGTTGGATCCGCCAGTAGGACGCGCCGTCGATGGCGGCTGCTTCGTACAGCTCGTCGGGAATGCCCTGCATGCCGGCCAGCATCAAGATGACGGCGAAGCCCAGGTACTTCCAGGAAATGATGACCATCAAGGTCCAGATGGCGGCGTTGGGATCAGCGATCCAGTCCGCCTTCGCCCAGCCCATCCCGATGTTGGTCAGCAGGTCGTTGAGTGCGCCCTGGTACTGCAGCATCAAGCTCCAGCCGGTGCCGACGATGACCTCGGAGATGACGTAGGGGACGAAGATCAACACCCGGATCAGCGAACGACCCTTGATGTTCTGGTTCAGCAGCAGCGCGAAGGCGATGGCCGCCGGGCCCTGCATGATCAAGGACATGATCACGATCAGCCCGTTGTGCTTCAGCGCATCCAGGAAGTTCTGATCGGTAAAGATGGTGATGTAGTTCTGGAACCCGACGAACTTGGTCGGGACTCCGAAGCCCTTCCACTGGTAGAAGCCGTAGTAGGCCGCCATGAACACGGGAAGGATCACAAAAGCCAGGAACATTAGGATCGCCGGTCCGGCAAGGATCACGATTTCAAGCCGCTTGCGCCATTCAGCCCTGGCTCGGTCAGCCCGGGACGATGCCGGAGCATCGTCCCGGGCCGACTTCGAACCTGACGAGCGCGTGGCCAGTGTTTTCACTGATTCGCTCATGAGGTTCTTTGACTAACCCTTCGCCGCAGCCGTCTTCACAGCGGCAACGATGTCAGCAGCGCTGCCCTTGCCGGCGAGCATGTTGACCACGCCACCGTTCAGAGCGTTGCCGACGTTCTGGCCGTACATGGTGTCCAGCCACAGGCTGACGTAGGCAGCCTTGTCGTAGGAGGCGAGCACGTCCTGCAGCGCAGGATCAGTGACGACGCCCTTGGCATCCTTGTTCGCAGGCAGGGTCTGGAACGCCTTGGCGTAGCCTTCCTGGTTCGCCTTGTTGGCGATGAAGTTCAGGAAGTCGACGCACTCGGCCGGAGCATTCTTGCGGCACGCGAAGCCGTCCGAGCCACCCATCATGGCGGTGGCATCGCCGGCGCCACCGGCAACGGCCGGGAAGGGGAACCAACCCAGGTCAGCCAGCGACTTCTTGTCCGGGGTCAGGTCCTTGACAACACCGGGCTCCCAGGCGCCCATGAGCTCCATGGCGGCCTTGTGGTTGGCCAGCTGGCCGGCGGAGCTGCCTGCACCCTGCTGAGCAGAGGTGGTCAGGTAACCCTTGTTGAACGGATCGGTGTCAGCGAACGCCTTCAGGTCCTCGCCGGCCTTCAGCCAGCAGGGATCGGAGAAGTCCTTGTCCGCGGCGGCCTTGTCCATGACGTCCTTGGAGCAGTCGCGCAGCGCCATGAAGTAGTACCAGTGAGCGGCCGGCCATGCGTCCTTGCCACCGAGGGCGATCGGGGCGATGCCCGCAGCCTTGAGCTTGGCAACAGCGGCGTTCAGCTCTTCGAAGTTGGTCGGCAGAGCAGTGATGCCGGCCTGCTTGAACAGGTCCTTGCTGTAGTAGATGCCGCCGGGGAGAACCGAGGTCGGCATGCCGTAGATCTTGCCGCCGACGGTGAAGGCGCTGAAGATGCCGTCGCCGTACGCGGTCTTGATGTCGGGAGCGATCTTGTCGGTGATGTCCATCACCTGATCAGCGGCAACGACGTCAGCGAGCTTGCCGCCGCCACGGGCCATGAAGATCGTCGGGTCATCACCGGAGTTCAGGGCGGTCTGCAGCTTTCCGTCCATGTCCTCGTTCTGGATGGCCTGGATGTTGATGGTGACGTTCGGGTGCTCCTTGGTGAACGCCGCAACCGTGTCTTCCCAGTACTTCTTGCCGTCACCGGTGGTGGAGTTGTGCCAGAAGGTCATGGTGACCGGGGCAGCAGCGCTCTGCGACGGTGCGGATGAATCAGTGCCGCCCGGGGTGGTTGCGGTCCCGGACGTTCCGCCGGAACAACCGGCGAGGGCTAGCGCCACGCTTGCACCCAGCGCGACCAGCGCCGGGGCCTTCATTTTCCACTGCATACGACAGACCTCTCAGTCCTCTTTGACCGTGCGGCAGGGATTCCTGCCTGTTCTGGATACTTCCATCGCCACCGAGCCGTGTCAAACGTTTTCGATAACGTTTTAGTTGCGCCTGGGTGGCGGACGGCCGCGCATGGGCTAGCGTTGCCGCTGTGACCCACACTGTCAGATCCGGACGCGCCGCCGAGCGGACGATTGTCGAGCGGGCCACCATCGTCGATGTGGCCCGAACGGCGGGCGTCTCGGTCTCCACCGTCTCCAAGGTGATCAACGACCGCGACGGCGTCGCGGCCGAGACCTACGAGCGGGTGATGAGCGTCGTGGCCGAGCTCGGCTACGAGTCGTCCCTTGTGGCAAGCAGTTTGCGGCGACGCAGCACCAATGTGGTGGGCGTGCTGGTGCCGCAGTTCGAGCCCTTCTCCACGGAGCTGCTCAAGGGCATCTCCACGGCCACCGAAGGCACCGGCTACGAGCTGCTGGCCTACTCCGGAGACCTCAGCCACAACGAGATCGGCTGGGAGCGGCGCTCGCTGTCGCGGCTGGCCGGAACCTTGATCGACGGCGCCGTGATCGTCGCTCCGACCGCAGCGGTGACCACCGCGACCATCCCGGTGGTCGCCATCGACCCGCACACCGGACGCACCGGCCCCAGCACCGTCGAGGTGGACAACATCGGCGGTGCGCGTGCGGCCACCGAGCATCTGATCGGGCTCGGCCACACCCGGATCGCGCACGTCCGCGGCCGCACCGACCTGGTCTCGGCCGAGCAGCGCGAGCAGGGCTACCGGGAGGCGTTGCAGGCGGCCGGGCTGCCCTACGACCCCGAACTGGTTCGGGTCGGCGGCTACCGCGCCGTCGAGACCACCGAGGCAGCCCACGAGCTGCTCAGCCTGCCGAACCGACCCAGCGCGATCTTCGCCGCCAACGATCTGTCGGCGATCCGCGTCCTCGAAGTGGCCGCCGAGATGGGCATCCGAGTGCCGGAGGAGCTGTCGGTGGTCGGCTTCGACAACGTCCCGGAAGCGGCGAACTTCTCACCGGCGCTGACCACGGTCTCCCAACCCATGCATCAGATCGGCGCCGAGGCGATCCGGATCCTGATGGAGCTGCTCAACGGCGAATCCAAAGAGGAGCACCTGCGGCTGCCGGCCAGCATGGTGATTCGGGCCAGCACGGCGGCCTTCAGCGGCTGATCAGGTGGGATCGACGATCTCGCAGAGCACCTGACCCGAGCCCACGCTCGCCCCCACCGTTGCCGCGAGCCCGGAGATGAGCCCAGCCCGGTGGGCGGTGATCGGCTGCTCCATCTTCATGGCCTCCAGGACCAAGACCAGATCGCCTTCGGCCACCTCGTCCCCGTCGATCACGGCGACCTTCACGATGGTGCCCTGCATGGGTGCGGTCAGCTCATTCGATGACGGCGCCTTCGCCTTGGCCCCACCGGTGCTGCGCCGAGTCGGACGCTGTGCGGAGGGCTGCTTGAGCACCGGGGTCGCCAGCGTGCTGGGCAGTCGGACCTCGACCCGGCGGCCGTTCACCTCGACCACGTAGGTGGTCTTGTCCTCTCCCTCGGTACTGCCGATCGGCCCGGTGTAGGGCTCCAGCTGCTGGTCGAACTCGGTCTCGATCCAGCGGGTGTGCACGCCGAAGTGGCCGTCGGCCGCGACGAAGGCCGGCTCGGTGAGCACGGCGGCGTGGAACGGCAGCACCGACGGCATCCCCTCCAGCACGGTCTCGGCCAGGGCGCGGCGGCTGCGCTCGATCGCCTGGGTGCGGTCGGTGCCGGTGACGATGAGCTTGGCCACCAGTGAGTCGAACGAGCCGGGGACGGCCATGCCGGGCAGGTAGCCGGCATCGACCCGGACGCCCGGGCCGGACGGTGGCGTCCAGGCAGTCAGGGTGCCGGGGGCCGGCATGAAGTTGCGTCCGGGGTCTTCGGCGTTGATCCGGAACTCGATCGAGTGGCCGCGCGGAGCTGGGTCGTCGTAGCCGAGCGCCTCGCCGTCGGCGATCCGGAACATCTCCCGGACCAGATCCAGGCCGGTCACCTCTTCGGACACCGGGTGCTCGACCTGGAGCCGGGTGTTCACCTCGAGGAAGGAGATGGTGCCGTCCTGGCCGACCAGGAACTCACACGTCCCTGCGCCCACGTAGCCGGCTTCGGTGAGAATCGCCTTGCTGGAGGCGTACAGACTGGCCACCTGATCCTCGCTCAGGAACGGGGCCGGCGCCTCTTCGACGAGCTTCTGGTGGCGACGCTGCAAGGAGCAGTCGCGGGTGGAGACCACCACCACGTTGCCGTGGGAGTCGGCCAGACACTGGGTCTCGACATGGCGGGGACGATCCAGGTAGCGCTCGACGAAGCACTCACCGCGTCCGAAGGCGGTGACCGCCTCCCGAGTGGCCGACTCGAACAGCTCGGGGATCTCCTCCAACGTGCGGGCGACCTTGAGGCCGCGTCCGCCACCACCGAAGGCGGCCTTGATCGCGATCGGCAGCCCGTGCTGCTCGGCGAAAGCGAGGACTTCGGCTGCGTCCGCGACCGGATCGGCAGTGCCGGGCACCAGCGGGGCGCCGACCTTCTGGGCGATGTGCCGGGCCTGCACCTTGTCGCCGAGGGCTTCGATGGCCGCCGGCGGCGGACCGATCCAGGTCAGCCCAGCGTCGATCACGGCCTGGGCGAAGGCCGCGTTCTCGGCCAGGAACCCGTAGCCGGGATGGACGGCGTCGGCGCCTGCACGCGTGGCCGCCGACAGCAGCTTGGCGATGTCGAGGTAGGTCTCGGCCGGAGTGATTCCATTGAGCGCGAAAGCCTCGTCGGCGAGCCGGACGAACAGGGAGTCGGCGTCGGCGTCGGCATAGACAGCCACACTGCCGATACCGGCATCACGCGCCGCCCGGATCACCCGTACCGCGATCTCGCCGCGGTTGGCGACCAGCACTTTCGAAATCGTCATCGACCCTCCATCGAAGCTGCGCGTCGCTGGGGAGTCTAGTGAGCCAGGCTGCGGCCGGCAGGGTGAACTACGCCGCTTTGCTGAGGTTGGCGTGCTTGCGCGTGTCGCGCGCACTTGTGCCGGCCCAGCCCGCCGTGCGGGGCATGCTGGACGCCGTGAGCAGCATCCGCAGCCGGGCCTGGCGTCAGGGCGTCGAAGTGGCCGCCGACTTTCCCCTCGCTGATCTGGATACCTGGCTCGGCCGAGACGACGTCCTGGTCTGGCTGGACATCCTGGCGCCCAGTCCCGCCGACCTGGATGTGCTGCGCGATGAGCTCGGCATGGACCAGCTGGCCGTTGAGGATGCCGTCGAGCCGATGGAGCGTCCCAAGGCCACCCGGCACGCCAACCACTCGTTCCTGACCTGCTACTCCACGGCGCTGGAGGAGGGTGCCCGCAGCACTCGACTGGTCACCGGACGGGTGTCGGCGTTCCTGCTCAAAGACGGGCTGATCACCGTGCGTCCGGACGACACCGTCGACATGGACGCGATCCTGCACCGCTGGCAGGAGGACGGCCTGCTGCACAGCGGCGTCGCCGCGCTCGTCCACGGCCTGCTGGATCACCTTGTCGATGGGCATTTCGCGGCCATCGGGCAGATGGACGACGAGCTGGAGGACCTGGAAGACCTGCTCTTCGAGTCGAACCGGAAGCCGGCCGAGCTCCAGCAGCGGGTCTTCGCCATGCGCAAGGCGCTGGTCGAGTTGCGTCGGGTGGTACTGCCGATGCGCGAGGTGGTCACCTCGGTGATGCGGTTCCGCGCGGAGAGCGATCGGCCGCTGTCCAGCGACCTGGACGGCAACTTCAACGACCTCTACGACCACGTGATCCGGGCCGCGGAGTGGACCGAGAGCCTGCGCGACATGGTCTCCAGCATCTTCGAGACTCAGCTCTCGCTGCAGGACGCCCGGCTGAACGAGGTGATGAAGAAGCTGGCCGGCTGGGGCGCCATCATCGCCGTGCCGACCGCGATCACCGGCTGGTTCGGTCAGAACCTGCCCTACCCGGGCTTCTCGGATACCTCGGGCCTGATTCAGTCGGTGGTGCTGATCCTGGTCGGCAGCGTCGGGCTGTTCGCGGTGTTCCGGAAGTTCGACTGGATCTAGTCGGTCCGTGACTGATTCGGTCGTGTTGGACGGGCTTGGCCGGACTCTACGATGCGGCCATGACTTTGGCTCAGGCCGTCCTCGGCTTCGCACTGCTGGCTGCGGTGCTGACGATCACGCCCGGGCTGGACACCGTCTTCGTGCTTCGTCAGGCGTTGCGCGGCGGACCTCGTCCGGCCTTCGCGGCGGCCGCCGGGATCGGGCTGGGAGTGGTCTTCTGGGGAGTGGCTGCTGCGGCCGGAGTTGCGGCACTGTTCGTCGCCTCGCAGGTGGCCTACAACGTGTTGCGCTGGGCCGGAGTGGCCTTTCTGCTCTACCTGGCATTCAGCTACCTGCGATCGGCCTGGCGCGGTGACTCGCCGTCGCTGGACGTGGCCGACACCCCGGTAGACAAGCCCGGCGAAGCGTTCATCAAGGGACTGCTCACCGATCTGCTGAACCCGAAGATCGCGGTCTTCTACCTGTCGGTGCTGCCGCTGTTCCTGCCGGCCGGCTACCCGCCGGCGGCGATCGGGGCGCTGTTGGCGCTGATCCACGGCGCCATGGGCATGACCTGGTTCACTGTGGTGATCCTGGCTTCCCGCCCGATGCGCCGCTATCTGACCAGCCGGCGCGGCGGACGGATCGTCGATGCCACCGCGGGGGTGGCGATGACCGGGTTCGCGGCCGTCCTCGGCTTCGAGCGCTAGGGGTTACGGGGCGTGTCGGCCGTCCATGGCATCGAGTTGCCCAGGACGCGTCGCTTCGAACAGTTGATCCGCGAGTTCGTCCAGCCGGGCTCGCGCTCTTTCGTGGCCCGCTGCGATTGTGACGCAAGCGGGCAAATCGGGAGGCCATCCCATTCCCATTACGACTGACGGTGAAATCACGTCAGTCGTGATTCGTATCAGCGCGAATCTTGCCGGGCGTTGTCATACTCACGCATGGGCGTGACTACAAATGCAGCGAGCACAGCTGACGAAGCCGCGGTCGATTTACGCGCGGATGGGGGTGAGGAAGCGTGCGTGGGTGCGTGGTCGCTGGGTGGGGTCGGCTCGTCGGGGCGGGATGATTTGGGCTGGCCGGTCGGCTGGTAGTTGGACTTGCCAGCGGTCGGCGGTGGGGTCGTGGCTGGGTTCGATGATGCCGTGGTGGTGTGCACAGACCAGGACGAGATTGTCGAGCGAGGTACGTCCGCCTGCCCACCAGGGGGTGATGTGGTGGGCGTGGCAGTCCTGTGGTGGTTTGTCGCAGCCGGGGAACACGCAGCCGCCGTCGCGTAGTTCGAGAGCGGCCCGGATGGGGCCGGTGACCAGGCGTTGGGTGCGTCCCACGTCGAGGATCTCGGACTGGCCGCCGAGCACGACGGGCAGGACATCCGCGTCGCACAGGAGTCGTCGTAGGACTCCGGCCGGTAGCGGTTCGTTGCTGCCGATCAGGTGGCCGGTGAGCAGCCCGTTGTCGGTGACGGTTTTGGCGAGTTTGTCGTAGGACAGGGTGATGACGATGCGGGGCCGGTCTCCGCCGTTGGTGGGTGCGAGTGCTTGTTGGCTGTGCCGGTTGATCATGGTGACCAGTGCATCGGCTCGTCGCATGGTGGGGGTGACCAGTTCTGCGAGCGGG
>JAFADF010000030.1:0-3592 GCA_023425145.1 Actinomycetes bacterium | reverse complement strand
GGTCCAGATGGCGGCGCGTCTTCTGGAACTGCGGCGCATGGCATCACGAATGGTCTCCCATTCTCCTGATGGAAGCGCCTTCTCCTCCTCACGGAGTGCCTTGCCAACTATTTCAGTCCAGTCCTTCATTATCCGTTTATCTTGACATATTCCTTAATCATCATTCCAAGCTCGATTCTGGCCTTCGCAAAAGTTGAAGACGCAGCATTCTCGGAAATCCCGATCATCTTCGCTATCTCCTTGTATGAATACTCGTCCACGCATCGCAGATTGAAGACCATCTTCTTGGCATTCGACAGCGAATCGATCATCTTGTGGAGCACGTCCAGAGGCACCGATGCGGCTTCCTCTTCGGTCAGCTGAGGGATATCCTCGGCTGCCTCGTCGATCTCGGACTTGATGCCCAAAGATTTGTCTCTCCTTTTCCTGTCGATTATCATGTTCACTGCCACTCTTACAAGCCATCTGCCCAGAGATCCCTCTCCCGAGTACCGAAACTTTCCAATTTTATCGAAAATCCTCATGAAAGCATCCTGAGTGAAGTCCTGAGCCTCTTCGTTGTCTTTGGAGTAACGTCTGCAGGCCGATTGCACCCTGGCTGCATAAATCTTATACAGCTTCTCCTGCGCAGCGACATCTTTCCGCCCACACATCTTGGCCAGCAGTTCCTCAAAGTTTGACATTTCTGTCAACAACTCTCATATGAATAACGTGCGAATATCGCAATTCCGTCAAAAAATAATTGATTTTTTTCAATAGGGTTGAAATCACTTTCTAGTAAAAGTGAAGATGACAGTGCCTTTTACAGGTTTGCCTTCATGCTGATCGTAAAGGGAACATTCTACAGTAACATCAAACGAATTATCCGTGAATGAAATCACATCTACGTATATGATATCAGGGATAGGATATCCCATATCTTCATAGAGACATTCAGATACTTCGATTTGTCCTTCTTGCCCATCGTCCATCCATTGAACTTTAAAAGTAAAGTTCTCGTAAATTATCCCTTCTGGAACAATCTTCCCATCTGACTCATTGGCTGCGTAAAAAGGAACCTTGGCACTAACTCTAAATGTCTCTTCTGAATCATCATAAGTCACTTCCGCACTGGCCGACTTTGTATCATACCCACTGCATCCTCGGAATTCTTCATCCAGATTTTTGTGACCAGTTCCGTCACCATCTAGATCTATGTTGCCTCCTGTCCAGATGGCTGAAGAATATTGATAGTCTCCACTGAATCGATTTTTGAATCGCTTCAGATCCGGATCTTCGGCACTATTGTCGGAACAGGAAGCCAGCGTCACCATAACGATTGTGAGACACAAGCCAAGGAATATTGATGTTTTCAATCTGTCTGCAATGTATTTCATATCCAAATGAGAATAAATCAATTTAGAGTTTACAAAAATAGAAATAAATTGCCATTGAAACAAAAAAGGGTGGCAAAAATGACCACCCTTTTTTGTTGTTATTATCATGGACGATTACTTGCTACTCTTCGCCATTTTGTGAGTCTTGCAGAGCATCTTATTGGGTAAGCTTACTGGCTCTGTTTTTGGTGATAGTTTGAATAACTACATCAAGCAATAATATGCTGTTAATGACTATAGCTAATATAGAAAATTCACCATGCCCCAAAATTATATCTAAGATATTGAGTATAATTATTGTTATATCAACACTTGGAGGTAAAAGATGAAAGTCATCAGCTAATATTGACGCAATAGATTTCCCCTTCCATCTCTTCTCTACAACCCATTTTATAATTCCAACAAAACCCGCAAATGAACAGCATAGAAAAAAAGGCAAAAATTTTTCTCCCACTGAAAATGCAGACACAAATGCACCGATACAGATTACGATACTTGACAATAAAGTAATTCCATAATCTCTTATCTTTTGTGGAATATTAAAATGTTTCTCAGTAAAAAGACCAAATATTGTAATAGCAATAAGAGCAATTCCTATAATGATACCATATACCTTTGGCACGACTAAGGAAATTAGAGATGCCGCAGCAATCACAAAAGAAAATAGAATGATTGCATTTAATATCTGTGAAAATCTATTCTCCTGCATACCAATAGTGATTACTTCTTATAGCAATTGAACCAACAGATTTTACACAATTTTTATTGTTGTCATCTAGTTCAGAACTGTCCACTATATCAACAAAGGCTTGTTCATATTCCGCTACAACACTTTCTTCCATATCAGAGGATCCCATTAAGGTCGATGATAAAGTATTAGCTATATTACTATCCGAGAAGGGGTCGACTAAAAGTTACCTCTTTTTATTTTCGCCTTGCGAAAAGGCATACAATGGGATTCCTTTGACTCTTTGCAGCGCTACCTGATCACTCTGGCGTAGCCGTCTTTGCGGGGCTTGACGGTAGGCGGGTAGGAGGCAGGATAGCCGAGGGCTATGGAGCCGATGCCAACCAGGCCGTCAGGAAGGCCCATCTGCTTCATTAAAGCCTTGCCTTCATCGGTGGCGAACATCTCGCGCTCTCGGTTAATCCAGCAGGAACCAAGACCGATTGAGTGGGCGGCGATCATCATGTTTCCTAGCACCAGAGAGCCATCGTTCGTGGAATTCCTCCACTTCTCAGGACTGCTGCCGAACACAAGCACGATGGTAGGCGCACCATAATACGGGTCGCCTGCGCCTTCGTAAAACTTCTTGTTCATCTCCGTCAGCTGGGCTATGATTTCTTTGTTCTGCACAGCCACGATCCACGGATCCTGATAACCCATGCCCGTAGGAGCGAAAGTGCCAGCCTCAAGCACAGATTGAAGTTCTTCATCTTTAATCTGTTCAGGCTTGTAGCGCCTGATGCTTCTCCTTGTCTTGATGCATTCCAGAACAGTATTCGTCATATTCGTTAAAATATTAATAGTGAAACTTCGATTATTTCTCATAGATTGGCACCGCGCCCTCGTCTATTAGGTTGCGGAGCAGATCGAGCCAGTGAGGGGAATATGCCTTCGAGGGGTTGGAAAACTCGGTGCGGATGTCTTCCAAAGAATATTTCCCACCACGGCCGTCGATATATTCAATGATGGCAGCCTCAGTAGCCTCATCGGAGAGGGTTTTCTCGCTTCCGGGAGCCTCGGTGCCGGAGGCCATGTCACCATAGGTTGCCGGAGCCTCTTCAAGACGGCGGCCTGAGGCAACCTTCGCTCGGCACACATCGCAAGTCCCGCAATCGTAGCTTTCGCTCTGGCCGAAATACCGCAGCAGGAAGCGCGAACGGCACTCATCCGTTTCGGAAACATATTCAAGCATCTCCTGAGCCCTCCGATGATAATTTTCCTTCAGCATCACATATTTATCCGGCATAAGCGCAAGGTCTCCTGGCCTGCGCCTGTCGTGGTGCAGGAGAATCACATCGCAATGGTCTGCTGGAATATAGTTTATCACATGCTCAAGAGCAGTCCTGTACAGCAGCTGCCTCAGGCCCGCCACGGTCATATTCAAGGCACCGGCGAAATATTCCTCGTCTATTTCCACGGGGAAAGAGAATATGCCGGTGAAATGACGCATTAGGAGCTCTAGCAGCTCATCCATCTTAGAATCAGGCAG
>JAFADF010000020.1:0-86126 GCA_023425145.1 Actinomycetes bacterium | reverse complement strand
GTGCATTATTGTGCATTGACTTTTAAGCACGCTGTTGAGTTCTCAAGTTTCGGGTGCGCTCCTCGCACCGGCTCTCACCGCCACTCGGGGCAACTCGACTTACTTTACTAGGCCCGTAACCGCTTGTAAAACCGGCATCCAGGCCCCGATCCCATCCGCGACAGCTCACCGGATTTGATGACTTCTGGCATGAAGACACACCGCATCCGCTGCTGCTTGTTTGGGTTCGGCGTTCCGGTCCGTCCGGATCAGATCTTCTCTGCCCCGTCCGTGTCACCGGCAACGCTCAATGAACATTACGCGAGGCCCGGGGGTGGGTCAAATCGGCCGGAACCCCCGGGCGTGTCACGCTGCCGACTAGGGCAAACGCTCCAGGCGGACAGCACCGACGGTCTTCTTGCCTCGACGCACGATCAGGTGGCCGCCAGCCAGAATGTCCGAGCTCTCGATGCGCTGATCGGGGCTGGACACCTTCTGGTTGTTCAGGTAGGCGCCGCCCTCATTGATGGCCCGCTGAGCGGCCGAGCGGCTCGACACCACCCCAGAAACCACCAAGACGTCCACGACGGCAGGCCAGTCCACGCTCGGTTCCAGCTGAACTGCCCCCAGTTCGCGCCATACGGCGGCCAGGGTGTCCGCGGGCAGTTCGGCCAGCTCTCCCCTACCGAAGATGGCCGCGGCGGCGTCACTGGCCGCCTTGCGCTCGGCAGGTGAGTGCACCAGATCGGTGATGTCGTCGGCCAGGGCTCGCTGGGCCACCCGCAGGTGCGGGGCCTCCTGGCTCTGCCGGATCAGGTCGTCCAGCTCCTCGCGACTGCGCTCGGAGAAGATCTTCAGGTACGACCCCACCATCGAGTCCTCGGCGTTCAGGAAGAACTGGTGGAAGGCGTACGGACTGGTCATGGCGGGATCGAGCCACACCGTCCCGGACTCGGTCTTGCCGAACTTGGTGCCATCGGCCTTTGTCAACAGCGGTGTGGCCAGCGCGTGAGCACGTCCACCCTCCGACCTGCGGATCAACTCCACCCCCGCAGTCAGATTCCCCCATTGATCCGAGCCACCGGTCTGCATGGTTACTCCGTAGCGCCGGAACAACTCCAGGAAGTCCAGCGACTGGAGCAGCACGTAGGAGAACTCCGTGTAGGAGATCCCCGACTCGAGCCGAGCCTTGATCACCTCGCGGTCGAGCATCCGGTTCACACTGAAGTGCTTGCCGATGTCCCTGAGGAAGTCCAGGGTGTTCAGTTCGACCGTCCAGTCGTAGTTGTTGACCACCGTGGCCGCGGCCGGCCCCTCGAAATCGACGAACTTGCTCACCTGCGATCGGATCCGCTCCACCCACTCGTGAACGAGGTCCTTGGGGTTGAGGTTGCGCTCGCTGGACTGCTTGGGATCGCCGATCAGGCCGGTCGATCCACCCACCAGCAGGAACGGACGATGCCCTGCGGCCTGCAGCCGTCGGGACACCATGAGTTGGACGAGGTTGCCCATGTGGATACTCGGCGCTGTCGGATCGAAGCCCACATAGGACTTCACCTGACCGGCGTCGAGGGCGCCGGCGAGGGCGTCCGGGTCGGTGGAGTGAGCGATGAAGCCCCGCCAGGTCAGTTCGTCGAGTAGCGCATTCACGGTCGCTAAGCGTAGTGCCAGCGGTTGCCGGCTCAGTGCCCAGCCACGTCCTCGCGCAGGATGCGGCCCAACTCCTCGGCCTGTTCGAAGGCGACAGAGTGACCCGCGTCAGGGAGCTGGTACCAGCGCTTGCTCGGCGCGGTGAGGCCCTCGAACCACTCCCGGGCTGGGCCGGTCCGTGCCGCCAGCTCGTGATCTCCACACAGGATGTAGACCGGCACGTCCAGCGCGGTCGCCGACTGGCGAAGATCGATCGCCTGCAACTGCGGGTACATCACAGAGAACATGTCCAGCAGGCCACGGATCACATTGAGCTTCTCGATCGGGTCGTACTCGACGCCGAGGACTCCCAGTGGTCCGACCCCGCCGGCGCTAGCCCGCTGCCGATAGCCGGCGGGCGGGGTGTAGGAGCCCTCCAGCAACGGGTAGCGCAGCATGATCTCGCCGTAGTCGAAGACACTGCGGTACGGCGGACGCCCCAGCCGGGCCAGCTGGCCGGCCAGCTCTGCATCCGCGGTGCGTGCGGCCACCGCGCTGAGGTCGTCGTAGATCGCCTCGTCGGTCTGGCGGACGTTGACCATCTGGCCACTGCCCACGTAGGCGGAGAACAGCTGAGGCGCTTGCTTGACGGCGAGGACTCCCAGCAGGCTCCCCCAGGACTCGCCCAGCAGAATGACCTTCTCCTGACCGAAACGTCGGCTGAGGTAGGTGGCCAGGTCGACGACGTCGGCCACGGCTCGTCCCAGACTCATCGACGCCGAGTCCAGGTCAGGATAGGACTTGCCGGTGCCCCGCTGATCCCAGCTGACCAGGGTGATCTGGTCGAGAAGCGGCTCCAGGAGCACACGGGAGAACGCCTGATCGCTCTGTCCCGGTCCACCGCTGAGGTAGAGCACCACCGGGTTGCTGCGATCAGTGCCGCGCACCTGAATCCATTGCCGGTGCCCGCCCAACTCCACCTCGACCAGTTCGGCGAACCCGCCGGGGGCCTCGACCCGGGCCGCAGCGGGCGGCACCAAGAGCCAGCAGCTCAACACCGCCAACGCCGTGCTCGCCGCGATCAGCGCCCAGCGCCGCTTCACGGCAAGGCGGCGGGCACCCCAGCCGGCACCCAGTGCCATCGGCACCACGGCAAGCAGCCACGGCACGACTCGACCCAATACGAACGCGACCAGGCCGAACGCGGTCGCCGAGGGCGATCCCCCAGCCGTGGGAAGCGAGCACGAGCTGCGGACGAGTTCGAAGCCGGCCACGTGGGCCACCGGAACGATCAGCGCGGCCAGCTGGGAGCCGGTCACCCGTCCGGCCAGCCAGCCGACCGCCAGGGCACTGCCCATCAGGGCGACCGCCTGACCGCCGGTCACCGGGCCGCGGGGTTCGATCAGCGCCCAGATGGCGGCGAAGGCCGCGCCCAGCAGGACAGCCAGAAGCATGCGGGCGGCCCGCTCCGGGGCCGGTCGGCGAGTTTCGAGGATCATGGCCTCAGCCTTCCCAACCACGACCCGCCCAGGCGTCCGGCTGCAGAACGCTCTTTGCATTGCGCCTACGGGCTGCCACCACATCATCCGTCCGCCTGGAGACGGACGGCCCAAGTCATTCTCCAGAACGTTGGCGTGGTGCCGGTCGGCTTGCCAAGCTTGACCGGTGAGAACCTGGCGCGCGATCCAGCGGCTGGATGCCGACCGCCCATGGCTGTTGGACGGGATCTTGGCGCTGGGACTTCTGCTGGCCGTCGCGGTGGCCATCTCGTTCTCCGGCCGCGCGGAGATCTCACTCACCCAGGCCGCGCTGCTCCTCACCGCGGTCGGCCCATTCGCCGCGCGGCGGATCCTGCCACTGACAGTCCTGCTGGTATCGGGGACCGCCGTGTTCGCCCTGCTCCTGCTCGGCTACGGCACTCCGGTGGTCGGTTCGGCGCTGTTCCTGGCCGCCTACTCCGTCGCGGCCCAGCGAAGCCTGCGGATCACCGTGGTGGCCGCCGGCTTCTGCGCGCCGCTGATCTGTCTGGTCGCCGCCCTGCCGGGCCGCATGTCGTGGCCGGAAGCATTGACCAATGTGGCCCTGTTCGTCGGCATGTTCGCCCTTGGCCGAGCCAGCCAGTCGCAGCGACGGACGTCCCTGCTGCTCGCCGAACGTGCCGAGCTTGCCGAGCAGGCGAAGACCGAGGCGAGCCGCAATGCGGTCAACCAGGAGCGGCTGCGGATCGCCAGGGAGCTTCACGACGTTGTCGGTCACTCGCTGGGAGCGATCGCGCTGCAGGCCGGCGTGGGCGCCCGGGTGGCCACCGACGAGCCCGAAGCAGCCCGAGACGCGCTGCTGGCGATCGCCGAGCGCAGCCGCAGTTCGCTGCAGGAGGTGCGTCAACTTCTTGGTGCCCTGCGCAATCCGGAGGATGGCACCGCCCCGAACCCCACCCTGGACGATGTGGACGAACTGCTCGCCCAGGCAGAGCGGGCCGGGGTTCGGGTCGAGGTGATCCGCGAGGGCGAACCGTGGCCGCTCAGTCCGGCGCTGGGGCTCACCTGCTACCGCGTGCTGCAGGAGTCGCTGACCAATGTCATGCGGCACAGCGGCACCGATCGCGCGTCGGTGCGGCTGGAGTACCGTCCTGACCAACTCGTGCTGAGTGTCTCCGATTCCGGACGCGGCGCGCCGCCCTCGGCCGGGGTCGGCGGGGGCCAGGTCGGGATGCACGAGAGAGTCGCGATGTGGGGCGGACGGCTGGAGGCCGGCAACCTCCCCGGTGGCGGCTATCGGGTCCGCGCCGAGATCCCCCGACCCGAGGAGGGCAGACAGTGATCAGGGTGGGCATTGCCGATGACGAGGCGCTGGTGCGCGGCGGTCTGGCCGTGCTGCTGCGCCACGAGCCGGGCTTCGAGGTGATCGGTGAAGCCAGTGACGGCCTGGCCGCGGTGAGACTGGCCCAGGAGCATCAGCCGGACGTCCTGCTGATGGACATCAGGATGCCGGGCATCGACGGGCTGGAGGCGACTCGCCGGCTCGCGGCCGACCCGCGAGTCGACACTCGAATCCTGATCCTGACCACCTTCGACCACGACGAGAACGTCTTCGCCGCGCTCCGCGCCGGTGCCAGCGGGTTCCTACCCAAGGACACCGAGCCTGAGCGCCTGCTCGAGGCGATCCGCACCGTCTCGGCCGGAGAGGCACTGCTCGCACCGCGAGCCACCAGACGACTGATTGAGGAGTTCCGGCGCACCGCCCCCGCGCCGGTGCCGGCGGCCGACCTCGACCAGCTCATCGAGCGGGAGCAGGAGGTGTTGCGGCTGGTCGCGGCCGGCCTGAGCAATGCAGAGATCGCCGACCGGTTGGTGATCAGCTACGCCACCACCAAGACCCACGTCAGCCGACTTCTGTACAAGCTGAGTGCCCGCGATCGGGCTCAGCTCGTCGTCATCGCCTTCGACAACGGGATCGTCCGGCCCGCCGGCGAGATCTAGCCGAGAGCAGCCAGGACGGCGTTCAGCTCGGCCAGTTGCGCCTGCACGGCCTCGACCGCGGTCCCGCCACGGCCGTTGCGCGAGGCGACCGAGCCGGCCGCGGTGAGCACGCTGAGCAGCCCGAGATTCAGTTCTGGCGAGATCTCGGCCAGCTGGGCTTCGGTGAGGTCGGACAGCTCCTGATCGTGCGCCTCGCAGAAGCGCACGGCCGCTCCGGCGATCTCGTGCGCCCGGGCGAACGGGACGCGCTGGCGAACCAGCCAATCGGCGACATCAGTGGCCAGCGAGAATCCCTTCGTCGCCTGGGCCGCCATCCGCTCGTGGTGGAAAGTGAGGGTGGCCACCATCCCGGTCACGGCCGGCAGCAGCACCCGCAACTGATCCAAGGAGTCGAAGACCGGCTCCTTGTCCTCCTGCAGGTCACGGTTGTACGCCAGCGGCAGACCCTTGAAAGTGGCGAGCAGGCCGCTGAGATTGCCGATCAGACGTCCAGCCTTGCCCCGCGCGAGCTCGGCCACGTCGGGGTTCTTCTTCTGCGGCATGATGCTGGACCCGGTCGACCAGGCGTCGGCCAGCGTGGCGAAGCCGAACTCGGCTGTGCACCACAAGATCACGTCCTCGCTCAGCCGGGACAGGTCCACCCCGATCTGGGCCAGCACGTAGGCCTCTTCCGCAACCAGGTCGCGGGCGGCGGTGCCGTCGATGCTGTTGGGCACTGAACCGGTGAAACCGAGTTCGGTCGCCACGAGTTCGGGATCCAGTCCCAGCGAGGTGCCCGCCAGCGCGCCCGATCCGTACGGGCTGATCGCCAGCCGCCGGTCCAGGTCGGCCAATCGCTGCAGGTCGCGCACCAGCGGCCACGCGTGAGCCAGCAGATGGTGGCTGAGCAGGATCGGCTGCGCCGACTGCAGGTGGGTGCGCCCCGGCATGATGGCGCCGAGGTTGGCCTCAGCCTGCCCAGCCAGAGCCCGAATCAGATCCGCCACATCTGCGGCCAGGACCTGGTTGGCGGCACGCAGATAGCTGCGGATCAGAGTGGCGATCTGGTCATTGCGGGAGCGGCCGGCGCGCAGCCGTCCGCCGAGTTCCGGGCCGACCAGTTCGATCAACGCGCGCTCGAGGGCGCCGTGGACGTCCTCGTCGGTTGCCGCGGGCAGCAGTTCGCCGGCGGCTACCTGAGCGTCCAAGGTGTTCAGGCCGGCGAGCATCGCGCTCAGCTCCGCTTCAGTCAGCAGTCCCGCAGCGTGCAAAGCCTTCGCGTGCGCCTTCGAGCCGGCCAGGTCGAAGCGGGCCAACCGCCAGTCGAACTGGGTCGACTTGCTCAGTGCGAACATCGCCTCGGCCGGACCCCCGGCGAACCTTCCGCCCCACAGCTGTCCGGCAGGTGTGGCTCCACTCATCTCAGCGGTCTCCTCAGGGTGTGTGCAGATTGAGCAGCGACTCGGCCATGGCCGCACCGCCCAGCGGGTCTCTGGTGATCACCACGACGGTATCGTCGCCGGCGATGGTGCCCAGTGCGCTCGTCCAGCCGACCTTATCGATGGCCGAGGCGAAGTACTGGGCGGCACCCGGCGGAGTGTGCAGGACGCACAGGTTCGCCGAGCCTTCGGCCGACAGCAGCAGCTCACCGCAGAGCCGACTCAGCCGAGCCAATGCCCCCGGACTGCCCGGGCCGTGCTCTCCTGCCGACAGGGCGTAGGCGAAGCCGCCGGCAGAGGTACGCACCCGAACCGCACCGAGTTCGAGCAGGTCCTTGCTGAGCGTCCCCTGGTGGACCACGATGCCGGACTCAGCGAGCCGGGTGGCCAGATCAGCCTGAGAGGCGATCGGCTCGCGCTCGATCAGCTCGGCGATCCGGGACTGGCGCGCCGACTTCGACAGTGGACTGCGAGCCGGCTCACTCATTGCACATCCAAGAAGCCGGGCAGCGCCGCCACGAAGCTGTCCAGCTGGTCGGCGGTGATGTTCAGCGGCGGCGCGATCCGCAGCACGTTGGCCCGTGGCGCGTTGATCACGAAGCCGCCATCCAGCGCGGCGGCAGCGACCGCACCGGCCACCGGGTGGGTGAGGACGACCCCGCGCAGGAGGCCCCGTCCGCGCACCTGCGCGATCATCGGATGATTCAGGCCTTCCAGCGCGGCCGCGAAGCTGTCCCCCACCTCGCGGACGTGTGCCAGCAGACCGTCGCGTTCGATGATCGAGAGCACCGCCAGACCCGCAGCCGCAGCGACGGGGTTGCCGCCGAAAGTGCTGCCGTGAGCGCCCGGACCGAACAGTTCGGAGGCGCGGCCGCTGGCCACGCAGGCCCCGATCGGGAAGCCATTGCCGAGCCCCTTGGCCAGGGTGACGATGTCAGCGCAGACACCGGACGGCGTGCTGGCCAGCCAGTCGCCGCAGCGGCCGATCCCTGTCTGGATCTCGTCCAGCCACAACAGCGTGCCGGTGGCGGCGGTGAGTTCGCGCGCCTTCACCAGGAAGTCCTGGCCCGGGTCGACCACCCCGTTCTCTCCCTGGATGGGTTCCATCACCACGGCGGCCACGGTCTCGTCCAGCTCGGCAGCCAGGGCGTCCACGTCCCCGTACGGGACGAATGTCACCCCACCGGGCAGCGGTTCGAACGGCTGCCGGTAGGCAGGGTTGGCCGTGATCGCCAGTGCGCCCATGGTCCGGCCGTGGAAGGCGCCCTCCATGGCGATGATCCGCGGGCGGCGGGTCAACCTGGCCAGCTTGAAGCCGGCCTCATTGGCTTCCGTGCCGGAGTTGCACAAGAACACCCGGGCCGGGCGCTCGGGAGCGTTCAGAGTGACCATGGCGGCCAGCCGTTCGGCGAGCCCGATCTGGGTCGGCGTGGCGAAGTAGTTGGATACCTGACCGAGAGTCGACAGCTGCGCGGAGATGGCGCCGAGCACCTGCGGGTGCGCGTGCCCCAGCGCGTTCACCGCGATGCCGGCCAGCAGATCGAGGTAGCGGTTACCGTCGGCATCCCACACATACGAGCCCTCGCCACGGACGAACACCCGCAGTGGCGTGCCCAGATTCTTCATCAGGACATGACGGTGCCGCTCGACGAGCTCGGCCTGAGAACCAGTAGTACTGATCGTCACGATGCGACCTCCTGATCGCGCACCATGGTGCCGATCCCCTCGTCAGTGAACATTTCCAGGAGCAGTGAGTGCGGCACCCGTCCGTCGATCACGGTGGCCTTGGGCACCCCGGCTTGGACGGCCTTGAGGCACGCCTCCATCTTCGGGATCATTCCCGAGGCCAGGCTCGGCAGAAGCTCCTCGAGTTCACTCGGGCTGATCTGACGGATCACCTCGGTCGAGTTCGGCCAGTCCCGGTACAACCCGGCCACATCGGTCAGCACCACGAGCCGGTCGGCACCCAGCGCCGCAGCCAGCGCCCCGGCAGCGGTGTCGGCGTTGACGTTGTAGACCTGGCCCTCGTCGTCGGGGGCGACGGTGGCCACCACCGGAATCCGGCCGGCGTTGATCAGATCGATCAGCGCTTCCGGACGCACCTCGCTGACTTCGCCGACCAGACCGAGGTCGATCTCCTCGCCGTCCAGCTCGATGCCCTTACGCTCGGCGGTAAGCAGCCCGGCGTCCTCGCCGCTCAGCCCGACCGCGACCGGCCCGCGGGCGTTCAACAGCCCCACCAACTCCCGGTTCACCTGGCCCATCAGCACCATCCGGACGACGTCCATCGCCTCTGGAGTGGTCACCCGCAGCCCGCCGCGGAACTCACTGGCGATGCCCAGCCGCTTCAGCATGGACGAGATCTGCGGGCCGCCGCCGTGCACCACCACCGGCTTCACGCCGACCGTGCGCAGGAACATCACGTCCTCGGCGAAGGCGGCCTTCAGCTCGTCATCGATCATGGCGTTGCCGCCGTACTTGATCACCATGGTCTTGCCCACGTAGCTGGCCAGCCACGGAAGGGCTTCGATCAGGATGGACGCCTTGGCAGCCGCATTGATCATGACGAGTACTCCGCGTTCTCTTTCACGTAGCCATAGGTGAGGTCGTTGGTCCAGATGGACGCCGTGGCCGTCCCGGCGTGCAGGGCGAGCTCGACCAACACGTTGCGTCCGGTGAGATCCACGGCGGAACGGTCGGCGCCCAGCTGGCCGCCCACGAATACCCCGACGCCGTTGAAGGCGACATCCACAGCGGCCGGATCGAACGCTGCTGTCGTGGTGCCGGCCGCAGCCAACACCCGTCCCCAGTTCGGGTCGTTGCCGAAGATGGCGCACTTGAACAGGTTGCTGCGGGCCACCGCTCGGGCGATCTCGAGGGCATCGGCCTCGCTGGCGGCCGAACTCACCCGCACCTCGATGTCGTGGGAGGAGCCTTCGGCGTCTGCCAGCAACTGATGGGCCAGACTCGCGCACACCTGGGTCAGCGCCGCCGTGAACTCGGCCAGGTCCGGGGTCACCTGGCTCGCACCCGAGGCCATCAGCAGCACGGTGTCATTGGTCGACATGCAGCCGTCGGAGTCGGCCCGGTCGAAGGTGAGGGCCGTCGCGGTCCGCAGAGCCGTATCCAGCTGAGCCGCGTCGAGAATCGCGTCGGTGGTGACCACCACCAGCATCGTGGCCAGCGCCGGTGCCAGCATGCCGGCCCCCTTGGCCATCCCGCCGACGGTCCAGCCGGACGGCGACGCGTGCGCGGCCTGCTTGGGCACGGTGTCGGTGGTCATGATCGCGGCCGCTGCCGACGGCCCGCCGTCCTCGGCCAGCGCAGCCTGGGCCAGCGTGACCCCGGTGGCCACGGCGTCCATCGGCAACCGGACGCCGATCAGGCCGGTGGAGCAGACCGCAACCTGCTCAGCCGGGCAACCCAGTGCCTCGCCCACCAGTTCAGCCGTGCGGACGCTGTCGGCATAGCCGGCGTCACCGGTGCAGGCATTGGCACCGCCGGAGTTGAGCACGACCGCGGCCAACCGCCCATCGGCGATCGCCCGCTGCGACCACTGCACGGGCGCTGCCGAGAACCGGTTACTGGTGAACACCCCGGCGGCCGCGTGCAGCGGCCCGAGGTTGCTGACCAGAGCCAGATCCGCTCGTCCGCTGGCCTTGATTCCCGCGATCACGCCCGCGGCGTGGAAGCCCTTGGCTGCGGTCACACTCACGGCGCCACCCCCACTGCGCTCAGGCCGAGAGTCTCCGGGAGACCCAGGGCGAGGTTCATCGACTGAATGGCGCCGCCGGCAGTGCCCTTGGTCAAGTTGTCGATCGCAGAGATCGCGACCAGGCGTCCAGCAGCCTGGTCGACCGTGACCTGAACATGGACGGCGTTCGAGCCCACCACCGACTGAGTCTGCGGCCACAGCCCCTCGGGCAGCAGGGTGACGAACGGCTCACCGTCATACGCTTCGTGGTAAGCCTGCCGAACCGCGGCCACGTCGACGTGGGCGGGCAGTGGTGCGGTGACCGTGGCCAGGATGCCGCGAGGCATCGGGGCCAGCACCGGGGTGAACGAGACAGACGGTGCGCCGGCCCCCAGCCGAGCGAAGTTCTGCAGGAGCTCGGGGACGTGACGATGGACGCCGCCGACTCCATAGGCGCTGGCCGAACCCATCACCTCAGCGCCGATCAGGTTCACCTTGGCCGCCTTGCCTGCGCCGGAGACGCCCGAAGCGGCCACCGCGACCACATCGGCCCCGCTGACCAAGCCGGCAGTCAGGGCGGGAAGCAGGGCCAAGGTGATCGCCGTCGGGTAGCAGCCGGGCACCGCCACTCGCTTCGTGTGCGCCAGCACGTCCCGCTGACCGGGCAGTTCCGGCAGGCCGTAGGGCCAGGTCCCGGCATGTTCACTGCCGTAGAACCGCCGCCACTGTTCGCTGTCGATCAGGCGATGGTCCGCTCCGGCGTCGATCACCAGAACGTCCTCGCCCAGTTGGGCGGCGATCTCAGCCGATGCGCCGTGCGGCAGTGCCAGGAAGACGACATCGTGCCCGGCGAGGTTCTCCGCCGAGGTGGCCAGGATCTCTCGGTCGGCCAGGCTGATCAGGTGCTGATGGTGACTGAGCAGGGAGGTCCCCGCACTGGCTCCGGCGGTGAGCGCGCCGATCTCCACCTCGGGATGGCCGGAAAGGAGTCGAAGCACCTCGCCTCCGGCGTAGCCCGTCGCACCGGCGACGGCAACCGTGAATGTCATGTGCATGAATATGCCACACGGCGCATGTTTATGCCAACGGCGCGCCGGACCTACAGCAGCTCCACGAGCTCAGCCACCGATTCGAGCACTTGCGACGGCCGATAGGGGAAGGTCTCGATCTCCTCACGACTGGTCACCCCGGAGAGCACCAGCAGGGTGAACAGGCCCGCCTCCATTCCCGCAACGATGTCGGTGTCCATCCGGTCACCGATCATGGCCGTGGTCTCCGAGTGGGCCTCGATCCTGTTCATGGCCGACCGGAACATCATCGGATTCGGCTTACCCACAACGTAGGGCTGACGGTTGGTCGCGGCCGTGACCATGGCGGCCACCGCCCCGGTGGCCGGCAGCGGACCCTCCGCGGACGGTCCGGTGGTGTCTGGATTGGTAACGATGAAGCGCGCCCCGGCATTGATCAATCGGACCGCCTTGGTGATCGCCTCGAAGCTGTAGTTGCGAGTCTCCCCCATCACCACGTACGCCGGGTCGGTCTCGGTCATCACGAACCCGGCCTCGTGGAGCGCCGTGGTCAGGCCGGCCTCGCCGATCACGAAAGCCGTCTTCTCACCACGCTGGCCGGCGAGGAAGTCCGCGGTGGCCAGGGCTGAGGTCCACAGATTCTCTTCCGGAACGATCAGCCCGGACAGGGCCAGGCGCGCAGAGAGATCGCGGGGGGTGTAGATGGAGTTGTTGGTCAGCACCAGGAATCGTCGGGACGTATCCACCCAGCGCTTGAGCAGCTCCGCGGCCCCGGGGATCGGCTGGTTCTCATGAACCAGGACGCCATCCATGTCAGTCAGCCAGCACTCGATATCGCGCGCAGTTCGCATAGCCCCAGTGTGGCAGCCTCCGTGCCGACCGGCACTGCGCCGCACCCAGCACGGCAAGAGCGTGGTCGGCCAAGAGCATGGAAAAGGGAGGTAGCGCGCTCCCTGGACGCGACTACCTCCCCGTTCGCTCTGGGTGCCCCCGACTCAGGCACTTAGCGGTGTGCCCTCGCTCAGCTCCCCCAACGCGAAGATCATAACCATCGAGAGCGCTCACGAGCAGCATTAGCATCACAATTTGTGAACATTCATCGAATTGCGAACACGTCTCCGCGCTGCAGCGATTCGCCGAGCGTTAGCCCTTGTCAGTCCAGTGATACCTGGATGGACACTCGAAATGTCACCCGTTTGGGTGACAGTGTCACTCTCACGGGTGACAGCAGAAGATTGGCTGAATGGCCGCCCCCATTCCTTCCTCACTCAATCAATTAGGCGAATTCCGGGACCAGCGGACCGCAGCTGGTCCGGGAGCTCCCCCTCGGCCCCCGAACCACCGGGTACACACCGCACACCAAGCCGGACCCCCTCAGCTCCGACCTCGCCGCGCGTGATGAACTCGCAGCCTGCGCCCTGACTCAGTCGCCCTGAGGCCCCCATCGCAATGTGCCCACTCGGTGGTCCGGCCGGAATCCGCCCCCTCCTGCGGATTCCGACCGAAGCACAACCTCGAAGCACAGTCGACCGGGCGTGGACTCGAAGCCAGCAGTTGGCGGGCTAGCTCCGCACCCCCAGTCGTCCCCTCTTCTTTGCGATCCCCCTCATCGGACGACTAGGTAGAACCTATCCGACGGCGGCGTAATTCACCACTCTAAAATCAACCGAAAGTGCCATTTTGCAGACATTTCTTGATCGCGATCAATCACGCGTTTGCCCTTGTCACCCGCCTGAGTACCACCCTTTTGGGGGAATAGTCACCCGAATGGGTGATGCCGAGTCATCCCATTTGTCACCCATTCGAGTGGCACCACTTGCCACCCATTCGGGTGGTAACGGAAACGGCGCCCGCGGGCATTGCCCGCGGACGCCGTCGATGACCATGCCTAGAAGCTGCGCAGGACCGCCCCATGGCGCTGCTCCGCACAGGCGACGGCCGCGGCCCGCGCTGCGGCGGTCTCGGCGTCGGTCAGGGTCCGATCCGGAGCCCGGAATCGCAAAGCGAAGGCCAGTGACCGATGACCGGTCGGAACCTGGGATCCGGTGAACACATCGAAAAGACTGATCGACTCCAGCAGCTCACCGGCCCCGGCGACCAGGGCCGCCTCGACATCGGCGGCGGCCACCGAGTCCGGGACCACCAGTGCGACGTCCTCCTTGGCCACCGGATGCGCCGAGACCGGGGCGATGTCGCCGCCTCGCGGCGACAGCTCGATCAGTGCGTCCAGGTCAAGCTCGACGGCAGCGGCCCGTTCCGGCAGTCCGAAGGCCTTGATCACCTCCGGGTGTAGTTCACCGGCGTGTCCAATCACCGTTTCGGCCACAACCAGCTCCGCGCATCGGCCCGGATGCCACGGCGCGAACTCCACCGGGCGTCGAGTCAGCTCAGCACCCAACGCGGCTGCAGCCACCTCGGCCAGGGCCAACGCCTGCTGCCAGCCAGCCGGAATCGGCTGGCCCTGCCAGCCGGCGCGCCGCCAGTTGCCGCACAGCACCGCCCCGAGCAGTCTGGGCTGCTCCGGCAGCGCCTGCTCGATGGCAGCCAACTCGTCGGCGCTCGGCCGATGCTCGACCGACGGAATCGGAGCCGGCTTCCCCGAGCCGGCGAAGAACACGCTGCCGGTCTCGAACAAGGCCAGATCGTCGTTGCCGCGCGAAGTATTGCGGGCCACAGCGGCAAACAGCCCGGGCAGGATGGTGGTGCGCAGGTAGGGCTGAGTCTCGGCCAGCGGATTGGCCAGCCGTACCAGGTGACGCCTCCGGTCCTCGGCGGGGATCCCTAGCCGGTCCAGATCCTCGGCGGAGCCGAACGGGAAGGTGAGCACCTCGACGAAGCCGGCCGCCACGACGGCGGAGTTGATCGCCCGCCGAGCTCGCTGGGCCCGGGTCAAGCCTCGTCCCACCGGCGCGGACGGGACGACGGCCGTGATCGTGTCGAAGCCGATCTTGCGGCCGACCTCCTCGACGTAGTCATAGGGATCGCGCAAGTCCAGCCGCCAGCTGGGCGGAGTGACCCGCAACTGAGCACCATCGACCTCCACCTGACAGCCGCTGGCCCGCAGAATCTTCACCACCCGATCCGCCGACACCTCGGTACCGAGGATCTGGGAGGGCAGTTCGGCGGCGAACACCTGGGAAGGAATCGACGGGGCCGCACCGGCAACCGTCTCCTCGGCCAGCACTTGACCGCCGGCCAGCTGGACCAGCAGCTCTGCGGCCCGGTGAGCGGCCGAATAGGCCGCCTGCGGGTCAACACCTCGGTGGAACCGTTTGGACGCCTCAGAGGGCAGATTGTGGCGGCGCAGGGTACGAGAGATGGACCCGGACTCGAAGCTGGCCGCCTCGATCAGCACATCGGTCGAGGTGGAGCGCATCTCGGTGGACTCGCCACCCATCACTCCGGCCAGGCCGATCGGCCCGCTGTCGTCGGTGATCAGCAGATCATCGGCATCCAGTCGGCGGGTCTGACCGTCCAGGGTCACCAGGGTCTCGCCGGCGTGGGCCTTGCGGACCACGATGATCCCGGACAGCGAGGCCGCGTCGTAGGCGTGCAGCGGCTGGCCGGTCTCCAGCATCACGTAGTTGGTGATGTCCACCGGGAGCGAGATCGAACGCATGCCCGACAGCACCAGCCGCCGGGCCATCCAGCGCGGCGTGGGAGCGCTCGGATCGAAGCCGGTCACCCGGACCGCCACGAACAGCGGGCAGGCCGGGTCGTCCAGCCGAACCGGGTAGCCGTCGGACTTGGCCGCCGGAGTGGCCTTGGTGACCACATCGGTGTAGGCCAAGCCCAGGTTCTGGGCAGCTTCCCTGGCCAGCCCACGGATGCTGAGGCAGTAGCCGATGTCAGGGCTCACGTCGATGTCCAGGACGTCGTCGCGCATCAGCAGGACGCCGGCCGGATCGTCGCCGGGCTTGAGCTCGACGCCGTCATCGGTGGTCGGCGGCAGGATGATGATGCCGGAGTGGTCGTTGCCGATCCCCAGCTCGTCCTCGGCGCAGATCATCCCGTCGGACAGGTGCCCATAGGTCTTGCGCGCCGAGATGGCGAAGCCACCGGTCAGCATGGCGCCCGGCAGCGACACCACGACCAGGTCACCGACGGCGAAGTTGTGGGCGCCACAGACCACGCTGCGGCAGCCGTCCGGGTAGTCCGGGTGCGGCTGGTTGTGCTCGGGGCCGACGTCGACCTGCACCCAGCGAATGGTCTTGCCGTTGGACTGCGGCTCGTTGACGAAGGCAAGGATCCGGCCCACCACGATCGGACCACTGAGCTCCGAACCCGCCTGATCGACGTTCTCGACCTCGAGCCCGGCCCGGATCAGCACCTCGGAGAGCTCCCGCCCGGTCATCTCCTGCGGCAGTTCGACGTAGTCGCGCAGCCAGCCAAGTGGGGCCCTCATCGTGCCATTCCCTTCAGTGAGCGGCTGAACCGGACATCGCCCTCGACCATGTCGCGCATGTCAGCGGCGTTGTTGCGGAACATCAGCGTCCGCTCGATGCCCATTCCGAAGGCGAAGCCGGAGTAGACCTCGGTGTCGATGCCGCAGGCGGCCAGCACTCGTGGGTTGACCACGCCACAGCCGCCCCACTCGATCCAGCCCTGCGACTTGCAGGTGCGGCACGGGGTGTCTGGATTGCCGACCGACTCGCCGCGGCACACGAAGCACTTCAGATCGACCTCGGCCGAAGGCTCGGTGAACGGGAAGTAGTGCGGCCGCATTCGGGTCTCGATCCCGTCCCCGAACATGCTCTTGGCCAAGTGATCCAGAGTGCCCTTCAGGTGAGCCAGGGAGATGCCCTTGTCGACGCACAGCCCCTCGATCTGGTGGAACACCGGGACGTGGGTGGCGTCGAACTCGTCGGCCCGATAGACCTTGCCCGGGCAGACCACGTAGATCGGCAGCTCACGATCGAGCATCGAACGGATCTGGACCGGCGAGGTGTGCGGACGCATCGCCACATTGCTGCCCAGCGGGGCAACGTACAGGCTGTCGCTGGTGCCGCGGGCGGGATGGTCCGGGCCGATGTTCAACGCGTCGAAGCTGAGCCACTCGCCCTCGGCCTCCGGACCTTCGGCGATCTCCCAGCCCATGGCCACGAAGACGTCGCCCATCAGGTCCATCAAGGCGGTGATGGGATGTGCGGCCCCTTGCGGGCCGAGTTCGACCGGCAGGCTGACGTCCACCCGCTCGGCGACCAGGCGTCCGGCCAGTTCGGCGGCACCGATCTCATCCTCACGGGCGGCCAGTGCGGCGTTCACCTGGGCCCGGGCGGCGCCCAGACGCTGGCCGGCCTCCTTGCGCTCAGGCCCGGGAATGGTCCCGATCGCCCGGTTGGCCAGCGCGAGCGGAGAGCGATCGGACGTGTGGGCCAGCCGCGCCTCTTTCAGTTCGGCACTGGTCCGGGCCTCGGCAAAGGCGGCCAGGGCCTGCCCCACCAATGCCTCGATCGACTCCTGACTCAGGTCAGCCTGCGGTTCACCGCCGGGCATGGTCAGCTCTCCCCTCAGTTGGATGCGCGCTGCGCGCTCGCACTTGCATAAAGGCACACCGCCGCAGCGGTAGCCAGGTTAAGGCTCTCGGCCTGGCCATAGATGGGCACGGCCACTGTTTGGTCGGCCAAGGCCAGGTGTTCGACGGGCAGCCCCCAGGACTCATTGCCCATCACCCAGGCGGTCGGCGCAGCCAGCGCCTCGTCCAGGTCGGTCAGGTCAGTGCCGGAGGCGCCGTCGGTGGCGAAGATCTGCATGCCGGCAGCGCGGCAGGCGGCGATCGCCTCGGCCAAGTCGGCACCGACCACCACCGGCAGATGGAAGATGCTGCCGACGCTGGCCCGGACGGTCTTCGGGTTGTACAGGTCCACCGAGTCCGAGCTCAGGATCACCGCGTCCGCACCGAAAGCGTCCGCACAGCGGATGACCGTTCCGGCATTGCCGGGGTCGCGCACCTGCGCACAGATCACCACCAAGGAGACGTCCTTGCGGCGATGCTTCTTCTTCGGCTTGTCCGACTTCTTCTTGCGCTTGCGCAGGACCTGCTTCAGCGGGACGTCGATCGCCCTGGCCACGGCCACCACGCCCTGCGGGGTCACCGTGTCGGTGATGGTGGCCAGGTTCTGCTCGCTGACGCCGTAGCAGATCACTCCGGCTTCGGTGGCCGCATCGATCAGGTCGATATTGGCATGCGCCGCATCCCAGCGCAGGAACAGCGACTCGACAACGTCCGGCAAGCGCAAGGCCTCGCGGACGGCCTGGCGCCCCTCGACGAGGAACTTGCCCGCCTCGGCCCGCTCGGAGCGTCGTTGCAGGGCCCGAGCCGCTCGCAGGACTGCTTGCGAAGGTTCGGGCAGTTCAAGTGGAGCGACGGTCATCGTCGCCTCCTTCCACCCACCTCGGTTGTAGTGCAGAAGGCCGGGCCCGCTGAGCGGACCCGGCCTGGAGACCTGTTCGGTCAGGCGGCCTGGGCCGGCTGGTTGTCCTTGGCGATGACCACCAGCGCCGCAAAAGCCACCGAGTCGCTGACAGCGAGCTCGGCCAGGATCTTGCGGTCCACCTCAACGCCGGCGATCTTGAGGCCGTTGATGAAGCGGTTGTAGGTCATTCCCTCGGCGCGGCAAGCCGCGTTGATCCGCTGGATCCACAGCGACCGGAAGTCGCCCTTGCGGGCGCGGCGGTCACGGTAGGCGTAGGTGGCCGAGTGGAGCATCTGCTCCTTGGCCTTGCGGTACAGCCGGGACCGCTGACCCCGGTAACCGGACGCTGCGTCCAGAACCTCACGGCGCTTCTTCTGCGCATTCACTGCGCGCTTCACGCGTGCCATGTCGATTTACTCCTTGTCGATCGGTGTGGACGTCACTTGGCCTTGTAGCCGCCGAGCAGCTTCAGCGCCTTCTTCGCATCACCCTTGGCGACCACCTGGTCACCATCGAGGCGGCGGGTCTGGCTGGTGGGCTTGTGCTCGTTCAGGTGCATCTTGCCTGCCTGACGGTGCATGACCTTGCCCGAGCCGGTCACCCGGAAGCGCTTCTTGGCACCCGAGTGGGTCTTCATCTTCGGCATTGCTGAGTCCTTACTCTTCTTCTCTTTACAGGTCGATGTCGGGGTCCATGTTGTCAGCGGGCCCCCGCTTCTTCTTCGGCTGGGCCGCAGCAAGCGCCGCCGCCCGAAGCTCTGCCTCCTGCTGACGCTCGGCTTCCTGGTTGGCCGTACGCTCGGCCATCCGGGCCGCCTTCGCCGCCTCGACCTCGACCTTGGCCTCGGTCTTCTTGCGAGTCGGTGACAGCACCATCAGCATGTTGCGTCCGTCCTGCTTGGGGGCGGACTCGATGAAACCGTCCTCTGCGACGTCATCAGCCAGCTTCTTCAGCAGGTTGAAGCCCAGTTCGGGACGGCTCTGCTCGCGGCCACGGAACATGATGGTGATCTTCACCTTGTCCCCGGCCTTCAGGAAACGGACGACGTGACCCTTCTTGGTCTCGTAGTCGTGGCTGTCGATCTTGGGTCGCAGCTTCATTTCCTTGATGATCGTGTTCGTCTGATTGCGACGAGACTCGCGTGCCTTCTGGGCGGCCTCGTACTTGAACTTGCCGTAGTCCATCAACTTCGCGACCGGCGGCCGCGCCATCGGCGCAACCTCCACCAGGTCCAGGTCGGCCTCCCGGGCCAGCCTCAAGGCGTCGTCGATCCGGACGATGCCGACCTGCTCTCCGGCCGGGCCGACCAGGCGCACCTCGGGAACCTTGATGCGCTCATTGATCCGCGGTTCAGTGCTGATGTGTCCTCCAAGACTCGTGTTCTGTGCCGTCGACCGGCAATGAAAAAGGGCCCCCGCGCAGCGGGAACCCCAAAGAGCGGCCGAAGATAGTCCTTCGGCGCGGTACCGACCCGTCACTGAAACGGTGATCAGGTGGGAGCTCGGGTCTCCACTTTCGCGGACTGCCTACTTCACAGCGCAGTCGATCGGGCTGATTCTAGCCGACGTGGCGCTCAGCGCCCAATCAAGGCAGCTCAGATGCGGCAGGCGTGAATCTTGGTGACCAGGATCGCATCGGCGCCGGTGGCCCACAGATCGTCCATCACCTGCTGCGCCTGCTTGGCCGGGATCATGGCGCGGACCGCCACCCAGCCCTCCCGGGCCAGCGGCGAGACCGTCGGCGACTCCAGGCCAGGGGTGATCGCCGTAGCCGCGTCCAGCTTCTCGCGGGGGACGTTGTAATCGACCATCAGGTAGTCGCGCGCGGTGATGACGCCGCTGAGCCGCCGGATGAGCAGATCCAAGCCTTCGGGTGCCGGCACGTCGGCCCGCTGGATCAGGATCGCCTCGGAAACCAGGATCGGATCACCGAACAGCTCCAGGCCGGCTCGCTTCAGTGTGGTTCCGGTTTCGACGACATCGGCCACCACGTCGGCCACACCCAGGCGCACCGAGCTCTCCACGGCACCGTCGAGGTGAATCAACCGGGCGGTCACGCCCTGCGCGGCCAGGTAGCTCGACACCAGCCCCGGGTAGGAGGTGGCGATCCGCTTGCCGTTGAGCTCGGCGACGCTCATCGCCGAGCCGCCCGGGGCTGCGAACCGGAATCGGGTGCCGCCGAAGCCGAGCGCCTTGACCTCTTCGGCCTGCGCGCCGGAATCCAGCAGCATGTCCCGCCCGGTGATCCCCAGGTCCAAGGTGCCCTCACCGACGTAGACCGCGATGTCCTTGGGCCGCAAGTAGTAGAACTCCACGCCGTTGGTCTCATCGACCAGGACCAGGTCCTTGGGGTCGTTGCGTTGCCGGTAGCCGGCCTCACGCAGCATCGAGGCGGCCGCCTCGGCCAGCGACCCCTTGTTGGGGACGGCGATCTTCAGCAATCCGGTCATCTGCTCCGCCATCACAGGTACTCGTAGACGTCTTCGAGGTCGAGGTCGAGAGCCAGCATCATCACCTGCAGGTGATAGAGCAGCTGGCTGATCTCTTCGGCAGCCTCAGCCTTCGACTGATACTCCGCGGCCATCCAGACCTCTGCGGCCTCCTCGACGACCTTCTTGCCGATCGCATGGACGCCGGCTTGCAGCGCACGGACAGTGCCCGAGCTCTCCTGGCCAGTGGCTGCGCGATCGCGCAGCTCAGCGAACAACTCGTCGAAGGATTTACTCACGTCGCGCAAGCCTACCGGCGAGCCGCCCTGCCGGGCAGCCGCCGCCAGGGTGCGGGCGACTACAGGGCGAGGCCGAGCAGCGCGTCGGTCAGGTCGGCCACCAGAGCCGGCGCGGTGTCGTCGGTCCCCTCCCCGGCCAGAGTCGCCGTGGCCCACTGATCGATCACAGCCAGCGCGGACGGCGCATCCAGGTCGGTCCGCAGGGCTTCGCGCACCTGGGCCAGCACCGGCGCAGCCGCCGGGCCGCTCGGACGGGCACAGGCCTCCCGCCAGCGGGCCAGCCGCCGTTCGGCCTGCTCCAGCAGGTGGGAGTTGTACTCCCAGTCACGGCGATAGTGCTGGGCCAACAGCACCAGCCGGACCGCCATCGGGTCGCGTCCATCGGCCAGCAGCTGGCTGACGAAGACGAGATTGCCCAGCGACTTGCTCATCTTGGTGCCGTCCAGACCGACCATCCCGGTATGCAGGAAGGCCGAAGCGAAGGGTTCGCCGGTCAGCGCGGTGGCCTCGGCCGCGCACATCGGATGATGCGGGAAGGCCAGATCCGAGCCGCCGGCCTGCACGTCGAAGGCTGCGCCGAGCCGGTCCAGGGCGATCGCCGTGCACTCCACATGCCAGCCAGGTCGTCCGCGACCCAGGGAGGAGTCCCAGGCCGGCTCGCCGGGGCGCTCGGCCCGCCAGACCAGGCAATCGAACGGGCCGCGCTTGCCCGGACGGGCCGGATCGCCGCCCCGCTCGGCGAAGATCTCCTGCGCCTGCTGCTGGTCGATCCCCAGCCCGCGCAGCAGCGGCGCCGGGTCGGGGTTGGCGAAGTACCAGTCCGGATAGTCGTCGCCGCTGAGCTGGTAGACCCGGCCCTCATGGCGTAGCCGCTCGATCAGCGCGACGACCAGCTCGATGCTGTCCACCACCCCGGTCAGCTCGGCCGGAGGCACCACCCGCAGCGCGGTGAGGTCGCTGCGGTACAGCTGAATCTGTTCGGTGGCCAGCCGCCGCCAGTCGTCCCCGGTGGCCTCGGCGCGCTCCAGCAGCGGGTCGTCCACGTCGGTCACGTTCTGGGCGTAGCGGACGCCCAGTCCCGCATCCAACCAGGCCCTGACCAGCAGGTCGACACTGACATAGGTGAAGGCATGACCCAGATGCGTGGCGTCGTAGGGAGTGATCCCACAGGCGTACAAGCGGGCCTCGCCCTGCTCGGGCCCGACCGGCTGCAGCCGCTGAGTGACGGTGTCGAAGACCTCGACTCGTCCACCACGACCGGGTAGTTCCGGCACTGCGACACCCGCCCACGAACGCATGTCCGGCAGCCTAGTGCCATCGAGAACGGGCACTAAGCTGGCCGCGACCTGCACTCCCGGGAAGGGCGAGAATGATCGACTGGTGGCAAGCAATCCTGTTCGGAATCGTCGAAGGGGTGACCGAGTTCCTGCCGATCTCGAGCACCGGCCACCTGACGATCATGGAGGGCCTGCTCGGCTACAACGTGTCCGACCCCAGCGTGACCGCGTTCACCGCCATCATCCAGGTCGGCGCCATGATCGCCTCGATCGTCTACTTCTGGTCCGACATCGTCCGGTTCGCCACCGCCTGGTTCCGCGGCCTGACCAAGGCCGAACACCGCAGCGACCCCGACTACAAGATGGGCTGGGCCATCATCGTCGGCTTCCTCATCACCGGAATCGTCGCCTTCGTGCTGAAAGACCTGGTCGAAGGCCCGCTGCGCAATCTGTGGGCAGTGGTGATCGGGCTGATCGGCTGGAGCTTCGTGATGCTGGCCGCCGACCGGCTCGCCAAAGCCGCCCGCACCGAAGACTCGGTGACCTGGAAGGACGGCGCCGTGATCGGTCTGGTCCAGGTGATGTCCCTGGTGCCGGGAGTCTCCCGCTCCGGTGCCACCATCTCTACCGGCATGTTCCGCGGCCTGGATCGGGTCGCCGCCACCCGGATGAGCTTCTTCATCGGCATTCCGACTCTGGTGGCCTCGGGCGGCTTCCAGGCGATCACTGCAGCGGACGCCATCGGCACCGCGGGCGGCGTCGGCTGGCTGGCCACCGGGATCGGCACAGTGGTGTCCGGCATCGTGGCGTACTTCTCGATCGCCTGGCTGCTGAAGTTCGTCTCCCGCAACAACTTCACCGCCTTCGTCGTGTATCGCGTGCTGCTCGGTCTGCTGCTGGCCGGGCTGCTCCTGGCTGGAGTGATCCCGGCAGTATGAGGAAGCGTTCGGTCGGGGTCTCGGGGCTGCAGGTTTCGCAGCTCGGCCTCGGCACGCTGACCTGGGGTCGGGAGACCCGACTCGAGGACGCCCGTCCGCTACTGACGGCTTTCGTCGATGCCGGCGGCAACCTCGTCGATACCGCAGCGGCCTACGCCGAGGGTGACGCCGAGCGGATCATCGGACGGCTGATCCGGGCCGGCGATGTCACCCGCGACCAGTTGGTGATCGCCACCAAGGCCGGCTTCGGAGTGCGGGACGGTCAGCGCGTCGTGGACACCTCACGCACCGCCCTTCTGGAGGACCTGCGAGCGTCGTTGCGCCGGCTGGGCACCGACTACCTGGATCTGTGGCAGCTGCACGCCTGGGGGCAGGCTCCGCTGGAGGAGTCGCTGGCCGCGATCGACACCGCGGTCACCGCCGGTGACGTGCGCTATGCCGGGGTGTGCAACTTCGTTGGCTGGCAGACCGCCCAGGCCGCGACCTGGCAGGCCGCCTTTCCCGGGCGCTCCCCGCTGACCAGCGCCCAGGTGGAGTACTCGCTGCTGGCCCGCCGCGCCGAAGTCGAAGTGATCCCGGCCATCCGGGCGTTCGGGATGGGGCTGCTGCCGTGGTCACCGATCGGCCGGGGCGTCCTCACCGGCAAGTACCGCAACTCGCGGCCCAAGGGCTCCCGCGGGGCCAGCGAACACTTCTCCTGGTTCGTGGAGCCCTACCTGGAAGCGCGTTCGCGCTCGGTGGTCGACGCCGTCTCCACCGCCGCCGATGGACTCGGTCTGAGCGCTGCCCAGGTCGCCCTGCTCTGGGTTCGGGACGCCCCCGGCGTCACTGCTCCCCTGCTCGGCGCCCGCACCGCCGCGCAGCTGCAGCCCTATCTGGACTGCGATCAGATCGAGCTTCCCGACGAGATCGTCTCCGCTCTGGATGATGTGTCCGGGGGGCCGAATACGATGCGCGAAGGGTACGAGCCGACCCTGACCCCCTAGCCGAGGATCCGCGATGGCCGCCGACGCCGAGCTTTTCCACCCGTCCGATCTGGCCGAGCTGCGCGCCTGGCTGGCTGCCAATCATGGGCGAGGCGCCGGAGTCTGGCTGGTTCGCTGGCGCTCGGTGACCGGGCGTCCGACGGTGGACTACGAGGACGTCGTGCGCGAGGCCCTGTGCTGGGGCTGGATCGACGGCCAGGCCAGGACGATCGATGAGGAACGCATTGCCCAGTGGGTGGCCCCGCGCAAGCCCGGCAGCGGCTGGGCAGCCACGAACAAGGCGCGGATCCTCGAACTCGAGCAGTCCGGACGGATGCAGCCGGCCGGCCGGGCCGTCATCGAGCGGGCGTTGGCCGACGGGTCCTGGACGCTGCTGGACTCGGTGGAGGCGCTGCAGGAGCCGGACGAACTCGCCGCAGCCCTGGACGCCGACCCGGCCGCTCGCGCCGCGTGGGACGAGTTCCCACCGAGCGTCCGCAAGCTCGGGCTCACGTCGATCGCCATGGCCAAGCGTCCCGAAACCAAGGCCGCTCGGATCGCCACCATCGTGGTCAGGGCGGCCCGCGGTGAGCGTCCGGCCTGAGCCCGGGCTCGGAACTGCTGGGTTGGAACTCCACGACCGGTCAGGAGGCGCCCGTCTCCGGCCCTGCAGATCTCAGGCTGCGGCACAGTAGCCGGCGATCCGCAGTTCACCGATCCCGTCGCTGAAGCCGACATGGGCGGTCTCGACGACTGCGCTTTGGGGGCCGGCCAGCCACCACTCGCCGTGGATCACGTCGCCTTCGGACAGCATCCCGGTGCTGACCCAGGCGTCCACGATGCGCTGGGCCAGCGCCTGGTTCGCCTGTGAGAGCTCCGCCATCGCCTCAGACCCGTTCACGGCGTCCGGATCTTGTGCGCTGAACCTCCCGCTCACCGTGAGCAGGATCCCCGCTTCGCCGCTCGGCAGATCGCACGGCACTTCCTCCTGCCGAGGCTGCTGCAGCCACAATCCTCGGTCGGCTACTGCGTCCGCCGCTGTCCGGCTGAGCCTGTCGAGCAGTTCGCGCACCGCAGCGGCTGAGGCCGTCGGCGGGTCGGTTGGTTCGGTCGACGGTGCAGCCGTCGGCACCGACGAGGTCGCTGCCGGGGACGGCCGGTTGCGCAGTTCCGCGCGGACCTGTGCCAGCGCCTCGGGGTCGGGTTCGGGGTTGCTCAGCCAGCTCGCCGCACCCACTCCGAGCAGGACAATGACCAGAGCGGACGACACCATCAGGCGCGGTCGGGGACGTTCGGATAGCCATCGCCCGGCGGCGATCAGTGCGCAGACCGCGGTCGCCGTGAGGGCGAGGATCAGCGCCGGGGCAGCCCAGACGGGAGCCGAGGCCCCTACTGCCCCCGCGGTGACGCACCAGCTCTGCGGCGGGAAGGGCCGATCCGCCACGGCAACTTTCGCCTCGTCCACGCCCATCCGGATCGCGCACTCCTCGAGGGCGTCCCAGTGGCTCGCGGCGAGCCAGGTCCAACTGGCCCCCAGCGCCGTGACGGCGGCAAGGACCGCAGCCGCCGTCCCCCACCGCAGCGATCGGCCCGGCGTCGCCGTCGCCCGTCCCGCGAGCAGGACGGACACGCCACCACTGACAGCACCAATCGCCAGTCCGGCCAGATCGAAGGCCTGCAGACCCTGCCACCCGCCGGTTCGCCACACCGCACTGGCGAGGAGGCCGACAGCGGCGCCACTTGCCGCTGCGGCGAACACCTGCAGCCAGAGCCCGCTTCGCGCGGCCAGTCGGGACGACAGGGCGGCGGCCAGCCCGATGAGCGCACCCAGCACGGCGACCGCCGGCACCCACACCGGCGCGAGGATCAGGAAGAGGGCGCCCGCCGCGGGCCAGCCACGGCCGAAGTCCGGGTCGTGGTCCAACGCGGACGTGGCCAGGCCCAGCGCCAGGACGGCAGGGACGGCGCTGAGGACGGCCAACCACATCGAGTGCAGCAGCACTCGCGAGGTCCGCCCCGTTGCCATGGGTCCATGATCCCCGCGGGGCCAAGAGACCGCCCCCAATGCCCTCAGGGTCCGCACCCTCAAGGCTGCAGGTCCCCGGTCAGGCGCGGTCCAGGAAGTCGTCGAACACCTGATAGCCGAACTCCAGAGACTCGACCGGCACCCGCTCGTCCACCCCGTGGAAAAGCGAGATGAAGTCGAGTTCGGGCGGCAGCCGCAGCGGCGCGAAACCGAAGCAGCGGACGCCGAGCCTGGACCAGGCCTTCGCGTCGGTGCCGGCACTCATCATGAACGGCACCGCCAGCGAGCCGGGATCGGCGGCCTGCAGGCTGGCCCGCATCGCCTCTACCACAGCGCCATCGAAGCTGGTCTCGACGGCGATCTCGCCGGTCACCACCTCGTAGCGCACCTTGTCGCCGAGCAGTTCGGTGATCGTGTCGTAGAACTCCTGCTCGTGGCCGGGGATGAATCGTCCGTCGATCCCCGCACTGGCCTGGCCGGGGATCACGTTCACCTTGTAGCCGCCGGCCAGCATCGTCGGGTTGGCCGTGTTGGACATGGTGGCACCGACCATCCGCGCGATCGAACCGAGCTGGGCCAAGGTCGTCTCGGCATTGTCGGCATTCACCGGGACGCCCAGGACGTCCTCGATAGCATCCAGGAACTGCTGCTGAGCCGGACGGATTCGCACCGGCCACTGGTAGTTGCCGACCCGGGCAATGGCTGCGGCCAACTCCGTGATGGCATTGTCGGAGTTGCGCATCGAGCCGTGCCCCGCGGTGCCCGAGGCGATGAGGTTCAGCCAGGCCAGTCCCTTCTCCGCAGTCTGGATCAGGTAGAGCCGCTGGTCATTCACGGTCAGCGAGAAGCCACCCACCTCGCCGATCGCCTCGGTGCAGTCGGCGATCAACTCCGGATGGTGGTCGGCCAACCAGCCGGCACCCTTCGCGCCTCCGGCCTCCTCGTCCGCGGCGAACACCAACCGGATCGGACGCCGGGGCGGGCGTCCCTCACGCTGCCGTTGCCGGACGACGGCGAGGATGATCGCGTCGAAGTCCTTCATGTCCACCGCACCGCGGCCCCACACATAGTCGTCGACGATCTCGCCGGCGAACGGGTCGACCTGCCAGTCGGCGGCCACCGCAGGGACGACATCGGTGTGCCCGTGGATCAGCAGCGGCGGCAGACTGCGGTCACAGCCTTCAGGGGCCCATTCGGCCACCAGCGAGGTGCGTCGCGGTTCGGACTCGAATAGCTGACTGGTGATGCCGACCTCATCGAGCTTGGCTGCGACATACTCGGTCGCCTCCCGCTCACCCACCGATCCCTCGGGCCCGAAGTTGGACGTATCGAAGCGGATCAACTCGCTGCACAGGGTGGCGACTTCGGCTGCGACCTTGGTGGTGGGCTCCATGCGTCCATCCTGCCAGCAGGTTCGACCAGTCATTCCCAGTTGCCAAATCGCAATGCGAGCGCCGCATTGCTATAGTGCTCTGGCTGTCCGGGGCAACCCGGCAGACCACCGGTCCGGGTGGCGGAATAGGTAGACGCGCTAGCTTGAGGTGCTAGTGCCCGTTATAGGGCGTGGAGGTTCAAGTCCTCTCTCGGACACTGAAGGAACATGGCTCTGACCAGGTGAAACGGTCATGGCCATCGACACACCCGGGGCCTTGCACAACATATGCACAGCATCTCCCGGCGCAGCTGGCCCTCTGATGGCCACAGGTGGACACGCGTTGATCAGGACCAGCGGGAGGCGAGTGTCGCCGCGTCCGAGGCGCGGATGCGCTGAGGCTGGTGAGTACGGCCTCGGCCGGATCGTTCCAGGTAGTCAGGATTTCGTCGGTCACGTCGCGAAGCGTGTTCGGGCGACGGACGTTCGCGCCGTAGAGGGCGACAACCGCCATCAGGCGAAGCCCAGTTCCTTGGTCATCCTCGACAGTTCGTCGGCCGCCGCGCGGCGTTCGGTCTCGTCCTGGCTGAGGTAGCGCAGCAGGGAGGCCGTCTTCACGCGTCGGTGGGTGCCGACCATGCGGAAATCGATCCTGCCCGCGTCCAGCAGGCGAATCAGGAACGGACGTGACACGTTGAGCATGTCCGCCGCCTGCTGGGTGCTGAGCTCGCGATCGACCGGGATCAGCGCAACGCCCTCACCGTTGGCCAGATTCGCCAGGATGCTGCGCAGGAGCCCGACCACGGTCCTGGGGAGGACGACGTCGTCGGTCGCGCCGGCCACGGTGATGGTGACCGGGTCGTCGGAGGTGCTCTCGGTCAGCGCCTCGTCCACCAGCCGCAGGGCATCGCGGGCAAGCTCGATGTCGCCTGCCTCAGGCACCACCGAGATGGGTGCGGCACTCATCACGCCTCCAAACGCAACAACCGCAATATTCGAATCAACTGAATGATGCGCCAGTCCGCGCAGCAACCAAGCCCAGGGGGGGTCGGACCCCATCGCAGTTTCAGTGCTCGCGAAGTCGCCGCTCCATCACCTCGAGGAGGTGGTTGATGGCCGGCACAAGGGCGGGCAGGTCGCGTTTGTAGATGCGTCCCTGGGCGAGTCTGGCGGTGAGCTGTTCGAGGAGTTCGGCCCAGCCGTCCACGTCGCGTGGGACGGACGCAACCGGCACTTCGACGCGTTGCTGGACGACCCGAACGGGCCGATCGACGGAGGCGCGATTCGCCTGCGAGGCCCGGTTCCGGCAGGTCGCCGAGCACCACTTCGGGATGCGTCCGCGGGACGGGATCGGGACGCTGCGGCCGCACCACCCGCAGACGACTTCCTGCCCCGAACGTCGATGACCAATAGGCCTGATTGCGCCGCCCGTAGCGTCGCTGTTCATCGCCGCACCTCCTCGCCCCGTAGGCGATGACCATATCGTCGCAACGATATGTTCGAAAGTGGATGCCAGAGGTGTGTGCGACTTGGAGATCGTCAGATCCGGGGTTCGAAGCCCGCCGGAGGCCGAAGGCTGACAAGCCATGACGCGTCGCGTTATAGTGGTGGCGTGATCAGGTCGTTCCGGGAATCTGCAACGGAACTGCTGTGGTCACGGAAACGCAGCCGGTCGTTCGATCCCCGGATCGAGCGCGTCGCATTGCGAAAGCTGGTCATGCTCGACGCCGCCGAGACGCTCGAAGACCTGAGGGTTCCACCCGGCAACAGGCTCGAAGCGCTCCGTGGTGACAGAGCCGGCCAGCACAGCATCAGGATCAACCAGCAATGGCGGATCTGCTTCACCTGGACCGAGGCCGGGCCGGCCGACGTCGAGATCGTCGACTACCACTGAAGGAGGTGCCCATGACCACCATCGCTCCCATCCACCCCGGCGAGATACTCGCCGAGGAGTTCCTCGCACCCCTGGAGATCTCCCAGAACCGGCTGGCTGTCGCGATCGGCGTCCCGCCGCGCCGGATCAACGAGATCGTCCACGGCAAACGCCGCATCACCGCCGACACGGCGCTGCGGCTGGCACGCTACTTCGGGACCACCGACCGCTTCTGGCTCAACCTCCAGAACCGGTTCGACCTGGAGACTGAGAAGGACCAGCTCGGCACCGCCCTCGATCGGATCGAACCCCTCCGCACCGCCTGACCTGCACCGGTCTGGTTGACCTGGGCACCACGCGGACCGTCGATGCACATTGTGTATTCGGGCTCGAAGTTCGCCCGGTGAGGCGCCGCAGCCTGGGGTGATTTCGTCACAACGATATGTGCAGGCCGGATTGCACCGGGTGTATCGGCGTTCTGGCCGTGTCAACCTGCCCTGGTGGCATCAGGGTGGACGGAGATGGCCAGCCATCTCTGTGGTGTTGGCCGCGGGCTCAGGCGTCCGGGGGTCTGATCGGAATCGGGGTGTAGCCGTCATCGGCGAGCCAGGCTCGGGCCCGGCCGCGGTGGCGGTCATCGCTGAGGCCATGCCAGCGGGTCAAGAGGTCGTCAGAGTCGGCCAGCGCGTCCTTGACCCGCCGGAACGCTCACCTGCCGTGGATGGCCCGAACGAACCGGTCAGCGACTCGGCCGGCGCCCAGAGCGTCGATGAACATCTCCATGTCCCGGTACGAAGCGCGAGAGCCTTCGCAAGCCACCTCGAGCCAGCGCCGGTCGTCATCGTCGGGGTCGAGTTCACCGACTTCCTCGAAGTACTCGATCGCCGACCGCCGCCAAACCTCGCCCGTGCGAAGATCGATCCGTCCACCACCCGTGACCGGGGCGCCCTCGAGTATCCGCCCTCACCAGTGCCCCGGACGTAGCATCGTTTCAGAACGTGATTTCGCCCTGGCGCGGCGGAATCAACGCAAACACGCGAATCTTTACTGAATTTGCGCGAGCTTCAGTGCCAAACTCTTGACCTCGCGATTTCACTACTGCAAGACTCCATACATTTCGGCTGCTCCACTCCCGAAATCAGCGGCGCCGAGACAAGGAAGTTTAGGCAATGACAAGGTCTTCTGCCGCCGTGCTGGCGGGAGGCACCGCTCTCGCTCTCGCAATGAGCTTGGCGATGCCGGGGGTCGCGTCGGCCGCGCCGGCTGTGCCGGCCGATTTCCGGTCTGATAAGGCCAGCAATCTGCGGGCGAGCCTGTACGCTGACGATCTGCGCTCCCTGATCGAGGACGCAGGCAACTTCGCCGGCGTCCGAATCACGTCTGCTGGTGTTGAGGTGTCGGTAGTCGGAGAAGCGTCCACGGCTGAGCGTGACGCCGTGTCCGCTGCCGCCAAGGTCTCCCACGCGGGAGTATTGGCGGATGGAAGCGACGTTGTGGGCTCCGTGCCGGTCACGTTCCGGCGGGTCAAGAACACACTGACGACGCTGACCGACGTGACGGGCCAACTGGGCGCTGACAACGCTTCTCTTCGCGCAGCTGGTATCGCGCTGTCATCCTGGGGTCCGGTCGTGCAGGACAACAAGGTTGTGGTCCACCTCGAGGAGTACTCCGAGAAGGCCGCGGCCGAACTCGTGGCCAAGTATGGCGACGCCGTATCGGTCGAACAGGACAGCCAAGTCGCGGTCGGCGCGAGCCGCACCGCCGACAGCGCGCCCTGGTTCGGAGGCGACAAGATCACACATGCAGTTACCGGCGGCACCGTGACCTGCACCTCGTGGTTTTCAGCTACCAAGTCGGGCTCGGCAGTGTCGGCAACCGCTGGTCACTGCGGCACAGGCGCATGGAAGCAGAACGGCAACACTTTCGGGACGGTGTCCAGTAGCCACTTCGGGGGTTCGATGGACGGCGAGATCATTCCGGTAAGCAGTGCCAGCGGCTACGTTTGGTCCGATCCAAACGCGACCACCAGGGCTGTGAGGTCAGTCGCATCTTCGGATCCGGAGGGTTCGGAATTCTGCACCGATGGCCAGACAGACCGCGAGGTCTGCGGGATCTACATCTACGCGACCGGCCAGTCAGTGACCTACAACAACCAGACCATCACCGGACTGGTCTACGGCGTCAAGGAGAACGGACAGAATGCGTTCTCCCAGGGCGACAGCGGCGGGCCGGCCTACACAATCGGCAGCAATGGCGTGGTGGCCCGTGGCATGATCGAAGCGAAGGTCAGCAGCGGAAACAGCAAGGGCTGGTACATGCCAGCCCGGACGGTGCAGAGTTACTTCAGCATCAGCGTCAAGACCGTGTAGATCGGAGCGGCACGTGGACCACACTCACAGCGTGCGACGCTTGGCCGTCGCGGTGCTCACATCCGCGTGCCTGGTCCTGACCGGCTGCGGGCGGGACACCAGTCCGGAGGCTGCATCCTCTGGGCTGGACCCGCTCCAGCCGTCCATGCCGGCCGGGCTCGGGAGCCCGACGCCTGGCACGTCACTCAGCGACGCGAAAGCGCTGATCAGCATGCCCTGGAAGCTGGCGGCGATCTCGGCAGATCGACGCACCATCACGGTGCGCTACCTCAGTGGTGACGGATCGTGCCTGAGCCACGTGGGCTACCAACTAACCGTCGACGGCCAGGCGATTCGGCTCGGCGAATACAGCCAGATCGACAACAGAGAGACCGCCTGTCCCGCCATGCTGATCAGCGGGATCGAGACAGTAGCGCTTCCGATGGCCCTGAACGACTCGGTCCAGTTGATCCACATTCCGGCCTCGCAGGACTGGCCCGCGGAGTAGCGACCGATGAGCTTGATGCAAGACCGACTGCTGATGCCGCTGCGCCCCTGACTGACAGGCTCGCCGTGCTTTCGGCCCGGGCCAGATGTGTTCGCGGCGGCGGGTCCCCCGCAGTCACGTCCAGGCGCCGAAGGGCAGGACCAGTCGAGGTTCATCGGGACGTCATGCATCGAGGCGAGTCGGCTGCTCTGACGCCTCCCCTCGCGGGCGCGGTGCCCGGCCGCCGGTCCGTGCCGGCTCGCCAGCGACGGCCAGTGCGACTTGGGAGAGGCGTTCGGCGATCAGCCGGTCTCGGTCGGCGGCAGTGTGCTGGTAGATCATCGCCATCGCCGGGGTGGTGTGGCCGAGGCGTCCCATCAGGTCGGCCAGGGTCGCGCCCGACTGCGCGGCCAACACCGCGCCGGTGTGGCGCAGGTGATGGAACTTCAGATCATCACGTCCGGCGGCCGCTCGGGCGGCGTGCCAGGCCGGCTGGAACTCCGAAGGCCGCAGGTTGCGTCCACCCGGTCGTGGAACAGCAGGGCGTCCGCGCGACCGTCGACGTGCTGTTCGAGGTGATCGGTCACCGTCGGGAGCAGGTGGGGCGGGATGGTGACGTCGCGGACGCCGGCGCTGGTCTTGGGCCGGTCGTTGGTGACCTGGCCCTTCGTCCACACCACGGCCCGACGGATGTGCACCACGCCCTGCATCGGGTCGATGTCCTTGCGGCGCAGTTCGAACACCTCGCCGTACCGCAGCGCACACCAGGCGCCGAGCTGGACGGCAAGCCTCAGTTCCTCTGGCATCGCCTCGGTGATGGTCGCCAGCTCCTCGAGCGTCGCGGGATGGATCTGGGTGGACCGCGGCACCCGCCCGGCACCCTTGATGTGCGCCGGGTTCTCGGTAAGCGGCACGTCGGGGTCGTTCTTGGCCGAGTTCAGGATGGTGCGCAGCACGCTGTACGCCTTCGCCCGCGCCCTGGGGATGCGCCGAGCGCCGAGCTTGCGGTACTAGGCTTCGATGTCGGACGCTTTCAGCTCCGACAGCGGAATGGGTCCGAGCCCGGGGAGAATGTGGTTGGCCAGGAGCAGCCGGTAGTCCTTCACCGAGGACGGCCGCAGGGCCAGCGGGTCGTGCGGGTCGCGCTCGCAGCGATCCTCCAGCCAGGCCGTCGCATACTCCCCGACGGTCGGCCATTCCCGCTCTCGTCGCGCTTCGGGCTCGGGCTTCACGCGGACCTGCTGGCGCTGCTCAGGGGGCAGCCACTGGTCGAGGTCGATCGCCCGGCGCTCCACCGACAGCCAGCCCTCGGCGTCGATCCGCGCCGGGAACGTATCCGGCGCCCGGTGGAGGGCCAGATCAGGTCCGATGTAGGCCGCGCTGTAGCGGCCCGACCGCTCCCGGCGCACCCGTCCGAACCCTCTTCGTCGCTGCGTCATCTCCACCACCTCTAAGCACTCCGGCCGCGAACGCGGGGTTGCCGCGGCACAGGATCTTGCACAACATATGCACAACATAGAGGCCCCCGAGAGCCCGCTTCTGCCCACTTCTGAGCACTCGCGAGGGCTTGCCTCGGTCCTATCCTACCTAGTCAGAAGAGATTTCACTAGGGCACATACTGCTATTGGCAGACCTACAGAATAGAGGTTCAAGTCCTCTCTCGGACACCAAAAACAGCGGTGCTCTGGCTGGTAAATCGGCCAGAGCACCGCTGTTTTTGGCTCGTCGACTGTGCCGTGATGCCGAGAGTCAGCGTGCGATCGGGACGGACAGCTGCACGGCAGCGAGTTCCTCCAGCTGGCGCCAGACTCGCTCCGCCTCGGCAGCCGAGGGATGTGCGGTGCGGTCCAGCGGTGGCAGCGACACCGGCTCGCCACGCAGGCCCTGGGCTGGTGCGAGCAGCTCTCCGCCGTGAACATCCGGATCGGTGAGCGCCCGGACGGCCGGCCATGCAGCCTGATCCTTGCCCTGAGCCCAGGGGGTGTACGGGTTGCGTCGATAGGACGTGGTGGCGTCCCTGATCCCTGGGCGCTGCGGGGTCTTGGCGTCCACCCCGACCCCCGGCCGAACGACGATCGAAGCGACCGGCGCACCGGCAGCCTTCAGCCGACGGTCCAGTTCGAAGGCGAAGACCTCGGTCGCCGTCTTGGCCTTGGTGTACGCGCCGACTCCGGTCCAGGGAACCTTGCCCAGGTCGTCCAGGTCATAGCGGAAGCGACTCACGAAGCCGGTCGACGTGTGCACGACGCGGCCCACGGTGTTGTTGCGGTTCGCCGACTCGATCATCGAAGGTAAGACCCTCGCGACCAGCCGGATGTTCGCCAGCGCGTGCGCACCGAGAACCATCGGAAGGCCATCCTCGGTGCGAGCTCGCGTCGAGAACGACATCGGTGCGCCATTGAGCAAGATGCCATCCACGCGCGGCAGTTCGACCAACCGCGCCGCCGCCTCATCGATGGCGGCGAACGAGCCGAGCTCAATCACGACCGAGCGAAGCTGTGCGTCCGGCACCCTGGCCCGGATCGCCTCCTGCGCTGTGCGCAGCTTGGCTGGCGATCGAGAAGCCAGGACTACCTCGGCTCCGGCGGACGCCAGTTGCTCGGCCGCGAAGTAGCCGATGCCGGCAGTGGCGCCGGTGACGACGATCGTCCGCCCGCTCTGCGCGGGCAGTGACCCGGGGTTCCAATCCATCTCTTGCCTCCCATTGCGGATGATCTATCCGTTTCGAGAGTAGCACAAGCGGATTCTCCATCCGGTTCAGCTATAGTGATGGCCATGAAGGTCCTCCGGTCCGATGCGGCCAGAAGCCGCGAGCGCATCCTGGAAGTGGCCTGCGACCACGATCGAGGCGATCTGCGATTGAACGAGATTGCTCGCGAGGCCGGCGTGGGAGTCGGAACCGTGTACCGCCACTTCCCCACCGTTCACGCCTTGGTCGAGGCGCTCAGCATGACCACCATCGAACGGATGGTCGAGCTCTCCCGACGGTCCCTCGCAAATCCGGACGCCGGCAGGGCCTTCTCGTCGTACCTGCGAACCGCGCTGGAGCTGCAACTCGAGGACGGCGGCCTCCAGGTCGTTCTGCTTTCCGATGCCGATGAGAGTCCGGACGTCCGGGCCGCCAAACAGGAGATCCTGCACAGCTTCGACGCCCTCCTTCGGCGTGCGCAGCAGGCTGGTGCCGTGCGCGACGACCTCACCGCCGAGCGGCTGTCCCATCTGATCTGCGGGATTGAGCATGCAGTTCGACTGGGCAGCGCGGACGACCGGGAGCCCCTGTTGCAGATTCTGCTCAACGGCCTGCGCCCCGAGGTCGCCCGCAGCTGAAGCCGGCCCCGCCCCGTCCGCCCGGGCTAGTGACTCGAGCCCGGGTCCTCCACCGAGACCACATCTTCTGGCTGAGCGGCCGTCGATCGATGCAACCGCCAGAACCGATAGCCCACCGCGGCCGCGGCCACAGCCAGCCCCAGCAGGGCCGGCACGCCGGTGAGCCACAGCAGCGCGCACACGCTGACCAGCGCGAACCCGGCGACCGTCTTGGCGAGGGCGCCCGGCAGCAGTCTCACCGCGGCGGCGGTACCCAGCACGTAGACAAGCGTGATCCCGCCGCTGACCATCAGCATGAAGGTGTGCTGCTCCAGCGGCAGCACGGCCACCACAATCGCCGAGCCCACCACGAAGGTCAGCGACCGGTGATCGGTGCCGGTCAGCCAGGCAGGCAGCGCCCCTTCGGCCGCCAGTGCAGTGCCCAGCCGCGCAGCGCCGGCCACGTAGGCGTTGACCGTCCCCAGGGTGAGCATCAAAGCGACGGCCGCGGTGATCAGACGGGCCGGTTCACCGATGCCGACAGCCAGCAGGTCGGCCAGTGGCGCTTGGCTCGCGCCGAGGCCGGGCCCCAGGACAGCGATGTTTGTTCCCGCCACCGCCAGGTACAGCACGCCGACCACTACAACGGCGAGCATTGTCGCCCGCGGGACGTCGCGGCGCGGGTTCGCATAGTCCGGCGACAGCGACGAGACCGCCTCCCAGCCGGCGAATGCCCAGACCAGCATGGCCGCGGCCAAGCCGACCGCACCCCAGCCGTGTGGCGTGAACGGGACGAAGTTGGCGGCCTGCGCGTGCGGCAAGGCGACCAAGACGGTGATCACCATCAGCGACACCAAGATGCTGAGGAGCACCACCTGGACCCGTCCGGACACGTGCAGACCGAGCCAGTTGAGGATGAACACCACGGTGATGATCACGGCGAAGGTCGCCAGGCTGGTGGCCCTGCCACCGCCCAGCGCGTCGGCGATGTAGCCGCCAGCAAAGGAAGAGGCCACCGGCGCACCAACCGGAACCGCGAGGTAGAACACCCAGCCGACGGCATCCGCTGCAGTGTCACCGAAGGCCTGCCGGACGTAGCTGGAGACTCCGCCTGCGTCGGGGAAGCGGGCCCCGAGTTCTGCGAACACCCAGGCCAACGGTGCCGAGACCAGCACCAGGGCCAACCAGGCAACGATCGAGGCCGGTCCGGCCACCGCGGCGGCCATCGCGGGCAGCGAGATGATGCCAGCCCCGAGGACGGCACCGGCGCTCATCGCCGTGCCCTGGGCCACGGTCAGCTTGTGCACGCGGGCAACCCTATGGCACCGCGGGGACGTTACTGCCCCGCGTACGCCACCGCGACCGCAGCCCCCAGTCGGGCGTTGTTCTTGACCAGCGCGATGTTGGCTCGCAGCGAGTCACCATCGGAGAGTTCGACGATCCGTCCGAGCAGGAAGGGAGTGATCGCTGCGCCGGTGATGCCGCGCTGGTCGGCCTCGGCAACAGCCTGCTCGATCAGGGCACCGATCTGGTTGGCCGGGATCTCCTCAGCCTCCGGAATCGGGTTTGCGATGACCAGGCCGCCGGCCAGCCCGAGGGCCCACTTGGCCTTCATGGCGGCCGCGATGGTGGCAGCGTCGTCCAGCCGCAGCGGCGACCGGAAGCCGCTGGTCCGGGAGTAGAAGGACGGGAAGTCGTCGGAGCCGACGCTGATCACCGGAACACCGAGGGTCTCCAGCACCTCCAGGGTGCGCCCGATATCGAGCAGCGACTTCACTCCGGCGCTGACCACGGCGACGTCGGTGAGGCTGAGCTCGGTGAGATCGGCCGAGACGTCCATGCTCGACTCGGCGCCGCGATGCACCCCGCCCAGGCCGCCGGTGACGAAGACGCGGATCCCAGCCAGGGCGGCCAGCCGCATGGTCGAGGCCACCGTTGTCGCGCCGTGGGCCTTGGTGGCCACCACGAACGGCAGATCCCGGATGCTCACCTTGCGCACACCCGGGTCGGAGCCGAGCAGATCGAGTTCGGCGTCGTTCAGGCCGATCCTGGGCACACCATCGAGGATCGCGATCGTGGCCGGAACCGCCCCGCCGTCGCGGATGATCTGCTCGACCTCGCGGGCGGTCTGCACATTGCGCGGGTACGGCATGCCATGGCTGATGATGGTGGACTCCAGGGCCACCACCGGACGCCCGGCTGCCAGCGCCTCGCGCACCTCCTCAGTGACGGTGAACAACTCTTCGGTCATCGGTGGGCTCCTTCTGTGTGCAGGCGGGCAGCGAATGCGACGCCCAGGTCAGGTCGTACGGTCTGTGGGCTGGCCAGGGTCAAGGCGGCGGCCAGGTGACCCCATCGAGCAGCGGTTGCGGCCGGCTCACCGGCAAGCAATGCGTGGACGTAGCCCGCGGTCATGGCATCGCCGGCACCGGTGACATCGATCACCTCGACCGACTCTGCCGCGATGGTGACGACGTCGTCGGCCCCGATGAGGAGACTGCCGGCAGCGCCACGGCTCACCCAGACATAGGTCACTCCGCGCTGGTGGAGCTCGGCGGCCGCCGCGACCAGCTGGTCGGGGTCGTCGGCCACCGGGTGGTCGACGAGGGCCGACAGCTCGTCGACATTGGGCGTGATCGTGAAGACCGGATGCTGCGGGTCGAGCAACGCAGCCAGCCGGCCGGCCTTGGCCACGCTGACCGGCTCAACCACGGCCCGCACCCCGGAGCCGGCCGTGACGGCCAGCGCCCACTCCAGCACGGCCGCCGGCAGATTGCCGTCGAGGACGACGACATCGCTGCGCGAGACCAGATCCTGGGAGCGACTCATCACGCCCGGATCGAGATTGTCGGTGGCGGCGAAGTCGGCCATTCCGATGATCAGTTCGCCGGAGTCGTCCAGTGCGGCCAGGTAACTGCCGGTGGGATGGGCACTGATCTGCACCTGGTCGACCAGAACCCCAGCCTCAGCCGTCCGGGACAGGAGTTCACGACCCGCCGGGTCGGCGCCAACCGCAGCCACCAGGTACACCCGATCACCGAGCCGGGCGATGCCCTCGGCGATGTTGCGGCCCACTCCGCCCGGCGTCTGGACCACCGTGGACGGGTTGGACGTGTGCAAGCGCGCGGCAGCTCGACTGTGGGCTTTGATGTCCCACGCGGCGCCGCCGATCACGACGGCCGAAGCCTGATCCCGCAGCAGGTAGCCGCGCCCCACAATCTCGCCCTTGGCACTCAATGAGGACAGCACCACTGCGACAGCACCCTTGGTGGTGCCGAGCAGGGCGGCCAGGCCGGCGGCATCCAGCGACGGCTGGCTGCGCAACAGCGCCAGCACCTCACGTTCCCGCGGCGTCAGACTCACGTAAACATTCTTAGCCTTACTTGCATCTATTAGCAACTGCGAGCGGACGGGGTGACATTGCTGATCGCGGCGAGCGCTGAGCGACCGTTAAGTTCCCGCCATGGATCGGATCACCCCCTCAGCGCTTGCTCATCCCGTCAGGGCCTTGATCGTCGGCTACGCCGTGGCCTTCGCACTGCCCTGGAGCGTGTGGGGCACCCTGATCGCTGAGCAACACGGCCTGCTGAGCTGGCATCTGCCGCAGGCTCTCGCGTTCTGGGCCGGTCTCCCGGTGGCGGTGATCGCAGCCGCGCTGGCCGGCGGCGGCTGGGGCGGGCTCACCCAGATCGCCCTGCGGCTGGTGCATTGGCGGGTCGGCGTTCGCTGGTACGTCGCCGCGATCGGAGCGGCGGCCGCCATCCCGCTGCTGGTGCTGTTCTTCGCCCGGCTCGCGGTGATCCACTCACCAGCAGGGCTGCTGCCGGTCAGCCAGATCCCACTATCGCTGTTGATCGAAACCCTGATGTTCTGGCTCACCGAGGAGGCCATGTGGCGCGGGGTCGCGCAACCGACCTTCCAGCTGTGGCTCAACCCGGCTGTGGCCTCCGTAGCTGTCGGCGTGCTCTGGGCGCTGTGGCACCTCCCACTCTTCGCCATCCGAGGTTCCTTCCAGTCGGACCTTCCCTACTTCGGCTTCTTCGTGCTCACCGTCGCCACCGCGATCGTCTTGGGCTGGCTGTTCGTCCGATCCGGCGGCTCCGTGCTGATCTGCGCGCTCTACCATGGCGTCGTGGACGTGACCTTTGCCGCCAGCGGCGTACTCAGTGCATCGCCATGGACCTTCTGGGCAGTGGTCGGCTTCCAGAGCCTGCTCGCCTTGCTGCTGTGGCGACCTTTGGCCCATGCAGTCGCGCCGGCCCGGGTGGGTTGATGTTCGGCGACGCACCACGTCCGGCCGAGCGGACGATCGTCTTCACCGACGCCGTCGTGGCCATCGCCATGACCCTGCTGATCTTGCCCCTTCTCGACGCGGTGGCCGAGTCGGCGCGAAACAGCCAGGACACTCTGGCCTTCCTTCGGGCCCACAATGGCCAACTGATCACCTTTGCGCTGAGCTTCGTCATCATCGCCCTGTTCTGGCGCAGTCACGATCGGACTTTCAGCCGGCTGGCACGCACCACGACTCTGGTCTTCTGGCTGAACACCGCCTGGATGTTCACCATCGTGTTCCTGCCAGTGGTCACCGCGATGGTCGGCGCACTCCACACCGATCCCGTCCAGTTGGCGCTCTACATCGGCACCATGCTGGTGACCAGCCTGATCATGACGGCCATGCACCTTGTGCTGGTGCTCCGCCCGGAGCTCACCATCAGCGGTGAGCGCCGCTCGCTCAGCGAGCTGGCGCCCGCCCTGGCCAGCAGCATCATGTTCGCCGTCGCCCTGATCTTGGCTCTGACCGTCCCCGGCGTCGAGTTCTGGGGGCTGCTGGTGCTGGCCCTCAGCCGGCCCATCGAAGCGCTACTGCGTCGGCCGCTCGAGCGCCGCTAGCGCGACGATCGGCTCGCGATCAGCTCAGGGCTGCGCAGAGGACTCATCGGCGGATTGGTCGGTCGAGGTCGTCGTCTCGGCGGCAGTCTCGCCCTCGAGCGCCGCATCGGCGCCCGGCGCATCAGTCTGCTCGTCGGCGGCCGGTGCGTCCGGATCGGCCGCAGCCATCAGCCGACGCCGATTGCGCCGGTGCCGCCACCACAGGATCGGCACCAGGATCAGCGCGATCACCGCAGCGAAGGGCAGCACCACACCCAGCAGCGTCGCCGCGACGGCGAAGGTCTTGATCAGCCCGTCCCAGCCGGCCTGGAGACCACCCAGGAAACCGGGAGTCGTCGTGGTGACCACCTGCCCGGGAGTCAGCAGAGTCACCGTGATCGTCGATCGGGCCACCTGACCGGCCAGTGCCTTCTGCTGTGCGGCAAGCGAATCCCGCTCGCCCTGCCGGGCGGTCAGCTGCTCCTCGATGCTGGCCAGATCACCGAGATTGCCGGCCCGTTCCATTAGCTTGGTCAGCCGTTCGATCGAGGCGTCCAGGTTGCGCAGCCGGGCGTCGATGTCGGCCACCTGGGTGGTCACGTCGTCGGTGCTGACCTGACGGGAGAGCACCTCACCGAAGCCACCGATCGCCGTCAGTGCATCGTCGAGCTGGTTCGCAGCCACCTCGAGGACCACGAATGAACTGGTCGCCGAGCCACCCTCCTCCAGGCTCAGTTGCTCGGAGGTCACCTGGCCCTGGTGGCTGGAGGCGAGTAGCCGCAGCCGGGTCACGGCCGGCAGGAGATCGGGAACCCGCAGCGCGACCTGGGCGGTTCGCACCAGCTGGGGGCTGAGCTGATCGGATCCGCTGGTGTAGGGCTGTTCCTTGTCGCCGGGCAGCCCCGGTCGTGGTGCCGAATCAGGCAGCGAGAACCCACCGGCTTCACCCGAGGCGGTACTGGGCTCCGCGGCGGGCATCGCGCTGCCGCTGGAGCAGCCCGTGAGAGTCAGGACGGAGAGCACAACCACGCTGAGGAGCTTCTTCATGCTTCAATACACGCCGCACTCGGCTCGAATGTGGCAGCGATCGCGCCGCAGTCCATGCCCTCAACCGCTCGTGCGCGGCCGAACGGCCCCGCTGGCCAGCCGCCAGGCTCCAGACTGGTCTTGCGTGACCAACTGAAGCAGGGTCAGCTCCTCGAGCCCAGCCAGGCAGGCGGGCAGGCTGCAGCCGGCACGCAACGCCAACTCTGAGGCCGGCAGACTGCCTCGACCCGGGATCACCTCGAACAGCCGCAGCAGGGTCGGATCAAGCCCGTCGGTGACCCGATGATCCCGCGAATCCCAGCGCTGCGGAGCGGCCATCGGATCCAGCAGTTCGACGATGTCGGCAGCCGAACTCACCAGAACCGCCTCGGCGTCCCGAATCAGCCGATGTGGCGTCACCGAGGTGGCACTGGTCACCGGCCCTGGCACCGCCATCACCAGCCGGGACAGCTCGTTGGCCCAGGTCACGGTGTTCCGGGCACCGGATCGGGCTGCGGCTTCGACCAGCACCGTGCCCGCAGAGAGCGCGGCGATGAGCCGATTGCGTGCCAAAAATCGGACTCTCGTGGGGTGCTCACCCGGGGGCAGTTCGCTGATCAGCGCTCCCCTCTCCGCGATCCGCTCGAACAGTGGACGATGCCCACTCGGGTAGGCCTCGTCCAGCCCGCCGGCCAACACGGCGATGCTCGGCGATCGCCCGGCGAGGCAGCCGCGGTGTGCAGCGGCATCAATCCCGTACGCACCACCCGAGATCACCGTCCGGCCACCTTCGGATAGCTCTGCGGCCATCTCGGCGGCCACCGTGTCGCCATAGGCCGTCGAGGCCCGCGACCCGACCATGGACACCGCCTTGTGACACAGCTCGGCCGGGTCGCCGTGACCACCGACCCACAGCCCGATCGGCACGCCGCTCAGGTCATTGACTGGCTCGCAGTCGGCCAAGTCACTCAGCCGAATCGGCCAGTTCGGGTCGGACGGAATAAGGAACCGCAATCCGACTGCGGCGGTCGCGTCGATCAACGCCTGCGGGACGACCCGCCGGGCGCGCTGCGCCAGTGGTGAGGACTCCGCTCCGGTGAGCATCGCCTGCCAGGCGGCCTCCGCCCCAAACTCGGCCAGAAGCTGCGCTACGCCGGGACGGCCCGGCTCCACCACGGCAGCCAGACACATCCGGGCCAGTCTCTCCTCCATCACGCCGGTCCTGCCTCTCGCGGCTCGCCGCGGCGCAGCGCCAGGGCCGTCTGCAACTGACTGCGGCCAGGCCGATCGACCCCCGCCAAGTCGGCGATGGTCCAGGCGAGCCGGACGACCTTGTCAACGCCGCGAACCGACAGCTGACCACGCTGCACCACCGTGGTGAGCAGGTCTGGGTCGGTCGGAGCTGGGAGCCGCTTGCGCAGCACCGATCCCGGAACCTGGGCGTTGGTGCGCAGCCCCAGAGGTGACAACCGGCGCAGTTGACGCTGCCGGGCCAGGGCCACCCGCTCGGCCACCACCGCACTACTCTCGCCGGGGGCGGCCTCGCTGAGCAGGTTGACCCGCACCGGACGCAGCAGCTGATGGACGTCGACTCTGTCAAGGATCGGGCCGGACACCCGGCTGCGGTAGCGACGCACCACCATGGGCGGGCAATGACACTCCGCTCCCACCGTGGTGGCGTTGCCGCACGGACAGGGGTTGGCCGCTAACACCAACTGGAACTGCGCCGGATAGACCGCAGTCGCGTTGGCGCGGGCCAGCACCACTCGTCCGGATTCGAGCGGGACGCGGAGCGCCTCCAGCGCCTTCGGTGGGAACTCGGGCGCCTCATCCAGAAACAGCACTCCGTGATGCGCCCGCGACACCGCCCCCGGCGCTGCGACCCGTGCGCCACCACCGACCAAGCTGGCGATGGAGGCCGTGTGGTGGGGGTCAGCGAACGGCGGTCGTCGGATCAGCCCGGCTTCGAGGTTCAGTCCGAGAAGCGAGTAGATCGCCGAGACCTCCAACGCCTCCTCGGCCGACAGCTCCGGCAGAATCGAGGGCAACCGCTCGGCCAGCAGGGTCTTGCCCACCCCGGGAGGCCCGTGCAAGTACAGGTGGTGCCGTCCGGCAGCGGCCACTTCCAGCGCCCACTTCGCTTCGCTCTGACCAACAACATCAGCCAGGTCCAGGCGCAGCAGCGGCTCCTGCTCACGCTCCCTGATCGGCTCAGCGGACACTCCCGGGCCGCCTTCCAGGACCGCGAACAGATCGCTCAGGTCAGCAACCCCGTAGACGCTCAGCCCCTCGACCAGGCTCGCTTCGTGGAGTTGGCCGGCCGGTACCACGGCTCGCGTGAAGCCGTGCCGTGCTGCTCCGAGCAGTGCGGGCAGCAGCCCCAGGACATTGCGGACGCGACCGTCCAGGCCGAGTTCGCCGAACATGGCCAGGTTCTCCAAGCTGGATGGATCGCAGCGCTGATTGGCCGCGGCTACTGCGGCGGCGATGCTGAGGTCGTAGTGCGAGCCGGCCTTGGGCAGTGCCGCGGGAGAGAGGTTGATCGTGACCGGGTTGCTCGGCCAGCTCTGATGGGCCGAGGCCATCGCTGCCCGACACCGGGCCTTCGCCTCGGACAGGGCCAGATCCGGCAGCCCCACCATCACGGTGCTCGGTAGTCCCGAGCCGATCGCCGCCTCAACCTCGACCATGGTGGCCTGCATGCCGACCAGTGCCACCGACCAGGCCCGCGCCTGGCTCATCGACTCAACCCTTTCAGGTGGGTCAGCTTCGGCCCGTCCGGGCCGAGCAGCACGCCGATGGCATCGATCCGGAAGCTCGGCACCGGCCTGCTCTGGGCCCGCAGCCAGTGCAGAGCCAAGGCCCGCAGCTTGTCCAGCTTGGCTCCAGTGATCGCCTCCAGCGGCGTCCCGAAGGACAGTCCGGTGCGGCACTTCACCTCGCAGAACACCACCACCGGCTCGCGACCCGGTTCGACCGCGACGATGTCGATCTCGCCTGCAGGGCAGCGCCAATTGCGCTCCAGGATCGTCCAGCCCTTGCCGAGCAGATGCGCGGCGGCCAGTTGCTCGCCACGGCGCCAGACCTCGTCCTTGTCCACGCGATCACCTCCACCCCCAATGTGGGTGCGGCGGGTGGAGTTGGTTCAGCCGAATCAACGGGCTGTGGACGACGCCGGACGCCATCCACAGGCGGCGACTAAAGGTTGTCGGGGACCTTCAGCTCCGAGTGGGCGATCTCCTCGATCGACACGTCACGGAAGGTGAGCACCTTGGCACTCTTCACGAACCGGGCCGGACGGTACATGTCCCAGACCCAGGCATCGGCCATCGACACCTCGTAGTAGACGTCGCCACCCTCGGTCCGGACCTTGAGGTCAACCGCATTGCACAGGTAGAAGCGCCGCTCGGTCTCCACGGCATAGGTGAAGATCCCGACCACGTCCTTGTACTCGCGGTACAGCTGCAGTTCGAGTTCGGATTCGTACTGCTCTAGATCCTCGGCGCTCATAGCGGATTCACCCTACCTGCTCGCCGGACGTTCTCGAAGCACTGCCGGTGAATGCTGCTGGCGCCGTGTTCATCAAGCCGCTCCTGATGCAAGCTCGTGCAGTAGCCCTTGTGCATGTCGAAGGCGTACACCGGGAACTCCTGGTGCAGCTGATCCATGATCCGATCCCGGGTCACCTTGGCGATCACCGAGGCCGCTGCCACTGCAGCCGCCACCTGATCGCCCTTCCACACCGCCAGGCTCGGCATCGGCAGCCCGTCCACGCTGAATCCGTCGGTGATCGCGAAGTCTGGGGACGGGTCCAGCCGGGCCACCGCTCGCCGCAGGGCGGCCAGGTTGGCCTGCTGCATGCCGAGCCGGTCACACTCGTCGTTCTCGACGCTGACCACGGCCCAGCTCACCGCTCGGGCCACCACCTCGTCGTAGACCCGCTCCCGCTGGGCCGGGCTGAGCAGCTTGGAGTCAGCCAGTCCGGGGACTCGTCCGGTGCGCCCCGAGGGCAGGATCACTGCGCCGGCCACCAGAGGACCTGCGCACGCACCGCGTCCGGCCTCGTCGGCACCGGCGATCAACTCGAAGCCGGCGCGGCGAAGCGACGCCTCATAGGCATAGATGCCGGCGTCCCGGCGCACCACCACGGCCATCGGCTGCGCTAACAGACGACCCGATCGCCGGTGATCACCGGTGCGGCCGGCGGCGTTCCACCGGGAGGGACATTCTCGAACGAATGGGGACGACTGATCCCGTGAATCCGGTTGAGCGGAAACACCACGGCCACCGCGACGCCGACCACGGCGTCGGTGGGGATGAAGGCCATGCTGCCCTCAGGGAGCCCATTCGTCGGCTCACCGAGATGACATCGCGAGTCCTGGGAGGCATTGCGATGGTCGCCCATCACGAAGATGGTCCCGGCCGGCACGACCACATCGAAGGCATTCGCGGACGGCTCCACCTGCTGCCCCGTACTCGGGTCGGTGTAGAGATACTCCCGCTCGTCCAAGGCGACGCCGTTGACCGAGAGCCGGCCCCGAGCGTCGCAGCACACCACGTGGTCGCCTGCCACGCCGATCACCCGTTTGATCAGGTGCTCGGCGCTCTCGTCGGGAGCAAGGCCGAGGAAGATCAGAGCCTCGTGCAGGGCATCGACCTTGTGCGGAGTGGTGTTCAGCCACCCACGAGCATCACGGAAGACCACCACGTCGCCACGCTGGAACCCGGCGACCTTCTGCACCGCCACCCGGTCATTGATCAGCAGCGTGTTCTCCATCGACTGGGATGGGATCACGAACATCTGGACGATGAACAACCGCAATAGCGTGGACGCCACCAGGGCGCCGATCACCACGATCGCGATCTCTCGCAGCCAGGCACCGAGCGTGCCTAGCGCCGATGGACGTTCGGCTGACTCGGCCTTCGCCACCGGACTCCTCTCCCTAGCTGCCGTTGAAGTCTACTGTGGCGGCAACCATGGGCCCGGAGGCTCAGCGGTCGCGCTTCTCCTTGATCTTCGCAGCCTTGCCGCGCAGACCACGCAGGTAGTACAGCTTGGCACGACGCACATCGCCGAAGCGCTCGACCTCGATCTTCTCGATGATCGGGCTGTGCAGCGGGAAGGTGCGCTCGACACCGGCGCCGAAGCTGACCTTGCGGACGGTGAATGCCTCGGCGATGCCCGAGCCGTTGCGGGCGATCACGACACCGGCGAAGACCTGGATGCGGGAGCGGTTACCTTCGATGACCCGCACGTGCACCTTGACCTGATCGCCAGGGCGGAAGTCGGGGATATCGCTGCGGATTGCCTCAGCGGTGATCTGCTCTACCAGCTTGTTCATGGTTTCCTCGCCAGTGCCACAGGACACTAAGTTCATTGATTACTGATCGGGCGTCGACGCCTTCCCCCTGTGGCAGGAGCGACGACGGCACAACGAGGACCAAGTTTGCCACACCGGCCCCCACCCCGGGAAATCGGTCCCGGTCCGGCCCGCGGGCCCGTCCCCCTCCCCTGGTCTGCGCCTGAGGTGTCGGGACGACGAAGGGGCCCCGGGAGATCCCGGAGCCCCTTCAGTCTTGCTGCTACTTGCCGTCCCGCTTGAACAGCGAGGCGATCAGGTCGCGGTTGAGCTGGCTGATCGTGTCGAACGGGATCTCCTTGGGGCAGACCGCCGCACACTCGCCGATGTTGGTGCAGCCGCCGAAACCTTCGGCGTCGTGCGTGGCCAGCATCTTCTTGATCCGCAGGTGCCGTTCCGGCTGTCCCTGCGGCAGCATCGCCAGGTGGGTGATCTTGGCCGCGGTGAACAGCATGCCCGAGTGGTTCGGGCAGGCCGCCACACAGGCGCCACAGCCGATGCAGGTGGCCGCGTCGAAGGCCCGATCGGCCTTCAGCTTGCCAACCGCATTCGCGTGGGCGTCCGGAGCCGAGCCGGTGTTCACCGACACATAGCCACCGGCCTGGATGATCCGGTCGAAGGCCGAGCGGTCCACGACCAGGTCCTTGATCACCGGGAACGCACCAGCTCGCCACGGCTCGACGTCGATGGTCGCGCCATCGGAGAACGACCGCATGTGCAGCTGGCAGGTGGTGGTCGCCACCGGCGAGTTGCCCCGGCCGTGCGCGGTGCCGTTGATCACAACGCCACACATGCCGCAGATACCCTCACGGCAGTCGTGGTCGAATGCGATCGGCTCCTCGCCCTTGACGGTGAGATCCTCGTTGAGCAGGTCGAGCATCTCCAGGAAGGCCATGTCCTCGGAGACGTCCTGCACCTGGTAGGTGACCATCCGCCCTTCCGAGGCGGCATTCGCTTGGCGCCAAACGCGCAGAGTGATGTTCACTTGTAACTCCGTTGCTTCAGCTCGATGGCCTCGTAGACCAGGTCTTCCTTGTGCAGGACGGGCTTCTCGCCAGTGCCGGTGAACTCCCAGGCCGCCGCGTACAGGAACTCGTCGTCGTGGCGCAGCGCCTCGCCGTCCTCGGTCTGGCTCTCGGCCCGGAAGTGACCGCCACAGGACTCGCGACGGTGCAGCGCATCGACGCACATCAGCCGACCCAGTTCGAAGAAGTCAGCCACCCGGCCGGCCCGCTCCAGGGTCTGGTTGAAATCCTCGTTGACGCCGGTGACCTTGACGTCCTTCCAGAACTCGGCCTGCAGTTCGTCGATCTTGGCGATCGCCAGCTTGAGGCCCTCTTCGGTGCGCTCCATGCCGCAGTACTCCCACATGATGTGGCCGAGTTCCTTGTGGAAGGAGTCGACCGTGCGGGAGCCGTTGATCGAGAGCAGCTTGTCGATCCGACCCTTCACCGATTCCAGCGCCTCGACTGCTGCCGGGTGCGATGCGTCCACCTTCGGGAACTTCAGGGCATCAGCCAGGTAGTCGTTGATGGTGTTCGGCAGGACGAAATAGCCGTCGGCCAGGCCCTGCATCAGGGCGGACGCGCCGAGCCGGTTGGCACCGTGATCGGAGAAGTTCGCCTCACCGGTCACATACAGACCCGGGATGTTGCTGGACAGGTCGTAGTCGACCCACAGGCCACCCATCGTGTAGTGAACCGCCGGGTAGATCCGCATCGGAGTCTCGTACGGGTTCTCGCCGGTGATCTGGGCGTACATGTCGAAGAGGTTGCCGTAGCGGGCAGCCACTCCGTCCTTGCCCAGTCGAGCGATGGCCTCGGAGAAGTCGAGGTAGACACCGCGGCGCACCATCTTCTCGTTGCCGTCGTCATCGAACTCACGGACGGCCGGGCCGACGCCGCGACCCTCGTCGCAGCGGTTCTTGGCCTGCCGGGACGCAATGTCACGCGGGACCAGGTTGCCGAAGGACGGGTAGATCCGCTCCAGGTAGTAGTCGCGGTCCTCCTCGGCGATCTCGCGGGGATCCTTGCCGCAATCCTCGGCGTTCTTGGGAACCCAGATCCGTCCGTCGTTCCGCAGCGACTCCGACATCAGGGTCAGCTTCGACTGGGTCTCGCCGTGCACCGGGATGCAGGTCGGGTGGATCTGCGTGTAGCACGGGTTGGCGAAGTATGCGCCCTTGCGGTGTGCTCGCCAGTTAGCGGTCACGTTGCAGCCCATGGCATTGGTGGACAGGAAGAACACGTTGCCGTAGCCACCGGTGGCCAAGACCACTGCATCGGCGAACCAGGTCTCGATCTCGCCGGTCACCATGTCACGGGTGACGATGCCGCGAGCCTTGCCGTCGGCAACGATCAGCTCGAGCATTTCGTGGCGGGCGTACATCTTCACCGTCCCGGCGGCCACCTGACGCTCCAGCGCCTGGTAGGCGCCGATCAGCAGCTGCTGACCGGTTTGGCCGCGGGCGTAGAAGGTGCGCTGCACCTGGACGCCACCGAACGAGCGGTTGTCGAGCAGGCCGCCGTACTCACGAGCGAACGGGACGCCCTGAGCCACGCACTGGTCGATGATGTTCGCGCTGACCTCGGCCAGCCGGTAGACGTTGGTCTCGCGGGCGCGGTAATCGCCACCCTTGACCGTGTCGTAGAACAGTCGGTAGGTCGAGTCGTTGTCGTTGCGGTAGTTCTTGGCGGCGTTGATGCCACCCTGAGCCGCGATCGAGTGCGCCCGACGAGGGCTGTCCTGGTAGCAGAAGTTCAAGACGTTGTAGCCGGCCTCGCCCAGCGAAGCGGCAGCTGCGCCGCCAGCCAGACCAGTGCCGACGATGATCACCGTCAGTTTGCGGCGGTTGGCCGGGTTGACCAGCTTCGCCTCGAACTTGCGCTTGGACCACTTCTGCTCGATCGGGCCGGCCGGCGCCTTGGTGTCGGCAACCGGCTCACCGAGAGTGAAGTAGTCGGCGCCGGGGAGCTTCTTCGCGTCCGCAGCCTTGGTTGTCGTCGTCATCGTCCAATCCATCCAAAGAAGACGGCCACAGGCATAACCATGAAGCCGATGTAGAGCAGGAGCGCTACCGCCCAGGCGCAGGCGTTGAGAACAACCTGAGCCTTCGGGCTGGTGTTGGCGCCCAGAGTCGCGAAAGCGCTCCAGAAGCCGTGCCGGATGTGCATGCAGACTGTGACCATCCACAGCGCGTAGATCGCCACCATCCACCAGTTCTGGAACTCAGCGAGGACCATCTGGTAGGGGCTGCCGGTGTAGGCACCGTTAGTGAGGGCCGCATGCACGGTGAACTGGGCCAGGTGGAAGATCAGCAGACCGGCCAGGATGATGCCGCCCCAGCGCATGGTGCGCGCCGAGTAGGTCTGCGCCAGCCGACGCTTCGCCTCGTAGGTGGCCGGACTGGCCAGCTTGGCCCGCCGCCACAGGGTGAGTGCGGAGTAGATGTGCAGGACGATCGCCGCCGCCATCACAGCGCGGAAGATCCAGATGAACCAGCCCTTGGGCAGCAGCGGGTAGAGCATTTCGACCTTCAGCCACTCTGCGTAGTGGTTGAAGGACTCCTCGCCGAGGAACATCTTCGAGTTGCCGAACATATGCATCAGCAGGAAGCCGATCATCAGCAGACCGGTCACGGCCATCAGCGCCTTCAGCGCGACTGTCGATCGGACGGCACTCTGATGCGGAGTGAGAGTAGTTGTCGCCACGAGGGACACCCTAGTTTGTCCTCGGCCACAGTCCCACCACCCTAGACATTCGGGCGTGGTCAATCTCAGATTGCGGGATTATGTGCTCCCACAAGGGGATTCATCGGGTTTTAGGTAAGACGAACGTTGCCTAATTGGCACCGGGGAGCAGATCCGGGCGGCGCTCAGAGGTGCGCTGGCGCGACTGCTCGGCCCGCCACTTGGCCACGTGCTCATGATGCCCGGACAGCAGCACCGCCGGCACCTCCAGACCACGCCACTGGGCGGGCTTGGTGTACATCGGATACTCCAGCAAGCCGTCCAGCTCGGCCCCGTGGGACTCCTCAGCCAGCGACTCCGGGTTCCCCAGCACGCCTGGCAGCAGCCGGACGATCGCCTCGACCATGGCCAATGCGGCGACCTCTCCCCCGTTGATGACGTAGTCACCAAGACTGACCTCGAGCACCCGCATCCGGGTGGCGGCGTGTTCGGCGACCCGGGCATCGATGCCCTCATAGCGTCCACACCCGAACAGCAGCCAGTCCTGGGCCGCCAGTTCGACGGCCAGCTCCTGGCTGAACAGCCGTCCGGACGGGGTCGGCAGGATCAAGGTCGGAGTGGCATCGGCTGGGACGAGTTCATCCAGCGCCTCGCCCCAGGGCTGGGGCATCATCACCATTCCCGCACCGCCGCCGTACGGGGTGTCGTCCACGGTGCGGTGCCGGTCATGGGTCCACTGACGCAGGTCGTGGACGCCCAGCTCCACCAGGCCACTGGCAACCGCCTTCCCGACCAGGGACAGGCGCAGCGGCTCGAAGTAGTCAGGGAAGATGCTGATCAGATCAATCCGCATCCTCGACCTCCGACAGCAGGCCCGGAATCGGGTTGACCACGATCCGGCGCGCACCCAGATCAACGTCGGGTACCAGCGCCTCGACGAACGGCACCAGCCGATCACCGGACGCCGTGCGCACCACCAGAAGGTCTTGGGCCGGGTTGTGCTGGACGGCCACCAGCGAGCCCAGCACCGTACCGTCCGGAGCGACCACGGACGACCCGATCAGGGCCAGATCGGCGTACTCGTCGGGCTCGGTCGGCTCGGCGATGCCCTCGGCCCACAGCTCCGCGCCGCGTAGCTCCTCTGCGGAGGTGCGGTCGCCGACCTGGTCGAAACTGACCAGCAGCACCCCGTTCAGCCAGCTGTGCCCGGTCACGGTGAGCGCCCGGCCCTGCGTGGTCACCACTGCCCCGGCAGCAAAACGTTGCTCGACACTGTCGGTGCGGGGACGGACGGTCACCTGTCCGCGCAGTCCGTGGGCGCGACCCACGGTGCCCACGATCACCTGCTCACTCACTGGTCTCCAGACCGAATCCGCCCCGCCGCGAATGCGGACGGGGCGGAATCTCGCTCGTTTGCTGAATCAGTTGTGACGACGTGAGCGCCGGTCGACATCGACGAAGTCGACGCGGACCTGCTCGCGTCCGGCAAGGGCGGCAATCACCGTGCGCAGTGCGCTGGCGGTGCGACCCTGGCGGCCGATGACCTTGCCGATGTCCTCCGGGTGCACCCGCACCTCAAGGGTGCGGCCGCGGCCGCGGTCGAACTCGCGGACCCGGACGTCGTCGGCATTGGGCACCAGTCCGCGGACGAGGTGTTCCAGTGCGTCAGCGAGCACGATCAGGCCTCTTCGGCCTCGGCCGGCTCAGCAGCCTCGACCTCAGCCTCGGGCTCGGGGTCGGCAGCCTTCTTCTTCTTCGAGATGGCAGCGGCAGCGGGCTCGTCGTCGGCTTCGGCCAGGGCGGCGTTGAACAGGGCCACCTTGTCCTTGGGCTCCGGCTGCGGATCAACGCCGACCGGGGTCTTGTCACCGCTGAACTTCTGCCAGTCGCCGGTGCGCTTGAGGATGGCCACCACGGCCTCGGTCGGCTGCGCGCCAACACCGAGCCAGTACTGCGCCCGCTCGGAGTCGACCTTGATCAGCGACGGGGAGTTCTTCGGGTGGTAGAGACCGATCTCCTCGATGGCACGACCATCACGCTTGGTGCGGGCGTCCATGACGACGATGCGGTAGTGCGGGGAGCGGATCTTGCCGAGCCGCTTGAGACGAATCTTGACAGCCACGAGTGTGGATTCTCCTGTTGGAACAAGGACCGGTGACGTCACCGGCCGAGCGGGTGGAGTCGAACAACGATGTGGGGCAACGCTCCCCGGCTCCGGATGAATCGCCGCGCACAGGGCATGAGAGGGCACCTGCACACAGTGATGCGGGTAATAGTGTGCCAGAAGCGCGGCTCCGGGGGCCAACCGGGATAACCTGCGACTCGAGATGGAGCAATTACCCGGGCAACCGCCGAGCCGCCGAGGTGCCCTCGGCTGGGCATTGGGCTCGCTCGGGCCGGCTTTTGTAGCCAGTATCGCCTACGTCGACCCCGGCAATGTGGCCGCCAATGCCAGCGGTGGAGCCCGCTACGGCTACGCCCTGGTCTGGGTGCTGAGCCTGGCCTCGCTGATGGCCATGGTGATTCAGTACCAGTCGGCCAAGCTCGGCCTGGTCACCGGGCTGACCCTGCCGCAGGCGATCGCAGCCCGGTTCTGCGGACGCAGCCGTCCGATCTTCAGCTGGGGTTACCCCCTGCAGGCGTTCGCGATCGCCATTGCCACCGACCTGGCCGAGGTCGTCGGCGGTGCCCTTGGCCTCTACCTCCTGTTCGGGGTTCCGCTGTGGCTGGGCGGGATCATCGTCGGCGTGGTGTCCGTGATTCTGCTCCGGCTGCTCCGCAGCAACGGCGAGCGCGGCTTCGAGATCGGGGTGGGTGCCGTCTTGGCCATCATCGTGGCCGGGTTCTTGGGGGCCCTGGTCTTTCGTCCGCCGGATCCGCTGGCCACGCTGCACGGGTTGATCCCCACAGTGCCGGACAACAACGCGTGGCCGTTGATCGCGGCAATGCTGGGGGCCACCGTCATGCCGCACGCCATCTACCTGCACTCGGCGCTGGCGATCGACCGATTTCGGCCGGGCGGACGTCCGCTGGATCAGCCGCTGCCACGCCTGTTGAGACTGCAGCGCCTGGACGTGTTCGCGGCCCTGCTGATCTCCGGGACGGTGAACATCGGCATGCTGCTGCTGGGTGCCACCACCTTGTCCGGTACCGGCGGCGACACCATCGAGGCCGCACATGCCACCCTCAGCTCCGACCTGGGGCCAGTCGCCGCCGGCATCTTCGCGATCGGGCTGATCGCCTCCGGGATCGGCTCGGCCGTCGTCGGCACTCACGCCGGTTCCCGGATCCTGAAGGACCTCAACGTCTGGCACGTCGCCCCGACCGCCCGCCGGCTGATCACGGTGCTGCCGGCCGTGGTGTTGCTGTTGTTCGGGCTGCCCCCCACGGAGGTGCTGGTCTGGAGTCAGGTGGTCCTCAGCTTCGGCGTCGCGCTGGCCGCCGCTCCGTTGGCCCTGGTCACCGGGGACAGACGAACGATGGGCGAGTACGTCGATCACCCGCTGAGCCGGGTGCTCAACTGGACGATCGTGGCAACGGTGATCGCCCTCAACCTGGCGATGATCTGGTGGGCGCTCGGCCCGGTGCTGGCCGGCTAGGCCGAAGCCACCACAACCCCCCGCAGGATCACCATGGCCGGATGGGCGGTGACTCCGGGCTCGACTCGTGGGTCGGCGCGGTAGACCACCAGATCGGCCGACTCCCCCTCGCCGGCCGCCTCGGCACCCAGCCACTGCCGGGCACGCCACGACGCCGCGCCGAGCGCGAACTCCGCTCCGCCCAGTTCGGCCAACAGGCCGATCTCGGAGCTGATCAGGCCGTGCGGTAGCGTCCCGCCGGCGTCGGTGCCGGCATAGACCGGAACCCCGGCCTCGATGGCTGCCCCGATCGTCTCCCGCCGCCGACCATGCAGAGCCATCATGTGGTCGGCGTAGCGCGGAAACTTGGCCTGTCCGGCCGTCGCGAAGCTCGGGAAGTTCTCCAGGTTGATCAGAGTCGGCACCAGCGCCACCTGCCGGGCTGCCATCAGCTCAATCGTGTCCGCATCCAGGCCGGTACCGTGCTCGATGCCGTCGATGCCGGCGCGGACGAGCTGCTGCACCGACTCCTCCTCGAAACAGTGCGCGGTCACCCGGGCGCCGAGCCGGTGCGCCTCGTCGATGGCCGCCTTGGCCGTCTCGTAGGGCCACAGCGGAGCCAGATCGCCGATCTCCCGGTCGATCCAGTCCCCCACCAGTTTCACCCAGCCGTCGCCACGAACTGCCTGGCGAGCCACCTCGGCCACGAGCTGCTCGGGCTCGACCTCGGCCGCGAAGTTGCGGATGTAGCGCTTGGGACGAGCGATGTGCCGTCCGGCGCGGATCAGCCGCGGCTTATCGGCCTGAGCATCCAGCCAGTGAGTGTCGATCGGCGAGCCGGCATCGCGAATCAGCAGGGTGCCGGCATTGCGATCGGTGATCGCCTGGCGCTCAGCAACCTCGGCGGTGACGGCACCGTCCGCCCCCAGGCCGATGTGACAGTGCGCATCCACCAGTCCGGGCAAGATCCACACATCGGAGGCGATCGTGGTCGCGCCGGGAACCGGAGTGAAGGTGATGGCCCCGTCGACGATCCACACCCCGCTGCGCTCGCCAGAAGGCAGCATCACCCCGTCCAGATGGAGGACCGAGGTGGCGGCCGGAGTGCGGATCATCGCAGCACCTCTCAGCGCGGGCCGGTGTTCTTCGGGTTGAACAGCTGCTGCAGTTCGGGCGGCAGCTGGAACTCACCCAGCTGCTTGGTGAGTTCGGCCTCACTGATCGCCGCAGGCTGGCCGAAGGCCGAGCCCGACGCGGGCGCCGTGACCGGAGTCGGGGCCTTGCCCGCGCGCCGGGCCGGGTTCCCGGAGACCTTGTTGCCGCTCTTGCGCTTCTTCTGCGCCTGCGGAGCCTGCTTGCGGGCCATGCCCGGAATCGAGCCGGCCATCGACTGCATCATTTTGCGCGCATCAAAGAACCGGTTGACCAGGGAGTTCACGTCGGAGACCTTGGTCCCGGAGCCGGCAGCGATCCGGGCGCGGCGGGAGCCGTCCAGCATCTTCGGATTGGCTCGCTCGGCCGGGGTCATCGAGTAGATGATCGCCTCGATCCGGTCGATCTCGCGCTCGTCGATGCCGGCGATCTGATCCTTCACCTGGCCCATCCCGGGCATCATCCCCAGGATCTTCGACAGCGGGCCCATCTTGCGCACGGCCTGCATCTGCTGCAGGAAATCGTCAAGTCCGAACTCGCCCTTGCCCTGCAGCAGCTTCTGGGCTGCTTTGGCCGACTGCTCGGCATCGAAGGTCTTCTGGGCCTGCTCGATCAGGGTGAGCAGGTCGCCCATGTCGAGGATGCGACTCGCCATCCGGTCGGGGTAGAAGGCGTCGAAGTCGTCCAGGCCCTCGCCGTTCGAGGCGAACATGATCGGCTTGCCGGTCACCTTCGCGATCGACAGCGCGGCACCACCGCGAGCATCGCCATCCAGCTTCGACAGCACCACCGCGTCGAAGCCAACCCCCTCGGCGAAAGCCTTGGCGGTGTTCACCGCATCCTGACCGATCATGGCGTCGACGACGAACAGCACCTCGTCGGGGTTCACCGCGGCGCGAATGTCGGCGGCCTGACGCATCAACTCGTCGTCGATGCCCAACCGTCCGGCGGTGTCGACCACCACCACGTCGTAGAGCTTGGTCTCGGCGAAGCTGACGCCGGCCTTGGCGACCGCAACCGGGTCACCGATGCCATTGCCCGGCTCGGGCGCGAACACCTGGACTCCGGCCCGCTCCCCCACCACCTGCAACTGGGTGACCGCATTCGGGCGCTGCAGGTCGGCAGCCACCAGCAGCGGCGAATGGCCCTGGGCCTTCAGCCACTTGCCGAGCTTGCCGGCCAGCGTGGTCTTGCCGGAACCCTGGAGACCGGCCAGCAGGATGACCGTCGGCGGCTTCTTGGCATAGCGCAGCGGACGGGCGGCACCACCCAGAATCTCGATCAGTTCTTCGTTGACGATCTGCAGGATCTGCTGCGCCGGATTGAGCGCGGCGTGGATCTGTGCACCCTTGGCCCGCTCCCGGACGGCCTGGATGAACTCCTTGACCACCGTCAGGTTGACGTCGGCTTCGAGCAGCGCCAGCCGGATCTCCCGAGTGGTCGCCTCGATGTCGGCGTCAGTCAGGCGAGTCTTCCCGCGCAGATTGCGGAAGACGGACGACAGGCGGTCGGTGAGGGTATCGAACAAGGCTGACCTCTTGGTGCGAGCGATGGGCGTCGGCCATCCTACCCGTCAGCGCGGCCGCGCCAGTGCGGGCCGGCGGGCCGACACCGATCAGAGAACGAGTTCGACGAAGACCAGGTCCAGCCAGCGATCAAACTTGCGACCAACCTCGGGCAGCCGGGCCACCTCACGGAAGCCGAGCGCCGCATGCAAGGCCAATGAAGGCACATTGTCCGCACTCAGTCCGCCGACCAAGGCGTGCACATCATGCGCGCGGGCCTGATCGACCAAAGCGCTCAACAGCGCCCGTCCCAACCCCTTGCGGTGGTGGTCGGGATGCACATAGACGCTGTGCTCCATGGTGTGGGCGTAGCCCGCGTGCGACCGGAACAGCCCGTAGGAGGCATACCCGACCACCTGTCCGGCGTCTTCGGCGACCAGCAGCGGGAAGCCGGCTGCGGCCTTGACGGCATACCAAGCCTCCTGGTCGGCCACGCTGCGCGTCTGGTGATCCCAGGTCGACGTGGTCTCCAGGACCGCCTGGTTGTAGATCGCCCGGATCGCCTCCAGGTCGTCCTCGGTTGCTTCGCGGAGCACGCTCACGACTCCTCCAAGAGGGCGTCGACGAAGGCCTCCGCTTCGAACGGGGCAAGGTCGTCGGCACCCTCGCCCAACCCGATCAGCTTCACCGGAACCCCGAGCTCTCGCTGTACCGGCACGATGATGCCGCCCTTGGCGGAGCCGTCCAGCTTGGTCAACACGATGCCGGTGACGTCCACGACCTCGGCGAAGACGCGGGCCTGGGCCAAGCCGTTCTGACCAGTGGTGGCGTCGATCACCAGCAAGACTTCGGTGACCGGCACCTTGCGCTCGATGACCCGCTTGATCTTGCCCAACTCGTCCATCAGGCCGGTCTTGGTGTGCAGGCGTCCGGCCGTGTCGACCACCACCACGTCCACCCCGTCGGCGATGCCCTTGGCCACGGCATCGAAGGCCACCGAGGCCGGATCACCGCCCTCGGGCCCGCGAACAACCTCGACCCCCACCCGGTCGCCCCAGGTCTTGAGCTGCTCGGCGGCGGCGGCGCGGAAGGTGTCGGCCGCGGCCAGCACCAGCGAATGATCCTGAGCCACCAGAACCCGGGCCAGCTTGCCGATCGTGGTGGTCTTGCCGGTCCCGTTGACACCGACCACCAGGATGACTCCGGGCAGACCGTCGGCTCCGGTCAGGTTCAGGCCGCGGTTGTCGTCGGGGCCAACCAGTCGGAGCAGTTCGGAGCGCAGCACGGCCTTGGCTCGGGCTGCATCAGCGTTGCCGGCGATGGACAACTCCGCGCGCAGGGCATCGATCAGCTCCGAGGTCGGGCCGACGCCGAGGTCAGCGGTGATCAGCGACGCCTCCAGATCCTCCCAAGTGGCCTCGTCGAGGGTCTCCGCGCTGAGGATCGACAACAATCCTCGGGCGAACGGGTTGCTGCTGGCCGACAGCCGCCGACGCAGCCGGGCCAGCCGTGACTCCGGAGCCTCGGGACGCTCGGTTTCGACAGCAGCCTGCTCAGCAGCGGCGGGCTCCGCGAGCTCGGTCTGGGTCGGCTCGTCGCCGGAGGCCGGTAGCTCAGCGGGGCTCTGGCCCGGCGGCAACGTCCTGCGGTTGCCCACGATGATGGTGACTGCTGCCACCAAGAGGACCAGGGCGACCCCGGCTAGGACGTACCAGAAGTAGTTCTCCACCAGCTCAGATTAGTGAACGTTGACGGCTGACCGCGCCAGCCGGACACTCAGCGCTTGGTCGCCTCAGCTGCCGAGGTCGCGCTCCGCGGTCGCAGATCGGGGATCTCCTCGAAGAAGTTGACCAGACCCTGCGGCGGCTCCGCGTCGCCGTTGAGGTGCTTGGCGGTGCTGGCCAGCACGCTGGCGATCTCGGGGGCGTCGTCGGACACCGGACCGTTCATGCCCACCGCAACGATCGCGATGATCACCAAGGCCAGGACCAGCACCACCGCGCTGAAGATCACTGCCAACGTCACTTTCGCCCAACTCCTCTGCTCATCTGCAGGCCAATTATCGCCGCTCTAGCCAAGTCCCCTGACCAGTGACACCCGGCGACCGGTGCGCGGCGGCTAATCCTCGCGCAGACGTTGGCTGATCACGGCCGAGACACCGTCGGCGCGCATCGTGACGCCGTAGAGCGCGTCGGCGATCTCCATGGTCCGTTTCTGGTGGGTGATCACCAGCAGCTGACTGTTCTCGCGCAGCTCGCCGTAGATGTCCAGCAGCCGGCCCAGGTTCACGTCGTCCAGGGCGGCTTCGACCTCGTCAAGGATGTAGAACGGGCTTGGCCGAGCCTTGAACAGCGCCACCAGGAAGGCCACCGCCACCAAAGAACGCTCCCCACCGGAGAGCAGCGAGAGCCGCTTGACCTTCTTGCCGGCCGGACGAGCCTCGACTTCCACGCCCGTCGTCAGCCACTGACCAGGCTCGGTGAGCACCAAACGTCCCTCGCCACCGGGGAACAGGCGGGAGAACGAGTCCTCGAAGGCCTTCTCGACATCGGCATAGGCCGCGGCGAACACCTCCTGGACCCGGGTGTCCACGTCGCTGATGATGTCGAGCAGATCGGCCCGAGTCTTGCGCAGGTCGGTGAGCTGCTCGGCCAGGAAGGCGTGTCGCTCACTGAGCGCGTCGAACTCCTCCAGCGCCAACGGGTTCACCTTGCCCAACACCGCCAGATCACGCTCGGCCGCCCGGAGCCGCTTCTCCTGCTCGGCACGGACGTAGGGAATCGGCTCGGCCGTCTCACCCTCTGCCAACGGCTGGCCGTCCGGACCGGTGAGCACCGGCACCAGCACCTCGGGGCCGTAGTCGTTGATCAGCGCCTCGGCCTCCAGACCGAGCTCGGCCAGTGCCTTCTCGGCCAAGGACTCCACCTTGAGCTGCCGCTGGGCGCGGGCCAACTCATCGGCGTGGACGATGCCGACCAGGCTCTCGAACTCCTTGGCCAGCTCCCGGCCGCGCTGCCGGGCGGAGACCAGCTCTGCCTCGGCGCCGGCCCGGACCCGCTGGGCCTCCTGACGCGCCTCCTCGGCCTGAGCCCGCGATGCGGCCAACTGCTCGGACAACCAACCGGCCGCGGTGCGCACTGCCCCGGCGATCTCGGCTTCACGGCGCAGTTGCTCGCGACGAGCTTCCGCCCGCGCCCGGGCGTCCCGCTCGGCTTGCGCGGCTCGAGTCAGGCTCTCCGCCCGTCCGGCCAACGCACGCGCGCGCTCCTCCAGGGTGCGCAATGCCAGCCGCGCGTCCATCTCCGCCGCACGTGCGGCACGAGCCACGTCCGCGGTGTGATCGCGCTCGGTCGGGTCGGCCTCGCTGGCCTCGGTCTTAGCCGAGGCCAGTTCCAGACGGGTCTCCAGCTCGGCAAGGCTGGCCAGTGCCTGCTGCCGGCTGGCTTGGGCAGCCTCGGCTTGCGAGGCGAGCCGTCCCGCTTCGGCCTGTGCGGCGCGGACGGCCTGATTCAGCTCGCCGGCCTCCTCCGCCATGGCGGCGTGCTCGGCGTCGGACTCGTTCAATCGAGCCAAGGCCGCCTCAGTGCGCTGCTCGGCCTCCGCCAGGGTGCTGCGCGCGGCGCTCAACTCGAAACGAAGCCGCTCGGTCTCTGCCTGAGCGGCCGCCAGCCGGGCATTGGTCTCATCGAGGGCCGCCTGCACCTCCAGCAGGGACGGCTTGGCCGCCGAACCACCGGCAGCGAACCAGGAACTGAGCAGATCACCTTCGCGGGTGGCCGCCGTCAGCTCCGGCAGCGCCTCGACCAAGGCCGCGGCTGCGTCGATGTCGTCGACAACGGCCACCTTGAACAGCAGTCGCTCCAGCGCGGGATGCAGCTGCTCGGCGCACTCGACAAGCTCAATCGCGTAACGAGCCCCCGAGGGCAGCGACGGCCAGTCCGCTCGCTGGCTGGTCCCCGGCCCGCCCAGCAGCAGTCCGGCCCTCCCGAGATCCTCGGCCTTGAGATGATCGAAGGCCGCCACTGCGGCGCTCAACCCGGTGACAGCGACCGCGTCGGCTGCGGAGCCGAGAGCTGCCGCAACGGCGAGTTGATCGGCCGGCGAGACCTTGATCAGTGCCGCTACCGAGCCGAGCAGCCCGTCCAGCCGCTCTCCGGCCGCCAGCAGAGCCGCACTGCCGTCGCGTCGCTCCAGGCCGAGGGCCAGCGCCTCCACCCGTGCGGCCAGGGCACCGCGCTCGGCCGTGGCGGCCTGCTCGGCCGCGATCAGCCGCTCCACCTGAAGCTCGGCCTCGGCCTGGGCCTGAGCCGCATACTCATAGGCGTCGTCCAGCCCGGCCTCGCCGGCGCTGAGCCCGACCAGCCGGGTCTCCAGTTCCTGGAACTTCCGGGCAGCCTCCGCGGCCCGCTGCTGCGCCTGGACCTGGGCGACCTGCAGCCGGTCGATCTCAGCCGCACTGGCCTCAGCCCGGGTCCGCTGACTGTTCACCTCACCGGACAGCCGGGCCAGCCCCTCGCGCCGATCTGCGATCGCGCGCTGTTGGGCGGCGTACTGGCGCTCGGCCTCCTCGTGGGCAGTCTCGGCGACTCCGCGCAGCCGGGACGCTTCGGCCAAGGCCGCGGTCTTCTCCATGAGTTCGATACCGAGCTCTGCTTCGGCGGCGCGCACCTCGGCCGCCTCACGTTCGATGGCCTCGGGGTCACGCCCGGGACGCTCCTCGGTGCCGACCTGGGACGCATTGCGCAGTCGCTCAGCCGCGATCGACTCGGTGCTCGCCAGCCGCTCGGCCAGCGCGGCCAACGAGTACCAGGTCTCCTGGGCGCTGGCCAGCAACGGTGCTGCCTGCCGAGACACCTGCTCGGCCTGCTGTTCGGCCTCGCGAGCCTCGGCCAGCTCCCGCTCCAGGCGCAGTCGACGGGTCTTCAACTCAGCTTCGGCGGCCAGCTCACCGGCCAAGCTCTGCTGCAGGCTGACCAGGTCGTCGGCGAGCAGGCGGGCTTTGGCGTCGCGCAGGTCGGCCTGGATCACCGCGGCCTTGCGCGCCACCTCCGCCTGACGGCCCAGCGGCTTGAGTTGGCGACGGATCTCGCCGAGCAAGTCGGAGAGGCGGTTCAGGTTGGCCGCGGTCGCCTCCAGCTTCCGCTCAGCCTTCTCCTTGCGTTTGCGGTGCTTGAGCACCCCGGCGGCCTCCTCGATGAAGCCGCGCCGAATCTCCGGAGTCGCCTGCAGGATCGAGTCGAGCTGGCCCTGGCCGACGATGACGTGCATCTCCCGGCCGATGCCGGAGTCGCTCAGCAAGTCCTGGACGTCCAGCAACCGGGCCGGGCTGCCATTGATGGCGTACTCCGAGCCGCCGCTGCGGAACATGGTTCGACTGATGGTGACTTCGGTGTACTCGATCGGCAGCGCCCCGTCGGAGTTGTCGATGGTGAGCACCACCTCGGCGCGTCCCAGAGGAGCCCGACCGGAGGTTCCGGCGAAGATGACGTCTTCCATCTTGCCGCCGCGCAGGCTCTTGGCACCCTGCTCGCCCATCACCCATGCCAGCGCGTCCACCACGTTGGACTTGCCCGAGCCGTTCGGACCGACCACACAGGTGATCCCCGGCTCGAAAGCCAGGGTGGTCGTGGACGCGAAGGACTTGAAGCCACGCAGGGTAAGGGACTTCAGGTACATCTCAGCCCGCGCTCGACTCGGACGCCGCCGCATGGCGGCCACGGATGTGACGGAACGTCCACAGCTTGTTCACCACGAAATTGATCGGAGTGGTGATCACGATGGTGAACAGCTGCGACCAGTACTCCCGGGAGGAGAGCCCGGCATTCTCGTGGAACCACGGCTCGGGCAGATAGATCGGAGACGTCGGGTTGGTGAAGCCGATCTTGATGAAAAGCCCGATCAGAGCGGCCACACTCCCGACGGCCAGGAAGGGCCAGAACTCGGCCAGCCACGGCGCAGCCTTGGTGTCCCGGAAGGTCCAGGAGCGGTTGAGCTGGAAGTTGAACAGGTTCGCCACCAGGAAGCCCACGATCCACACCAGCGAGGTGAACCGCAGGTTGTAGGCGGTGCCCGGCAGCGACCACAGGATGTCCTGGGCGTGCGAGGTGCCACCGTGCAGCTTGTTCATCACGACGGCGACAACCATGTTGACTAGGACGCCAGCGCCGCCGACCATCCCGAACTTCACGAATTGCCGCGCCACATGGCCGTAGCGGCGGTACAGGTCGGCTGCGCTCACAACTGGGAACAATATCTGGCTCAGCCGCGGACGGCCGCGCGACGCGGTGGGCGCTGGCAGGACGGGCACCGAAACGACGACCGATTCATGAACGGTTCGCGCACCATGGGACGTCCGCAACGCAGGCAGGGCAGCCCTTCGCGACCATAGGCATTCAGCGATCGCTCGAAGTAGCCCGAGGACCCATTGACGTTCACATAGAGCGAATCGAAAGAGGTGCCGCCGACGGCCAAAGCCTCACTCATCACCTGACGGGCTGCGTCCAGCAGTTCGGTGAGCTTGGCCGCGGAGATGGTGTTCGCGGGAGTGTCATAGTGCAGTCGGGCCAGCCACAACGCCTCGTCGGCGTAGATGTTGCCGATCCCGGACACGATTTCTTGGTTCAGCAGCACCCGCTTGATCCCCGAGCTGCGCGAGCGAATCCTGGACACCAGCGCGCCCCGGTCGAGCCCAGGATCGAGCAGATCGATGGCGATATGGGCCACCTCGTCAGGGAGTTCGGCGCCACCCACGCTGATGGCCAGGCCGCCGAACATCCGCTGGTCGGCAAATCTCAGCTGCGGCCCACCATCGGCGAAGCCGAAGACCACCCGACAGTGCTGTGGCAGTGGCTGGTCGCCCTCATCGACGCGGAACTGGCCGCTCATTCCGAGGTGGGCCAGCAGGGCGTCCCCGTCGGTGAACGGCAGCCACAGGTACTTGCCGCGACGCTTCGGCTCGGCGAAAGTGCGCCCGACCAGGCTCAGTGCGAAATCGTCCGGTCCACCCGGATGCCGCCGAACCGGACGAGGGTGCAGCACCCTCACCTCGGCGATACGGCGGCCATCGACCGCCGCGGACAGCCCCCGGCGGACAACTTCGACCTCCGGCAGCTCGGGCATCAGACCGGTATCTGCTCGACCGGATTCAGCCGACGGGCCAAGGTCGTGAAGGCATTCTCCGCGGCACCCTGCTCGGCCAGCTTCTTCGAGGTTCCAGAACCCGACTCGAAGGTCTCCTCACCGACCACGGCCACCGCTTCGAAGCGCTTGTCGTGATCGGGTCCGGACTCGGTGATCCGATAGGAAGGACCGCCCAGGTTATGGTCGGCGCAGAACTCCTGGAGGCTGGTCTTCCAGTCCAGACCGGCACCGAGCGCGGCCGCCTTGGCGACCAGCGGGTCGAACAGGTGATGGATCAGCCGGTCGGCGGCGTCCCGCCCGGCCGAGATCAGCACCGAGCCGAGGAAGGCTTCCAGCGAGTCGGCCAGGATGGACGACTTGTCCGACCCACCCGTGGTCTGTTCGCCCTTGCCGAGCAGGATCTCATCGCCAAGATCCAGATCACGGGCCACGTCGGCCAGGCTGTGCGAGTTGACCACGGCAGCGCGCAGCTTGGCGAGCCGGCCTTCGGGCAACTCCGGGTAGGTCAAATACAGGTACTCGGTGACCACGATGCCCAGCACCGCATCGCCGAGGAACTCCAGGCGCTCGTTGTGCGGCAGTCCGCCGTTCTCGTACGCGTAGGAGCGATGGGTCATGGCAAGCCGAAACAGCTGGGGGTCGAGATCGATCCCCAGCTGCTCAATCAGCTGCAGGGCGCGGCTGGATGCCGCTGGTGTTCCGGACGTGGCCGGAGTCTCAGGCGTCCAGAACCTGACGGCGCGCAGCCCGCGGGCCGTACTGGCCACATTCGGGGCACGCAGTGTGCGGCAGGTGCTTGGCGCCGCAGGCGGCATTCGCGCACGTCACCAGCGTCGGAGCAGTGGTCTTCCACTGCGAGCGGCGAGCCCTGGTGTTGGCACGGGACATTCTCCGCTTGGGAACGGCCACGGCGTTACTCCTTGTTCTTCGTGTCGTTGCTGGGTTGCGCCCACTCCGCCAACTCAGCCCATCGAGGATCGACAGGCTCAGCGTGGCCGTGATCCGGGTCGTGGTTCAGGTTGCCCCCGCATTCGGGACACAACCCGGCACAATCCGGGCGGCACAACGGCGTGAACGGCAAATCGAGTACCACTGCGTCCCGCAGGACGGGTTCGAGGTCAATCAACTCTCCCTCGATGCGACTGGCCTCCGGATCGTCGAGCTCCTTACCCGGGTAGCAGTACAGCTCCTGAAGGTCGATCTCCTCAGTCTCGGAGATCTCATCCAGACAGCGTGCACAGTTGCCCTGCAGTTGCACAACGGCAGTTCCGGTGACCAGCACCCCCTCCACCACCGACTCCAGCCGCAGGCTGAACTCAATGGGTGAGCCGAGTGGCACCCCGATCACTTCGATGCCGAGATCCGCGGGTGCCGGGGCGACCTGAGTGATCTCCTTCAGCACGCCAGCCCGACGACTCAGCTCATGAGTATCAATCACAAGACCCGAGCGAGAGTCCGGCAGACGGGGAGGCACGAGGTATCCCTTTCACACGCGGTTCGACAGCGTCGTAACCAAAGGAGGACTCTACCGTGCCGGAGGTCCGGCACACAAAAGCGAGTCCGAATCAGTCGCGCAGCCGAGGCAGCGCTTGGGTATTGGTGTCGTCCAGGGCCGAGCGCTGAGAGAGCCGCTCACGCATGGTGCGCACTTGGGACATCGTCTTGTGCAGGCCGGCTTCGAAGCTGGCGATTCGTGCATCGACGTAGGCATCGGCTTCCCGACGCAGCGCCTCGGCGTCACTGAGCGCCTTGGTCTCCAGCTGGGCCGCCTTGCGCTTGGCCTCCTCGACCACCTCGGACTGGCCGGCCAGGAACCGGGCCTTCTCCTCGGCGGCTTCGATGATCTGTCGTGCTTCGGCTTGCGCGCGCTCAAGGGTTTCCAGCGACGTCGCGGCAACCCGCTGCGCCTCCTGGGTGTCGTCGATCAGGGCCTGGGCGGCCTGGTCGATCAGCGAGATCGCCTCCGTGCGATTCACCATGCAGGATGCCGACATCGGCACACTCTTGGCCGTGCTGACCAACTCACGCAGCTGCTGAAGGACCTGGTGGGTCCGCTCAACCATCTGCTTGCTCCTTCCTGCCGGCGATTTGGCGGATCCGCCGGGAGACCACTTCTGGGACGAACTCAGACACATCGCCACCGTGGGATGCAATCTCGCGAATCATCGTCGATGACAGCGTCCCCCACACAGACGATGCGGGGAGAATAATAGTTTCGACTCCGCCAACTACCGAATTCAGATGGGCCATCTGCAGTTCGAAGTCGAAATCCGAGGCGAATCGGACGCCCTTCACCACGACTCGCGCACCGTGTGACGTGACGAAATCGGCAAGCAAACCGGTGAGCGGTTCGACCCGCACTCCGGGGATGTGCGCAGTGGCCTCGGCGGCGAGCTCCACGCGCTGCTGCGCATCGAAAAGGTAGCGCTTGGTGGAGTTCTGGCCCACCGCGACCACGACCTCGTCAAACAGCCGGGCGGCTCGGGTGATGATGTCGAGATGCCCGTAGGTGATCGGATCGAAGGATCCGGGGCAGACGGCTAACACATTTCACCTTCCGGCGCTGGCAGCGAAGTAGAGCGTCGTCTCACCGTAACGTCGAAGCCAGCTGTCGGCTATCTGATCGGGCCAACTGGGGGGTGCATCTCTCGATGCCCGCTCGAGGACGAACAGGCCGTCCGCAGCCAGCCAGCCGCCGTCGAAGGCGGCGGTGAGCACCGGGCTCAACTGGGTCAGGTCAACCGCATACGGCGGGTCGGCCCAGATCACGTCGAAGGCCGTCGGCGCCTCTCCGGTGAGGATTCGCTCCACGCGTCCGGCGACCACCCGGACGTCCAGCCTGGTGTCGGCCACATTGCGCCGGGCCACCGACACCGCTCGCTGATCGGATTCAACGGCCCAGACCGGGGCCGCACCACGGCTGGCCGCCTCCAGTGCCACGGCGGCGGTTCCGGCATACAAATCGAGGAAACTGAAGCCGTGCAGGCTGGTCTCCGACGACTCACCGGCCGTGCCGGCCCAGTCGGTGATCAGCGAGAAGGCGGCCTCACGGACCCGGTCACTGGTCGGACGGGTGCCCGGATGGTCGGGGGTGCGCAGCCGCTGGCCACGTCGCGCTCCCGCGATGATCCTGGTCACCGGCTCAGGCTAGGCCCTCAGTTGTGCTCCAGCCAATCGCCACCGGACAGCAGCTCGGTGGCCCGCACCGCGTCGGCGAAGCCCGGCACCGCCCGCTCGGGGTCGGCGGCCACACACTCGATTGCCAGCTCCCGGGCCTGTCCGATCAGCTCGGCATGCTCCAGTACGCGCAGCAGCCGCAGACTGGATCGCGTCCCGGCCTGATCGGCGCCGAGCACGTCACCCTCTCGGCGCTGCTCAAGATCGAGCTCGGCCAGTTCGAAGCCGTCGGTGGTGGCCGCGACCGCGTCCAGGCGGGCTCGGGACGGCTCGGCCGCGCCGGCCTGCGTGACCAGAAGGCACACTCCCGGGTGCGAGCCACGACCAATCCGTCCGCGGAGCTGGTGCAACTGAGAGATCCCGAACCGGTCGGCATCCCAGACCACCATCATGGTGGCGTTGGGGACGTCGACACCCACCTCAATCACGGTGGTGGCGATCAGGACGTCCAGCCGCTGGGCCGCGAAGTCCCCCATCACCTGATCCTTGGCATCGCCAGGCAGCTGGCCATGCAACACCCCTAGCCGCAAACCGGCCAACGGGCCGGCGCGCAACTGCTCGGCCAGCTCGATCACCCCGAGCCCGCCGGCAGGGTCGCCCTGGCCACCGATCCGCGGGCAGACGATGAACACCTGTCGCCCGGTGGACACCTCCTCACGGACCCGTTCCCAGGCCCGGTCCAGCCAGGCCGGCCGCAGTGCGGCGTCCACCACCACCGTGGAGACCTGGGCTCGGCCGGCCGGCAGCTCGGCCAGCGTGGACACGTCCAGATCGCCGAAGATGGTCATCGCCACCGAGCGCGGGATCGGGGTCGCCGTGAGCACGAGCACATGGGGACGGCTCGTCGCCTTCTCGGCCAACTGGGCGCGCTGCTCGACTCCGAATCGATGCTGCTCGTCGATCACGATCAGGCCGAGTTCCGCGAACTGGACCCGATCGGCCAGCAATGCGTGAGTACCGATCACGATCCCGGCCTCACCGCTGGCTGCCCGCAGCATGGCCGACTTCTTGGCCGCCGTCGACAGCGAACCGGACAGGAGCACCACCTCCGTGGCCACCTCCGGGGTGCCCAGCATCCGGCCACCGCCCAGGTCGCCCAGCAGCGTGGTGATCGTCTGGTAGTGCTGCGCGGCGAGCACCTCGGTGGGCGCCAGGAGCGCCGCCTGGCCTCCGGCGTCCACCACGGCCAGCATGGCGCGTAGGGCAACCACCGTCTTGCCCGAACCAACCTCGCCCTGCAGCAGTCGCTGCATCGGACGATCCTTGGCCAGGTCGTCCAGGATGTCGGCACTGACCTTCTGCTGGCCCGCGGTAAGGGAGAACGGAAGCCGAGCGTCGAACGCCGCCAAGAGGCCATCGGCCATCGGCCGGCGAGGCACCGCCCGTCTGTTGGCCGCATCGGCGCGGCGATAGGCCATGGTCAGCTGAGTGGACAGCGCCTCGTCGAAGCGGAGCCGCTGGGCACCTTGCTCGGCCTGCGCCAAGGTGGCCGGCTGATGAACGGCGGCCAGGGCTTCACTCAAGCCGAGCACCCCAGCCCGCTCGAGCACCCAGGACGGCCACGGATCCTCGACCCCCTCGACGCTGGCCAGCGCCAACCGGGCGCACTCGGCCACCTTCCAGGTGTGCAGCTTCGCGGTGGCCGGGTACATGCCGACCAGGCCCGTGCTGGCCAGCTCGGCCATCAAGGCCTTCTCCTCGCTGGTGGCCACCACCCGTCCGCCCGCGTCCAGCATGACGAACTCGGGATGGCTCATCTGCAGCTGATTGCGGAAGCTGCCAACCTTGCCGACGAACAGCCCGGCAACCCCGGCCTGCAGCTGCCGGCTCCACCAGTCGAGGAGATGATCGCGTCCGAAGAAGGTGGCGCTGAGGCGTCCATTGCCGTCGGTCAGGGTGACTTCGAGGCGTCCCGGAGCCGGCTTGCGGCCCGGGGACGGACGAGCCGCATGGCGCTCGATGTTGGCGACCTTGGCCACGACCGCGACATGGTCGCCCTCGGTCAGCGTGGCCAGATCGGTCAGCTCGGTGCCGGAGAGATAGCGCCGTGGAATGTGGCGCAGCAGATCACCCACTGTGTGAATCCGCAGCGCCGCGAACTCCTTGGCTGTGCGTTCACCCAGCACGCTGGACAGCGGCGCATAGAGCCTCGAGTAGGCCTGCGTCCGCCAACCGTCCAGGTTCGTCTCCACGAGCGTTCAGCCTAGGTGCAGCCACCGACGACCGGTGCACGGCGACACTCGGCGGCCCGAATCACCTGCGTCCGGACATGACAAGAGACCCGCCCGCGGGCGGGTCTCTTCGCAGAATGCGTTCAGCGGGTGACGCGACCGGCCTTCAGGCAGGAGGTGCACACATTGAGGCGCTTCGGGGTGCCGTCCACCACAGCGTGAACCCGCTGGATGTTCGGGTTCCAGCGCCGGTTGGTCTTCTTCTTCGACCACGGCACATTGTGCCCGAAGCCGGGCCCCTTGGCGCAGATGTCACAGACGGCAGCCACCGCAGTACTCCTCGTTATCCAAACTGTTCCGGCGCACGATCGCAGCCAGAAGAACGGCCCCCACTGCGGGGACCTGCCTACGATACCCGACGGTTCAGCCACCTGGCCAATCGGTCAGGACGCCACCACGATCGGCAGGATCATCGGACGGCGCCGGAAGTTGTTGTTCACCCAACGTCCGATCAGGCGGCGCAACAGCTGCTGAAGGACGTAAGTGTCGTCGGCCCCATCGACCAGAGCGCGGGTCAGAGCCGCGGCAAGCTCGGGACGAATCTCGTCGAAGACCGAGTCGTCCTCTGCGAAGCCACGGGCGTGAATGTCCGGACCGCTGACCAGTTCGGCGCTGTGCAGGTTCACCACCGCGATCACGGTGATGAAGCCCTCCTCGCCGAGGATCTTGCGATCGGTGAGTTCGGCATCACCGATCTCGCCCTCGGTCAGGCCGTCGACGAAGATGTAGCCGCACTCGAGTTGGCCGACCACTCGGGCCACTCCCTTGGCCAGGTCGATCACGGCGCCGTCCTCGACGGCGAACGTGCGCTCGGCCGGGACACCGGTGGAGACCGCCAGCTTGGCATTGGCGATCAGGTGCCGAGCCTCGCCGTGCACCGGCAGCACATTCTTCGGCGTCAGCAGGTTGTAGCAGTAGAGCAGTTCACCGGCGCTGGCGTGGCCGGACACGTGCACCAGCGCATTGCCCTTGTGGACGACGCTCACCCCATTGCGAGTCAGCGCGTTGATCACCCGGTAGACCGAGTTCTCGTTGCCGGGGATCAGCGATGAGGCCAGCAGCACCACGTCGCCGGGGCCCGCGGTGATCACCGGGTGCTCATGGTTGGAAATCCGGGACAACGCGCTCAGCGGCTCACCCTGCGAGCCGGTGGAGATGATCACCACCTCGTCGTCGCGGTAATCGTCGATCTGCTTCAGCTCGATCAGCGTGTTCTCCGGTACTCGCAGGAACCCGAGCTCCCTGGCCACAGTCATGTTCCGCAGCATCGAGCGGCCCACATAGACGACCTTGCGGCGGTGCCGGACAGCGGCGTCCATCACCTGTTGGACGCGGTGGACGTGCGAGGCGAAGCAGGCCACGATCAGCTTCTTCTGCGCCTGTGCGAACACCCGCTCCATGGCCGGCTCGATCTCCCGCTCGCCGGTGGTGAAGCCGGGGGTGTCGGCATTGGTGGAGTCCGGCATGAACAGATCCAGCCCCTCCTCGCCGAGCCGGGCGAAGCCCCGCAGATCGGTGAGCCGATGATCCAGTGGGAGCTGGTCCATCTTGAAGTCGCCGGTGTGCAGCACCGAGCCGGCCTTCGTCCGGATCGCCACCGCCAACGCGTCGGGAATCGAGTGGTTCACGGCGAAGAACTCCAGGTTGAACTGGCCTGCCTGAACCCGGTCCCCCTCTCTGACCTCACGCAGGTCCGTCTGGCCGACCCGATGTTCGCGCAGCTTGGCCTGGACCAACGCCAAGGTGAGTCGCGACCCGTAAACGGGCAAGTCAGGACGGCGCCGCAGCAGGTACGGAACGGCGCCGATGTGGTCCTCATGGCCGTGGGTGAGCACCAGCCCTTGGACGGCGTCCAGCCGGTCCTCGATCAGGTGCAGGCCCGGCAGGATCAGGTCCACGCCGGGCTGATCGTCGGACGGGAACAGCACCCCGCAGTCGATCAGGAGCAACTCGGAGTTGATCTCGAAGCAGCTCATGTTGCGGCCGATGTCGCCGTGCCCACCCAGCGGAATGACCCGCAAAGTGTCGGCGGCCAGCTTCGGAGGGTTCTTCAGGGTCTCACGCACAAGCCAAAACTAGCCCGCAAGGCCCCCGCCGACCGAAACCGACGCAGCTTGCGCGCTGGGCCGATGGGTACAGTGACCCCGTGATCGCTGACTCCGTACGCCTAGCCCTGCCCGCGGAAGCGGCTGCCATCGCCGCCCTGCAGCGGCGCGCCTGGGTCGCCGACTACCCCACCGAGCTGGCCGACGAGTTGCTTGCCTCGGCCGATCTGGCCGCAATGACCACCAGCTGGGAGGCCGCGATCATGCGTCCGCCACTGGCCCAGTTCCGGGTGCTGGTGGCGATCGGATCCGAACGGCTGGTCGGGTTCGCGGTCGTCGGTCCGTCCGATGATCCGGACGCCAACGCGGCCACCGATGCGCTGGTGGCCGAGTTCATCGTCGATCCGCAGGCGCGGCGTTCCGGCCACGGTTCACGGCTTCTGAATGCGGTCGCCGACACCCTGCGCGCGGACGGCTTCGAACGGGCCACCTGGTGGCTGCACGCCACCGATGACGTCCTGCGCGAGTTCCTCACCGCAGCCGGCTGGGCCGCCGACGGGGCGCACACCGAGGTTGCCATGAGCCCCGACGGCCCGCGGATCAAGCTCGTCCGGCTGCACACGGGGCTCGTCTAGGCCAACCCTGCCGTTCGGACTCGCCGGAGTCGATTCGGACCCCGGGGTCGCCTGCGATCGGCTCTCGGCCGGCGTCAGGTCCGGCTAGCTGCCGAGCAGGTCGTCGATCCCGACGGTCAGCCCGGGGCGCTGCCCAACGGCCCGGACGGCCAGCAGAACGCCGGGCATGAACGAGGCCCGATCGAACGAGTCGTGCCGGATGGTGAGGGTCTCCCCCTCCGCCCCCAGCAGCACCTCCTGGTGCGCCACCAGGCCGCGCAGCCGCACTCCGTGCACGTGAATGCCGCCGACGACCGCGCCGCGAGCACCGTCCGGATCGGTGGTGGTCGCATCAGGCACCGGGCCCAGGCCGGCGTCCGCACGTGCGGCAGCGATCCGCAGCGCGGTGGCTTGGGCCGTGCCCGACGGTGCGTCGACCTTGTTCGGGTGATGCAGCTCGACGATCTCCGCCGACTCGTAGAAGCGAGCGGCCTGCTCAGCGAAGCGCATCATCAGCACGGCGCCGATCGAGAAGTTGGGCGCAATCAACACTGAGGACTTCGGGGCGGGCCCGAGGAGTTCGCGCACCGCGTCCAGTCGCTCCGGGGTGAAGCCGGTGGTGCCGACCACCACGTTGATGCCGCGATCGACGCACCAGGCGATGTTGTCCATCACCACGGCGGGCACAGTGAAGTCGACGACCACCTCGGCCTGCTCGACGACGCCGCGGTCCTCACCGGCATCGATGGCGGCCACGAGCTCCAAATCGTCGGCTGCGTTCACCGCCCGGCAGACCTCGGCCCCCATTCGTCCCTTGGCCCCGAACACGGCAACCTTCATCGTCCATCCTTCCGTCGCGGCCATCCTAGGGCCCGTCGGCGGCCCGTCCCTCGCGCTCCGCTACCCGTTCCGGCTTCGCTACCCGTTCCGTGCTCGACGCTACCGTTCCACGACCCGACGCTACCGATGCCTCTGCCGCGCTACCCGTCTACAGGTAGCACCGCATCGGACAGGTAGCGCGGACGCGGGCTGGCACACCGCTTCAGTCGGGAGACGACGCACTGCGCAGGTCAGACGGCTCCACACGGGCGGTGCAGCCTATTCCCACCGCACAGGGTGCCGCTGGCTAGGCCGGCCAGGGTCGAGACTGAAGGGACCCGCCTGGAGCAAGCTCGAAGGCACGTCGGAGGATTCGTCCCAGTTCGGCCGGATCGTTGGCCTCTCGCCAACCCCAGCGGACGATCCAGAAGCCCGCTTGCCGGATCCGTTCCTCGCGCCGCTTCTCCCGCATCACGGCATCGGCCGCAGACTCACCCGGGCGCAGGAGCTCGCCGTACTTGACCCGCCCGTCACACTCACCGACTAGCCGCTCATCCTCCCAGCCGAAGTCCGTGGTGGCGACGACCAACCCGCTCAGTACCACTCGAAACTGAGTGGTCGGGGTCGGGAATCCCAGCCGCTCGATCTGAACCCGACTCAGCGATTCCGCCGGGGACCCCGATTCCGGATCAGCGAACCGAACCGCAGTCCAGGCCCGCCGCCCGCCCGGCCAGCGGCGCGTCCGCCCCGCGACCTCGGCCAGCTCATCACGGGAAACCCCCCGCGCCAGGACGGCGTCACAAGCGACAACTCCCCACTCGAACGGCCACTCCCGAGCCACGTCGACGGCTGTTCTCGCCAAACTCGTCACTGCTAGGCCATCCACAGTGGCCACGTCGGACGCGATGAGCGGCGACCGTCGCAAGTGGACCACCGGGCCTCGTCGCCCGTGTCCGCTTCCTGAGCGAGTCACCCACACCCGCCCGAGGTGCTCCCCGCTGATGGGGAGACCGTGGATCACCGCCGCCGTCGCGTGACTCAGTACGCTGCCCTCGGCGAGCAGCGGGAAGGTCGCCGCTGCCAATCGGCGATGCCTGCTCGGATCATCCATCTTCTCGGGGAGCGCGTAGCTGCCTCGGCGAACACGCTCGAGATCTCCGTCCCGGCGCGCCCGGAACAGCTCGGCGGGCGTCATCCCGCTGACGTCCAGCAGACTTGAGGTCGTTCTCGCAGGTTCCACTTGGAGAGCAGACCACAGTTCAGTCGCGCCGCGACTATCAGTGAGGCGGCTGAGCCCAAATCTGTGGACAACTCCCCCATCGGCTCACCCACGCCAAGGCGACCGCACCGGAGACCGCGCTACCCGTCCGTCGACGGTGCTACCTCTACACCGGTAGCACGGCGGACGAGCGGTAGCGCGGCCTCGTGGATCGGTAGCGCCGCACGCGGGGACGGACCGCCCGGGACGGCACAGCCCCGGAAACGCACAGTGGCCGACCCCGTACGGGGCCGGCCACTGTGGCTAGCTCATCGGCTCAACCGAGCCGTGGCGATCGCAGATCAGGCCTCGGCCGGAGCCTCGGCAGGCTTCTCCTCGACGACCGGGATCAGGGACAGCTTGCCCTTCTCGTCGATCTCGGAGATCTCCACCTGGATCTTCTGGCCGACGCTGACCACGTCCTCCACGTTCTCCACCCGGCCACCGCCGGCCAGCGAACGCAGCTTCGAGATGTGCAGCAGGCCGTCCTTGCCCGGCAGCAGGGAGATGAACGCACCGAACGGCATGATCTTCACGACCGTACCCAGGTAGCGCTCGCCCTTCTCCGGCATCGTCGGGTTCGCAATCCCGTTGATGATGGCGCGGGCAGCCTCGGCGGCTTCACCGTTGTCGGCACCGATGTAGATGGTGCCGTCATCCTCGATCGAGATGTTGGCGCCGGTGTCGTCCTGGATCTGGTTGATCATCTTGCCCTTGGGCCCGATGACCTCACCGATCTTGTCGACCGGGATCCGGATGGTGATGATCCGCGGAGCGTAGGGGCTCATCTCGTCCGGGGTGTCGATGGCCTCGGCCATCACGTCCAGGATCGTGTGACGGGCCTCACGCGCCTGCTGGAGCGCGCCGGCCAGCACCTCAGAGGGGATGCCGTTCAGCTTGGTGTCCAGCTGCAGGGCGGTGACGAAGTCGCGGGTACCGGCAACCTTGAAGTCCATGTCACCCAGTGCGTCCTCGGCACCCAGGATGTCGGTCAGCGCGACGTACTTGGTCTCGCCGTCGATCTCCTCGCTCATCAGGCCCATGGCGATACCGGCCACCGGAGCCTTCAGCGGCACACCGGCGTTCAGCAGCGCCAGGGTGGACGCACACACCGAGCCCATCGAGGTCGAGCCGTTGGAGCCGAGAGCCTCGGACACCTCGCGGATCGCGTAGGGGAACTCGTCCCGCTTGGGCAGCACCGGCACCAGAGCACGCTCGGCGAGCGCACCGTGGCCGATCTCGCGCCGCTTCGGCGAACCGACCCGGCCGGTCTCACCGGTGGAGTAGGGCGGGAAGTTGTAGTTGTGCATGTAGCGCTTGGTGGTCTCCGGGGAGAGCGTGTCCAGCTTCTGCTCCATGTCCAGCATGTTCAGAGTCGAGACGCCCAGGATCTGGGTCTCGCCACGCTGGAACAGCGCCGAACCGTGCACCCGGGGCAGCACGCCGACCTCAGCCGACAGCGTGCGGATGTCGCGGACGCCACGGCCGTCGATGCGCACCTTCTCGGTGAGCGTGCGATGCCGGACGACCTTCTTGGTCAGCGAGTTGAACGCCCCGCTGATCTCCTTCTCCCGCTCCGGGAACTGCGCGTCGAGCTCGGCGTGCAGGGCAGCCTTGAGCTCGTCGGTGGCGGTCTCACGCTCAGCCTTGCCGGCGATGCTCATCACGGCCTTGAGCCGCTCAGTGCCGGCAGCCTCGACAGCCTCGAAGACGTCGGGCTGGTAGTCCAGGAACACCGGGAACTGGCTGACCGGCTTGGGTGCCATGGCGGCCAACTCGGCCTGCGCGTCACACAGCGCCTTGATGAACGGCTTGGCAGCCTCCATCCCCTGTGCGACGACATCTTCGGTCGGGGCGGTGCGGCCGGAGCGAACCAGATCCCAGGTGGCGGCGGTGGACTCGGCCTCGACCATCATGATGGCCACGTCACCATCGGGCAGCACCCGGCCGGCGATCGCCATCTCGAAGGTGGACTGCTCCATCTGGTCGACAGTCGGGAAGCCGACCCACTGGTCGCCGATCAGGGCGATCCGCAGGCCGCCGACCGGGCCGGAGAACGGCAGGCCGGCCAGCGTGGTGGAAGCCGAGCCGGCGTTGATGGCCAGCACGTCGAAGCGGACGTTCGGGTTCAGCGCCATCACGGTGATGACGACCTGGACCTCGTTGCGCAGCCCCTTGACGAAGCAGGGACGCAGCGGACGGTCGGTCAGCCGGGCGGCCAGGATGGCGCCCTCGGACGGACGGCCTTCCCGACGGAAGAACGAGCCGGGGATCCGGCCCGCGGCGTACATCCGCTCCTCGACATCGACGGTCAGCGGGAAGAAGTCGACAGCATCTCGCGGGTTCTTGGCCGCGGTGGTGGCGGACAGCAACATGGTGTCGCCGTCCAGGTAGACAGCAGCAGAGCCGTTGGCCTGCTTGGCGAGCAGCCCGGTCTCGAACCGGACCACGTGCTTACCGAAAGAACCGTTGTCAATCACGGCCTCGGTGAAGCGAATCTCAGGACCTTCCATTCAGATTCCTTTCCTCTGCCCCGCCGCTCCTCGCCCGGTCTTCGATCGAGGCTCGCGGGCAACCCGAAGGTTTCCCGAAAGTCACTACCGAGGACCAAACCAGGTATTGGCCGGGGCTCTCATCTTGTGTTGTATGCACGAACAGCCGGTGACGGAGTCCGTCACCGGCTGATCAGAAAGCGAGTGTCACCGACGCAGGCCGAGGCGAGCGATCAGCGAACGGTAGTGCTCAACGTCGTTCTTCATGACGTAGTTGAGCAGGCGGCGGCGCTGGCCGACCAGCAGCATCAGGCCACGGCGGCTGTGGTGGTCGCCCTTGTGCTCCTTCAGGTGCTCGGTCAGGTGCGCGATCCGCTTGGTGAGCAGCGCAATCTGGACGTCCGGCGAACCGGTGTCGCCCGGGGCGATCGCGTACTCTTCGATGATCTTCTTCTTGGTGTCAGCGTCCATCTTCGGCTGCTCTCCTCTCGGTTTCCCGTTGCGCGGCGCTCCCCTGACCAAAGGTCCGATTCGTTCAGATTTCGGATCGTGGGAGCTCTTGGGCGTCCGCGGCCGTCATGACGGCGAAGCAATGCTACCGGGCCGCACTACCACCGGGCCAATCGGCGTGCGTAATCACCGTCTCTGAGTTCGGACGAAACCGGCCCGGTTGCACGATCGCTCGGCCCACGCCACGAGTCGAGGGAGGATGTTCTCCCCTGCGCCCACTACGCTACCGACCGTTGGCTTTGCCGGGCCGACTTCGTCGGAAGGACTTACAACTTATGCAGATCGGCATCCCCCTGGAGAGCCAGGCCGGGGAGACCCGCGTTGCGGCCACCCCGAAGACCGTCGCTCAGCTCATCAAGCTGGGCCACACGGTGCTCGTCGAGAAGGGGGCCGGAACCTTGGCCTCTTACCCCGACGCCGACTATGCAGCTGCCGGTGCCACTGTTGCCGACGGCGCGGACGTCTGGGCTGCACCGATGGTGGCCAAGATCAACGCCCCCAGCGACGCCGAGATCGCCAAGCTCCGCGAAGGCGCGGTGCTGGTCTCGCTGCTGGCTCCCGCGCGCAGCCCCGAGCTGGTCGCAGCCCTCAACGAGCGCAAGATCACCGCACTGGCAATGGACGCCGTGCCGCGCATCTCCCGCGCTCAAGCACTGGACGTGTTGAGCTCGATGGCCAACATCGCCGGCTACCGCGCCGTCGTGGAGGCGGCCAACGAGTTCGGGTCGTTCTTCACCGGCCAGGTCACCGCGGCCGGCAAGGTTCCCCCGGCCAAGGTGTTCGTCTCCGGCGCCGGCGTGGCCGGTCTGGCCGCGATCGGCACGGCAAAGTCGCTGGGTGCGATCGTCCGGGCCACCGATCTGCGCGCCGAGGTCGCCGAGCAGGTCCAGTCGATGGGCGGCGAGTTCGTCGCGGTCAAGGCCGAGCAGCAGAAGTCGAGTGACGGCTACGCCAAGGAGGCCTCGGAGGCCTACAACAAGGCCGCCGCCGAGATGTACGCCGAGCAGTGCAAGGACGTCGACATCATCATCACCACCGCGTTGATCCCCGGACGCCCCGCGCCCCGGCTGATCACCGCCGAGATGGTGGCCACGATGAAGCCGGGCTCGGTGATCGTCGACATGGCCGCCTCCAATGGCGGAAACGTCGAGGGATCGGTGGCCGACAAGCTAGTCGTCACCGCCAACGGCGTGAAGATCATCGGCTACACCGATCTGGCCGGTCGGCTGCCAACTCAGGCCTCGCAGCTGTTCGGCACCAACGTCGTCAACCTGATGAAGCTGCTCACCCCGGGCAAGGACGGCGAAGTCGTCTTCGACTTCTCCGACGTCGTGGTCCGCGGCATGACCGTGACCAAGGACGGCGAAGTCTTGTGGCCACCGCCACCGGTGCAAGTGTCTGCAGCACCGACAGCGGCCGTGGAGGCCAAGCCGGCTGAGGACCCGGCCGTGAAGGCGGCCCGTGAGGCCGCTGCAGCCAAGGCCAAGACCACCCGTCAGTTGATCTGGTCGGCGCTCGCCGCGGCTCTGGTCGTCCTCGCCGTGACCTTCTCACCGGCCAGCTTCGTCGGGGCGTTCACCGTGTTCGCCTTGGCTGTGGTGGTCGGCTTCTACGTGGTCAGCGGCGTGGCGCACTCGCTGCACACTCCGCTGATGGCCCAGACCAACGCCATCTCGGGCATCATCCTGGTCGGCGCGCTGCTGCAGCTGGGCTCGACCAATATCGCGGTCCTGGTGATGAGCTTCATCGCGGCGACCATCGCATCGATCAACATCTTCGGCGGGTTCCTGGTCTCGTACCGGATGCTCGGCATGTTCAAGAAGGAGGCCTGAGCATGCTTGAGTACTTCATCCAAGGGCTCTACATCGTCGCCGGGGTTCTGTTCATCCTCTCCCTGGCCGGCTTGTCCAAGCAGACCACTGCCCGGATGGGCAACATCGCCGGCATGGTCGGCATGGCTCTGGCCCTGATCGCCACCATCGCCGACTCGCTGTTCCTCTCGGCCACCCAGCCCGACCGCCAGTCGGTGCCGGTGACGCTCGCCCTGATCGTCGCCGTCCTGCTGATCGGTGCGCTGATCGGAACACCGATCGCCCGCAAGGTCGAGATGACCCAGATGCCCGAGTTGATCGCGGCCTTCCACTCCTTCGTGGGTATGGCCGCGGTGCTGGTCGGCTTCAACTCCTTCGCCGTGGCGGAGGGTGCCGGCGGCGCCGTCCACCTGGTCGAGGTCGCTCTGGGCGTCCTGATCGGCGCCTACACCTTCACCGGCTCGGTGATCGCCTACCTGAAGCTGTCGGCGAAGATGGGCTCCAAGCCGCTGACCCTGCCCGGACGCAACCTGATCAACCTGATCGGCTTCATCGTGTTCTTCGCGCTGATGATCTGGTTCGTCATCGGCGCCGAAGCCAACCCGACCCTGGGCTGGATCCTGATCATCGCCATCGCGGTCATCGGCTTCCTGCTGGGCCTGCACATGGTGGCCGCCATCGGTGGCGGCGACATGCCGGTCGTGGTCTCGATGCTCAACTCGTACTCGGGCTGGGCGGCAGCGGCGGCCGGCTTCATGCTGGGCAACAACCTGCTGATCATCACCGGCTCGCTGGTGGGCTCCTCGGGTGCGATCTTGTCCTACATCATGTGCAAGGCCATGAACCGCTCGTTCATGTCGGTGATCCTGGGCGGCTTCGGCTCCGAGGGCGGCACCGTGGTGGCCGCTGCCACCGAAGAAGGCGAGCACCGCGAGATCGACGCAGCCGGCACCGCCGAACTGCTCTGGAACGCCAAGAGCGTCATCATCACCCCCGGCTACGGCATGGCGGTGGCCAAGGCGCAGTACCCGGTGGCCGATCTGACCGCCAAGCTGCGCGCTCACGGCGTGAACGTCCGCTTCGGGGTGCACCCGGTGGCCGGGCGCCTGCCGGGCCACATGAACGTGCTGCTGGCCGAGGCTCACGTCCCCTACGACATCGTCTTGGAGATGGACGAGATCAACGAGGACTTCGCCGACACCGATGTGGTGCTGGTGATCGGAGCCAATGACACCGTCAACCCGGCCGCACTGGACGACCCGAACAGCCCGATCGCCGGAATGCCGGTGCTCGAGGTCTGGAAGGCCGAGAACGTGATCGTCTTCAAGCGGTCGATGGCCACCGGCTACGCCGGCGTTCAGAACCCGCTGTTCTTCAAGGAGAACACCCAGATGTTGTTCGGCGACGCCAAGCAGCGGGTGGACGACATCCTGAAGACGCTCGACTGAGCTGAGAACGACGCAGGGCCCCCGCCGATCCCGGCGGGGGCCCTGCTGCCTGTCTGGGTCGACCTAACCCATCTCGGTGAACTTCTTCGGTGCCACCACCGAGACCGGCTCGTTGAACTTGCTCATGGTGGCCTCCATCTTCATGGGAGTGCTTCCGGTGCTCAGGTCGAAGCTGGACTTGATCATCCGGCCCTGATCGTCCACCCAGCAGTCGTAGACCAGGTCGCCGGAGCCGATCGACGTGCTCCCGCCCAGATCCTTGAGTTCGGCACCATCCATGGTGAGCCGGTAGTGAGTGGCGCTGACCCCGTCCACCTGCTCCTTGCCGACCTGCTCAACCTTCTTGAAAGCATCCTTGTTGGCGGTCAGCCACTGGCTCTGGTCGGTGTCGACCCCGCTACTGGACTGCTCGGCCACATCCTTGGAGACCTTGAACCACCCGTCACCGAGCAGACCCTTCATGTACGAATCGCCGTCGATGCTGATCATCTCGATCTTCATGCCGCCCATATCCATGAACATGTGCTGGTTGGGCTTGGTCGGACTCTTGGCGTCGACATCGCTCTCGACCTTGATCTGGGTGCTTCCCGAAGTCATCGACATCACCACGTGATAGCTGGTGACGCCCTTCATGCCGGCCGTGACCTTGGCAATGAACTCATCGGTGGAGCCGGCGGCACCAGCCGGCTCGGAGGCGCTCGGGGCCGCGGAGGTGGACGCGGCAGGCTCGCTGGCCGCAGGTTGGCTGGCCGCCGGCTGACTGGCTGCGGGCTGGCTGGCCGCCGGCGGCTGCGCGGAGCAGCCGGCGAGAACGGTGAGCCCAGCGACCAAGAGGGCCAGGCGAGACATGCGGAACATGGGTTATTCCTCTCTTGGTGATTCTTGTGGGATAGCTTTGCAGGTCCTGGGCATCGCCGAAAGGAATCGGTGAGTCCGTTATCGGAGCGTCACCAAGTAGGCACTTCCGCTAGGCCATAGACCAAGACATTGCCCGAGAGTCGGCGACCGGGGAGACACTGGGCACGCGAACCCAAGTGAACGACGGAGGATTGCATGCCCGAGGCGCCGATCGAGGTCCGACTGAGTACCGCAGCCGACTTGCCTGCCCTGATCTCCAGAGAAAGCAATCCGAGCGCGCACTTCTCCCAGTCCCAGTTCGACCTGATGTCGGCCGGCGACTACTACTACGCGATCGCCCTGCGCGACGGCGAACCGCTGGGCACCGGGGCGCTGGATTGCCGCGCGAGCAAGCTCTGCCCGGAGTTGAAGAATCTGTGGGTCTACCCGGCGATGCGCCGACAGGGCGCGGCCCGGGCCATCACCACCTTCCTGGAGACCCAAGCGGCCGCACAGGGCTTCGTCGAGGTGTTCCTGCGCGTCGACCCGGACAATGAGGCGGCCATCCCGATGTACATCGGGCTGGAGTACACCCCGACCGGCGACCACATCGAGACCGCCTATGACCAGATCGGGGCGGACGGCCAGGTGGAAGCCCGCGTCCAGGTGGACGCCGTCTACCGCAAGTCGTTGACGGTGCGCTAGCCGAGGCCGAGCAGACGCCGACAGTCGGCCACGTCGGTGTGCATCTGCTGGATCAGACCCTCAATCCCGTCGAACTTCACCTGGCCCCGAATCCTGGCCACGAACTCGACGGTGACCGGAGCGTCGTAGAGCTCCAGGTCGTCGCGATCCAGCACATAGGACTCCACCCGGCGAGACAGTCCGCCGAAGGTCGGATTCGTGCCCACCGAGATGGCGGCGGGCCAGCGTGGGGCCGGTGCGTCGGCAGCCAGCCGCTCGCCCCGTCCGTCCAGACCGTCGCGGCGGGTCAGAAAGCCCGCGTAGACGCCGTCAGCCGGGGAGGCCAGGTTGGCCGGGACCGGCAGGTTCGCGGTCGGGAAGCCCAGCTCACGGCCGCGGCGATCACCGTGAGTGACCACCCCACGGAAGCAGAAGGGACGCCCGAGGTGTTCGGCGGCGTGTTCGACATCGCCCGCGGCCAGTGCCTCACGAATCCGGCTCGAGCAGGTGTCCTCGTCGCGGAACTTCACCAGCGGAAGACCGTCCACTTCGAAGCGACCGGCAGCCAGCTCGCGCAGAGTCTCGACATTGCCGGCGGCACGATGCCCGAAGCGGAAGTTCTCCCCCACCACGACCACCTTCGGCGCCAGCGGGATGAGCACCCTCTCGACGAACTCCGCCGGCGACCAGGCGGAGAACTCGGGGGTGAAGTCGATCACCTCGACCCGGTCGGCCCCGGCGGCGGTGAGGTGCTCGATCCGGGCCTCCAGCGAGGTGAGCAGTAAAGGAGCGGCTTCCGGTCGCAGGACAGAGACCGGGTGCGGCCAGAAGGTCACCACGACCAACGGCAGCGCCGGATCACGGCGACGCGCCTCGGACAGCACAGCCCGGTGTCCGGGGTGCACACCGTCGAAGTTGCCTATGACGACGATCGACGAACCCACTGCGCAACCTTCCCCGGCCAAAGCCACGTAATACCGGTGGCTACCTTACCCAAGTGATCCGAGCCGAGCGCGCTGGCCCGTCGCCGCAGCCCTGCTCATCCGAGCACGGCCAACGGTCGGGCCATCGGGCCGTCGGCGCGATACAGCGCCAGGAACTCGCCCTCGAACAGCACCGCGGTGGGGCTGTCGGTCAGGGCCAGTTCGAGGCTGCGCCCGTAGCGGACCTCAGCGGCCTGGCCCGCGTCCAGCTCCACGACCGGGAAAGCCCGACGGGCCACGTCGGCCATGCTCAGCAACGGGCCGGGCTCGGTGCCGGCCAAGCCGTCCCCGTCCAGCCCAACCAGAGACAGATCAAAGCCCCCGACCCGGGTCCGGCGCAATCGGGTCAGGTGCCCGCCGCAGCCGAGTGCACTGCCCAGATCCCTGGCCAGCGCCCGAATGTAGGTACCCGAGGAGCAGTCGACGACCACCTCCAGGTCGAGCAGCGCCAAGCCGTCCGCATCGACCGACACCGCGCTGAGCAGCTCGAAGCGGCTCACGGTAACCTCGCGGGCGGCCAGTTCGACCGCCTCTCCGGCCCGCACCCGGGCATAGGAGCGCTTGCCGTCCACCTTGATCGCAGAGACCGCCGAGGGCACCTGGCTGATCGTCCCGGTCAGGGCGGGGATCGCTGCCAACACCCGGTCCCGGTTGATGCCGGCCGCACCGGACGCGGTGACGACGTCGCCCTCGGAGTCGTCGGTGATCGTCGACTGACCCAGCCGAATCGTGGCGGAGTAGCTCTTGTCGTGGGCGGCCAGATGGCCGAGCAACCGAGTGGCCCGGTTCACCCCGACCAGCAGCACGCCGGTGGCCAGTGGATCCAGCGTGCCGGCGTGACCGACCTTCTTGGTGCCGTACAGCCGCCGGCAGCGCGCCACCACCTGGTGTGAGGTCCAGCCGGACGGCTTGTCGACGACGACCAGGCCGGACGGCTCACTCACTGTCGTCGTCTGCAGCCTCAGACGTGCGGTACGGGTCCGGATCGCCGGCGTAGGTCGCGGTGGCAGCCTGAGCGGCCACAGCGGCGTCCTGAGCCCGCGCCTTGGCCAGCACGTCCTCCAGGTAGGCCGCTTCCTCCTCCACCGCGTCGAGTACGAAGGTGAGGCTCGGGGTGAACTTCATCCCGAGCTGCTTGCCGACCGCGGAGCGCAGTACTCCGGTCGCCGAAGCCAGGGCGATCGCCGACTCGGCGCGCGCAGTCTCATCGCCGAGCACCGTGTAGAAGACCGTGGCCTCGTGGCCGTCTCCGGTCATTCGCACGTCGGTGACCGTGACAAAGCCCAGGCGCGGATCCTTGATCCGTCGCTGCAGCATTTCGGCGATCACGAACTTGATCTGCTCGGTCACCTTGGCGAATCGAGGCTTCGACATCGGTACTCCCCTTTCGAAAAACGTCCGCCCGGCCCCTCAATCGGGAGGCCGGGCGGACGGTTCACATCAGTCGCGCGGCTTCTCGACCATCTCGAAGGTCTCGATGATGTCGCCGGTCTTGATGTCGGAGAAGTGAGCGAGGGTCAGACCACACTCGTAGCCCTCCCGCACCTCGGTGACATCGTCCTTCTCGCGGCGCAGCGAGGCGATCGAGGTCTCGGTGACCACGATGCCGTCGCGAAGCAGTCGTGCCTTCGCGTTGCGCTTGATCGAGCCGTCGATGATCATGCAGCCCGCGATCACGCCGAACTTCGACGAGCGGAAGATCTCGCGGATCTCCGCCTGGCCACGGACCTTCTCCTCGAAGATCGGCTTCAGCATGCCCTTCAGAGCAGCCTCGACCTCATCGATGGCGGAGTAGATCACCGAGTAGTAGCGGACGTCCACGCCCTCGGAGTCGGCCAGCTGAGTGGCCTTGCCCTGAGCTCGGACATTGAAGCCGATGATCACCGCGTCGGAGGCCGCAGCCAGCGACACGTTGGTCTCGGTGATGGCACCGACGCCACGGTCGATGACCCGCAGCGAGACCTCTTCGCCCACGTCGATCTGCAGCAGCGCGTCCTCCAGGGCCTCCACGGCACCGGCGGAATCGCCCTTCAGGATCAGGCGCAGCTCCTGCGTCTCGCCCTTGGCCAGCTGCTCGAACAGCTGATCCAGCGTCTTGCGGCGCGTGGTCTTGGCCAGCATGGCTGCCCGCTGCCGGGCTTCCCGCTTCTCGGCGATCTGGCGCGCCATCCGGTCGTCCTCGACGACCAGGAAGTTGTCACCAGCACCGGGCACCGAGGTGAGGCCGAGCACCTGAACCGGCATCGAGGGCGGAGCCTCGTCGACGGTGGTGCCCTGATCGTTGATCAGGGCACGGACGCGACCGTAGGCCGAACCGGCCACGATCGAGTCGCCGGTGCGCAGCGTTCCACGGTGGACCAGGACGGTGGCCACCGGGCCACGTCCCTTGTCCAGGTGCGCCTCGATGGCAACACCCTGGGCCGGCATGTCCGGGTTCGCCCGCAGATCCAGCGACGCGTCGGCGGTCAGGATGATCGCCTCGAGCAGCTGGTCCAGGCCCTGCTTCGTGGTCGCGGACACGTCGACGAACATGGTGTCGCCGCCGTACTCCTCGGGCACCAACCCGTACTCGGTGAGCTGGCCACGGACCTTGACCGGATCAGCGGCTTCCTTGTCGATCTTGTTCACGGCCACCACGATCGGCACATCGGCCGCCTTGGCGTGGTTCAGTGCCTCGATCGTCTGCGGCATCACACCGTCATCGGCCGCCACCACCAGCACGGCGATGTCGGTCGACTTCGCACCGCGGGCACGCATGGCGGTGAACGCCTCGTGACCCGGGGTATCGATGAAGGTGATCTTGCGTTCCTGGCCGTCCACCTCGGTGGCCACCTGGTAGGCACCGATCGCCTGGGTGATGCCACCGGCCTCGCCGGCCACCACATTGGTGTTGCGCAGCGCATCCAGCAGCTTGGTCTTGCCATGATCGACGTGACCCATGACGGTGACAGCCGGCGGACGCGGAGCCAGATCCTCTTCGCCGCCCTCGTTCTCACCGAACTCGATGTCGAAGCTCTCCAGCAGTTCGCGGTCCTCGTCCTCGGGCGAGACGACCTCGATGTTGTAGTTGAGCTCGGCACCCAGCACCTGCAGGGTGTCGTCGGCCACCGACTGGGTGGCGTTGACCATCTCGCCCAGGTGGAACAGCACCTGCACCAGGGACGCCGGCTCGACACCGATCTTCTCGGCAAGGTCGGTCAGCGATGCACCACGGCGCAGCCGGACAGTCTGGCCGTCGCCCTGACGGACGCGCACGCCGCCAATCGACGGGGCCTCCATCTGGTCGAACTCTTGCCTGCGCTGCTTCTTGGATTTGCGGCCACGCTTGGCCGGGCCGCCCGGACGCCCGAAGGCGCCCTGAGTGCCGGAGCCGCCGCGTCCGCCACGGCCACCGCGACCACCACCAGCCGGAGGTCCACCGGCAGGAGCTCCGCCCGGCATGCCACCGCGACCGGGAGCACCGCCAGGACGTCCCCGCCCACCACCGGCACCACCGGGACGACCGGCTCCGGCGCCGGCCGGGCGGCCGTTGCCACCCAGGCCGAAGCCACCGGTCTTGGGCATCATGGCCGGGTTCGGGCGCGGCACTCCGGCCACGCCACCACCGGGTCGTGGCATCCGGTCACCGCCCGGACGCGGCGCGCCGGAGCGGTCAGCAAAGCCCGGACGATCCCCGCTGCGCGCGGGCGCGCCACTCTCAGGACGGGGACGCTGTACGCCCATCCCCTGCCGGGAGGCGAACGGATTGTTGCCCGGACGCGGAGCTCCGGGCTTGCGAGCCCCCGCCGGCAGGCCGCCGGTGCCACCCGGTCGGGGCACTGGACGCGGGCGAGCCGCATCGGCACCCGGTGCAGCCGGGCCGGGGCGAGCCGCTCCCGGAGCGGGAGCCGGGCGTGGAGTCGGAGCCGCACTCCGCGTGGGAGCCGGGGTCGGCGC
>JAFADF010000007.1:0-108680 GCA_023425145.1 Actinomycetes bacterium | reverse complement strand
CAAACGCTCGCGGCAGATCAGCCAGCACAGAGGTGATCGCCTCAGCCTGGGAGGGCAGCACCGCCCCTGCGGCAGCAGCGGCTCCGACGATCTGGAACTGGGTGAGTCCTTGTCCGGCTTTGACGAGCCGTCTGGCTTCGCGACCGGTGAGCTGAGCCGCATCGGTCAGCCAGGTTGTGGTCGAGGTGCGGTACTCCCGCCAGGCCGCCTCCGTCGCTTCGATCCGGGCCGCCAACTGCTGCTGCCAGGCCTGGAGCCGGGCATCCAGCCGCAACGCCACCCTCAGTTGGGCGAGCTGTTCAGCATCTGTTGGTAGCCGCAGCCGATCATCAGTGAGCGCATCCAAAGCAGCACCGATAACGGCCAACAACTGGCCATCACTCAGTTCAGCGAAGCTCCCATCCATAACCCCACACTAAACAACCCCACTGACACTTTCTTCCACCGGGTAGCCCTCAGCTCAGGTCCCGAAAAACTCGTACAGATAGGCACCCAGGAAAGGCGATACCAATCCCAATCGGACCACGCAGGCTGATCACGGCGCATCCTGGAAGAACACCGAATTCACATCCACAGCGAACAACCACCTTCGAGTCATCAACTTCGCCAACAACTGCGCATCATCAGTTCCGGAGACCGCGCGCTGAGCAACATAGGTCGCCAGCCATGACTCCGGAGTTAGCAGCACCGCCGTTGCCCGGCCACTGAGGAGCGCCGAGTAGCCTTCGAGATCGGGGGAGCAGGAATAGTTGGGCCCCCACATGGGCGAGGTGTCGCTCGGCGGACCGGCCGCGACATCGCCACTCGAGGCGAGCACGCAGAAGCTCGCCATCGCCTGCAGCATGGTGTCTCGCCCGGCGGTGTAGTCCCCGTCCCAACCGAGGAAGACCAAGGAGTGCGCCTGGCATTGGAGCCGGTAGCCGTCCTTCACCTTCCAGTTGTTCTGACCTTCGCGACAGGTGGTGTACGTACGCCTGGCCACCAGGCTCACCCCAGGAACCGACAAGCCCACCGGCCACTGCTCCACCCGGGCGATCGCCGCCGATCGTGCTTCAGCGGTCTGCCGGCCGTCCAGTACTTCGTCCGCCGATAGCCTCGGCACCTAACAGCCCGAAAGCGCCATAGCGACACCGGCCAAGGCACAGATCGATCGAGCAAGCCGGGGGTTCATCGGGGATCCTCGTAGTAGATCTTGGTGACGTAGATCGTGGCAAGCCAGTCGTAGCCTTCGAGCGCTTTTTCGACCTCGTCAGCGTCTGGGTTCCGTTTGCATCGCTCAAGGCCGTCGCAGGTGTACCCATCGAGCCAGTTGGGGTGGGTTGAGAGGCCGGTGGTGGAGGCGAATTGGAGACCCACATCCCCCCAGCTTGGGCAGCCGTAGATTGGCCCGGAGTTCCGGGCGCCAGGCGCGGGCGCACGCGGCGATGTCGCCTCCCGCGTCACGACGCACTCGGGCGGTATCGCCGCCATCACGGCCTGCGCGCCGGCGGCGAAGTCACCCGACCATCCGTGATATCCGACGTACTCCACCTGGCAGCGGAGCCGGTAGGGGTCCCGAACCGTTAGGCCGTCTTGGCCCTCTTCGCATCGGAGCGCCAGCGAACTGGCGTCCTGGTGCACCCCTGCGGCCTCAAGTCCGGCGGCGAAGGCGTTCATTCGATCAATCCTGAACGCCGGATCAGCCTTCGCGACCCGGCCGTCCAGGACGTCGGAGATCGAAGGTCGGAACATGTCCAGCGGGTCCGGGAAGCCCAGATACGCCAGGCCGCGAGAGACCCCGAAGGCCAGCCCTAGAACGATCACCACGACTGTCGAGACCACCAGCACCCGTCTACCGGCCATCAGTGGCCACCCCTCTGGCCGGGCTGCTGAGGCTGATCACGGCTGGTCCTTGAAGAACGTGGAAACGGCGTCGACTGCGAGAATCCATTGTCGGCTCTGCAGTCTCGAGAGCAACTCGGGTTCTGTCGGGCTCTCAATCCATCTCTGCCCGTCGAACGTCTCACCCCAGGAATTGCCATTCACTAATAGGCTGTCAGCACCACCCTCCTGAACGCGAGATCGGAGGGCAAGGCTCCCCGGGCAATCGAAGGAAGGCCCAAGTGCCGCGAAAGTGCGCCCCGGCTGGGAGTAGTGACTAGTGGACAGATCATCGGATGTGCATTGACCTTGGATCGCGGTGATGGCCGCCCGCATCCCGGACGCAAAGTCGTGATCCCAGCCCAGATAGTTCAGTGAGTGGGCACGACACTGCAATCGAAATCCCTGATGCATCTTCCAGTTATTCTGCCCCACGGTGCACTCGATGTAGACCTGAGATGCAACCAGAGTCGTGCCGGAAGCTATCAGGCCGAGTGGCCACTGCTCCACCCGGGTGATCGCCGCCGATCGTGCCTCAGCAGTCTGCGGGCCGTCCAGCACTTCATCTGCGGACAGCCGCGGCACCGCACAGCCCGAAAGCGCAATAGCGACACCGGCAAGCAGGGAGACCAGTCCAACAGGCCTATGCCACGACGGCTGCCGCTTGCGCGGGGGCAACGCATTCTTGCGGTGAGCTGACAGCTCCACGCCTGCCTCCAAGGGGGTAAGGATGCTCGCACCCTAGCGGCCGCGGCCAGCCCAAACGCAGCCGCGGGCGGGTTCTGTCAGCCTTCTGTCCTCGGCGGTTAGCGCTGTGTGTCGAAACCTCGACACACAGCGGGCGTAGGCCCGGTCGGGTTCGGCGCCGAGCATCACCGTCGAGGTGACCGCGAACTGTCCAGGGGCCACGCCGGTCAGTGGGTCCCCTCCACGTCATCGTTGGTGAACGATAGAGCGTGGGTGCTAGCCCCATGGGGCACGGAGAGGGATCTGTGGAGATCGACTGGAAGGGCATCGCGCGCTCGGCGCGGGCGATCAGTGGTGGGCAGGGGGAAAACCTGCTGCTCTTGGTCACCGAGGACGCCGTCGACGGCGACACCCTGAACGACTTGATTCCCGAGTACGACGGAGAGTTCCCGGCCAAGGGCGTGTGGTTCCCCGGGCCGGATGGCTGGATGCTCGAGACCGACGGCATGCCCCGCGAGATGAGGCCTGCCCTCGAGGAACTCACCGCGAACTTCGCCGCTGCCGGGATCCAGGGCACCCTCACCGGCGCCAAACCCGTCGGCCGGCCCGCCTGGCTACGCAAGATCGAGAACCTGCCGAACTGGCGCGCAGGGCTCGTCTACCGTCAACAACCAGGCCCCGACTCGGCCACCGACGGCGCGTGGCCAGGTGATCCCGCCCTGTTCCAACGGGTCCTGACTCACCTGATCGAATGGGCCGCCGACGGCGACGACCAGATCCTGGTCAACCTCAACCTCACCGCACGCTTCCCGTTCGACCTCGAAGGAGCGAGGTCTGCCATCCTCACAGAGGCCCGCACCAGCACCGTGTGCCTAGCCCAGGCCAGGCACCAGAAGCGCAACCAGTACCGATACCTGACTGTTGGTGCTCCAGGTTACGCCGAGATGGCTCTCGGCCCGGCCGAACAGGACTGGGTGTCTATCATCGACACCCTACGAGCCGCCATGCGCACCGCACCGCTCGACGACCTCGCCTACGGCATGCTGCACCACCACAGCTGGTCCGACTTCCTATCGATGCAGCCCGAGTACGACAACAGGCTCTACCGGCGCCACCCCGAACTGTGGGATCAGTACGTGCCCACCCCGTGCGGCGTCCAGATCCTCACCGACACCCACCTCACCAACGCCCACAACCTCGACAACTGGAACACCACCCGACTCGACAACACCCACTACCTCGTCCAGGCCAAAGACCTCGGACCCTGGTACGGCGAACCCCTCGGCTACTACGAGACCCAAGACCCCGAACTCCTGAACCAGGCACGAAAAGACTTCGGCGACATGCTGTTCACCCACGACACCGCCACCCGACTCGGCATCAGCTGAAGCGTCAGTCGGTGATTGCCCGAACCGGGGCAGGCTCCGGTGGCATCGGCGCGGCCAGCCAGGCGGCCAGGGCCGTGGTCAGCGGGATCGCGGCCACCAGGGCGATCGAGGCGACCAGGGTGGCGATCACTTCTTGGGCGATTGTGTTGAAGGTGAGCAGCTGCAGGATCGTGAAGTCGAGCCGGGAGGCCAGCAGCAGCAGGGCCAGGGCCGTGCCCACGTAGGCGAAGGCGATCGTGTAGACGGTCGAGGCGATGTGGTCGCGGCCGATCCGCATGGCGCTGCCGAACACCTGCCAGCGGCTGGCGGTCGGCGCGGCCTCACGCAGTTCCCAGACTGCCGAGGCTTGGGTGATCGTCACGTCGTTCAGCACGCCGACGCCGACCAGGACCATGCCGCACAGCAGAATCCCGCGGGCATCGATGCCGGGGAACTGGGACGGGAGCTGGCCCATCACCTCGTCCTGCAGCGGAGTGAGGCTGGTCGCCGGGATCGCCCACCAGGCCAGACCCGCCACCACGGCGATGCCGAGGAAGGTGCCGATCAGGGCGGTGGTGGTCTTCACCGAGATGCCGTGAGCCAGGTAGACGACAACGAACATCACCAGCGACGCGGTAACCAGGGCGACTGCCAGCGGGTTGCGGGCGATGCTGAGCGCGGGCAGCGTGAACGTCCACACGATCGTCCGCGCGGCCACCAGTCCGATCAGGGCGGCGACGCCCTTCCAGCGGGCCACGGCGATCACCACGGCGACGAAGACGGCGATCAGCGCCAGCATCGGCGCAGTCCGCTCGTAGTCGATGAAGTAGGCACCCGGCTGTCCGGGCAGCGTCATCGCCTGTACTCGCTGACCCAGCTGCACCTCGTGGAGCGGTGCGCTCGGATCGCCGGGAACCTCGACGGTGCCGCCATCGTCCAGGCGGACGACCAGATGCCCGGTCTGCCCGTCGTCGGGGACGATCTCGACCACACTGCCGGTGACCAGGGTCGCGCTGGGATCCAGCCAGGGCTGCTTTGCCGGGACGTCATGTGGCCACAGCAGCACCGCTCCGACCGCGGTGGCGGCGACCAGGATCACCATCACGACGCCAAGGATCCACTGGGTCCGGCGACTGGCTCGGACCGGTCCACTGTGGTCATGGGAGGTCGCGAGCTCTGGTTCCATGCCCGGATTCTGCCATCGCGCGGGCCGCCCAGCCGTGGGGTGGACGGCGCGAGTGGGTAAGTGTGCGCCGCTCAGGCCGGCGTGATCCGCAGGCTGTCCAGGCTCGCTTCCGGCGGCAGATCGACGGCCAGCCGGACGGCACGAGCCACCGACTCTGGGTCGAGGTAGCGCTCGGCCCGATACGTCCGGCCCTCCAGCTCGTTGAGCTGCACTTGCATCGGGGTGGCCACCCGTCCCGGGTGCAGCGAGGTGACCCGGATCGCACCATGCTCCTCGGCCCGCAGCGAGTCGGCCAGCGCGGTCAGCGCGAACTTGGACGCCGCATAGACGCCCCAGCCGGCGTGGGCGGTCAGCCCGGCGCCGGAGTTGATGAAGATGACCAGGCCGTGCGCTGCCCGCAGTGCCGGCAGCAGAGCGCGGGTGAGGGTTGCCGGTGCGATCACATTGGTGGCCAGCACCTGCTGCCACTCCTGGGTGGTGCTCTCGGCCAGGGTGCCGTAGGCGACCAGGCCAGCCGAGTGCACCAGGACGTCCAGGCGCGCGATGCCGGACGCGGCCGCGGTGACGGCAGCCTCATCGTCCAAGTCGACCGCGAACGGCTCGGACGATTCCAGCAGCGCAACGGTCTCGGCGATCCTGGCGGCGTCCCGGCCGCCGACCAGGACGTGATGGGTGCTGCTCAGGGCCAGTGCGATGGCCCGTCCGATGCCGCTGGAGGCGCCGGTGACCAGGGCGACCGGGCGGCTCATCCGAACACCGCGATCGCCACCGGGATCACCCACAGCACGGCCAGCACCTGCAGCATTCGATCGCCCAGCACCACGTCCTCCGGCTCGCCGGCCTTGCCCTGGTCGACCTTCATGGCGTAGCGGAGCAGGGCCAGGGTGAACGGGGCGATCGAGATGGCCGTCCAGCTGGCCCCCAGCGGCTGCACTCCGGGCAGCTCGAAGGCCCACAGGCTGTAGGACATGATCACCACGGCGATCGAGATCGACCAGACCTCACGCAGATACGACTTCGTGTAGCGCTCCAGGCTGGCTCGGGTGCCGGCCTCGGTGCCCAACTCCTTCAGCTCGGAGTAGCGCTTGCCGGCCACCATGAACAGCGAGCCGAACGAGGCCACCAGCAAGAACCACTGGCTCAGCGGCAGCTCGGAGGCCACACCGCCGGCCACGGCCCGCAGCAGGAACCCGGCGGCGACCATGGCCAGATCGATGATCGGCTGATGCTTGAGGAAGAACGAGTAGGCCAGCTGGAACACCCAGTAGACGGCCAGGGTGGCGCCCAGCATCGGGTTGGTCCAGAAGCCCAGGACGAAGGCGGCCACCGCGGTGACGCCAGCCAGGATCCAGGCCGCCGTCGGCGACAGTTCGCCGGCCGCAATCGGACGGAACTGCTTCTTCGGGTGCAGCCGATCGGCCTCGACATCACGGACGTCGTTGATCAGGTAGATCGAGGCGCTGATCAGGCTGAATGCGACGAAGGCCAGCGCACTGGCCAGCAGCACCTTGGGCTCGAGCAGCCGGCCCGAGGCCAGCGGTGCGGCCAGCACCAGGACGTTCTTCACCCACTGCTTGGGACGCATGGCGCGCAGCCAGGCCGGCAGGGCGGACTTCTTGGCTGCGGCGGGGACGGATTCTTGGCTAGTCATCTCGGGCCTAGGTTACCGGCCCCGATCGGGCGAGTCAGGAACGCCAGAGGCTGTGCCAGGCCACACCCAGCTCGCCGAACAGCCGACGCAGCAGCGGCAGACTGATCCCAACCACATTGTGCGGGTCACCGCACAGGGTGGTCACATAGGCCCCACCCAGACCGTCGATGGTGAAACCGCCGGCCACTCGCAGCGGCTCGCCGGTGGCCAGGTAGGCGTCGATTTCGGCCTCGTCGAGGTTGGCGAAGATCACCTCGGTGGTGGCCACCGAGGAGGCCTGCTCCACGCGTCCGTCGTGGCGGTACCAGATGTGATGGCCGGTGTGCAGCCGTCCGGACGCGCCTCGCATCCGCAGCCAGCGCTGCTTGGCCTGCGCCAGATCGGACGGCTTGCCGAACGGCTCACCGGCGAACTCCAACAGCGAGTCGCAGCCGACCACCAGCACGTCCTCGTCGGTGACCCGGTTCAGCACGTCGGTGGCCTTGGCTTCGGCCAGGACCTCCACCAGCGAGATCACGTCGGCGGCGGCGAAGCCGGATTCGTCGACCTCGGAGACGACGATCTCGGGGGCGAGCCCCGCCTGGCGAAGGACCTGCTGACGGGCCGGGGAGGCGGAGGCGAGAACCAGCCGCGGCCCCCGCTCAGCGGCCAAGGATCTGCCCGAGCAGGTTGCCGAGGAGGTCCGCCCCGGATTCAGAGCTCGCCGACGTCTTCTTCGTCGACTTCTTCTTCGACGTGGTGGCCGGCTCGCTGTCGCCACCCAGCAGCCCGCCCAGCAGATCGCCGATGGCATTGCCGGTGGACTCGTTGCCCAGCAGCCCACCGAGCAGATCCCCGAGCCCACCGGAGCCGGACTGGCCCGAGCCGCCCAGCAGCCCGCCCAACAGGTCACCCAGGACGCCGCCGGAGGAGGACCCACCGGAGTTGACGCCCAGCTTCTTGGCCAGGTAGCTCATCACCACCGGGGCCAGCAGCGGCAACAGCTTGGCCAGTAGGTCACCGTCGATCCCGGCCAGGCCGGCCACCCGCTGCGGGTCGTCGGCCAAGGCGTGGGCGACGATCTTGCGTCCGTCCGCCACGTCGACGTCGGCCAGGTTCACCGACTCGGAGTAGGTGTCGTTGGCATGCTGACCCAAGGCCCCGATCAGGCCGTTCGCACCCGACTCATCACCGCTGTTCGCCTGCAGGCCGCCGATCAGAGTGGGAATCGCAGCCGCGGCAGCGCGCCCGGCCGAGGCCTTGTCAGTGCCCAGCAGCTGGGCCAGTTGGTCGAGATCCAGGCTGGACAGGATCTCTTCGGTTGCACCCATGGTCGGGTCCTCTCTGGTCGAAGCGAGCACGCCCACAATGGCACGTTCAACGCGCTCGTGGGGAGGGTGGAGGTGAACTCGATCAGCGTCGGAAGGTGCTCCGCCAGGCGTCCCGGCCGGGCAACAAGGGGTTGCGCACCGTGTGCCAGTAGGAGCGCCAGCCGCCGGCCAGGGTGCCGGTCACCGGCGGGTGCGGGGATGGACGCTGCCGGCGCACCGCGATGATGACCGCGGCCAACGCGGCCAGTTCGTCCTCGGTCGGTTCGCCGCCGACGATTTGGACCAGCTGCTCGGGGGCCGGGGTGCTCACAGCGGGATGTTCCCGTGCTTCTTCGGCGGCAGCTGCATCCGTTTGGTGCGCAGCAGCCGCAGCACCTTGATCACCTGGGCCCGGGTCTCGTGCGGGTAGATCACCTTGTCCACATAGCCGCGCTCGGCGGCGATGTAGGGGTTGGCCAACTCGTCGTTGTACTCCTCGATCAGCTCGGTGCGCCGGGTCGCGGCATCCTCGGCGTCGGCGAGCTCGCGCTTGTAGAGGATGTTCACCGCACCTTCGGCGCCCATCACGGCGATCTGAGCGGTCGGCCAGGCCAGGTTCACGTCCGCGCCCAGCGGCTTGGAGCCCATCACGCAGTAGGCGCCACCGTAGGCCTTGCGGGTGATCACGGTCAGCAGCGGCACGGTGGCCTCGGCGTAGGCGTAGATCAGTTTGGCGCCGCGCCGGATGATGCCGTCCCACTCCTGGTCGGTGCCGGGCAGGAAGCCGGGGACGTCGACGAAGGTCAGCACCGGAATGTTGAACGCGTCACAGGTGCGGACGAACCGGGCCGCCTTCTCCGAAGCCTTGATGTCCAGGCAGCCCGCGTACACCATCGGCTGGTTGGCGACCACGCCGATGGCTCGGCCCTCCACCCGTCCGAAGCCGCAGATGATGTTCGGCGCATAGAGCTGGTGCACTTCCAGGAACTCGTCGTCGTCGAGCACCCGCCGGATCACGTCGTGCATGTCGTAGGGCTGGTTGGGTGAGTCGGGAATCACGTCGTCCAGGGCCAGATCGTGCTCGGTGAAGGTGAGGTCGGCCTCCTCCTCTTCGAAGACCGGCGGATCCTCCAGGTTGTTCTGCGGCAGGTAGGTGATCAGCTGCCGGACGTACTCCAGCGCGTCGGTCTCATCGGCGGCCAGGTAGTGAGAGTTGCCCGAGCGGGTCGAGTGGGCGCGTCCGCCGCCGAGCTCCTCCATGGTGACGTCCTCGCCGGTGACGGTCTTGATCACCGCCGGGCCGGTGATGAACATCTGCGAGGTCTGGTCGACCATCACCACGAAGTCGGTCAGCGCGGGGGAGTAGACGTGGCCGCCGGCCGCAGCCCCCATGATCAGCGAGATCTGCGGGATCACCCCCGACGCCAAGGTGTTGCGTCGGAAGATCTGGGCGTACTGGTCCAGCGACACCACGCCTTCTTGGATCCGGGCTCCGCCGCCCTCGTTGATCCCGATGATCGGGCAGCCGGTCTTGATGGCGAAGTCGAGGATCTTGACGATCTTCTCCCCGTACACCTCGCCCAGCGCGCCGCCGAAGATGGTCACGTCCTGGCTGAACACGCAGACCGGACGTCCGTGGATCGCGCCGGTGCCGGTGATCACCCCGTCGGTGTAGGGACGCCGCTCGTCGAGCCCGAAAGCGGTGGAGCGATGCCGGGAGAACCTGTCGAACTCGGTGAAGCTGCCCTCGTCGAGAAGTGCGGCGATGCGCTCCCGGGCGGTCAGTTTGCCCTGAGCGTGCACCTTCTCCACTGCGGCAGCCGGAGAGGGGCTGAGTGCCTCGGCTTTACGCCGGCCCAGATCGGCCAGTTTGCCCCGGGTGGTGTGCGTCTCCTGCGACATGATCCTGACCATATCGGCGCGCCCGCAGGCGTGGCATATGGTCTACGAGTGATTACCAGCTTTGACCGCAATTGGCTCGCCGAACGGCTCGGCGAACAGGCGAGTTGGTGGTCCGAGTTGCAGGTGGTGGACGCCACCGGCTCCACCAATGCCGACCTCAGCGCCGCGGCCCGGGCCGGTGCCCCGAGCGGGACGGTACTGATCGCCGAACACCAGCGCAGTGGCCGGGGCCGGTTCACTCGCAGCTGGGAGGCCCCGCCGGGCGCCGCGGTGGCGATCTCGGTGCTGTTGCGTCCACCGGCGTCGATCCCGTTGGAGCGTTGGACCTGGCTGCCGCTGGTGGCCGGGCTGTCGGTGGCCGAGGCGGTGAACGCAGCCACCGGATTGCCGGCCCGGCTGAAGTGGCCCAACGACGTCCTGATCGAGGACCGCAAGGTCTGCGGGATCCTGGTCGAAAGGGTCGGGGATGCGGCCGTGATCGGGATGGGGATCAACACCGCACTGCGCACCGAGGAGCTTCCGGTGCCCACGGCCACCTCATTGCTCCTTGCCGGGGCCCACATCGCCAACGGCGACGTGGCGGCCGCCGTGCTGACCGCACTGCGCGGCTGGTACCTGCGCTGGGTCGACGGCCAGGATCTGAGCGCTGCCTATCAGGCGGCATCGGCCACGATCGGACGCCAGGTCCGGGTCGAGTTGGGACCAGAGGAGTCCCGCTCCGGACGAGCCGTCGGCATTGACCGGGTCGGTCGGCTGCTGGTGCAGACCGAGTCGGGCGTCCAAGCCTTCGCCGCCGGCGACGTCGTCCATCTTCGCTGAGGCTCGACAAGCGGGCTCGTGCTCGTTGCGGCCCGATTGCGGCGTTCGGCTATGCCACCATTGGAGCCATGGGACTACCGGCTGAACTCCTGGGCCATGGCGAGGTCGAGGTGCTCCACCTGCGGACGCATGCGAAGGCGCTGATCCCGCCTGCGCTGGTGCTGATCTTCCTGGTGGTGCTGACCGCCAGCGGGTTGGCGATTCTGCCCGCGACGGTCCAGCCGTGGGCCGGCTGGGTGCTCACCCTGATCGCCGTGGTGGCCCTGCTGGTGTGGGTGATTGCGCCGTTCCTGCGGTGGCTGACCTGCACCTATACCTTCACCAATCGGCGGATCATCACCCGGCGCGGCATCATCAACAAGAGCGGGCATGACCTCCCGCTCAGCCGGATCAACAACGTCGCCTACCGGCGCTCGCTGGTCGACCGGATGTTCGGCTGCGGCACCCTGGAACTCACCACGGCCGCCGACGAGCCGGTGGTGCTGGACGACATCCCCGACGTCGAGCGGGTGCACGTGATGATGACCGAGTTGCTGTTCGCCAGCACCGACCCCATCCAGCAGCCCGTCCTCAAGGACGAGTGAACGCGCTAGTGAGTGATCCCCAGGCTCCGGCCCGGGCCCCGTTGGCCAGACAGCTGACCAGGTTCATCATCACCGGCGGCATCTCGGCTGTGGTCGACTTCGGGCTGCTCAACCTGCTGATGGCCTTCGGGTTGCACCCGAGCGTGGCCAAGGCGATCTCGTTCATCGCCGGCACCACCACCGCGTATCTGATCAACCGGCGCTGGACCTTCGAAGCCGACCCCTCGAAGCGACGCTTCGCCGCGGTGGTCGCCCTCTACGGGCTGACCTTCGCCGTCCAGGTGGGGTTGTGGACGCTCTGCTACCCGTGGCTGCTGAACGCGACCGGCAGCGACCTGTGGGCGCGGGTCGGTGGCTTCGTGATCGCCCAGGGCGTGGCCACCACGGTGAACTTCATCGTGCAGCGCAGCCTGATCTTCCGCTAGGAATGCGCTGAACAGCTCCGTGAGCTCCTAGAGCACCGTCATCTGCTGCGGGGCCACCAGCACTCCCGACGACGTCGGCAGGTCCGAGGGCAGTACCTGGTAGACGCTCTTGCCGGGCGCCTCGGCCAAGTACTCGGTGGCCACCCCGTCCTCGTAGTGGATGCCGGCGCCGTCGTCGGCACCGAAGCCACCTGGCAGTGATCCGGAGGCGATCGCGTCGGTGAAGGCGGGGGCCCGTTCGGCCTCGCCGTCGAAGTGCGGGCAGAAGCTGCCCTCGACCAGGCCCAAGCCGCCGCGCCATGGACGGAAGTCGCCGAACGAGTCGGTGATGCAGCCCGAATACCAGCAGGCGCCGCCGGCCGAGACCCCGGCCAGCACCACGTCCCCGGCCGCGTAGCGGGAGCGGATCGCGGTGTCGACCCCGTGGGCCTGCCACAGCGCCATCAGGTTCACCGTGTGGCCGCCGCCGACCAGCAGCAGATCGACATCGGCCAGTCGGGCCACCGATCCGGCCGAGCCGCCCTGCCACAAGGTGAGCACCATCGTCCGCACGCCCAGGGTGCCGTAGGCCAGCAGGAAGCGGTTGATGTACTGCGGGTCGTCGGCCGACGCGGTGGGTGCGAAACAGACCAGCGGCGAGCGCTTGCCGGTCAGCTCGACGAGATACCGATCCAGGTTGGTCGGGGCGCCCAGCGGCGACATCGAGAAGCCACCGCCCCCCATCGCGACCAGATGCGCAGTCATGCCCCCATCTTGGCAGAATCCGGCACGGGCGCACCGACGAACTAGGCTCTGCCGGGTGAGTGAAACTGCGAGGATCGGGGTGATCGGCGGAGGGCAATTGGCCCGGATGATGCACGCCGCCTCGATCGGCCTGGGCCTGCGGCTGCGGCTGCTGGCCGAAGGCCCCGACGTGTCCGCCGCCCAAGTGGTGCATGAGGTGTCGGTGGGTGACTACACCGACCCGGCCACGGTGGTGGCCTTCGCCGCCGGCTGCGATGCGATCACCTTCGACCATGAGCACGTGCCGACCGCGATCCTGCATGAGCTGGAGGGGGCCGGTGTGGCTGTGCGTCCCGGGCCGGACGCGCTGGTGCACGCCCAGGACAAGGCGGTGATGCGGTCCCGGCTGACTGCCCTCGGGGTGCCGTGCCCGGCGAACCGGGTGGTTGCCGATGCGTCCGAGTTGATCGCCTTCGGTGATGAGCTCGGCTGGCCGGTGATCGCCAAGACCTCCCGCGGCGGCTACGACGGCAAGGGCGTCTGGAAGCTGGACGGCCCGGCGCAGGCGCAGCTGCCCTTCGACGGGCTGCATGGGTTGAGCCGGGATGCCGTGGTGATCGCCGAGGAGTTCGTCGATTTCGCCCGTGAACTGAGCGTGCTCGTGGTTCGGCGAGTCGGCGGCCAGGCGGTCGCCTACCCGGTCAGCGAGACCGTCCAGACCGACGGCATCTGCACCGCAACCATCACCCCGGCGCCCGGCCTTCGGGCCGACACGGAGCGCGATCTGAAGGCGATGGCCATGCGGATCGCCGAAGCCCTTGGCGTGGTCGGGGTGCTGGCCGTGGAGTTGATGCAGGCCCGCGACGGCCGGATCGTCGTCAACGAGCTGGCCATGCGTCCGCACAACACCGGGCACTGGACCATCGACGGCGCCCGAACCAGCCAGTTCGAGAATCATCTGCGCGCGGTGGCCGATCTGCCGCTGGGTTCGACGGCGCTGTTGGCTCCGGTCTCGGTGATGGTGAACGTGCTCGGCGGCAGCCGGGACGACCTGGTCGGCGGCCTGAACACGGTGCTGGCCGAGGATCCGGCGCTGCGGGTGCAGCTGTACGGCAAGAGCGTCGTCCCCGGACGCAAGGTCGGCCACGTCACCGCGGTCGGTGACGACGTGGATGCCACCATGGAGAGGGCCTGGCGGGCCGCCAACTACCTGATGGGAGCAGGCGAATGAGTGAACAGCCACTGGTCGGCATCGTGATGGGCTCGGATTCGGACTGGCCGGTGATGTCGGCGGCCGCCGACGCCTGCGCCGAGTTCGGCATCGCCTACGAGGCCGACGTGGTCTCGGCCCATCGGATGCCTGAGGACATGGTGGCCTATGGGCGCCAGGCGCACACCCGCGGCCTGAAGGTGATCATCGCCGGCGCCGGTGGCGCCGCCCACCTGCCCGGCATGCTGGCCGCACTGACCCCGCTGCCGGTGATCGGCGTGCCCGTCCCGCTGAAGCACCTGGACGGAATGGACTCGCTGCTGTCGATCGTCCAGATGCCGTCCGGGGTGCCGGTGGCCACGGTCGCCATTGGCAACGCCCGCAATGCCGGACTGCTGGCCGTCCGGATCCTGGCGGCCGGTGATCCGGAGCTGACCGCGGCCATGGTCGAGTTCCAGGACGAGCTGCGGGCAACGGCCCGGGCCAAGGGCGCGGTCGTCCGCGGCCAGCAGCAGGCCTGAGGTCGACGCCCCGGGCTTCCCACCCGGCTTGTCGCCCCCGAATCTGGGAAGCCGCCCCCGAATCTGACAGACGCCCACGATGTTTCGCGGGCGTTGATGAGGTTTGCGGGCGCGAGCGGGGTTGTCCGGGCGCGAACCACGGATGGACGGGTCGAGCCGGGCCCCACCGGCGCGGCTGACTCCGAGGGCTTCGGTGGCCGGGCAATACTGGACGACGAGTTACCCGAGGAGGCCGATGTCGGACAACGCCAGTGCGCTGCCCACGCCACAGGTACGCAGCCAAGGCATAGCGCTGCGCCGCGGCGTGGTGTTGACCATCTTCAGCGCGCTGCTGCCTGGTTCGGCGCAGGTGGTGGCCGGCAATCGCCGGCTCGGCCGTGCGGTACTGCGCTTCCTGCTGGTGGTGATCGGCCTGGTGCTGGTGATCGGCCTGCTGGCAGCGCTGATCCCACCGCTGCGCAACCTGCTGCTCGGCTTCATGCTGGGCCCCATTCCGCTGCGGATCCTGCAATGGGGAGTGCTGGCCTGGGCGCTGGTCTGGATCGCGCTGCTGGCCGACGCCTGGCGGCTGGCGAACCCGCGAGTGATGTCGCTGGCCGGCAAGCTGGTCTCAGGCACGCTGGCCCTGGCCCTGGCCGCGGGCGGGGGGACGGCCGCCGTGGCCGCCTCACGCAGCGTGGGTGCCCTGGCCGGGCTGTCGGATTCGGTGCTGGTCGGCGGCGGCTCGAGCAAGACCAATGCCGGCCGGATCAACGTGCTGCTGCTGGGCGGCGACGCCGGTAAGGGCCGCGAAGGATTGCGTCCGGACTCGATGACCGTGGCCAGCATCGACGCCGAAACCGGGCGGACGGTGCTGTTCAGCCTGCCCCGCAATCTGCAGAAGGTGCCCTTCCCGGCCGACTCGCCGCTGCACCAGCTCTACCCCAATGGCTACTACTGCCACGTGAAGAACCTCGCCGATGCGTGCATGCTCAACGGCATCTACACCCTGGCCAGCTCTCACAAGAAGCTCTTCCCCAATGAGAAGTACCCCGGGGTGGTGGCCACCCAGAGCGCGATCGAGGAAGTCCTCGGGCTCAAGATCAACTACTGGGCCATGGTCGACCTGGCCGGCTTCCGCAAGCTGATCGACGCCGTCGGCGGGATCACCCTCGACGTCGGCGTGCGCGTCCCGATGGGCAGCAAGGAGACCCCCGGCGGAATCAAGGAGTGGATCGAGCCCGGCAAGGGCCAGCACATGGACGGCCTGCACGCACTGTGGTTCGCCCGGGCCCGCGAAGGCTCCAGCGACTACGCCCGAATGATCCGGCAGAAGTGCGTGATGAACGCCATGCTCAAGCAGCTCAACCCGACCACCGTCCTCACCCGGTTCAGCGAGATCGCCGACGCCGGCGGGCAGATCGTGGCCACCAACCTCCCGACCAGCGATGTGGGCACCATGCTGGAACTGGCCGGCAAGGCCAAGTCGCTGCCGATGGCCTCAGTGAGTTTCGCGCCGCCGATGATCGTCACCTGGGACCCGGACTTCGCCCTGATCAAGCAGACCGTGGCCGACACCATCGCCGCCAGTGAGCAGGCCGACATCAAGGCCACCGCCCCGGCTCAGACCGGGACGCCGAGTGCACCCTCGACGACGAGCGGCTCACCCAGCCCGACGCCGACCAAGTCGGTCAAGACCAGCAAGACCAACAAGACCGACAATCTGGATTCGATCTGCAAGGCCTGAGCCGGTGGCGCTGACCCAGGGCGAGGTCGCTACTTGGTGGCGGCACCTTCGATGGCGAAGACCCACTTGCCGACAGTGCTGGTCAGCTCGCGGCCGGTGTCAAAGTCGGAGTCGCGGGTCATGATGGCCAGCCGATAGTCGCGTCCATCCCCGGTGACGGTGCCGATCGAGTTCACCGCCCACAGCCCGTCGCTGGACTTGAACTGCACCCAGCCGTTCTTCAGGTGGACGCTCACCGTTGCCGACTTCGGTTGCCCGACGCCCCAGGTCTGATCGTCCTCGACCTGACCCATCAGGTCGTAGATGTACTTCGCCTCGTCGGCGGTGAGCGCCGAGGACTTCCCGCCGGCCAGCACGTCCAGCAGCTTCACCTGGTCGGCCGGGGTGGTCCAGGTCCAGCTCCACTGGGTCGGCTTGCTCTGATCCAGGTGGGTGCTGGTCATGCCCAGGTCGGCGGCCAGCGCGGTGTAGGCGGGGCCGCCACCGGCGTAGTCCCACAGCGCCTGGGCGGCGTCGTTGTCGGAGTGGGTGATCGCCTTGCGGGCGTTGTCCTGGTTCTCGGCACTGAGCTGGGTCACTCCGCCGGCCTTGCGCAGCGCCATGGCCACGATCATCGGCTTGGCCATCGAGGCGCTCTGGCTGGCGTAGTCGCCCTGATAGCTGTAGGTGGTGCCGGTCTTGAGGTCTTCCAGGTAGACGCCGAACTTGTCGCTGCCACTGGAGATCGTCTTCAGCGCTTGGTCCAGCTGGGCCGAGATGGCCCCGGTGGGGGACGGGCTCGGCTCGGGGATGTGCACCGGCGCGGAGCAGGCGGCCGCGACCGTGGCCAGAGCAGGGATCAAGGCGAGCAGGATCAGCCTGCGGCCGGTGAGGCGGGTCATGAAGGGTTCCTGTCGACGTCCGAGCTTGTCCATCATGCCATCGTGGCATGCTCGCTGGCCGCGATCCGGTCCAGCGCCGACTGCTCGGCCGGGCCGTCCACCACGACCGCCGATCCGCCGCCGGCCAGGGGACGCAGCACCGCCTGGCTCAAGGTCTGCCAGGGGGTTCGGGCCAGCACGACGATCCGGTCGCTGACCGGGGCGGCCAACAGATCCCGATGACTGATCACCCGCTCGGCATCGACCCAGGCCGCTGCGTCCGGATCGACCCGGTTCGCCAGGTGAACGTCCGGCTGAGCCAGGGCTTCGGAGCTGAAGTCGAGGACGCCGTCGGGCAGCCCGGCCAGAGGCAAGCCGAGCGGATGCAGTGAGCAGGCGATCGTGGTGAGCACCGGGAAGGGCTGCGGATTGTGTGGCCCGGTGACCATTACCTGTGCCTCTCCGGAGGGCATCGTCGTGTAACGGCAGCCGGCCTGCCAGGCGGCGAGCGGCCACACCAGGCTCATCCAATGCCCCGGGTGACTGACGCTCACCGCGCCGACCACGGCCGTGTCGGCCGCGTCCAGCTCCCGCAGCAGGTTGGCCGTCTTGTCCACCCAGTTCGCGAAGGTGCGCACGCTCAGCTCGGTGCGGGCCGAGGTGGCCGGGTCGTACCAGGTGAGCAGCGGGTCGCTGCCTCGCCTGGCCACCGCCTGGGTGAGGGTCGTGATCACGGGACTCGGCATGGACGAATTCTAGTTGGGCCGCATCCGACCCCGACCTGGCCGGTGCCATAGGCTCGGCTCGTGCGCTACGTGGTGATCATGGCAGGCGGCTCCGGAACGAGACTGTGGCCGCTGTCCCGGAAGGGGACGCCCAAGCAACTCCTCACCCTCTTCGAGGGCAAGAGCCTGTTGCGACTGGCCTTCGAGAGGTCGCTGGCCTCGGTGCCGGCCGAACAGATCCTGGTGGTCACCGGGGCCGGTTATGCCGACGAAGTGGCGGCCCAGCTGCCCGAGCTGCCGGCCGCCAACATTCTCGGCGAACCGGTCGGACGGGACTCGCTGAACGCCGTAGCCTGGCCGGCCGCCGTGCTGCATCGGCTCGACCCGTCCGCGGTGATCGCTCAGGTGACCGCCGACCAGCTGATCGAACCGCTGGAGGTGTTCGCCGCTCAGCTGGCCACCGCCTTCGAGGTGGCCGAGAAGATTCCCTCCGCCCTGGTCACTCTGGGCGTCGTGCCCACCTCGGCGCACACCGGCTACGGCTACCTGCATCGCGGAGGCGAGCTGGACGGGTTCAGTGGCGTCCATCACGTGGTGGAGTTCGCCGAGAAGCCGGCCCTGGCCACCGCGGAGGCCTATCTGGCGTCCGGGGAGTACTGGTGGAACGCCGGCATGTTCGTGTGGCGTGCCCAGACGCTGCTCGAGCAGCTCCGCCTGCTGCTGCCGGACACGTACGCCTCGGTGATCGAACTCGCCGAACATCCCGAGCGGCTGAACGAGATCTTCCCGCACCTGTTCAAGACCTCGGTCGACTATGCGGTGATGGAGCCGGTCTCGGCGGGCAAGGGCACGGCCCAGGTGGTCGCGGTGCCGCTGCCGGTGCGGTGGCGCGACGTGGGCGGCTTCGCCTCGCTGGCCGAGCTGTTCCCCGCCGATGAACGCGGCAATGTGATCACCGGACTCGGGGTGGCGCTGGCCGCCTCGGGGAACATCGTGGTGAACAACCAGGACCAAAGTGTGGTAGGCCTGCTGGGGGTGGACGACCTGGTGGTGGTCCGCACCGACACAGCGACCCTGGTGGCCAGCCGGGAGTACGCCGAACGAATCAAAGAACTCGTTGCGGAGGTGAACGGGCTGGCCGGCGAGCAGTACACCTGACCCGCCGCCGGTCCACGACAGCATGATCGAAAGCGTGAAGCGAATCCGGGAGCCATTCGCTTGGGCGATGGCGGTGATCCTGGTGGCCCAACTGGTGACCGGGGTGGTCCGGATCGTGCTGGATACCGGGCCGAAGCTGCCGCTGCTGGCCGCCCTGCAAGCCGCCGGTGGGGACCTGATGAACCTCACCGTGATCTTTGCTCTGGTCGGCCTGGTCTGCACCTGCCTGTTCGTGGCTCCGGCCACCCGGCACGCCCTGCTGGTCACCCGAGTCTCCGCGATCGTGGTCAGCGGCGGCGTCGTGGTCAGTGCCCTGGTGGATCTGGTGGGCCTGTTCGGGGCTCCGGACCTGCTGACCGTCGCCATGGATTCGTTGGGCGGTCTGCTCGATCTGGTGCTGAAGGCCATGGCTGCCGGCGCGTTGTGGCTGCTGGCCCGCGGAGTGGGCGCCGGACGGATCGAGCCTGCCGAGTCGCCGGCCACTCCCGATGATCCGCCGGTCCTTCCCGGTCCCGCCCCGGTCAGCTGGCGGCGGGAGGATGCCGTCGGGACGGCCTGGGGGAGCGCCGCCGATGCTGCCTCCGGTCAGCCCGGAAAGCCGCGGCTCGAGGTCGGCTCTGCACCCAGCGCGGAGTGAGTCCGGAAGCTCGGTGCGGCCGTCCGGCGGGTTGCTGCGGCTGGGTCCCCCCTGAGGGGGACCCCGGTGACAGGATCGCAAAGGGTAACGCATACGGGGTTGACTTCTGAGTAATGACAGGCGTGTAATTCCATTCAAGTAGTTCACACCCCCAGAGTGAACCCAGGGTCGAGGAGAATCCCATGCAAGAGCTGATCCTGGCTGTTGAGCCGGACAGCGAAGGCGTCCTCAGCTGGCAGGACCGATCGCTGTGTGCACAGACCGACCCGGAGGCGTTCTTCCCTGAGAAGGGTGGCTCCACCCGCGAGGCAAAGAAGGTCTGCCTCTCCTGCGAAGTCCGGGCCGAGTGCCTGGAATACGCCCTGGCCAAGGATGAGCGATTCGGCATCTGGGGTGGCCTGAGTGAGCGCGAGCGTCGGCGGCTCAAGAAGCGCGCCATCTGACCTGCTGCGGGCACCGGTAGGCTGGGCCTTCGGGTTCAGGACGGTAGCGAAGGACGGCTGGTGAGCGAGACGGAGGCGAGTCAAGACCCCTGGTCATGGCTCTACGAGGTCGAACAGAGCGACGTCCCCGATTATTCGGCATTCCACATCACTGTTGGCGTCCTGGATGTCGGCGGTGATCGGGCCTCCTGTCTGGCCGCGCTGCGCAGCCAGGTGGTTGAGGTCCACGAACTGGTCGATGAGTTGCCTGCCGACGTCGCCGGCGACTGGATCTGGGTGGTTCCTGACGACGCGACTCCGACCCCGGATGCGCTGGCCGCACTGCTGCGCCGGGTCATCGCCCAGCCGGCAGCGGCGGTGGTCGGCGGGCTGCTGATCGAGCCGCGGCGCCGTGGCGCAGGGACCATGGTCCGGGACTGGGCGCAGACGATCTCCGGCAACGGCATCGTCCGCCCGCTCACCGATCCCGGCGAGCTCTACCAGGGCCAACTCAGCGCCGGCCCGGCCCTCGGTGTGCCGGCCTCCGGAATGCTCGTCCGCGGTGATGCCTGGCGGTTCCTCGGCGGACTCAGCACCGACCTGCCCCGCAGTTACTGGGGCCTCGACTTCGGCTGGCGGGCCAATCTGGCCGGCTATCTGGTGCTGGCCGACCCCGAAGTTCAGCTGGTCGACCGCTCCGAGCCGGACGACCCGGCCGCCGAGCGGGCCGCCGGACTGGCCCTGGTCGCCGCTCACGCCCCGCGTGGACGCCGTTGGCTGGTGCGACTGCGGCTGGTGCTGGTCAGTCTGCTGATGGCACTGGGCTACCTGCTCGGCAAGGACCCCGAACGCAGTGCGGACGAGCTGCGCGGGCTGGGCCGTTGGCTGGGCAATCGCCGGCTGCGTCGCTCGCTGCGTGACCAACTGGATCGGTTGCCGGTCAAGGCCGGCTATCGGGCGGTGGTGCGGCGGCTCCGTCCGCGGGCCGGCACCGGCATCCGCCGGCTGGCCGAGGCGGGTTCCGCGCGCTTCTTGGATTGGCTGCACACCTTTACCGGCCGTGGGAGCGCGGCCAGCATCGACGAAATGACCGGCGACGATTTCGCCGAGACCAGCCCCACCGATCACCGGATTCCGCTGGCCATCACCGGGGTGCTGGCCCTGCTGATCGGCGCGCTGGCTGCGGTTCGGGGCAGCTATGGCTCGGGCTCGCTGGTCGGCCGCCAGCTGTTGGCGGCACCCTCGTCGTGGACCGATCTGCTCACCGACTACCTGCATCCCGTGGCTGGCCTGGGCCAGGTGGCCGGCGCTCCCTGGGCCGCCCTCACCGGAGTGTTCTCGCTGATCACCCTGGGCCAGCCCGAGTGGCTGGTCACCGCGACCATGGTCGGCTGCGTCCCGCTGGCCTGGCTGGTGGCCTTCCGGCTGCTGCGGGCGCTGCTCGGCGATCAGCGACTGGCCGGCGTGGGGGCCCTGGCCTATGCCCTGGTCCCGGCTCTGATCGGCGCACTGAACGTCGGTGCCTTCGGCACGGTCGTGCTGGCTGTCCTGGTGCCGATCCTGGGCTATGCCGGCTGGCATTGGCTGGCCGGGTCGAAGTGGAGTTGGCGGGCAGCGGGCGCCTTCGCCTTCTGGCTCGTGCTGGCCTGTTCGCTCGCCCCCGCCTGGTGGGCGGCTGCGCTGCTGGCCGGGCTGGTCAGTGTGATCGTGGCGCGGCGACTCGTCGCCAGCGCCCAGTGGCTGTTCGTGCTGGTCACCCCGCTCTTGCTGCTGCTGGGTCCTTGGGGCGGTGCGGTGTTGGCCTACCCGGGACGACTGCTCACCGGCATCGAGCCGACGCTGGCCTCGACGGCAGCCCCGCAGCCGTGGCGGCTCGTCTTCGGCGCTGCGTTGCCGGACGCCGCCGCGCCGCTGTGGCTGGCGATCGCCTTCTTCGCGGTCTGCTGGCTGGCTGCGCTGGTCGGTGCATTGCGCCGTCCGCTGCCGTCCGGGCTGATCCTGCTCTCGGCCGCACTGGCGCTGGCGGTTGCGGTCGGCATCACCCGGCTGGTGGTGCAGGTCCCCGGTGGGGACTGGGTGCGTCCGCAGGGGCTGGAGTGGCTCCTGCTGCTGGGTGCGCTGCTGGTCCTCGGCGCGGTGGTCGGGCTGGACGGCGTCATCGCCGATCTGCGCGGCAACGACTTGGGGGTGCGGCATCTGGGCAGCCTGACGCTGGCCCTGATCAGCATCGTGGCCCTGGTTCTGGGCACCGGCTGGTGGGTCTGGGCCGGGCAGCTCCAGTTGAGCCGAAGCCCGGTCGGCGACGTCCCCGCCTTCGTCCGCAATGACCAGCTGTCGGCCACGCCCGGGCGAACGCTGGCCCTTCAGGTCGGCGACAACGGCGCCACCTGGTCGCTGCTCGAGGGCGACTTCGCCCGGCTGGGGGGCGTCGAGCGTGGACTGGCTTTCGACGGTGACCCGGCCGCGCATCGGCTGGCCGCGTCGGTGGCCAGCAGGCTTCTCGACGACAGCGGGGACGATCAGCTGCTGCCTGATCTGGTCAGTCTCGGTGTGTCGAACATCACCTTGGCCGGTGGTGACCAGGCGCAGCGGATGGCCATCAACAACGTCCCGGGAATCGAACTCGGCTCCGGTGACGCACAGCTCTACGTCTGGCCGGTGCCCAACTCCGCCCAGCTGGTCATCGTCGACGGCGACCAGCGCAGTGTCACCGGTGACGGCAGCCAGATCGCAGCTGGCAGCCCGGACCGGGTCTTGCAGCTGGCCGAGCCGGCCGACCCGCGTTGGCAGGTCAGCGTCGGTGGGCGTCCGCTCAGCCAGCTGACCGGGGACGGGCCGGGCACCCAGTTCGCACTGGGTGATGCGGCCGGCCAGCTCTCGGTACGGCTCGACGGCGGCTCGCCGTGGTGGATGTGGGTGCAACTGGCCGGCCTGGCCGTGCTGGCCCTGTTCACCGCGCCCTCGCTGCGCCGTCGCGACGAAGCCGGACCCAAGCGTCTGGCCGGAGGTGTCCGATGAACCGCTGGTTGTTCGCCCTGGGATCGGTGCTGCTGGCCAGTTCCGCCGTGACCGCCGCGACGCTGGTGGCACCGGCCGTGCTGCCCGAGATTCCGGTGCCGAGCGTGGCGACCCGCTCCACGCTGCTGTGCCCGAGCTTCGATTCGGCCACGGCGAGCCGCACGGTGATCGCCGCCTCCACTCAGTCCGAGATGCGGCTGACCAAGCTTTCCACTCAGAAGAACCCCAGGACCGGTCAGGGTCTGCTGTCGTGGACTTCGCCCACCGAGCCCATCCGAGTCTCCGCCCAGCGCACCGGCGCTTTCGGCGCGACCACGGTGGTCACCGCGACCGACGGCAGCGATCGTGGGTTGTCGCTGGCTCGCTGTCTGTCCCCGCAGCCGGACTACTGGTTCACCGGAGTGCGCGTCGACGAGAACTCCGGCGCGGAGGCCGATCTGATCAACCTGGACGGCACTCGCGCTGTGGTCGATCTGACCGCCTATGGGCCGTCCGGGAAGCTGGCGGCCACTCGCGGCATCGTCGTTGACCCCGGCTCGGAGAAGAAGGTCTCACTGGCGCTGATCCAGCGCGGCGACCAACCGATCACGGTCCGGGTGACCAGCTCCGAGGGCCGAGTCGCGGCCTTCCTGCGACAGCGGGTGTGGGGCGCGGCCCGTCCGCTGGGCACCGACTGGCTGTCCGCCTCCGTGGCTCCGGCCACCGACCTGGTGGTGCCAGGGGTGCCGGACGGCGCCGGCCGGCGCACCCTGGTGGTGGGCAATCCCGGCGAGCGCACCGCCGTGGTGAAGATCGACGTTCTGGGTGACAGCGGGGCCAGCAGCGTGGTCGGCGCCGACACCATCGAGGTGCCGGCCGGCACCAGTCGGGCGGTCGACCTCAGCGCCGGGCTGGGTGGGGCGGCTTCGGGTCTGCACCTGGCTTCCGACCAGCCGGTCACAGCCGGGCTGATCGCCGACTCCGGAGGGTCGGAGAATGTCGTCGATCCGGCTGACGTGGGTGCGGCCGACCCGCTGCCACCGGAAGGAGTCTGGCCGCTGTCGTTGGCCAAGTCGGCCACCGCCGTGATCGCGTTCACCAACCCGGAGACCTCTGGAGTGAGCGCCACCGTGACCGTCGGCTCGGGTGCGACCGGGCCGGAGACCACGGTGAAGATCCCCGCCCAGAGCACGGTCACCTTCGCGCTGCCGAAGTCGAGTGACTATGCCATCCGGATTCGCACCGAGGCGACCACCTTGCGGGCAGCCGTGGTGGCTCGGCAAAGCCTGGGGGCGGTGAAGGGGCTGGCCGTCTTGGCCCTGGTGGCGCCGCAGAATCGGACGCAGGCGGTCACCGTCGGTTACGACCCGCACCTGGGCAGCTAGCCGGGTGCACCGGCGGCGCGGACGAGTGCGCCTAGTCCCAGTCGTCGTCGGGGGAGTAGCCCGGATCCAGTTCGGTCAGGCTGATCCCGGTCAGGGCGCTCAGCTGCTCGATCAAGGCCCGGTGAACCAGGCGACGTAGCTCGGCCGGACTATCGGCCCGGTGCTCCAGCGGACGCCGGAACAGCACAACTTGGGCTCGACGCCCGGCCTGGGCCGGCATGGCCGCGGCCACCGGCACTCGATCCGGACGCCACTGCTGCGGCGCGGCCGGAACATCCTCGAAGCCGATCTCCACCCCGATCAGGGCTTGTGGGCAGGCGCGTGCGGTACGGGCGATGGCGTCGCGCAGGTTGTCGGCGAAACGCTCCGCGCCGGTGCGCCGCTGGGGAAGCCGGACCGGGGCCCCGGTGAACGGGTTGGCCTGTGCCAGCGGTCCGCGCAGGCCGCGTCCATGTCGATCGCGCCGCCCCATGACGGTCAGCCTAGCGTCCTGGCTGAGCGGCAGCAGCGGCACCGGATGGCCCGACACCGGGCCTGGCTACGCCGGACCCGGCGATGTCGGCGGTAGCGTGACCTGGTGATCTCCCGTCGCTGCTCCCGGGCCGGTTGTGGCCGCCCTGCCGTCGCGACGCTCACCTATGTCTATGCCGATTCCACCGCGGTGCTGGGTCCGTTGGCGTTGCAGGCCGAACCGGGCTGCTACGACCTGTGCGAGGAGCATGCCGGACGGCTGAGTGCCCCGCGAGGCTGGGAGGTGATCCGGCTGCCCAGCGGCCAGCCGGACCCCCGCGCAGCCGGTGGTGACCTGACCGCCCTGGCCGACGCGATCCGGCAGGTCGGCCTGGGCACGGCCGAGCCGCCGGCCGAGTTGCCGGTCACCCGTCGCAAGGGCCATCTGGCGGTGCTGGCGGATCTGCCCGACGACGCCAGCCGATAAGCTCGCAGGCGTGATCGAAGCAGAGGTTTTCAAGGCCAACGACATCCGCGGCGTGGTTCGCGGATCGCGGCCGCAGTGGGATATCGACGGAGCCGCCAAGATCGGTGCCGCGTTCGTGGCCGCCTTCGAGTTGGCCGGCGCCGAGTTCGTGATGTCGCGCGATATGCGCGGCGGCGGACGCGAACTCAGCCGGGCCTTCGCCGACGGAGCCATGGCGGCCGGGGCCAGCGTGGTCGACATCGGCCTGGCCAGCACCGACGGCCTGTGGTACGCCTCCGGTGCGCTGCACCTGCCGGGCGTCCAGTTCACCGCATCCCACAACCCCGCCGACTACAACGGCGTGAAGTTCTGTCTGCCCGACGCCGCCCCGATCACCGCCGAGCTGATGGCCAAGATCAAGGAGTACTCGCTGGGCGAGGTGCCGGCCAGCACGGCTGCGGCCGGCAGCTACCGCACCGACGATCTGCTGGGTGGCTACGCCGCACACCTGCACTCGCTGGTCGACACCACCGGCTGGCGGCGGCTGAAGGTGGTGGTGGATGCCGGCAACGGGATGGCCGGCTACACCACTCCGGCCGTGCTCGGCCCGCTGAATGTCGAACTGATCGAGCTGTTCACCGACTTGGACGGCGACTTCCCCAACCATCCGCCGAACCCGCTGGAGCCGGCCAACCTGGTGGACGCGCAGAATGCCGTCCGCGAGCACGGTGCCGACCTGGCCCTGGTCTTCGATGGCGACGCCGATCGCTGCTTCATCATCGACGAGCGGGGCGAGGTGGTTCAGCCGTCGGTGATCACCGCGCTGATCGCCAAGGCCGAGCTGGCCCGGGAGCCGGGTGCGGCCATCGTGATCAACTCGATCACGTCCCGGGCGGTCAGCGAAGTGGTCGCGGCCGCCGGTGGACGCATCGTCACCAGTGCCGTGGGCCATACGCGGATGAAGGCCAAGATGGCCGAGCATCACGCCATCTTCGGCGGCGAGCACTCCGCCCACTACTACTTCCGCGAGTTCTGGGGTGCCGACACCGGGATGCTGGCCGGCCTGCACGTGCTGGCCATGCTCGGCCACGGCGACCAGACGATGTCGCAGCTGGCTGCTGAGCTGCCCAGCTATGCCGCCTCCGGCGAGCTGAACACCTCGGTCGACGATCCGGCGGCGATCACCGCCGAGGTGGCCGCGGCCTTCGCCGGGCGTGGCGAGATTTCCTGGACCGACGGACTGCTGGTCAGCGGCCCGGACTGGTGGTTGAGTGTGCGGGAGTCCAATACTGAACCATTGCTGCGGTTGAACGTCGAGGCGCCCGATCAGCGCCTGGTCGATCAGCTGCGCGACGAGGCACTGCGGATCATCCGAAAGGAAGCCTGATGAGCGATTTGCCGGCCGAGGTTCTTGAGCTGCTGGTCTGTCCGTCCTGCCACACCAAGCTGGCCCTCGACTACGAGGCCTCCGAGCTGGTGTGCACCGGCGCCGGCTGCGGTCTGGCCTACCCGATCCGCGGCGGGATTCCGATCCTGCTGGTGGACGAGGCGCGGCGGCCCACTGTCGGCTGACATGTTCACCTTCGACGACTCCCGGCTGCAGGACGCTGCGGCGCTGGCCGCAGCCGACTCTCTGCTGCGTCCGCTGGCGGAGGCGGGCTCCCGGATCCGCCGGGAGAATGTCGCAGCCCAGGCCCCGCTGGAGGCACTCGGGAGCGCCGACCGTCCGCGCGCGGTGATGGTGTTCGGACCGGAGGCTCGGCTGGTCCGGGCCGTCCTGGAGCCGACCTGTCCGGTGCCGTTGGTGGCCTGGCCGCGACTGGGTCTGCCCGGCTGGGTGGGACCGCTGGACATCGTGGTCGTTCTGGGCGGCGGCGACCGGATGAGTCTGGCCGCCACCTTCGAGGCCGTCCGACGGGGCTGCCAGCTGCTCGTGGTTGCCCCCGAGCAGTCGACCCTGGCCAGGGAGTCCGCCTCCAAGGACACCACCTTGCTGCCCACCTCCACCGGTGACCCGCTGGCCGCGGCAGTGGTGGCCCTGGCCGGGCTGCATCGGCTCGGGCTGGGCCCGATGATCAGCCCGCCGGCGATCGCCGACGCCATGGACCGGGTGGCCCAGAGCTGCTCGGCACGGCTGGACGCCACCGAGAACCCGGCCAAGCTGATGGCACTGGAGCTCGCCGAAGCGCAGCCGCTGGTCTGGGGTGGCTCGATCCTGGCCGCCCGGGCCAGTCGGCGGATCGCCGAAGCCCTGCGGGCAGCCAGCGGACGAGTGGTGCTGGCCGCCGATGCCGGCGCCTTGGAGCCGCTGCTGACCGCTGCCGTGCCCCGGGATCCGTTCGCCGATCCGTTCGATGAGGTCGGCTCAGCCTGCCGTCCGGGCCTGGTGCTGATCGACGACGACAACAACGACGAGCTCGCCGCCGAGGAGCGCGACCGGCTCACCCGGATCGCGGCTGCCCAGGACATCAAGGTCTCCCGGCTCAGCCACACCGAGGGCGGTGCCGTTGAGCGCTATGCCACGGTGCTGCAGCAGGGCCTGTTCGCGGCGGCCTATCTGAGTATCGGTCTGGGCACTGATCGGCTCCATGGCTGAGCAGCCCTGCCGGTTCTGGCAGGATGACCGACGTGAGTAGCCACGGCGGTAATCGGGCGGTCATCGCCGCCCTCGGCGCGAATCTGTTCATCGCGGTCACCAAGTTCGGCGCCTGGGCGCTGACCGGGGCGGCGTCGATGCTGGCCGAAGGCGTCCACTCGGTCGCCGACACCGCCAACCAGATCCTGCTGTTGCGCGGCGGACGGACAGCACAGCGCGAGGCCACCGCGGAGCACCCGTTCGGCTACGGGCGAGCCCCGTTCATCAGCGCCTTCCTGGTCTCGGTGATCCTGTTCAGCCTGGGCGGCCTGTTCGCGATCTATGAGGCCATCGAGAAGTACAACGAGGTGCGGGCCGGCCACCCCAACGAGCTGCTGGAGGGCCCGTGGTGGTGGGTGCCGCTGGCCGTCCTCGGGTTCGCCATCCTGGCCGAGGGGTTCAGCCTGCGCACGGCCGTCCACGAGTCACGCCCGACCAAGGGGGCACAGTCCTGGTTCCGGTTCATCCGGACGTCCAAGTCGCCACAGCTGCCGGTGGTGCTGCTGGAGGATTCGGCGGCCTTGATCGGCTTGGTGTTCGCACTGCTCGGCGTCGGGCTGACCCTGCTCACCGGCAACGGCATCTGGGACGCGGTCGGCACCGGCCTGATCGGTGCCCTGCTGATCGCGGTGGCGATCATCCTTGCGGTGGAGACCCGCAGCCTGCTGCTGGGGGAGGCAGCCAGCCCCGAAGCGGTGCGCACCATCGTGGACGCCCTGGCCGGCACCGACGGCGTCCAGCGGGTGATCCACCTGCGCACCCTGCATCTGGGTCCGGAAGAAGTCCTGGTCGCGGCCAAGATTGCGGTCGAGCCGACCACGTCTGCCCGTCGGGTGGCCGAGGTGATCGACGCCGCCGAGGTGGCGATCCGCACCGCCGATCCTCAGGTCACGGCGCTCTACCTGGAGCCGGACATCGATCGGGGTGTGGGCGGCTGAGCGCCGCCGTGCTATTGCTCATTCCCGCTTTCGCGGGACCGGGGGCTGCGTAGGATCTGCGGCCATGGCAGAACAGTTGCGCCTCGAGCTGACTCTCGAACCCCGCGGCCCGGCCGGAGCCTTCGTCCTCACCGACGAGCAGGTTGCCGCGCTGGCCGACGGCGCCAAAGCCTTCCCGGTGCGCGTCCAGATCGACGACCGGGTGGTCGCCTTGCGGTTGGCCCGGATGGGCGGGGAGAACCTGATCGGGTTGAGCAAGGCGGCCCGGGCCCAGGCCGGGGTCGAGCTCGGTGACCGGGTCTGGGTGACCATCGCCCGCGACACCGGTGAGCGGACGATCGAGGTCCCCGAGGATCTGGCCGCCGCCCTGGCGGCGAGCCCCTCGGCGGCGGACGCCTTTGCCAAACTGGCCCCGTCGGCGCGCAAGGAGATCGTGGTCTCGGTCACCGAGGCCAAGCGCGAGCAGACCCGGATCGACCGGATCGCCAAGGCGATCGCGCGGCTCAGCTAGCCTCGGCCGGCCGAGCCGCGCGACGGGTGGCTCACAGCCAGCGATGTCCCTTGAGCAGACCGATCAGGTGGTCGATCACCTCGGTGCCCATCCGCAGGCCGTTGTGCTCGTACTGGCTGGTCACCCAGGTACGGCAGTTGGGCAGGATCGCCGCAGTCTCCATCGAGTACTCCAGCGGGACATAGGCGTCCCCGTAGTACACCGAGGCGGCCACCGGGACGTCGGCCTGGGCGAGCTTGTCGGGGAAGTAGAGCTGGTTCCACTGCCGCTGAGCCAGCACGTCGGCCACCTCGGCGAAGGCGCTGAGCTCGAAGTCCTCGCGGAACACCGAACGGTGAATGTGCTCGCCGGCCAGCAGGGTCGGGTCCTCGCGGACCCGGTCCGGCATCGTCCGCTCGGCCGACCAGTTGGTGACCACACCGTCGGCGTAGCTGGACTCGTGCAGCACCGCATAGAGCGGATTGCGACCCTCGAAGGGCAACGAGCCGGCCAGGTCGTGGGCGAAGGCCGCACTGTCGTGGGGCAGGGACAGCAGCGTGTGCAGTTCCTGGGCGCCATGCTGGCTGCCGAGGTGGTGGCCCAAGGTCCGGAACCGCTCGGCGGAGAGCACATCGCCGTTGGGCAAGGTGATCCTGCCCTGCTCGCACAGCCTGGTCAGCTCGACGATCCGCTGCCGGTCGCCGGGGAAGCGCCGGTAGTAGTCCTCGGACTTGGCGATCATGGTCTGCCAGGTGGTGGCGTAGACGTCATCGATCGGGTGTTGGACGGCGCTGAGCCCGCCGGTGAGGATGGCGCCGGCCAGTGACTCCGGGTGCACCGACAGGTAATGCAGGCTGGTGAAGCCGCCGAACGACTGGCCCAGCAGCGTCCACTTCTGCGCGCCCAGCGCCTCTCGGACCAGCTCGGCGTCATTGACGATCTCGTCGGCGCGGAAGTGGCTGAGGTACTCGGCCTGGGCGGACGCGTCCAGCCCGGCCAGTGGGGCGCGCACCTCGGCGCGCACCTCCGAGCCGTCGCGGACGACCCGTCCGCCGATCGGACTGGAGTTGCCGGTGCCACGCTGGTCGAGCATGACGACCTGGAAGTCCTTCAGAGCCCGCTCCAGCCAGGGCGGTCCGCCGGCTGCCAGCCGGGGCGCCTCGTGGCCGGGTCCGCCCTGCAGGAACACCAGGTAGGGCAGGTTCGTCCCGCCTTCTGCGGTGATGACGCGGGCGAAGATCTCGATGGTCGCGCCGGCCGGATCGCGGTGATCCAGCGGGGCGTCGAGGGTGATCTCGGTCAGGCTGAGATCCAGCAGTTGTGTGGTGGTCATTGTCACGGTGACCAGGCTAAACCTTGCGCCGGTCGCTGTGGCGCCGGGCTCAGTCGGGGGAGTGGACGGCGCAGCGGTGTCTTCGGTGAGCACTCCCGGAGCGACTCGCGTAGGCTTGGCCGACGTGGAGTTCCAAGTTGCTGACCTGACCCTGGCCGCCTACGGACGTGAGCAGATCCGTCTGGCCGAACACGAGATGCCCGGCCTGATGGCCCTGCGGGAGCGCTTCGGTGCCAGCAAGCCGCTGACCGGGGCCCGGATCGCCGGCTCGCTGCACATGACCGTGCAGACCGCGGTGCTGATCGAGACTCTGGTGGCACTGGGTGCACAGGTGCGCTGGGCCTCCTGCAACATCTTCTCCACCCAGGACGAGGCTGCCGCGGCCATCGTGGTCGGCCCGGACGGCACCCCGGAGCACCCGGCCGGCGTGCCGGTCTTCGCCTGGAAGGGCGAGAGCCTGGCCGACTACTGGGCCTGCACTCAGCGGATCCTGGACTGGGGCGAGCAGCGTCCGAACATGATCCTCGACGACGGTGGTGACGCCACCCTGTTGGTGCACCTGGGCGTGGAGTTCGCCAAGGCCGGGGCTGTGCCCGAAGCCGCCGAGACCGACTCGGCGGAGTACCACGTCCTGCTGGACACGCTGCGCGCCTCCACCCTGGATTGGCCGTCGATCGCCGGCAGCATCCTCGGCGTCACCGAGGAGACCACTACCGGCGTCCATCGCCTCTACGAGATGGCCAAGCGTGGCGGGCTGCTGTTCAGCGCCATCAACGTCAACGACTCGGTCACCAAGTCCAAGTTCGACAACCGCTACGGCATCCGGCACTCGCTGATCGACGGGATCAACCGGGCCACCGACGTGCTGATCGGCGGCAAGACCGCCGTCGTCTGCGGCTACGGCGACGTCGGCAAGGGCTGTGCGCAGTCGTTGGCCGGGCAGGGCGCCCGAGTGATCGTCACCGAGGTCGACCCGATCTGCGCGCTGCAGGCCGCCATGGACGGCTTCCAGGTGGCGAAGCTGGACGACGTGGTCGCCACCGCCGACATCTTCATCACCGCCACCGGCTGCCTGAAGGTGATCAGCGCCGAGCAGATGAGCCGGATGAAGCACCTTGCCATCGTCGGCAACATCGGTCACTTCGACAACGAGATCGACATGGCCGGCCTCGAGGTCGTCCCCGGAATCACCAAGACGGCCGTGAAGCCGCAGGTCGATCGCTGGAACTTCACCGACGGACACTCGGTGATCATCCTCAGCGAGGGACGGCTGCTGAACCTCGGCAATGCCACCGGCCACCCGAGCTTCGTGATGAGCACCTCGTTCACCAACCAGGTGTTGGCCCAGATCGAGCTGTTCACCAAGACCGAGGCCTACCCGATCGGCGTCTACACCCTGCCCAAGCAGCTGGACGAGTACGTGGCCCGGCTGCACCTGGGCGCCCTCGGCGTCGAACTGACCGAGCTGAGCGCCGAGCAGGCCGCCTACCTCGGGGTCGAGGTCGAAGGCCCGTTCAAGACCGAGCTCTACCGCTACTGATCGATCCGACCGGGTCAGTGGGCGAGGCCCAAGTACTCCTCGAGGGTCTTGCTCTTGGTCTTGGCGACGCCTGTGGCGGCTTCGACGCCGACATAGCGGAAGTGCCATGGCTCGAAGGCGATTCCGGTGATCCGCTGGGTGCCCGGCGGATAGCGGACGATGAAGCCGAACTCGGCGGCGTGCCGCTTCAGCCACGCCCCGGCCGGTGACCTGCCGAGGTCGGTGCCGCGGACCAGGGTGGACCCCTTCAGCCAGGCCAGATCGACGGCCAGGCCGGACTGGTGTTCGCTGGCTCCCGGCGGGGCCACCAGATTGTGGTCGCCGGTGCGATACCAGGCCGCCTGGCTGGCATAGCTGCGGTAGGCCGAGCGCACGGTGAGCCGGTAGCCGGCCTTCTTGGCTGCAGCGAACAGGTCGGCCAGGGCGGTGGACGCCACCTTCTGCAGCTTCACCTTCCCGGCCCCGGTCGAGGACACCTTGGTGGCTACCAGAGTGGGCGAGAACCTGGCGTTGACTCGGTACTTCGAGGAGATCACGGCGATCCCGTCCACGGCGAACGGCTCGGACTTCGAGGTGCGGGTGTCCGTGGCCGGACGGGCCGGCGCCTGTACGTCCGGAGTGGCCGGAGACGGGGTGGCCGACGGCGTCGATGACGTTGGGGACGATGCGGACGGTGTCGGCGTCGGCTCGGGCGTCCTGGCCGGTGCCGCTGAGGCGGTGGCGTCGGTCTGTGCCGCGGGGGTGGAGTGTTCGGCCAGGGCCGTGCTGGGCCACCACAGCACCGGACAGAGCAGCACCGCCGCTGCGACCGCGAACCCCTTCCAGCGCATCTCAGCCGCGCGGGATCTGGAAGCTCTTCAGCTGGGCCTTGCCCTCGTCCAGGGTCTTCCAGGCGCCACGGTAGCTGAGCACGGCCATGCCGGCGGTGGGGAACTTGTCGCGCAGCTGCACGGCCAGCTCGTTGGGCTTGGCCAGGCCGAGGATCAGCTCGCTCAGCGTCGGCTGGTGTCCGATCAGCAGGGCAGTGTGGGCGTCCTCGGGCAGGTCGTTGATCAGCGCCAGCAGTTCGTTCGGCCAGGCGTGGTAGATCGCTTCGGTGTAGCGGACGTCCGGGCAACTCGCGCCGGCGGCTTCGGCTGCGGCCCAGGTTCGCTCGGCGCGAACCGCCTCAGAGATCAGCGCCACGTCGAGGTGGTAGCCGGCCAGGATTCGTCCGGCTTCGGCCGCGTCGAGCTGACCGCGCTCATTCAGCGGACGCCGGAAGTCCGGGCCGCTGGTCTGCCAGGACGACTTGGCGTGCCGCATCACGATCAGCGTCTTCGAAGCCATGGCGTCATCCTAGATCCCGGGTCTCTCAGCCCCGAGGCTCGCCCCCGGTTCCCGCCGCCACCCGGGGACGGTTCCATTTCCGTCCGGCCTGGTCGGCTCGATTGGTGGGGACGGTTCCATTTCCGTCCAGCCTGGCCAGCTCGATTGGTGGGGACGGTTCCATGACCGTCCAGCCTGGTCAGCTCTCGGCGTCACCGCCGGGCTGCAGCGAAGCCCAGATCTCCTTGCATTCGGGGCAGACCGGGAACCGGTCCGGATTGCGCGACGGAACCCACACCTTGCCGCACAGCGCGATCACCGGGGTGCCCATCACCATGGCCTCGGTCAGCTTGGCCTTGGGGACGTAGTGGGAGAACCGCTCGTGATCGCCCTCGTCGAGGCGGTACTCGGTGTGCTCCTTGACGATGGTGGTCGTCTGCGGGTTCTCACTGGTCATCGAGGCCTCTTTCAGGAAAGGATGCGGCGGTTCAGGCGGCCTTCCGCGCGCGGCCGAGCTGCCGAACCAATCCAAAGGTACCCAAGCCGGCGAACAGGACGTACATCACGATGTCGGTGGCGTAGTCGCTCCAGACCTCGCCACGGCCGAGGTTGTACCAAATGGTGTCGAGTTTGTCGGCCAGCGCTGCGTCCGGAAACTCCTCCTGCAGGAAGCTCAGTACGTCAGTCACCACCATCGAGACGATCGACAAGGCGACCCCGGCCAGGATCACGGCGATCACTCCCCACACCCCCTTGCGCGGGGCAGCGCCCGCGCCCAGGGTGTAGAGCCAGATCGCCGCATAGGCCAGCACGAAGCTGGTGATCGAGGCGATGAACCCGATCTTGTACAAGATCATGGTCAGCGCCACGCCGATCACGATCGCCCCGATCGAGAACAGCAGGCCGCGGCCGACCCGCTCGGTGGGTGGCTGATCCTTCCACCACTCCACGTCGGGCTCGGCCGGGCCGGCCACCTCCCCGGCCGCGACGGACGCACTCGCCGATGCTGCGTAGGGCGGCGGCGTGATGCCGGGCGCCGGGAAGCTGCCCGGGGAAGGCTCAGCCGGGATCGGCTCGGTGATCGGGGCCGGGGCGTTGGCTGCAGCCGGCGGGACGGGCGGCGGCACCGGCGCCGCGATCGGGCCGGCGAATTGCGCGGGGGAGATGCCCGGGGCAGGGAAACTGGTCGGCAACGACTCCGAGACGGGGAACGGGCTGATCGCCGGTGCCGGTGGCTGAACAGCTGGTGGCTGGGTGGCTGCGGACTCGACGAAGTCGGGGCCGGCGGCCGGCGTGCGGGGCTCGGAATCGGACATCGGTGCTCCTCGGGGCGGGTTCGAGATGGATGCTAGCGAGGTCCCGGCGGCTCACCGCGCGATGGACGCTGATCCCCACCCGCGTCCGGCATTTTGGCTGCGATTTGACCGCTGGCGGTCGCGCCCGGTCGGTTTCGGCTGCATCTCTCGGCCGCTCTCGGCGCGGGGGATAGTATCTCGACATCGAGAGATCAGGGGGTGGCATGGACGAGGTGGACCGGATTCTGGCGGCCTGGGCCACGGAGCTGCCCGAGCTCGACGCCAGTCCACTGGCCAGCCTGTCCCGGCTGAGCCGGCTGGACCGCCACTTGGACCGGGCCCGTCGCCAGGCTTTCGCCGGGCAGCAATTGGAGCAGTGGGAGTTCGACGTGCTGGCCGCGCTGCGCCGCCAAGGGCCGCCCTATGAGCTGTCCCCGGGGGAGCTGATCCATCAGACGTTGTCCACTTCGGGAACGATGACGAACCGAGTGAATCGGCTGGTCGAGCGGGGCCTTGTCGAGCGCCGTCCGAACCCCGACGACGGCCGGGGCGTGGTCGTCCGGCTCACCGAAGCCGGCCGAGCCCGTGTCCAGGCTGCCCTCAGTGAGCTGCTCGCCTTCGAGCGCAGCGTCTTGTCGGCGATCTCCGCCGACGAGCGGGCCACGCTGGCCGGACTGCTGCGCCGACTGCTGGCGCCGTTCGAGCAAGGCTGAGCCCGGCTGCGGCCGCCGAGGGTTGAGCGTGGCGACTGGCGGGTCAGCGGGGGTCGGCCCGGTATCGTTGGCCGGGTCCTGCCAGCTCCACCGGAAGCCCGCTCATGGCCCTGTCGAATCAGTATCTGACCGAGTTGGCGCAGGCCTATGGCATCGCCACCGAGTTCTGGGACTGGAAGGGTCGCTTGACCGAGGTCTCCGATGAGACCGTGATCGCGATCCTGGCCGCTTTGGACGTGACCGCCTCCGATCCGGAATCTGCGGCTGCGGCGCTGGAGCAGCTGCGGCTGCGTCCCTGGACCCGGCTGCTGCCGCCCTGCGTCGTCCGTGAACAAGGCACCGCCGGCACCGTTGCGGTGCATCTGCCCGACGGCGACGCGGTGCGGCTGAGCGTCCGGCTGGAGGACGGCGGGCTGCGTGAACTGCGGCAGGTCGACGACTTCGAGCCACCGCGTTGGGTGGATGGAACTCTGATCGGCCAGGCCTCCTTCGAGCTGCCCGGCGACCTCCCGCTCGGCTATCACCGGCTGCAGGCCACCACCGCTGATGGCCAGGCGGAAACCACCTTGATCATCACCCCCGGCTTCCTCGGTTTCCCGGAGGCCCTTGGGGACAAGCGCACCTGGGGATACGCGGTGCAGCTGTACAGCCTGACCTCGGCCGACTCCTGGGGGATCGGTGACCTGCTCGACCTGGCCGATCTGGCCACCTGGTCGGCCAGCCAGCAGTTCGCCGGTTTCGTCCTGGTGAACCCGCTGCACGCCGCGGAGCCGACCTCGCCGATCGAGCCGTCGCCGTATCTGCCGACCTCGCGGCGCTATGTGAACCCGCTGTATCTGCGTCCGGAGCTGATCCCGGAGTACGCCGAGCTCGGCGACGCCGAGCGGGCCCAGATCCGGCAGATCAAGGATCAGTTGCGGACGGCGCTGGCCGGGGCCGAGCTGATCGACCGCGACCTGATCTGGGACGCCAAGGTCCGAGCGCTGCAGATCGTGCACGCCCGCGGGCTGCGTCCGGGGCGCCGGATGGCGCTGAACCACTTCTTGCGTCGCGAGGGCCGTGGACTGGTCCAGTTCGCGACCTGGTCGGCGCTGACCACCGTCCATGGCCACGATTGGCGGAGCTGGCCCGCGGAGTACCACCGTCCGTCCGCCCCTGAGGTTGCTGAGTTCGCCGGTGCCCATGGTGAGTTGATCGACTTCTTCACCTGGTTGCAGTGGGTGGCCGACGATCAGCTGCGCGCGGCCCAGTCGGCTGCCCGTGACGCCGGAATGCGGGTCGGGATCATGAACGATCTCGCCGTCGGGGTCGGCCCGCAAAGCGCGGAGGCGTGGACGTACTCGAATCTGTTCGCCACCGGCATCGAGGTCGGCGCTCCGCCGGACCACTTCAACCAGACCGGTCAGGCCTGGGGGCAGGCGCCCTGGCGTCCGGATCGGCTGGACGAGTTGTCCTATGCCCCGTTCCGGAACATGGTGGCCGGCATCCTGCGGCACTGCGGCGGGATCCGCGTCGACCACATCATGGGGCTGTTCCGGCTGTGGTGGATTCCCGACGGGATGAGCGCCGCGCAGGGCAGCTACGTCCGCTACCACCACGAGGCCATGGTGGGAATCCTGGCCCTGGAGGCGAAGCGGGCCGGTGCGCTGGTCGTCGGCGAGGACTTGGGGGTTGTTGAGCCGTGGGTTCGCGACTACCTGCGTCGGCGCGGCATCCTGGGCACCTCGGTGGCCTGGTTCGAGCGGGACGATCAGGGGCACCCGCTGCCGCCGCAAGCCTGGCGGGAGTACTGCCTGGCCTCGGTGACCACCCATGATCTGCCACCGACGGCCGGCTATCTGGCCGGCGAGCACGTCCGGCTGCAGCACCGGCTGGGTCTGCTCACCGAGTCCCTGGAGGCCGAACTCGGGGTCGCGGCCGCCGAGCGTGAGGCCTACATCACCAGCCTGCGCGCGGGTGGTTTTCTGACCGCCGACCCGGCCTCGACTCAAGAGGTGGTGGAGGCGCTGCACCGGTACCTGGTGGCCACTCCGTCTCGGATTCTGTGCGCGGCGCTCACCGATGCGGTGGGTGACCGGCGCACCCAGAACCAGCCGGGCACCAGCACCGAGTATCCGAACTGGAAGGTGCCGCTGAGCGATCCGGACGGACGTCCGCTGGCTCTGGAGGATCTGTATCGCAGCGAGCGGTCGTTCCGGCTGGCCACGATCATGAACGACTTTGCAGCCCCGTTGAACCCGCCCGGCGAGGCCGAACTTGCTCGGTTCAGCTGACCGGCGGCGGCTCATGGTGTCGGCTCGCCTCCGCGCTACCCGTCTATCGAGCCGCACTACCCGTCGCTGCACGGTGCTACCGGTGTACGGGTAGCGCGGCGACGAAGCGGTAGCACGGGCGATACTGGGACGCAGCGGACGACTCGTGGCAGCTCGACGAGGATCGCGGCCGCGATCCCGGGACAATCCGGCCGCAGCGCGCTTAGTGCAGGGCGGCGTCGGCCGGGCCCAGCCGACGGGCCAGGAAGCGGACGCTGAAGTCGGCCCGGGTGGGTGCGCACAGATAGGGGCCGGCCTCGGCAGCACCGTCGACGAAGGGCGCCACCCGGACGAGTCGGAAGGCGCCACCGTCGACCGCGGCCCGGACGGTGATCGAGTCGGCAGCCCGGCTGGCCCGCACCGTGATCCGGCGGCCATTCCAGTCGTCAGCAGCGCCGGTCGACCAGTCGGACTTGCCGAGGGTGACCACCGCGCCCAGGTTGAGCGTGTCGTCCGCGAACTCGCAGCCGGCCTTCAACCAGTGCTCGGCGTCAGCCCGGATCATCAATCCGGCCTGGTCGAACTGGCCGGTGAAGTCGGCGACGAAGTCGACTTCGAGGGCCTGGCCGACCGCCAACGGCGTCAGCAATGCGTGCGCGCTGTCATGGACGAAGCCGTAGCTGGTGTGCCGCCAGGCATCCGAGCCGGCGACGGCCGTCACCACCAGGTCGTCGCCCTCGGCGGCCACCTGCGCCGGCTCATGGAGCCAGCGTCCCGGCCAACTCATCAGGCCACCCCGGAGCCGGCCAGGGACGCCCCGGCATCGGCCAGCTCGTCCAACACCTCGCCCAGGCGCTGCGGAGCCACCGCAGCGGTGAGATCGAGCAGCACCCGCACGTCCAACCCGGCCTTGACCGCGTCCAGCGCGGTCGCCCGGACGCAGTAGTCGGTGGCGATCCCCACGATGTCGACCTGGTCGACGCCCCGCTCGGTCAGCCATTGGCCCAAACCCACGCCCGCGGACGCGCCCTCGAAGCCGGAGTAGGCGGCGGCATACTCGCCCTTATCGAAGATCGCCTCAAAATCAGCCTCCGACAAGGGCTCATGCAGGGCTGCGCCGGGGGTTCCGGCGACGCAGTGCACCGGCCAGGAGTCGACGAAGTCCGGGTTGTCCGAGAAATGCGTGCCGGGGTCGATGTGATGATCGCGGGTGGCCACCACATGCGCGTAGCGGTGCGGCACTGCCAGCAGCTGACCGATCCGGGCCGCCACGGCAGCCCCTCCGGCCACGGCCAGCGAGCCGCCCTCGCAGAAGTCGTTCTGGACGTCGACGACGATCAGTGCCTTGGTCATGACGGCTTCCTCACGTACGGGCTCTCCACCGGCTTCCCGGCATCGTCCAGGATGATGGTCGGCAGCGCCGGCTCACCCTTGCTCATCTTCAGCGCCGACAGCGGCAGTTCGGCGCGCACCTGCTGGTGGCGCTCGCGGACGGCCTCGAGCGACTCGCGGTACACCACCTTGCCCTTGCTCATCAGCGGCACCAGGAGCGCCCGGTCATTGCCGTCGTCGACCGGGGGAGTGCCGACGCCGATCACCTCGGCCTGGGCGCGTCCGTCGGGGCCGAGCCGGCGCAGCGCGTACTTGCGGCCACCGACGGTGGCCTTCTCCGGGCTGCGCTTGGCCACCGGAACCAGCGGGGCGTCCTTGGCGTCACTCTCGGCCCGGGCAACCAGCTTGTAGATGAAGCCGCAGGTCGGGGCGCCGGAGCCGGTGACCAGCGAGGTGCCCACCCCATAGCCGTCCACCGGCGCGCTGCGCAGTGCGGCGATCTGGTACTCGTCCAGATCGGAGGTGACGATGATCTTGGTCTTGGTCGCGCCCAGCGAGTCCAGCAGTTCGCGCACCTGGGTGGCCAGCTCGGCCAAGTCGCCGGAGTCCAGCCGAATGGCGCCGAGCTTGCCCTTGCTCAGGCGGACGCCGGTGCGCACCGCCTCTTCGATGTCGTAGGTGTCGACCAGCAGCGTGGTGGACTTGCCGAGGGTCTTCAACTGGGCTTTGAACGCCTCTTCCTCGGTGTCATGCAGCAGCGTGAACGAGTGAGCCGCGGTGCCGGTGGTGGGGATCCCGTAGCTGCGTCCGGCCTCGAGGTTGGACGTGGCCTGGAAGCCGGCCAGGTAGGCGGCCCGGGCGGCTGAGACGGCCGCGTACTCGTTGGTTCGGCGCGAGCCCATCTCGATGCACGGCCGGTCGCCGGCCATGGCCGTCATCCGGGACGCGGCCGAAGCCACGGCGCTGTCGTAGTTGTAGATGCTCAGCAGCAGCGTCTCCAGCAGCACGGCCTCGGCGAAGCTGCCCTCGACCACCAGCAGCGGCGAACCGGGGAAGTAGACCTCACCCTCGGGGTAGCCCCAGACGTCGCCGCGGAACTTGTAGCGGCTCAGCCAGTCGGCCAGGTCGGTGTCGATCACGTTCTCTTCGAGTAGGAAGTTCAGCGCGGCCTCGTCGAAGCGGAACGCCTGGATGGCCTCCAGTGCCCGGGCCACTCCGGCCACCACGCCATAGCGCCGGCCCTCCGGCAGGCGCCGGGCGAACAGCTCGAAGACGCTGGTGCGTCCCGCGGTCTTCGAACGCATCGCAGCCCGAACCATGGTGAGCTCGTAGTGATCGGTGAGCAGGGCCGTGCTCGGCAGAGCACCCGACGGCGCCGTCAACAGAGTCATGCTTGGCAGCCTAGTGCGGGATCGGTCGGGGGTGTCTGACACAATGGCGGGGTGTCCACACCATCTGCTCCTCAGCAGCCGGGGGGCGCCACTGCGATCGAGGAACGTCCGGCCGACCAGGAGGTCGGTGGCTGGGTGACCATCGTCTGGGACGACCCGGTGAACCTGATGAGCTACGTGACCCACGTCTTCGCCAGCTACTTCGGCTACTCCGAGGAGAAAGCGACCGAGCTGATGCTGCGAGTGCACAATCACGGCAAAGCCGCCGTCTCGCACGGGACCCGAGAGCGGATGGAGACCGATGTCGAGGCCATGCAGGGCTACGGCCTCTGGGCGACCCTTGAGCAGGCCTGATGCGTGACTTCACCCGGTCCGGGCCGCTGATCAAGATGAAGCTGACCGACTACGAAGCCACCTTGCTGGAGTCGCTGGTCGACCAGTTCAGCGGATTGCTCGAGGACGGTGCCGCGCCGCTGGAGTCGTCCGATCCTTTCGAACGGCTGGCCGCCGAGTCACTGGCCCCGGACCTGGATCGTTCCGATCCGGTGATCGCGCGGCTGTTCCCGGACGCCTATCCCGACGACCCGGGCGCCTCGGCGGACTTCCGCCGGTTCACTCAGGCTCGGCAGCGGGACACTCGACTGGCCGAGGCGGAGATCGTCCTGACTGCGCTACGCGACAGCGATGGCGGGCAGCATCCGGTGCAGGTCCGGGTGATCGAACTGGACGCCTGGCTGAAGACGCTGACCGCAGTCCGGCTCAGCCTGGCCGTGCGGCTGGGGATCGAGACTGCCTCCGATGCCGAGGAGCTGGAACAGCTGCCCGAGGACGATCCGCGGCTGTACATCTACCGGGTCTACGACTGGATCGCGTACCTCACCGAGCACCTGATCGGCCTGGCCTAGATTTTCGAAACGCCGGCATCGTGAATATCTGGACGGAATTTGGTGGAGGCGCCAAGTTAGGTTAGCCTTACCAACATGCCGGACGGTACGAACATTTGCCTACCTCTTGAGCTCTCCCGAGCGCCGCTGAATCAGCAGCTCACGCTGTGCGATTCGCGGGTCGATCAGGCGAGTCGTGTCCGGCTGGCGACGCTGGGCCTGCGGCCCGGCAGCACCTTCTCGCTGATTGCCCGCACCGCCGGTGGTGGCCGGGTGGCTGTCGTGGCCGGCACCCGGATCGCTTTGGGCAAGAAGTTGCTCGGCCAGCTCTCGGCCGAGGTGGCCGCCTGATGACGGTTCGCGAAGCCACAGAGCTCCCGGTCCTGCGGGTTCCCCTGGTCGGCGCCAAGGCATGCTGCGCCCCCTCGGACAACGGCTCGGCCGGCCCGTCCGCTCCGGTGGTGGCCCTGGCCGGTGTCCCGAACACCGGAAAGTCCACCCTCTTCAACGCTCTCACCGGTGCCCGAGTCACCATGGGCAACTGGCCGGGCACCACGGTCGAGGTGGCTCGCGGTATCTGGAAGACCAACCGCACCGAAGCCGCCTGCGAGTGCGAGGAGTGTGAGTGCGGGCCCGACGACGGTCGCCTCGACCTCACTCTGATCGACCTGCCCGGCGCCTACTCTCTGGACCCGCAGTCTCCGGACGAGGCGCTGACCCGGGATCTGCTGATCTCCGGTCCGGCCGAGGATCGTCCCGATCTCACCGTGGTGGTCTGCGATGCCGCCCGGCTGGCTGCCTGCCTGTACCTGGTCGCTCAGCTGCGGGAGCACGGCGTCCCGGTGATCGTGGCGCTGACCATGCTGGACGTCGCCGACAAGCGTGACACCGCCCTGGATCTGGCGGCGCTGGGCGGCCAGCTCGGCTGCCCGGTGGTGGCCATCGACCCGCGTCGCCGCAACGGCCTGGACGCCTTGGCGGCCACCGTCCGGAGCAACCTCGGTGTGCCGGCCGCGCCCGCCCGTCCGGTGCCGGCCGACGCCGACTGGTTGACCCTGGATGATGACCGGTTCACCTGGATCGCGCAGGCCATGGAGGCCGGCGTGTCCGGCTCGGGCGGCAACCTCACCACCACCTCCGACAAGGTGGATCGCTGGGTCACCGCTCCGGTGATCGGCCCGCTGATCTTCCTGGGGGTCATGTGGCTGCTCTTCCAGCTGACCACCACCTTGGCTGCCCCGCTGCAGGATCTTCTGGGCGGGTTGGTTTCCGGCCCGATCACCGACGGGGCTCGCTGGTTCTTCGCGGCCACGGGGCTGTCCGGCACCTGGCCGGAAGGACTGATCGTCGACGGCCTGATTGCCGGCGTCGGGATGCTGCTCACCTTCGTCCCGCTGATGGCGTTGATGTTCGTGGCGCTGGCCGTGCTGGAGGACTCCGGCTACCTGGCCCGTGCCGCCGTGGTCACCGACCGGTTGATGCGCACCATCGGCCTGCCCGGACGGGCCTTCCTGCCCCTGATCGTCGGCTACGGCTGCAACGTGCCCGCGATCAGCGGCACCCGGATCCTGCCCAATGCCAAGCACCGGCTGCTCACCGCGCTGCTGGTCCCGTTCACCTCCTGCACGGCCCGGCTCACCGTCTTCGTGATGATGGGTGCGGTCTTCTTCGGCCCCTACGCCGGCACCGCGGTGTTCGGCATGTATCTGGCTTCGATCCTGATCATCATCGGGGTCGGCCTGGCTCTGCGCGGGACGCTGTGGCGCGGCGAGCCGATCGAGCCGCTGGTGATCGACCTGCCCGCCTATCAGATCCCGACGCTGCGGCTGACCGCCTCGGTGACCTGGGTCCGGTTGAAGGGCTTCCTGCAGACGGCGTCGGGGATCATCGTGGCCACGGTGGCCGCCGTCTGGTTGCTGCAGTCGATCCCGGTGCATCCCGGTCAGAGCTTCGGCGAGGTGCCGGTGCAGGACTCGGTGTACGGGGCGGTCTCGTCCGCGGTGGCTCCGGTGTTCGCTCCGGCCGGCTTCGGCAGCTGGCAGAGCTCGTCCACCTTGATCGTCGGTTTCGTGGCCAAGGAGGCCGTGATCTCGTCCTGGGCGCAGACCTATGCGGTCGCCGAACCGGACGACTCGGCGACCCCGGGTGACCTCGGTTCGGCGGTGCTGGCCACCTTCACCGAGTCCTCCGGCGGCCACCCGATTCCGGCTGCCTTGGCCTTCATGATCTTCCTGATGGCCTACACCCCGTGTGTGGCCACCCTGGCCGCCCAATGGCGCGAGATCGGTCCAAGCTGGACTCTGTTCGGGGTGGCCATGCAGCTGGTCGTCGCCTGGACGCTGGCGGTTGCGGTCTTCCAGATCGGACGGTTGTTCTGGTGAGCGGCCCGCTGAGCGCCGTGATGGCCGAGGTGGCGGCCGGGACCTCATCGGTGCCGGAAATGGCTCGGCACCAGGGGCTGGACGAGACCGTGGTGCGCGCCGCGCTGGATCACCTGATCCGAGCCGGACGAATCACTCGGGCCGCGCTGGGTTCGGAGTGTGCCACCGACGGCTGTGCCGGCTGCCCGGTGGCGGCCGGTTGTGTGGCGGCGGGGCCGCGGCTGATCTCGCTCAGCCTGGCGCGCTGACCCGATCGTCCGAGCGCCGCTGGCGGGGCCTGGGCGTCCGGCTCACCACAGGCCGGGCGGGCGGCGTCGATCCAGCGGTGGCTCGGTCGGCTTGGCCGCCCCGGTGAGTCGCTGCCAGCCCTTCTCGATGCCCTTGCGGGTGTCGTCCACGGCCCGTAGGCCGCGCAGCACCAGCTTGGTCACGTCGATAGGCGGCAGGCTCATGGCGACCCCAGGGTTCGGAACCGCCGGCGGCGGTGATTGGTCTCCAGTCTGCCCCGGTCCTAGAGTCGGTGCACGTGACCACTACTGAGGCGCCGATCGGCGTCTTCGATTCCGGCTTCGGCGGACTGACCGTGGCCCGGGCGCTGCTGGATCAGCTGCCCGGCGAGGACATGGTCTATCTGGGCGATACGGCCCGAGCCCCCTATGGCACCAAGAGCCTGGGTGAGGTCCGCGAGTACGCCCTGGAATGCCTGGACTACCTGGCCGGCACCGGCGTGAAGGCGCTGGTGATCGCCTGCAACTCGGCATCCTCCGCCGTGCTGCGGGACGCCCGTGAGCGCTACGACATTCCGGTGGTGGACGTGATCCTGCCGGCCGCGCGCCGGGCCGTCCGAACGTCGCGGAGTGGCCGGATCGGCCTGATCTGCACCGAGGCCACGGCGAACTCGGGCAGCTATGACGACGCGCTGGCCGCGGTGCCCGACCTGGAGTTGGTCACCGCGCCGTGCCCGCTGTTCGTGGAGTTCGTGGAGGCCGGGATCACCAGCGGCCCAGAGTTGATGGACGCGGCCCGCGGCTATCTGCTGCCGCTGCGCGAGGCGGGCATCGACACCCTGATTCTGGGCTGCACGCACTATCCGCTGCTGTCCGGTGTCATCTCATATGTGATCGGCGACGAGGTCAGTCTGGTCTCTTCGGCCGAGGAGTGTGCGAAGGAGGTCTACGCCACCTTGCTGGATGCCGGTCTGTTGCGCGTCGGCCCCCGGGAGCCCGGTCTGAGGTTCCTCACCACCGGTAGCCCGGAGCTGTTCGCCGGGATCGGCCGCCGACTGATGGGCGGCTTCGTCGATCGGGTGGAGCAGGTCTACACCGTCTGAATCAGCGCAGTGCCGATGCAGACCTGCCCGACCCTGGGGGTCTCAGTTGGTGACGATCTCGCCGCCGGCGGATTGCCAGGCGCCGATACCGCCGCTGAGGTCATACAGCGAGCTGATGCCGAGCTGCTGTAAGGCGGTCATGGCCACCTTGGAGCGATTTCCGCTGCGGCAGTAGACCGCGTAGCTCTTCGTCGGGTCGAGCGTTCCCGCCTGGGTGGCGAAGTCGGCTGACTCGACGTCGAGGTTCACTGCGCCGGACAGGTGGCCACTGGCGAACTCCGCGGGGGTGCGGACGTCCAGCAGCACCGTGTTCGCTCGCTTGGCGGCAGCGGCGAACTCGGCGGCGGGCAATGATGAGCCGGCGGCCGGAGCTGAGGCTGCCGTCGGGCCGGCGGTCACGCTCACCGAGCTGGCAGCCGGGGAGCTGCAGCCGGTGGCGAGAGTGGCGACAGCGACCAGCGCTGCGGCCAGGGGGACGAGTTTCATCGCCCGAAGATGCCGAACATGCCCTTGGGCTTCGCTGCAGCCAGCTCGGCGTCGCTGTGCTGGCCGCCACACCACTGGCTGGCCGGGACCATCGCCTTGACCTGGGCTACGTGCTGACCACAGCCGGACCAGGTCGTCTTGCCGCAGACCCTGCAGGTGACCGGACTACACATTTGGCACTCACTCCTCGTTTGAATCGGATGAGAGAAGCATACCCCAGGGGGTATACGATCTGGCAACTCTGGCGATGTCGAGAGAATACCTAGAGCCGCTGTCCGGCGGTGTCTGCACCGCTCGCTAGGCTGTCGCCATGCCTGCAACCAGAGCCGATGGACGTTCAGCCGACCAACTTCGAGAGGTCCGGATCACCCGGAACTGGCTCGACCATGCAGAGGGTTCGGTGCTCGTCGAGTTCGGTGCCACCCGAGTGCTGGTGGCCGCCTCAGTGACCGAGGGTGTCCCTCGCTGGCGCAAGGGCAGCGGTCTGGGCTGGGTAACCGCCGAGTATGCCATGCTGCCCAGGGCCACCCACTCGCGCAGTGATCGCGAGTCGGTGAAGGGCCGAATCGGCGGACGCACTCACGAGATCAGCCGCCTGGTCGGACGCAGCCTGCGCGCCGTCATCGACTACAAGGCCCTCGGCGAGAACACCATCGTCTTGGACTGCGACGTCCTGCAGGCCGACGGCGGCACCCGGACCGCCTCGATCACCGGCGCCTATGTGGCCCTTGCTGATGCCGTCTCGTGGCTGCGAGCCCGCGGCTCACTGGCCGGCGAACCGCTGATCGGCTCGGTGGCGGCCATCTCGGTGGGCGTGATCGACGGCGAAGTGCGTCTTGATCTGCCTTACGAAGAGGATTCCCGCGCCGAGGTCGATCTGAATGTGGTGGCCACCGGCACCGGTGAGCTGATCGAGGTGCAGGGGACGGCCGAGGGTAAGCCGTTCAGTCGGGACGTGCTCAACCAGCTGCTCGACCTGGGGCTGGCCGGCTGTGCGCAGCTGACCCTGCTTCAGCAGGAGGCGCTGGCTCGATGAGCATCGTCGTCGTCGCCACCCACAACGCCAAGAAGGCCGCAGAGCTGCATCGGGTGCTGGCCGCGGCCGGGATCGACGCCGAGGTGAAGGGGCTGGACGAACTGCCGTCCTACCCCGAGCCGGCCGAGACCGAGCGCACCTTCGAAGGCAATGCGCTGATCAAGGCCCGGGCTGCAGTCGCTGCAACCGGCCAGATCGCCGTGGCCGACGACTCGGGGATCGCGGTCGACCTGCTCAACGGCATGCCGGGCGTCCGCTCGGCGCGCTGGTCGGGTCCGGAGGCCACCGACAAGCGCAACCTCGACCTGCTGATCGCCCAGTTGGCCGACACCGAAGAGGCCGATCGCACCGCGCAGTTCGTGTGCGCCATGGCGCTGGTCACCCCCGATGGGCAGGAGCATCTGGTCCGCGGCGTGATGCCCGGGCGTCTGGTGCTCACTCCGCGAGGCAGCAATGGCTTCGGCTATGACCCGATCTTCATCGCCGACGGCCACCTCCTCACCAATGCCGAGCTCACCCCCGAGCAGAAGGACGCGATCAGCCACCGCGGCCAGGCTGTCCGCGCCATCGTCCCGCTGCTGCGTGAGGTGTTGGAGGCCGGCGCATGAAGCAGTACCTCGACCTGATGCAGCGCGTCCTCGACGAGGGCGTGACCAAGACCGACCGCACCGGCACCGGCACGATCAGTGTCTTCGGTCACCAGATGCGCTTCGACCTCGCCGAGGGATTCCCGCTGCTGACCACCAAGAAGCTGCACACTCGCAGCATCTTCGGTGAGCTGCTGTGGTTCTTGCGCGGCTCGACCAATGTGGCCTGGCTGCACGAGAACAACATCTCGATCTGGGACGAGTGGGCCGGCCCGGACGGCGAACTCGGTCCGATCTACGGCTACCAGTGGCGTTCCTGGCCGACTCCGGACGGCGGCCACGTCGATCAGATCAAGACCGTCATCGAGTCGATCCGGACGAACCCGGACAGCCGCCGGCACATCGTCAGTGCCTGGAACGTCGGGCAGCTGTCCGAGATGGCGCTGCCACCCTGCCACGCCTTCTTCCAGTTCTACGTGGCCGATGGCAAGCTCTCCTGCCAGCTCTACCAGCGCTCCGCCGACGTCTTCCTGGGAGTGCCGTTCAACATCGCCTCTTACGCGCTGCTGACCCATCTGATCGCCCAGCTCACCGGGCTGGAGGTCGGCGAGTTCGTGCACACGCTCGGCGACACCCACCTGTACCTGAACCACCTGGATCAGGCCCGACTGCAGCTGACCCGCGAGCCGCGTCCGCTGCCGAAGCTCGTCCTCAACCCGGGGATTCGCGACATCGATTCGATCGAACTCAGCGACATCGAGGTGGTCGGCTACGACCCGCACCCGGGGATCAAGGCCCCGATTTCGGTCTGAGGTGCCCTACCATCGCAGCGTGCAGCTGATCGCCATCGCCATCGTCGGGGCCGACGGGGTGATTGGCGACGGCGCCCATCAGCCGTTCGAGATTCCCGAGGACTGGGCCCGGTTCAAGAGGGTCACCAGCGGCCACCCGCTGATCATGGGGCGGCGCACTCACGACGCCATCGCGCGGTGGCTGCCCAACCGGACCACCATCGTGGTGACCTCGCATCCGGAGTCGGTGGAGCTCCCCGACGGCGTCCGGGCTCGCGGGATGGCGGTGGCCGGTGTGGACGAGGCGATCGAGGCCGCGCTGGCCCTGGATGAGATCGTCTATGTGGCTGGCGGCGGAACGGTCTATCACCAGGCCTGGGATCGGCTCACCGACCTGGATCTCACCGAGGTCCACTCCACCGCGCCCGGCACGGTGTTCTTCCCCAAGATCGACCCAGCCGAGTGGGTGGAGACGTCCCGGGAGCCGCACGACGGCTTCGACTTCGTCGGCTACCGACGCATCAGCAGCTGATCGGTCGCAGATGCGCGCCACCGCGAGCGTCCTGCATCTGGATCTGGACGCCTTCTTCGCCGCCGTTGAGCAGCGGGACAAGCCGTCCCTGCGCGGAAAGCCGGTGATCGTCGGCGGGCTCGGCCTGCGCGGCGTGGTGTCCACCGCCTCCTATGAGGCGCGGACGTTCGGGGTCGGCTCGGCCATGGCGATGAGCGAGGCCCGGCGCCGCTGCCCACACGCAGCCTTCCTCTCGGGGCGCTTCGACGCCTACCGGGCGAGCTCGGCCATCGTGATGCGGCTGCTGGGCGAGCTGTCACCGCTGGTCGAGCCACTCAGCCTGGATGAGGCCTTCGTAGATCTGGCCGCGGTCGAGCGTCCGCTGGACGGGCCCGCGCTGCTGGAGCTGGCCGCCGAGTTGCGGGCCCGGGTGACCCAGGAGACTGGTGGCCTGACCGCCTCGGTCGGCTTGGGCAGTTCGAAGTTCATCGCCAAAGTTGCTAGCGAGCTGGCCAAGCCGGACGGCATTCGACTGGTCAGTCCCGGCACCGAGATCGAGACCATCGCCACACTCCCGGCTCGGGCGATTCCTGGCGTCGGCCCGGCCACTATGGAGCGGTTGTCCCGGCTCGGCGTGGTCACCGTGGCCGACTTGCAGCAGTTGAGCGAAGCGGAGCTGGTCCGCGAACTGGGCAAGTCGTCGGGCGAACACCTGTTTCGGCTGGCCCGGGCCGACGACGACCGTCCGGTGGAGCCGGAGCGGGAGACCAAGTCGATCTCGGTCGAGGACACCTTCGAACACGACATCGCCGACCCGGCCGTCCTGGCGGGGATCGCCGAGCGACAGGCGGATCAGGTGGTGAGGCGCCTGGTGAAAGCCGAGTTGTTCGCCCGGACCGTGACCGTCAAGGTGCGCTGGCCGGACTTCTCCTCTGTCAGCCGATCGCGCACTCTCAACGGGGCCACCGACCGGGTCGAGGCGGTCGCTCAGATCGCCAAGGAGCTCCTGGACGGTCTCGAGGTCAGCCAGGGCGTCCGGCTGCTCGGGGTGGGGGTGTCCGGCCTGGTCCAGGTGGCCCAGGAGCCGCTGTTCGAGTTGGAGGTCGCTCAGCCCGGCCGCGTGCTGGAGGAGACCGAGCTGCCCCGGCCACGGCATGGCTTCGGCTGGCCGGCCGGAGCCGACGTCTTCCATGCCGAGTTCGGACCCGGCTGGGTGTGGGGTTCTGGGCTGGGTCGGGTCACCGTCCGCTTCGAGACCGCCGACACCGGTCCGGGCCCGGTGCGCACCTTCGCCATCGACGACCCTGCCCTCACGACGAGGCCGAGTTCGGACGATCCCGCCCGGGTCGGCGCGGTGTAGCCCGGCCTCCCGATCAGTAGACTGTCCGGCGTTGTCCGGCCGGAGTGGTGGAATTGGCAGACACGCAGGATTTAGGTTCCTGTGCCTTCGGGCGTGAGGGTTCAAGTCCCTTCTCCGGCACGAGCGCATGAGCCGAGGAGTGGTCGATGGGGCAGGCGAGCTGGCGAGTTGGTCAGTGGCCGTGGCTGCCCGCCGTCCCGGCTGGGTCGCGACGGCGAGTGATCATCGACAACGACTTCGCCGGCGATCCGGACGATCTGTTCCAGCTGGTCCATCATCTGTTGTCGCCCTCGGTCGACGTCCGCGGCATCGTCTGCAGCCACCTTCCGCCCGGGGACGGGCCGGACACGGCCGAAGACGCCTATGCCGCGGTGGGTGACCTTGCCGCGGTGATGCGACTGGATGTGGACGGCTATCTGCACGTGGGCGCCTCCGAAGGGCTCGCCTCGCGCGCGGAGCCACGGGTCAGCGACGCCGCTCGGTTCATCGTCGCTGAGGCCATGCGCGACGAGCCGGGGCTCGGCCCGCTGTTCTATGCCGCGGGCGGCGGGCTCACCGATCTCGCCTCGGCGTACCTGATCGAGCCGGCCATCGCCGAGCGGATGACCCTGGTGTGGATCGGCGGCCCGGAGCACGACGGGCTGGGCTACCCGCCGCCGCAGGTGAGCGATCCCGAGTACAACCTCGGCATCGACATCACGGCGGCGCAGGTGATCTTCAATGATTCGGCGATGCCACTGTGGTTGGTTCCGCGCAGCACCTACCGGCAATGCCTCGTCTCGGACGCAGAGCTCCGGCGTCGGGTCTCTGGCAAGGGCGAACTCGGAGCCCAGCTGTACCGTGCGATCCACGCCGTCGTCGAGTCGCCGCAACTGAGCGGCTTGCCCTCCTGCGAGACCTACGTGCTCGGCGACTCGCCGCTGGTTCTGCTCACCGCCTTGCAGTCCTTCTTCGAGCCGGACCCCTCATCGTCGGAGTACGCCCTTCGGCTGTGCCCGCGGCTGCGTGCGGACGGCCAGTTCTCAGGATTCCTGGGCCGCGAGATCCGCGTCTACCACCGCCTGGATCTGCGCCTGATGTTCGAGGACTTCTTCGCCAAGCTGGACGAGTTCACCGACTGGCTGAGCGTCACACGTCGTGACGGTGTGGCGCTCACGGAATCCGGGGCACAGCAAGACGGCTAGGTCGCGGCGACCGGCCGCGCGGAGTCGTCAGGCCCGATCTGGTGATCGAAGGCCTGGTTGGTCGATCCCGCGCGACCAGGCGCTCTGCTGGCCCTCACCGGCCGGTGCGCTCAGGATGGACGCTTCTGTCCCCAGGCGTAGTAGCTGATCGCTTGCAGCTTCCCGTTGCTGTTGACGATGTCCATGTTGCTCACGGTGCCGTCGGCGGCGACATCCACGTAGGTCACCTTGGTGCCGACCTTCAGGCAGACATAGGTGCCTGGAGCGAGATTGGTGGCGACTGTGACACCGTCGCCACTGACTTCGACCTTGTTCGGGAACAGCGAGGTGTCGCAGTGCTGGGTGGCGGCCTGGGCTGGCGTCGATGCCAGCAGTGCTCCGGCGACCAGCACGGAGCCGAGCGCTGCCCCAATGAGCTTCTTCATGTCTTCCCCCTTGCAGACGAGAGTCCTGATCGAACGGTTCGATCCGGCTCGCATGCTGATGATGCGTCGCTGGGCGGGCGGTGGCGAGAAGTATGCGAGTTGTGCTCCTGGCAGTAACGTCGGGGCCCGGTCGGTTGGTGCGGTCCGTGCCAGCAGGTACCTAGCGGTTCAGGTAGGCCAGCACCGCCCGCACCCGGCGATTGTCCTCGTCAGGGCCCAATCCCATCTTGGTGAAGATGTTGGCCACATGCTTGGCCACGGCCGCCGTGCCGATCACCAGCTTGTCGGCGATCTGCTGATTGGCTGCGCCGTTGGCCATCAGAGACAGCACCTCGAGCTCGCGCGGGGTCAGCCTGCCGAGCACCGGATCGCCGCGGCGGGAGTTCAGCAGTTGGCTGATCACCTCCGGGTCGACCACCACACCACCGGACGCGACCAGCTCCACCGAGGCCAGGAAGTCGGCCACCCGGCCGACTCGCTCCTTCAGCAGATAGCCCAGCCCGGACGACGCCCCGCCCTCGAGCAGCGTGGACGCATAGGCGGGCGCCACGTATTGGCTGAGCATCAGCACCGGCAGGCTCGGGTACTCGGCGCGCAGTTGGACGGCCGCATGCAGCCCGTCGTCGGTCATCGTCGGTGGCATCCGGACATCGGCGATCACCAGGTCGGGCAGGCCGTCCCCGTTGGCCAGCCGGCGACACTGGGCCAGCAGTTCGGGGGCGTCGCCGGCCTCGGCCACCACCTGGTGCCCGGCCCGCTCCAGCAGTCCGACCAGGCCGGCTCGGATCAGTGCAGCATCGTCGGCCACCAGCAGTCTCATTGCGTCCTCCCCGCGATCAGCGTAGGTCAGTCGGCAGCTCGGGTGCCGGGTTGGGGAACACGGCGCGCAGATGAGTCGGTCCGCCGATCGGGCTGGTCAGCCAGCACTGCCCGCCGACCGCCTGGGCCCGCTCCATCAGTCCGCTGAGTCCGTGGCCGGGCACGATCCGGGCTCCGCCGATGCCATCGTCGAAGACCTCGAGTTCCAGGGGGTCGTTCAGTCGCAACTCGACCCGGCATCGGGTGGCTCTGGAGTGCTTGGCTGCATTGGTGAAGGCCTCACTGACCAGGTAGTACGCGGCCAGCGACACGGCCTCGCCGGGCTCCTGCTCGCCGCCGACGATGACGTCCACGGCCACCGGCTGCCGGGAGGCCAGTTCGTGGACGGCTGCGACCAGTCCGCGGTCGGACAGGATCTGCGGGTGGATGCCGCGGACGGTCTCGCGCAGCGCGGTCATGGCAGCCTCCACCGAGGCTTGGGCTGCGGCCAGCGCCTGCTTGGCCTCGGCCGTTCGGCCCTGATCGAGGGCGTACTCGGCCTCGCCGAGGTGCAGGCTCAGCAGCACCAGGTGCTGCTGAGCCCCATCGTGCAGGTCTCGCTCGATCCGGCGCCGCTCCTGGGCGAACACGTCCACCAGCTCCCGGCGGGATTCGCGCAGCTCGTCCACCTTACGGTTGAGCTCGGAGTAGGGACGCAGCTGCTGATCGACCAGGGTGGCCTGGGCGGCGGCCAGCGCCCAGCCGATGTACAGGCCGATGGTCAGCACCACCACGAAGGTGAGGATCGCCCAGACCGTGTCCATGGTCACGCTGAGGGTGCTCACTCGATGCCAGGCCCACTGCCCTGTGCCGAGCACCAGTGCGCTGAGAATCAGTCCGGGCACCAGATCCAGCAGGCCGAATAGGACGGTGAGCCCCCACACGGCGAGATTGCCCTCGCCGAAGCCTTGGGAATCCCAGGGGTGCCGGACCCCGGACCGAGGCAGCGGGGTGAGCCGGGGGAGCCCGAGCAGCACCACCCGCGCCCGCTCGACGTTCGCGGTCGCCCAGGCCACCAGCGGAAGCATGAAGAAGCCGACGATGGCGGCCAGCAGTGCCGACAACCCGACGGCGATCGCGGTGGCGCAGTACAGCACCGCTCGCCAGCCCAGTGGGCTGATCAGCATCCGCAGCGGGTTGCGGGGCGGCGTCAGAATGACCCGGACGTCCAGCTGGCTCGGATCGGTCACGATGGCCACCCTAGCCGTGCCGGCCCGACCAGGCAGCAGCCTTCGCACTACCGCGCGGTAGTGCTGGCACTACCCCCAAGACGCCGCTGGGCGCCCGTGCGTCCGCCCTTGTCAGGGACGACGCTGGAGGCATGACCAACAGCAATGCCACGCTTTCTGCGCGCTCGATCTCGAAGAGCTTCGGCGATGTCCACGCCCTGGTGGACGTCAGCCTCGACATCCCGGCCGGCCAGTCGGTATCGATCATGGGGCCGTCGGGCTCCGGCAAGTCCACCCTGCTGCACTGCCTGGCCGGCATTCTCAAGCCCGACCACGGTGACATCAGCCTGGGCGGGGAGCCGGTCTCGCTGTCCAGTGACGCTGCCCGCAGCCGGCTGCGGCTGGATCGGATGGGCTTTGTCTTCCAGGACGGCCAGCTGCTCCCCGAGCTGCCGGCGATCGAGAATGTCGCGCTGCCGCTGCTGCTGCAGGGACGCTCCCGCACCGAGGCGTTCAGTCGCGCCGGCGACTGGCTGGGACGCCTCGGCCTGGCGGGTCTGGAGCGGCGCCGTCCCGGTCAGCTGTCCGGCGGCCAGGCGCATCGGGTGGCCATCGCGCGCGCTCTGGTGGGCGCTCCGGCCGTGGTGCTGGCCGATGAGCCGACCGGCGCCCTCGACCAGGCCACCGGTGCCGAGGTCATGCGGGTGCTGACCGCCGCCGCCAAGGGGGTGGGCGCCAGCCTGGTGGTCGTCACTCACGACGCCAAGGTCGCCTCCTGGTGTGAGCGGCACATCGAGATCGTGGACGGCCAGGTGCTGACCGACTTCGCCAGGATCGAGGCCGCGTGATGACCAGGCTCACCAAGGCCGCCCCGCTGCTGTTGCGCGGACGGGTGTCGGCCGGCCATGGGCTGGTCGATCTGCTGGCCATCGCAGCCTTCACGCTGAGCAGCTGGTTGCTGCTGATCGTGCTGGCCGGGGTGAACACCTTCTATCAGCGGCAACTGGTGCCGCCGGTCCCGTTCGTCCGGGCGCTCGGCGCGGACGCCGCAGCCGGGGTCAGCCAGCTGGTGTTCTGGACCTGGCTGGCGGTCTGCGCCGGAGTGCTGCTGATCGTCCCGGTGATGAGCCTGGGTGCGGGGGCGGCTCGGATGGGGGCTCTCGGTCGCGACCAGCGGCTGTCCACCCTGCGCCTGCTGGGGGTCACCGGCGGTCAGGCCGTTGCGCTGAGCACGCTGGAGACCATGCTGTCGGCGCTGCTGGGCGCTGCGGTCGGCACCATCGGCTACCTGCTCACGCTGCCCGGCTGGGCGCTGCTGAGCTTCGAGGCCACCCCGTTGTCGGCGGCCGAGATGCTGCTTCCGCCGGCCGCCATCGCGGGAGTGATCGGCCTCCAGGTCGCGCTGGCCGGGTTGAGTTCGGTCAGCGGTCTGCTCCGGTTGCGGATCTCGCCGCTCGGGGTGGCTCGCCGGCAGCCGCGTCCGGGGTTGAAGTTCTGGCGACTCCTGACCGTCCCGGCTGCCTTGGTGGCCTGGCTGGTGGTGTCCGGCCTGCTGAGCTTCTCCCGTGATCTGAGGGTGGCGGCTTCGGTCGCGATGATCGCCTTGGCCATCTTCATGGGGGTGATCAACCTGGTCGGACCGTGGCTGCTGCAACTGCTCGGGCTGCTGCTGAGCCGCTTCGGGCAGCCCAGTCTGCTGATCAGCGGACGACGCCTGCTCGCCGACCCGAAGGGGGCCTGGCGGTCGGTCTCCGGGCTGGCCTTCGTCGGTTTCACCGGCGCGGCTCTGATGAGCGTTCCCGGGATGCATGATCCGGATCCGTTGACGGCGATCCTCACCGCCGACATCCAGACCGGCACCTACCTGACCGTGGTGATCGCATTCCTGGTGGCGGCCGCGTCCACCCTGCTGAACCAGGCCTCCTCAGTGCTCGACCGCAGGCTGGAAGTGCGTCAGCTCGGCAACCTCGGCGTTCCGCTGGTGTTGCACTCCCGGGTTCGGCTGGTCTCCGTGGTGGCTCCGGCGGCGCTGGCCGCGTTCGGTGCTGGTGGGATGGCCGCGTTCTTCTTCGCTCTGATGCCGAAGCTCGGTACGAACGACCTGGGCTACTGGAGCTTCACCGCGGCCATGGCGGTGGGGATTGCCCTGGTCTGGGCTGCGGGGGAGGCCTGTCGTCCGCTGGTGCGAACAGCAGCGAACTCGGCTCAGGCCGCAGACTGAGCCGGAGGTTGGTCGTGGGCCCGGACGGGCCTGCGTGGGTGGTGGTCGGCAAGGCACAGCCGGCCACCACCTGTGGTTTGTGTCGAGCTAGATGCCGAGCTCGCGACGCAGCCGGGCCACATGCCCGGTGGCGCGGACGTTGTACTGGGCCAGCTCGATGGTCCCGCTGCCGGCCGCGTCCACGTCGATGACGAAAGTGGAGCGGATCACGCCGGAGACCTGCTTGCCGTAGAGCATTTTGGTGCCATAGGCGCCGTAGGCGTCCAGGGTCGTCCGCTCCGGGTCCGACAGCAACGGGAAGCCGAGGCTTTCCTTGGCCCGGAACTTGTCCAGCTTGGCCGGCTGATCCGGTGAGATGCCGACGACCTGGTAGCCGGCGGCCGCCAAGTCGGCCATTGCCGCGTTGAAGTCGACCGCTTCCAGGGAGCAACCGGGGGTCATGGCGGCGGGGTAGAAGTACAAGATCACTCGACTTCCCGCGAAGTCCGACAGCGACACCGGGTTGAGATCGGCGTCGGTGAGGGTGAAGTCCGGAGCGGGATCTCCCGTGGTCAGTTCAGCCATGACTTCACTGTAGGGGGTGCCGGCGGGCTGTTGCCGCCACCCCAGTGGATGGTCGGCCCCGAGGCCGTCCGGGAGCGGTGAAAGGGCTTGTCAGAGCCCGGAATTCAGCCCTTGGCAAGGTGCCTTTGACTAGGCATTACTCTCTGCTAAAAGGTTACAGCAAAATAACGATTTGCCCGGTCCCGTCCATGGGGTCGGTTCAGGGGCTACAGTCCGAACATCCCCCAACCGGGGGTCCGATCACAGAGAAGTGAGGACACATGTCACATGCACGCGTGACACGCGCTCTGGTCGCCGCCGCTTCCGCAACCGCCCTGCTGGCACTTGCCGCTTGCAGCACCGCCGCGACTCCGTCCGCGTCGGGGCCGGCATCGGGTGGAACCGACGAGAAGTGCGCGGCCTACAAGGCTTATGGAGACCTGACGGGGAAGACCATCTCGGTCTTCACCTCGATCGCCAGTGACGCGGAGGCCAAGCCGCACACCGACTCCTACAAGCCTTTCGAGGAGTGCACCGGCGCCACCATCAAGTACGAGGGTTCGCGTGATTTCGAGAGCCAGCTGCCCGTTCGGATCAAGGCCGGCAACGCTCCCGACATCGCCTACATCCCGCAGCCGGGCTTGCTCAGCACCCTGGTGAAGGACAACCCGGGCAAGGTGTTCCCGGCCGGCGATCTGGCCAGCAAGAACGTCGACACCTACTACGACCCGGCCTGGAAGACCTATGGCTCGGTGGACGGCAAGTTCTACGCCGTGCCGGTGGGCGCCAATGTGAAGTCCTTCGTCTGGTACTCGCCGAAGGCTTTCGCTGATAAGGGCTACAAGGTGCCCACCACCTGGGACGAGATGATCGCCCTGTCCGACAAGATCGTGGCCGACAACCCCAGTGGTGACGTCAAGCCGTGGTGTGCGGGCATCGAGTCCGGCACTGCAACCGGCTGGCCGGCCACCGACTGGGTGGAGGACGTCATGCTGCGCGTCAACGGCACCGACGTCTACGACCAGTGGGTCAACCACACCATCCCGTTCAATGACCCCAAGGTCATCGCGGCGCTCGACAAGGTTGGCTCCATCCTGAAGAACCCGAAGTACGTCAACGGTGGACTGGGCGATGTGAAGTCGATCGCCACCACGTCCTTCACCGAAGCCGGCCTTCCGGTTGCCGACGGCAAGTGCTACATGCACCGCCAGGCGTCCTTCTACCAGGCCAACTGGGACGAGGGCACCACTGTTGGTGAGGACGGCGACGTGTGGGCGTTCTACTTCCCGAGCATGAGCGCCGACTCCAAGCCGGTTCTGGGTGGCGGCGAGTTCGCGGCTGCGTTCTCGGATCGTCCCGAGGTGCAGGCCTTCCAGGCCTACCTGGCCAGCCCCGAGTGGAGCAACGCCAAGGCCGACTCCACCCCGAACGGTGGCTGGCTGTCCGCCAACAAGAAGCTCGACGCCAACAAGCTGGTCAAGCCGGTGGACAAGCTGTCCTACCAGATCCTGACCGACCCGAAGGCGACCTTCCGCTTCGACGGCTCCGACCTGATGCCGTCCGCGGTGGGTGCGGGCTCCTTCTGGAAGCAGATGACGAACTGGATCGCTCTGGACACGAGCACCAAGGACGTCGCTGACGCCATCGAGAAGTCCTGGCCGGCTAAGTAAGCGGAGCTCGCTTCATCAGCTGGGTCCGGGCTCGCCCTGAGCGGGTCCGGACCCGGCGCGTATCCCCGAAAGGTAGGCACTATGGAGTGGTTGCTGAAGCCGGAGTCATTGCCCGAGAAGTTCGGCGTGATGATCATGGCGATCCTCCTCTTCGCCCTGGTGATGGGCCTGATTCTGGCGATCGTCGATCGGCCCCGACTGCCCCGCTGGGTGCCGGTGATCGGCTACCTCGGCCCGGCTCTGGCTTTGATTACGTTCGGTCTGCTCTGGCCGGGCATGCTGACGATCAAGAACTCCTTCTTCGACCGGCTCGGTCAGAACTTCGTCGGGCTGGCCAACTATCAAACGATCTTCACCGACGGTGGGTTCTTGATCGTCCTGCGCAACACGTTGTTGTGGGTCCTGCTCGTCCCCACCGTGGCTACCGCTCTGGGGCTCGTCTACGCGGTCCTGGTCGACCGGACTCGGGTCGAGAAGTTTGCCAAGACGCTGATCTTCTTGCCGATGGCGATCTCCATGGTGGGCGCCTCGATCATCTGGAAGTTCATGTACGACATGAAGCCGGGCAAGGACCAGATCGGTCTGCTCAACCAGGTCGTCGTCTGGTTCGGGGGCCAGCCGCAGCCCTGGCTGCTCAACCCGCCGCTGAACACCTTCATGATGATCGTCGTCATGATCTGGATCCAGGCCGGCTTCGCCATGACGGTGCTGTCGGCGGCGATCAAGGCCATCCCGGACGAGATCATCGAGGCGGCCAAGGTCGATGGTGTCACCGGAACCCGGTTGTTCTTCTGGGTCACCGTGCCCAGCGTTCGTCCGGCTCTCGTGGTCGTTCTCACCACCATCGCCTTGGGGACGCTGAAATCCTTCGACATCGTCTACACGATGACCGGCGGCAACTTCAACTCATCGATCGTGGCCCAGGAGTTCTACACCCAGAGCTTCAACCAAGGCCGTCCTGACATCGGTGCGGCGCTGGCGGTGCTGCTGTTCGTGATGATCATCCCAATCATCGTCTACAACATCCGACAGATGCGGATCTCGGAGGGGGAGCGATGAGTCTCGACACCCGAGTGGACACCCCACGCAAGCTGACCCGCAAGGAGAAGCGTCAGGTCGATGCGAAGACCCGGCTGAGCTCGCCGGGCGCGTCATTGATCGCCATCGTGATCGCGGTCTTCTGGACGGTTCCGACGGCCGGCCTGTTCATCACGTCCTTCCGCACCCAGTCCGACATCCGTCGGTCGGGGTGGTGGACGGCCATCGTGAACCCGGACTTCACGCTGAAGAACTACGTCGACACCCTCGGCACGAACAACCTGGCGAACTCGTTCTTCAACTCGTTCATCATCACCATTCCGGCTGTGATCATTCCGATCCTGCTGGCCCTGCTGGCGGCCTATGCGTTCGCGTGGATCGACTTCAAGGGGCGCAACATCCTGTTCGCATTCGTCTTCGCGTTGCAGGTGGTGCCGTTGCAGGTGACGTTGGTGCCGCTGCTCACCCAGTACGTCCAATGGGGCTTGGCGAACACCTACTGGACGGTGTGGCTGTCCCACACCATCTTCGGACTCCCGTTGGCCATCTTCCTTCTGCACAACTTCATGAAGGAGATCCCGCGATCGCTGATCGAGGCGGCCCGGGTGGACGGGGCCGGGCACGTCCGGGTCTTCTTCCAGGTGCTGTTGCCACTGCTGGTGCCGGCGATCGCGTCGTTTGCGATCTTCCAGTTCCTCTGGGTGTGGAACGACCTGCTGGTGGCGCTGACCTTCGCGGCTCCGGAGTACATGCCGATCACCGCGGTGACGGCAGGGCTGTCGGGCAGCTTCGGGAGTAAGTGGCACTTGCTGTCCAGCGCGGCGTTCATCTCGATGATCGTGCCGCTGGTGGTATTCCTCTCGCTGCAGCGCTACTTCGTCCGTGGGCTGTTGGCCGGCGGTGTGAAGGGCTGAGCTGTTCTGAACGATGGGCCCTGGGCTTCGGCTCGGGGCCCATCGTTGTTGGGCCTGGCATAGGCTGGGGTAACTGGATTCGCAGGGAGGACGAGATGACTGAGATCAGGAGCAAGGAGGCCATCGAGGCCGACATTGCCGCGGCCCGTGACCACCTCGCCGAGACCGTGCAGGATCTGTTCGTCCAGGTGCATCCCAAGGCGATCGTGTCCCATGCCGTGGCCGATGTGAAGGCCCTCGGTTCAGCCCAGGTGTCGGCGGCCAAGCGCGAACTCACCAATGAGGACGGTTCGCTGCGGGTGGAGCGGGTCGCTCTGATCGGAGCCTCCGTGGCCGGGTCGATCGCCTTCTTCGCGGTCGTCCGCTCGCTGTTGCGCCGCTGATCTCGGGGACGGTTCCATTTCCGTCCACCCCGTGTCTAGGGGACGGTTCCATTACCGTCCACCCCGTGTTTCCGCTGACCTCGGGGACGGTTCCATTTCCGTCCACCCCGTGTTTCCGCTGATCTCGGGGACGGTTCCATTTCCGTCCACCCCGCGTCTCCGCTGATCTCGGGGACGGTTCCATTTCCGTCCACCCCGTGTCTCGGGGACGGTTCCATTCCCGTCCAGCGCGGCCAGATGATGTCATCGGCGGAGCCGATCTCCGTCAGCGGCGGCGACCCTCGGTGCACTGTCGCACGGTGGACGGTTTGGCGGCGTCTGGCCGCAGCGGTGTCCACCTTGCGACTGTTGAGGTGCCCAGAAAAACGAAAATCCCCGGTGGTGGATCACCGGGGACTCTCTGTGCGCCGCCAGGGACTCGAACCCCGAACCCGCTAGTTAAGAGCCAGCTGCTCTGCCAGTTGAGCTAGCGGCGCGCGGAAAGTGACTCTACAACAACCTCGGCCCAGGTGCGAAATCGGACGCCGCTGCGCCGGCTGCGCGGCCAGTCCGGACAGGCAAGGAGTCGGCTTCGCCGAATCGACAAGGCGGTGACCAGCGCAGACGATAGCCTGGCCAGGTGAGTGATCAGGAACCGGCCGGACTTCAACGACGACTCAAGCGGGCCCAGCGGCTCAACATCGCGTTGGTGGCGGCCTCGCTGTTCTTGTTGATGGTGGTGATCGCTCAGCAGAGCAACAGCATGACCCGGCTGGCACCGCAGCCGACCAAGACGGTGACCGCCGTCCAGACCGCTGCACCGGCCGCGACGTCGGCGGCTGCCCAGCCGTCCACGGACAGCACCCCGCTGGCGGTGAAGGTGGCCCGTAATCAGGCCGACGATCCGATGGCCTGGGGTGACCCGAATGCGCCGCTGGTGATTGTCGAGTGGACCGACTTCCGCTGCCCCTTCTGCGCGTCCTTCGCCAATGGCACCCTGCCGGTGCTCTACGAGGACTATGTGAAGTCGGGAAAGGTTCGCTTCGAGCTGCACGACGTCGCCTTCTTCGGCGATCATTCGATCGATGCGGCGGTGGCGGCCCGGGCGGCCGGCGCGCAGGGCAAGTATCGCGAGTACATGACCACGCTCTACGCGGCCGCTCCGGCATCGGGTCACCCGGACATGCCGAAGGACAAGCTGATCGGCTTCGCGAAGGCAGCCGGGGTGCCAGACATCGCGAAGTTCACCGCAGCCTTGCAGGACAAGACGCTGCGCACTCAGGTGACGGATTCGACGACCCTCGCCCAGACGATGGGCGTCAGCGGCGTCCCCTTCTTCGTGATCGGCAACCAGACCATGGACGGTGCCCAGCCGCTGGCCACCTTCCAGCAGGTGATCGAGAAAGAACTGGCTGCGGCCAAATGACCGATGTCGGGCTGGTCGGCGCCTTCCTGGGCGGGGTGCTGACTCTGCTCAGCCCGTGCTCGGTGCTGCTGTTGCCGGCCTTCTTCAGTTACGCCTTCACCAGCGTGGGTGCGATGGCCTCCCGGACGGCGCTGTTCTACCTGGGGCTGATCACCACTCTGGTGCCGCTGGGTCTGCTGGCCGGTGGGTTCGGCGCGCTGATCGCCGGCCATCGGGACCTGTTGATCCTGGTGGCTTCGTTGCTGGTGATCCTTCTGGGACTGGTCCAGCTCATCGGGCTGCCGGTGCCGGGGCTGGCCAGGTCCGGTCAGTTGGCCGGGACGTCCGGGCTGGCGGTCTACCTGCTCGGCACTGTCTACGGGGTGGCCGGCATCTGTGCGGGACCGATTCTCGGCTCGGTGCTGGCGTTGGCCGCGATCGGCGGCAGCGCGCTGTACGGGGGCCTGGTGCTGCTGGTCTTCGCGGCCGGAATGGTGCTGCCGCTATTCCTGCTGGCCGTCTTGTGGGAACGAATCCCCGGTCTGCAACGGTTGTTGCGGCCGCGTGAGCTGCAGCTCGGGCGCTGGCGCAATACCTGGACCGCGGTGATCGGGGGCCTGGTCACCGTCGTACTCGGCGTGCTGCTGCTGGTGACCGATGGCACTCTGGCCGCGCCCGGCCTGCTGGACGCCAGCAGCCAGGTGAACCTCGAGGCGCAAGTGCTCGCGGGGGCTCAGCACGTCCCCGACCTGGCCGCAATAGCCGTGGCTGTGGTCCTGCTGATCGGAGTGTGGCTGATCCAGCGGCGCCGGCAGGCACGAGCCGGCGGGGAGAGCGGCCAGCGCTGAGTCAGCCGCGTCCGTGCTTGCGGACGTGCGCGATCCGCTGGCGGCGCAGTTCGTCGAGCTCTGCATCAGGCAGCGGCTCGAGCTCCCGTCCCAACGCCAGCTCCAAGAGATGGTCGGCCAGCTCGGGATTGCGGGCCAGCACCGGCCCGTGCGGGTAGGTGCCGATCACGGTGCCCTGGACGGCGCCGTCCACCCCGTCGTTGGCGTTGCCGATCCCGATTTCGACCCTGGCCAGCGGTTTCGCCGCAGGGCCGAGCGTGGTGAAGCCGCCGTGGTTCTCGAAGCCGGTGATCAGCGACTCGGTGCCGTCCGGCTTGGTCCAGTGGGTGAGGATCTCGCCGACGGCCCGGACGTCGCCGCGCCGGGTATCGACGTCCAGCAACCCCAGCCCCTCGATCACTTCGTCATGGTCGCCGACGGTGAAGGTGTTGCCGACGATCTGCAGGCCGGCACAGACCGCGAACAGCACCGCTCCTCGCTCGACGGCGCTGAAGATGTTGCCGTCGGCCTTGAGCCCCTTGACCGCCGAAACCTGGGCAGCGTCCTCGCCGCCGCCGAGCAGGTAGACCGCACCGTCGGAGGGCACCGCGTCGCCGGGCTCGATGATCTCCAGGGTTGCGTCGATGCCGCGGCGGAGCAGCCGCTGGCGCAGCACCATGGCATTGCCGCGGTCGCCGTAGATGCCCAACAGCGACTGATAGACCAGAACGATCTTCACCGGCGTCATCGCAACCCCGCCATCTTCAGCAGTGCCTGGAACGGGGTGTAGGTAGCGATCACGTCCACGGCGGCATGGCGCTCGCCGAGGGCAGCCCGCAGGTCTGGTTCGATCTCATGCTCGACTCCGGCGTAGCTGAGCCGGACGGCCAGGTCCTGGGCCCGTGGCCCGGTGCAGACGACGTGCCGCCCGGCCAGCTGCTCGTAGTCGACGTCCCAGAGCCAGGAGACGTCCTTGCCGTCGGCGGCGACCGCGTCGATGGCCAAGATCACCGGATCGGAGCCGGCCAGCGGCAGTGCCTCGGCCCAGCCGGCCGGGTTCTTGGCCAGCAGCAGCCGGGCCTTGGTGCTGCCGAAGTTGGTGGTGGCGAAGCGTCCGGCCGGTGAGGTGACGGTGTGCATGCCGGCCAGTGCGTCCGCCAGGCCGACGCCGAACTCCAGCGCCGCAGCCAAGGCGCAGGCGGCATTGGAGATGTTGAACGAGCCGGGTACTTGCAGATCGGGCTGAACCACGTTCCCGTCAGGAAGGATGATCGTTTTGCCGACCACTCGGTAGTCGGCGGAGGGCTGGGTCAGCTCACAGCCCGGGCAGTCCCAGCGGTCGCGCCCCTCGGCGGGCACCCGGACCAGCAGCGAGCCGCACGCCGGGCAGAGTGCGCCGTCGGCATGCCAGACGGTGTCGGTCTCCACCCAGATCACCTTGGCGGCCGTGCCGGCCGACCAGGTGACCAGCGGGTCACAGGCATTGGCGACGATCGTCGGACCGACCGCACCGGCCGCCTCCAGGGCCAGCCGCCAGGACCGGCCCAGCGCCTTGATCTCGTGGTGCCGGTCGAGCTGGTCGCGGCTGAAGTTCAGCAGCACCAGGATTTCCGGACGGGCGTGCTCGATCATGGCCGAGACCACCCGCTCGTCGGTTTCCAGGACGGCGATGTCGGCCTTGCGCGCCTGGCTGAGCGCCGAGGCGATGCCATAGCCGAGGTTGGCCCCGTCGGCATTGGTGACCAGCCGGGCGGCGTCCGCGCCCAGGCCGGTGCGGACCGCCGCGGCCAGCAGATGGGTGGTGGTGGTCTTGCCGTTGGTGCCCGAGACGGCCAGCACGCGGCGTCCGCGCAGCAGGTCGGCGAAGGCGGACGGTGCCAGCCGAGTCAGAATCTGGCCGCGCACCGAGGCCCCCGACCCCTTGCCGGCCAGTCGTGAGCCGAAGGCGGCCAGATTGCCGGCCAGGATCGCCGTGCTGAGCCGCAGCCGATTCAGCAGGCTCGGCGGTACGAGCACGCCACGAGTGCTGAGCGCGCGAGTCATGTCGCCCATTGTGCCCGACGGTTCAGTGAGTGGGCTCAACCGGCGCGACCTGTTCGTAGTCGGGGTACTTCGCCGCGCGTCCGGCACCCGAACTGGTCCGCTGCAGCCGACGGCCCAGCCAGGGGGCCAAGTGGTCTCGTCCCCAGACCAGATTCCAGTCGACGGACTCACGGAAGTTGAGCGGTGGCACTGCGGGCAGCGGGGCGTCCCAATCCGGACGGCTGGGCTCCAGCCCGAGACTGACCAGTGCGGCCTGGGCGACCAGCTCGTGGCCGGCCGGAGTCAGATGCAGCCGGTCCTCGTGCCACATCCGCCAGTCGCGGATGGCCGGCAGGTTCCAGCCGTCCACCAGGTAGGCGCCGTGCTTGCGCGCGATGCCGACCAGGTTCAGGTTGTAGACGGCCACCCGCGGACGAGTGAGCTTGATCACCGGCGACTCCCGCGGGTCGGCGCCCAGCCCCAACAAGACGTCGATGCCGGCCTCTCGGAACCGGATCACGGCCTTCTCAACGTCGGCGGCCATCTGGTCGGGGTCGGCGCTGGGTCGCAGCATGTCATTGCCGCCACCCCACAGTGAGACCAGGTCCGGCTTCAGGGCCAGCGCCGGTTCGATCTGCTCGGCCAGGATCTGGTCCAGCAGGCGTCCGCGGATGGCAAGGTTGGCGTAGCGGATCGGCTCGCCGGCCCGGTTGGCCAGATGCTGGGCCAACCGATCGGCCCAGCCCAGGGGTGCGCCGCTGGGATCGAGGTCTTGCAGACCTTCGGTCATCGAGTCACCGAGCGCCACGAAGGAGCGCCACCGGGGAGTCGCCGTCACCTGCCACCGTCCTTGTCTGTGAGTCGCTTTCAACCTAGCGCGGTGCTCGGAGACCGCCCTCCGCGGTCGGCATTTCGGTCAGTGAGTCTTTCTAGGATGGCGGCATGGCCACGCACTTCTATACCGCCGCCTCGCTGGACGGGTTTATCGCCACCGCCGAGCACTCGCTGGAATGGCTGTTCGCGCAGGACTTCGACATGCAAGGGCCGATGGCCTACCCCGAGTTCATCGAGGGCATCGGCGCGCTGGTGATGGGGGCCTCCACCTACGAGTGGCTCCGGCGTTACCAGGAGGACTGGGAGTACCCCCAGACCACCTGGGTGTTCAGCCATCGGTCGTTGTCCGCCCCCGATGGCGCCGATGTGCGCTTCGTGGCGGGGCACCCCACCGGAGCCATCGACCAGATCCTCGCTTCGGCGGGCGGCAAGGACGTCTGGGTGGTCGGCGGGGGAGACCTGGCCGGCCAGTTCGCCGAGGCCGGCCTGCTGGACGAGCTTTGGGTGCAGTTCGCGCCCGTCACCCTCGGCGCGGGCAGGCCGCTGTTCACCCGCGCTCTCCAGCTCGATCTGATCGAGGTGGCCCGCAACCGCGACTTCGTCTGCACCCACTACCGAGTGCGTCGCGCCGACTGACCCGCAGCCGAGACCGTCCCTGAGCCAAATCGGGGACGGTTCCTGTTACGTCCCACGCCCTCCCCCGGGACAGAACGGGGACGGTTCCTGTTACGTCCCACGCAGTCTCTCGGCGTCATCCACAGTTCTGCGCCAGCCCCTTCCCGCGGCTCAGTGCCGATGTCAGAGTGTGGCGATGGGCATACCTGTTCATGCGGTGGACTTCTTCGCCGAGCTGGAGCTGAACAATGACCGCGCCTGGTGGACGGCCAACCAGGATCGCTGGCGCCGGGTCGTTCGCGACCCCATCCAGAAGCTGTGCGGCGAGCTTGCCGGCGAGTTCGGTGAGGCGAAGCTCTTCCGACCGCACCGGGACGTCCGGTTCTCGGCGGACAAGTCGCCGTACAAGACCCACCAGGGTGCGGTGGTGCTCACCTCGCCCGGGGTTGGCTACTACGTCCAGATCAGTTCGCAGGGGCTGCTCACCGGAGGCGGCTGGTATCAGCCCAGCCCCGAGCAGATCGCGGCGTACCGCGAGGCCGTCCTCGATGACGGCTCGGGCGCAGCGTTGGCCGGCATCGCTGCACAGCTCGAGAACGCCGACGTGGAGCTCGTCGGCGAACAACTCAAGACCGCACCGCGTGGCATCGACCCTGGTCATCCCCGAATTGGGCTGCTCCGGCACAAGACCTTGCTGGCCAGCGTCGAGCACGCCATCCCGGACTGGCTGGAGTCAGACGAACTCGCCGAGCATGTGGCCCAGGAGTGGCGGACGTATCGTCCGCTGCTGGACTGGCTCGCCAGACATGTGAGCCCGTGACGGGTGGGACGTAACAGGAACCGTCCCCGTTTTGTCCCGGAGGGCAGAGATGGCAGCGGCCCCTCTTCCGCGGGGGAAGAAGGGCCTGCGTGGGGTGAGTAACGGGACTCGAACCCGCGACCACCTGGACCACAACCAGGTGCTCTACCAACTGAGCTATACCCACCATGTACTGCGTGCCCGTCAGGGCTGGATTAGCTTAGCGGCTCGGCCTGGCAGAGCAGAAATCAGCCGTCCCACAGATCGCGCGGCGCGGGGACGCGCCGCCAGCGCTCAGTTCGCGGTCGGCGCCGGACGCTCGCCGGCCAGCGAACCCTGGTGACGGGCCGAGATCTCGCGCAACACGTCGGTGGCATATCCCGGGCTCGGCACGAACAGCGCCTCGCGGTAGTAGCGCAGCTCTTCGATGGACTCGGTGATGTCGGCCAGCGCCCGGTGGTTGCCGTTCTTGGCCGGGGCGTTGTGATACGTCCGCGGGTACCAGCGCCGGGCCAACTCCTTCAGGCTGGAGACGTCCACGTTGCGGTAGTGGACGTGCGCCTCCAGGGTCGGCATGTCCCGGGCCAGGAACGCGCGATCGGTGCCGATGGTGTTGCCGGCCAACGGAGCCCGGCGCACCTCGGGGACGTGCTCGCGAATGTAGTCGAGCACCTTCTGCTCGGCCTCGGCCATCTCCAGGCCGTCGGCCAACAGCGGCAGCAGCCCGGAGTTGGCATGCATCCCACGGACGAAGTCGGACATCTGTGCCAGCGCCTCTGCCGACGGTTTGATGACTACCTGGATGCCGTCGCCCAGCACGTTGAGCTCGGCGTCGGTGACCAGCGCGGCCACTTCGATCAAAGCGTCGCTGTGTAGGTCGAGACCGGTCATCTCGCAGTCGATCCAGACCAGTTTGTCGTTCACCCGTCCACCTTATTGCCATCTGCGTGGCCGTCGTGGCCACGACCGCTCAGAATAGAACCCCTCGCCGCTAGGCTGAGAACCGACGAACTGAGAGGACGCGAGCCGTAATGGCCAAGAAGCCGCAACTGGATGCGACGCCGCTCGACCTCGAGGTAAACCTACGCGAGTTCATCGACGAACTCGTCGCCAAGGGCTATTCGGTGACCGGAGGCGAAGGGGCCGACCCCCAGCTGATCGATCCCGGTGGCCGGGCCGTGCTCACCTGGCAGGAGGATTACCCCTACGAAGAGCTGATGGATCGGGAGACCTACGAGCAGGAGAAGTACCTGCTCCAGATCGAGCTGCTGAAGCTGCAGTACTGGGGCCAGGACACCGGGCTGCGCAACATCATCATCTTCGAAGGCCGCGATGCCGCCGGCAAGGGTGGCACCATCAAGCGCTTCACCGAGCACCTCAATCCGCGGGCGGCTCGGGTGGTGGCGCTGGCCGCCCCGAACGACCGCGAGCGCGGCCAGTGGTACTTCCAGCGCTACATCCAGCACTTCCCGACCGAGGGCGAGATCGTCCTCTTCGACCGCTCCTGGTACAACCGGGCCGGTGTCGAGCGGGTGATGGGCTTCTGCTCGGACGCGGAGTACGACGTGTTCATGCGGCAAGCTCCCGAGTTCGAGCGAATGATCGTGGACGCGGGCATCCACCTCACCAAGTTCTGGTTCTCGGTGACCCAGCGGGAGCAACGGACCCGGTTCGCGATCCGTCAGATCGACCCGGTGCGCCGCTGGAAACTGTCTCCGATGGATCTGGAGTCGCTGGGACGCTGGGACGCCTACACCGCAGCCAAGGACGCGATGATCGCGGCCACCGACACCGATCATGCGCCGTGGATGTCGGTGCGCAGCAACGACAAGAAGCGGGCTCGGCTCAACGCCATGAAGTTCTTCCTGAGCCAGTTCGAGTACGAGGATAAGAACCACGAGGTGGTCGGCACGCCGGATCCTCGGATCGTCCATCGCGCCCGGGACATCAAGGCCGACTGAGTCGGAGGTCCGGCTGCGCTGCGGTCGCCGGGTGGGTAGCGTCGGTGCCATGAAGTGGCTGCGACGAATCCTCGGTCTGCTCACAGTGGCGGTGCTGTTCCGCAGCTGGCACACCGGCTGGGGCGCCACCCCGGACGAGCGGGCGGAGACTCTGCCCGGCGACGAGTTGCCCGTCTCGACCTTCGGCATGCACGCCACCAGGGCCATCGACATCGACGCGCCACCGGAGGACGTGTGGGGCTGGATCGTTCAGATCGGCACCGGCAAGGCCGGCTGGTACTCCTACGACCTCTTGGACAACCTGGGACGTCCCAGCGCTACCGAGCTGCTGGACCAGTGGCAGCAGGTCGAGGTCGGCGACCCGGCCGCCCCGATGAACCCATTCGTCCCCATCGAGGACTCGCCCTGGAAGGTGGAACTGGTCGAGCCGAACCGGACGCTGCTGTGGCGCAACCCCTCGGACGGCACCTGGGTCTGGGTGTTGCGCCCTCTCCCCGGAGGCGGGACGCGGCTGATCAGCCGAATCCGAATCGCCTACAACTCACCCAGTGGGTTGGCCTTCGCCCCGATCCTTGAGCTGGGCGACTTCCCGATGTTCCGCAAGATGCTGCTGGGCATCAAGGCTCGCGCCGAGCGAATCGCGAACCTGCCTACTGTGTAGTGCCATCGGCGATCAGGTCGGGCTGAGCGCGAGCTCGACGTTCGCGATCACCTGTTCGCCGAGGCGTTGACGCGACTCGTCGCTCAGCCCGGAGATGGCGCGGGGGAACACCACGCGGGGGAGCTGGGCGTAGTCGGCGTAGACGTCTTCGCCGGCAGCCAGATCGAAGATGGCGGCATTGTCGCCGCGGGTGATCCACTCGCGGAAGCCCGCGTCGTCGATGACTCGCCCGCCCGATGCCTGCAACAGGATCGCGTCGTGCAACTGGGCCAGGTCGTCGGCCGTGACCAACCCAGCACCGGTCGGTCCGGTGACCACGACGACGTCGGCCTCGGCGAAGGCGTCCGAACGTGCCGCCCGGCGCACCCCTTTGGCCTCCCACCTGGGCTTGGCTGAGCGGGACAGATGGGAGACCTGCATCCCGTAGGCCAGTCCGAGGTGGGCCACCGCCGAGCCCAGGGCGCCCAGGCCGACGATCAGCAGCCGCTTGCCGAACAGCTCGTGTGACTCGGCTCGCCACTGGACGGCGCCATACCCGCGGGCGACGGCCACCAACTGCATGAAGATCACCTCGGCGGTGGTCTCGTCGCTGTAGTCGGCCACGTTGGAGGTGGTGATCCCACGGCATTGCAGGGCGTCCAGGTCGATCCGTCCGTAGGACGTCCCGCACAGAGCGACGTGCCGGAGCGCGGGCAGTGCGGTGAGGGCGTCCTCGGTGAGCGGGGTCGCTGTCGAGATCAGCAGGATCTGAGTGTCCTGGCCGGCCTCGCCGAGGACTCCGCCGGCCAGCGCAGCCAGCCGCTCGAGTTCGGGCGGCCTCAGCGGCAGCTCTCCAATCCGAGCCAGATGGGCCAGTGCGGTCATGTGCTGGACCCTACTCGGCGCGGGCACCACACGGGTGCCGTGCTCTGCGGCGAATTCCGCGCTGTGGATCGCCAGGCGGGGCCGGAGGAGTGGAGCTGCGACGAAACCCGCGTTATCGGACGCCCGGGGGCGTTCTATTCGCGGAATTCGCCGCGGTCTGCCGGTCACGTCTCCGAGCAGGCTCTGGTTGCGCGGATTTCGCCGCGGTCGCTCAACCCCGGCCCTATGGCGAGGCCGGCCGGCGGCATCGCTGCCCTTTTCGTCCGCGAAACTGCTCGGTAACCCGCCCATAACACGGCCGCGGTACTCCTTGATGGGGTCGGGCCAGGCTCGACCGGAAGGAGAGCGATGTTCGCTCGGCAGAGCGTGAACGGACACAGCTACCAGTTCGATTCGCTGGTGGAGCTGATGGCCAAGGCCACCCCGAAGCGATCCGGGGACGAGTTGGCCGGCGCTGCGGCCTCGTCCGAGGCGGAACGGGCAGCGGCTCAGCGGGCGTTGGCCGAGGTCGAACTGCGCACCTTCCTCAACGAAGCGGTAGTGCCGTACGAGAGCGACGAGGTCACCCGGCTGATCATCGACTCGCACTCTGCGGACGCCTTCGCGCCGGTGTCGCACCTGACCGTGGGCGGATTCCGAGATTGGCTGCTGGAAGTGATCAGCCGACCCGATCCGTCCGCCACCCTGACGGCCCTGGCCCCGGGGCTGACCCCGGAGATGGTGGCCGCGGTCAGCAAGATCATGCGCAACTCCGACCTGATCGCCGTGGCGCGGGCCTGCCGGGTCACCTCAGCCTTCCGCACCACGCTCGGCCTGCCCGGACGGCTGGCCACCCGGCTGCAGCCGAACCACCCCACCGACGATCTGCGTGGTGTGGCCGCGTCCATCCTGGACGGGCTGCTGCTCGGCCAAGGAGACGCGGTCGTGGGGATCAACCCGGCCGGTGACTCTCCGCAGGTGGCCGCCGACCTGCTCGGCATGCTGGACGAGATCCGCACCGGCTACCAGATCCCGATGCAGTCCTGCGTTTTGGCTCACATCACCACCACCATCGGGCTGATCGAGGCCGGCGCCCCGGTCGACCTGGTCTTCCAGTCGATCGGCGGCACCGAGGGCACCAACACCTCATTCGGGGTGAACATCGACCTGCTCCGCGAAGGAATGGCGGCCGGGCAGTCGCTGGGCCGCGGTACCGTCGGCAACAACCTGATGTACTTCGAAACCGGTCAGGGATCCTCGCTGAGCGCCGGCGCCCACCTGGGCACCGGCGGGCATCCGGTCGACCAGCAGACCCTCGAGGCTCGCGCCTACGGCCTGGCCAGGGAGTTCTCGCCACTGCTGCTGAACACCGTGGTCGGCTTCATCGGGCCGGAGTACCTCTACGACGGCAAGCAGATCATCCGGGCCGGGCTGGAGGACCACTTCTGCGGCAAGCTGCTCGGCGTCCCGATGGGGGTGGACGTCTGTTACACCAACCACGCCGAGGCCGACTTCGACGACATGGACACCCTGCTCACCCTGCTGGCGGCGGCCGGGGTGAACTTCGTGATCACCGTCCCCGGCGCCGACGATGTGATGCTCGGCTACCAATCGCTGGCCTATCACGATGCGCTGGTGATCCGGCATGCGCTGGGCCTGCGGCCGGCGCCGGAGTTCGAGAAGTGGCTGACCAGCCAGGGCATCGCCGACCCGGACGGCACCGTCCGCGGTCTGGAACTGGCCGGCTCGCCCCTCCTGTCCCTGACCGGAGTCGCCCGATGAGCGCCGATGAACTGACCACCGACCTGTGGGCGCCACTGCGGGCCAGCACCCAGGCCCGGATCGGCCTGGGACGCGCGGGAATGAGTCTGCCGACCTCGGCCGTGCTGGAGCTGCAGGAAGCCTTGGCCGCCGCCCGCGACGCCGTCCATGTACCGCTGGACGTCCCGGCGCTGCTGCCCGGCTTGGCCGACCTCGGCCTGGGTGAGCCGATCGTTCTCGCTTCTCAGGCCCCGGATCGGAGCGTCTACCTGCGGCGTCCCGACCTGGGACGGGCTCCGGCCTGCCTGGACGGGCTCCCGGCCGGGGATTGGGATCTCGCCTTGGTGATCGCCGATGGCCTGTCTTCCAAGGCGGTCAGCGAGCACGCCGTCCCAACCCTGGAGGCGCTGCTCGCCGGCTTCGACCCGTCCTGGACGGTGGCACCGCCGGTGCTGGTCACCCAGGCCCGGGTGGCGATCGGCGACTGGATCGGCCAGGCGCTGGGCGCCAAGACCGCGCTGGTCCTGGTGGGTGAGCGTCCTGGCCTGTCGGTGGCTGACAGTCTGGGCATCTACCTCACCCATGCCCCGATTCCCGGACGGACCGACGCAGAGCGCAACTGCATCTCCAACATCCATCCGCCCGAAGGCCTCAGTTACGCCGCTGCCGCAGCGACGGCGATCAATCTGATCCGCGGCGCCCGGGCGCTGGGTGTCTCGGGCGTCGCCTTGAAGGACACCGGGACGATCACCGAGATCGCTCCCTAGGCGCGGGCGGATTTAGCTGGTCGGGCTCTTCGCAAAGAGCCCCAGCAGCCCACCCAAGGCTGCGGTCGCGATCGGCCAGGCGGCAGCGGCGTTGTCGGCTCGGCCGAGAACGGTCAGGATCACTGCCGCCGCCATCGCCAGCACGGCCACTGCCAGGACTCCGATGATCAAGGTGAGCCACAACTGGGCGCGATCACGGCTGTTGCGAGGAATGAGGTCGGGATTGACCGCGAGAACAGAATCCACGATCTGCTTCTGGTCTTCGTCGGACGTGGCCAAGATGCTGGCCTTGATAGTGCGCAAGTCATCGCTCATCGATTCACCTGCTTCTGATCTGGGGTGGACCAGCTTCACCCGGTGAGGGTGGAAGCTATGCCACAGATTCTCCACCCGGTGATTGCGCTCGCGTCGGGTCGGTCGGGTGGTGGTGTTGCCCACCTGTCGCGCACTGCCGTGCGCCGTCACCGCATGAAAAGGGGCCGGCCGAGTGTCCGGCCGGCCCCTCGGTCAGCTCTCAGTCGTCGGTGTCCAGGCCGCCGTTGAGGGCGTACTCCTCCTCCGGCGACAGCACCAGGACGTGCCGTCCGTGGATGGCGAAGTAGGCCAACGCCAGCACATAGAGCACCACGACCGTGTAGATGGCGATGGTGTAGGCCGGGTTGGCCAGCACTCCGACAAAGATGGCCAGGGCCAGCACCCCGGCAATCGCTGCTCCGGGAACGCCGAACGGGCTCAGGTGCGGACGACTGGCATTGGGTGCCTTGAATCGCAGGATCACGAAGGACGCCATCTGCAGCAGGTAGGACAGCACTGCGCCCCACACGGCGATGTTGAGCACGACCGAGCCGGCCTCGGAGCTTCCGTACTGGACGACGAAGAGGGAGAAGAAGCCGATGATGGCACCCACGATGAGGGCCAGGTACGGCGTCTGCCGCTCTCCGGTCAGGGAGAGCACCTTCGGGTAGTAGCCGGCGCGCGACAGGGAGTACATGTTGCGGCCGTAGGCGTACATGATGCCCTGGACGCTGGCCAGCAGGCCGATCAGGGCGAAGGCAGACAGCACAGCGGCGGCCTGCTCGCCGACCATGGCGCGGAATCCGTCCAGCAGCGGCTCGCCGGAACCGCCGATTGCGCTGGCGCCGAGAACTCCCGGGTTGAGCACGACCACGACGGCGCCGGTCAGCACCAGGGTCAGCATGCCGCCCCGTCCGGCGCGAGGGATGTCCCGCTCCGGGTTGTGGGCCTCTTCGGCGGCCAGTGGAAGCTCCTCGATGCCCAGGAACAGCCACATGGCGAACGGCATCGCGAACAGGACCGGGGTCCAGCCGAACGGGAGGAAGGCGGAGTTGCCGGCGGTGGGGGCGATGTCGAACAGCGAGCCGAGGTTCAGCTGACCGGAGAACGCGGCCATCACGCCGAAGAGCGCCAGGATGGCGATGGAGATGAACGAGACGACCACGGCGAACGTGAACGAGATCTGGGCGCCAGCCGCGTTGAGGGCCACGAAGATCGCGTAGAGCACTGCCCACCAGATCCACACCAGGCCCGCGTCGGCCAGGCTGAAGCCGGTCAGTGTCTTCATGATCGAGTCGGCATAGCCGGCGGAGAAGTAGATGACGACCGCCGCGGTCATCACGTACTCGATGGTCTCGGCCAGTCCGGTGATGAAGCCGCCCCAGGGGCCCATGGCAGCCCGGGCGAAGGAGTAGGCGCCGCCGGTGTGCGGCATCGCGGAGGCCATCTCGGAGATCGACTCGATCATCAGAACGTACATGGCCACCACGATCAGTCCGGCCAGGACGAAGCCGCCCCATCCAGCGCTGGCGATGCCGGCGTTCCAGCCGGAGAAGTCGCCGGAGATGACCGCGGCCACTCCCATGCCCCACAGTCCCCAGAAGCCCGCAGTGCGCTTGAGCTTGCGCTTCTCGAAGTAGTCGGCCTCCGCTCGCTGGTAGGTGACCCCGGATACTGCGACTGTGTCGGAGTCGGTGTCGGTGACCGTACTCATCTGTGTTCCTCTCCTGAAGTGGCCCGAAAAAGCAGAATCGGCGCCGATGTATCGACGCCGATTCTGGGACGCTAGACCTGTCTGGCCAGGGGAGATGCCTTGTCCGAGGCCGTTAACGACCTCGTTACCGCAGGTGCGCACTTCGTAACATCCGCGGCTCACCGCAGGTGGCTCGCTCGCAATTGCGGCAGCACCATGGCTCGCCGGTAGTCGGCCTCGGCCAGCTCCCGGCGCAGCTCATGGGCGCGGACGGCCCGCTCCCGCTCGACGGTGCGACGGAACTCGTGATCGGCCGCGGTGCGCTGCGCCCAGGCGAACAGGGACGCGCCAAACTGTCCGATCACGTAGACCAGGCTGCGGCGGGCCGCGATAGTGGGCGGATGGGTGGAATCGCTGATAATTGACATGATTGTGCCTTTGAGGTTGTTTTTGGGCATGGCAAAGCGCATTGAATAATGCGCATGGAAACGTCGACTTATTGCGACGGCGTCGTCAAGCCGAAGTCACGTGGATTGGTTGCACAGGAACCAGCGAGTGGCCCGGCAGAGTGGGTATCGTCCCTAGCAGGGACCGTTTTCAGCGCTGCTGAGCGCTGCCAGCGGTCACGCCGATGAGGTCGGCGACTGCGGTTGTGGGGTAGCCCGTCCAACCTCTGTTGATCATCAACACCATCTAGCCGACCTCCTTTCATCACTGTGGCGTGCGTCGGCAACGTTAGCCCAAATGCAACGCAAAATGCAAACTCGGCGCACCGGAATCCTCGGCGCGTCCAGAAGTTGTCCGGGTAAGGTCCGGCCACGGACCGCCCGGCTGCGATAGCGTCGCGGTGAATCCGCAGGATAGGCAGCGATATGGACGCTCTTGAGCTGGCTGGTTGCGAACTGGGAGTGGCCACGGCGGCCACCCAGATCGAGGGTGGCGATGTCGACACCAACTGGCACCGTTGGGCCGCGGCCGGCCGCATCAGTGACGGTTCAACACCGTCTCGGGCGTCCGGGCACTGGGAGCGAGTCGCGGAGGACACCGCTCTGCTGGCCGAACTCGGCATCCGGCACTACCGGATGGGCATCGAGTGGGCCCGGGTGGAGCCGTCCCCGGGTGGGTGGGACGAGGCAGCCATTGCGCACTACCGCGACGAGGTGGCCGGCCTGGCCGCCGCCGGGGTGCGTCCCCTGGTCACGCTGCACCACTTCAACCTTCCGGGCTGGCTGGCCGAGGACGGCGGCTGGCTGAACCCGGAGACTCTGGACCGCTTCGATCGACTGGTGGCCAAGCTGGTCACTGAGTTGGGGCCGTGGGTGAGTGAGTGGATTCCGATCAACGAGCCCAATGTCTATGCCACCAACAGCTACCTGTTCGGTGACTGGCCGCCCGGCGAGCGCTCGTTGGGTCGGACGCTGTCGGTGATGTCGGCACTGGCCCACGCCCACATTCGGGCCTATCTGCTGATCCACCGGCTGCAGCCCGAAGCGAAGGTCGGCTCGGCCTCCCACCTGCGGGTGTTCGCCCCGGCCAACCCAGGCAATCCATGGCACCGGTTCTCGGCCCGGCTCACCGACTACCTGTTCCAGCGAGCCCAGTTGCACGCGATGAACACCGGCCAGTTCCGGCTGCCGTTCTGGCGGCCCCGCGACGTGCGTCCGGGCCGCTACTACGACTTCCAGGGAGTGAACTACTACACCCGCAGCACCGTTCGTTCTATCGGGGACGGCGTGGCTGCCGATGTCGACGTGAACGACCTGGGTTGGGAGATCTATCCGGCCGGGTTGATCGCGGTGTGCCGCTGGGTACACGCAGCCTACCCGTCGCCGCTCTACATCACCGAGAACGGCACCTGCGACAACTCCGACTCCTTCCGGTCCCGCTATCTGTATGAGCACCTGGCTCAGATCGCGGCCAGCGAGCTGCCGATCGAGCGCTATTACCACTGGTGCTTCACCGACAACTGGGAGTGGGTTGAGGGTGAGGCGGCCCGGTTCGGCATCGTCCACACCGACTACCCGACCCAGAAGCGCACGGTGAAGGAGTCCGGACGCTTCTTCGCCGACATCATCGCCCACCACGGGGTCACCGCAGCCGCCTATCAGCGTTGGGTGGCCGGCCAGCTCTATCCGACCAACAAGGGAGCCTGATGAGTGAGCCGCTCAGCGCCGTCGATCGGCGCAACAAGTGGACCTTCGGTGTCGGCACTGTCGGCCGGGACATGGTCTACACGCTGGTCAGCATGTATTTGGTCTTCTTCCTCAGCGACGTGCTCCGGCCGTCGAAGGAGGAGTTCCTGTGGGCCAGCTCGCTGATCCTGATCGCCCGCCTCTTCGACGCCGTCGCCGACATCGTGATGGGTGCGATCGTCGACAACACCCGCACTCGCTGGGGCCAGTACAAGCCGTGGATCGCAATCGGGGTGGTGGCCTCGGCCATCTTCACCGTGCTGATGTTCACCGACTTCGGGGCGCGGGGCGTGGGCTTCGTGGTCGGGTTCGCGCTGATCTATCTGGCCTGGAGCCTGTCCTGGACGGCCAACGACATTCCCTATTGGGCGCTGCTGCCGGCACTCACCGTCGACCAGAAGAAGCGGGAGAGCTTCGGGGCCATCGCCAAGATCTTCGCGACCGTCGGACTGTTCGTCGTTGTCGTTGCCGTGATCCCGGTGACCAAGGCGCTGGAGCCGATCGCCGGTGCGGTGCCCGCCTGGACGATCTTCGCCATCGCGATCGTGGTGATCATGCTCATCGGACAGCTGGTCACTCTGATCGGCGTACGGGAGCCGCAGCTGGCAGTCGCCCAAGAACGGACGACGGTGCGGGATCTCGTCCGGGCCGTGTTCGGCAACGACCAGCTGCTGTGGACGGCCATCGCCATGGTGCTGTTCATGACCGGTTACCTGACCACCACCACCTTCGGCACCTACTACTTCAAGTACGTCTACGGCGACGAGGGCATGTACTCACCGTTCGGAGCGGTGCTGGTGGCCAGCCAACTGCTCGGCTACGCGATCTTCCCGATGCTGAGCCGACGGTTCTCCCGGGCGCGGCTGTACACCCTGTCGATCGCGTTAATCCTGATCGGCTACGTGATCTTCTTCTTCAGCCCGACCAGCATCGCCTTCATCGCGGTGGCCGGGCTGTTGATTTTCGTGGGTGACGCCTTCATCACCTTGTTGATGCTGGTGTTCCTCACCGACACCATCGAGTACGGACACTGGAAGCTTGGACGGCGCAACACCGCGGTCACCTTCGCCCTGCAGCCGTTCATCAACAAGGTCGGGGCTGCACTGTCCACCCAGATCGTCGCCGTGGGGATCGTGTTCGCGGGCGTGAACCCGGATCTCCCGGCGGCCACATCACCGGCCGGGCTGTTCACCATCAAAGCCGGGATGCTGATCCTGCCGGCCGTGCTGATTCTGATCAGCTACCTGATCTACCGCCGCAAGTACCGGATCGACGAGGCCTTCTACTCTCAGATCGTGGCCGACCTCCGAGAGCGCGGGCAGCTTCTCTAGCGGGCTCGGCTACGCCGCAGAAAAAGGGGACTGTCCCCGTTTTCTGCGGCGTCCCACTACAGGGAGCCGGGTTGGCCGCGGGGGCCGGCCACGGCGGCGATGGGGGAGCGGGGACCTCGGCGAGATAGCATCTAGCTCGCACGAGTTCGGCCCCCGTAGCTCAGCGGATAGAGCAGCAGCCTTCTAATCTGTCGGTCCCAGGTTCGAGTCCTGGCGGGGGCGCGGTCGGGACTACCCGCCGTTCGGGACGGCCCGGATCCGCTCGTAGATGGCGTCAACGGCCGTGGCCACGGCGTTGGGGTAGTCGACCCGTTCGGGCAGCTGCAGCCACAGTTCGCGCAGCCCGCTGTTGATCGCCAGGACCTCGAGCACCACCTGTTGGGCATCGACGTCCGGCCGCAGCTCACCGCGATCGCGACAACCCTCGAGGAACGGCACCAGCCCGTCCAATGCCTGCTCGAGTCGGCGGCCCAGGTGGCCTTCGGCCGGATGGCCCTCGAGCTGGGCGGCCGCCGAAAGCGTCCGGCGGAAGCGGGCCATGTCACGATCGGAGGCGGCGGCTCGCACCGACTCCACGAAGGCGTCAAGCATCTGGCGAGTGGTGACGTTCGCCGGATCCCACATGTTCAGGTAGGTGTTGTCTCGACGCTGGACGACCGCCTCGAAGAGCGCCTTCTTGGTGGGGAAGTGATGCAGCAGCCCGGCATCGGTGACGCCGGCCTCGGCGGCGATGTCGACCAAGCGGGCACCCTCGAAGCCACGCCGTCCGAAATGCACCGTGGCGACCGCCAGGATCCGATCCCTGCGGGCTTCGCCGCGGACCTTGCGCTGGTCTGGGCTGGCCGGGGGCTTCACCGGACGGACCGGGTTGGCGAACCTGACGTCTGGATCACGTCGATGGACGGGCTGACAGCCGGTCGTGGTTGGCCGTAGTGGAACACGCAGACGATCCTAAGCAATTCATCACCTGGTGCGGGTGGCCCGACTCACCTGACAGCGGCACGATTCGGCTACGGTTCCAGGATTCGGCGAGCTGTCCAGGTGCCGAGATCAGCACCGATCCGGCTCGCGGCCACACTGAGGCCGGGTTCGGCCCACAGCTGGAACTTCGGTCCGCGATAGGGGCCCTCGGGATCGGTGGCTGGATCGATCGACCACCAGGCCGCGTCCAGGTCGTGGGTCTGCTGGGGGCCGATCGCGGCGGCCAGGGAGGCTGCCGCAGTCACGCCGAGCTCGGACTCCATCATGGAGCCAACCATCACTCCTAGCCCGGCGGATTTCGCGAGCTCGGCCATGGCCAGACCGGGCTGCAGGCCACCGCACTTGGCGAGCTTGATGTTGACGATGTCGGCCGCTGCGGCATCGATCGTCCGGCGCAGGTCGTGGATCGAGAACACAGATTCGTCCACCACGATCGGGGTCGGGATCCGGCGACGCAGCTCCGCCAACCCGGCCAGGTCCCAGGCCGGCAGCGGCTGCTCCAGGAAGCCGAGGTCGACCCCCGCCGCCAGCCAGGCGGTCACCGCGGTGGTGGCGGTGGAGACATCCCAGGCCTGGTTGGCGTCGACCCGGATCGACAGCGGCACAATCGAGTTCTGATGAATCCGGATCACCCGGACGATGTCGTCGGGATCCAGGCCGACCTTCACCTTCACTTCGGTGAAGCCGGCCGGAGCCACATCGACCGCGCCCGGAGCGGTGGCGGCGGCCATGGTCACATCGGTGGTGACTTCGGTGACCCTCGCCCCCAGGCTCTGGGCCAGTGACTGCCCGGCGCGACGGGCCACCAGGTCGTGGGCTGCGATCTCGCAGGCCGCCCGGGCCCCGGTGTTTCCGGCCACGGCGCCGTCCAGGATGGTGGCGACGCCGGTGGCATCGTCGGGTTCGAGCCCGAGCAGGGCGTCGGCCAGTGGGCCCAGTACGCAGGCCTCGATGCTGGCCAGTGACTCTCCGGTGACCCGCCAGATCTGCGGTGCCTCACCCCAGCCGACGACCCCGTCCGAATCGGTCAGCCGGACCGCGATGCTGTACACGAAGCCGGTCCGGCGAAGTGCGGTGACGAACTCGGTGTGCAGGGGACGAGTGAGCGGGGCGATCGCGATCTCGACTAGCTGTGCCATTGAATCCAGTGCTCCCAGGTGATGCGGCTCAGTTCGGCGACCAGAGCGCAGCCCGCATCGTGGCTGAGTCCGGTGCTGGTGCAGATGGCCAGGATGTAGTCGGGGGCCGATTCTGGACGGATGAGGGCGACGTCGTGATTGACCCCGTCGACCCAGCCGCCCTTGCTGGCGCTCCACGTTCCGGTCGGCAGCCCCGCCGGGATCATGCTCAGGTGGGTCTGTCCGGCCAGGACGCGGGTGGCAACCGCCGCGCCGGCCTCGCCGAGAAGCGAGCCGTCGGTGAGCGCCTCGAACAGGCGGGCCAGCCCCGCGGCCGTGACCGTGTTGGTGATCCCGCGGTCCTCGGCCCGGGAGTCACCGATCAGTCGCCGCACCACCACCTGGCCGCTCAGTCCGGCTGTCTCCAGCAGCCGGTCGACGGCCGGCAGGCCGAGTTGCTCGAGCAGCAGGTCGGTGGCCAGGTTGGACGACAGGACGATCATCCGCTCAGTCAGCTGATCGACGTCCACTTCTCGGCCCAGGCACGACCAGGTGAGGTCGTCTTGGTCATCGCTCTGGGCGATCTGGAACCGTCCGCCTGCGGCCGAGGCGAAGTCATTGGTGATCACCAGCCGTCGGGGGAGGCCGCCCGCTGACTCGGCGTGCAGCAGGGCACCGAGCACAGCCAGCTTCATGGTGCTCGCGGCGTAGTGAGGCTGATTCGGCTGCCGCTGAGCGATCACAGTTCCGGACGCTCTCAGCTGTAGTCCGACCGACCCACCTACCCCTGACAAGGCGTCTTCCCAGGCCCTGCTGAGCTGGTCGCGGGACTCGGATCGCACCGGCTCACGTTACCGCGGACGGGGCGGGCCTGGCCTTCGCCGACCAGATTGCTGTCCTCAGCGAGACCCGGCGTCACGCAGCGCGGTGGCCTGGGCGCGGGCCAGGTCGTCCACCAGTTCGTTGAGGGGGTGCCCGGAATGGCCCTTGACGTGCTCCCACACGACATCGCGTCCGGCCAGCCGATCAGCGATCATTTCGATCGCCTCCCGGTTCGCGACTGGCTTGCGATCGGCGGTCAGCCAGCCGCGGGCCGCCCAGCCACGGATCCAGCGGGTGAAGATGTTGATCACGTACTGGCTGTCGGCCTGAATCAGCAGCGGAGTGCTGGCCGGGTGGGCGCCGAGCACTTCGTAGACGGCGCGCAGCTCCATCAGGTTGTTGGTGGTGACGGCATGCCCGCCGGAGTCCTGACGTCCGTCCGGGCAGGCCCAGGCCCAGCCGCCAGGGCCGGGGTTGCCGAGGCAGGAGCCGTCGGTGGCCACTATCACTCGTTGCACGGACACGATTCCCGATCGTAGCCAGCTGTGGCGCACCGGACGAGCGCGCCGAACCGGCTAGCGTGTGGTTGTGCGGAGAGGGCGGCCTTGCTGAGCCAGTTCGGGCCAAGTACGGTCGTCGCGATTCTGGTGGGCTTCGGGCTGGCCTTCCTCGCCTTCCTTCCGGTCGCCATCTACCGCTATCGCCGCTACGGACGGCTCCGCTTCCTCGACCTCGTCACGCTGGTTCTCGTCGCCTGCTACGGGGCCGCCTTGTGGAGCTACACCCTGATCCCGCTCCCGGAGACGCGCCACTTCCACTGCGTCGGTGCCCAGCTGCGGCCCTTCCAGTTCGTCGCCGATATCGTCCAGGACGGCCGGACGCCGCTGCACAACCGCGCACTGCTCCAGGTGTTGTTCAACATCGTCCTGTTCGCCCCGCTGGGTTACTTCCTGCGAGTGCTGGTCAAGCGTGGCTGGATCGTGGCCACCGGCTGCGGTGCGGCCATCTCGCTGCTGATCGAGCTCACCCAGAAGACCGGAGTCTGGGGTTACTACCCCTGCGCCTACCGAGTCTTCGATGTGGACGACCTGATGATGAACACCCTGGGGGCGCTGCTCGGTTCGCTGGTGGCGATCCCGGTGCTGCTGATTCTGCAGCGGCGTCGTCCGCCGGCCAAGGTGACCAGGGTCACCTTCGGCCGCCGCGTGATCGGGATCGTGGTCGACCTCGCGGCCATCGTCTTCATCGGGACCAGCCTGGCGGTCGCCTGGCGAGTATTCAGTTCGATGCTGCTGGGCTGGTCGCTGGATGATCTGCCCCGGTGGGCCGACCTTCTCCTCGGAGCGGGGATCCCGGCACTGGTCGAGGGCTACTGGGTGCTCGCCCGCGGACGGACGCTGGGGGAGGCGGCGGTGCAGCTCCAGCCGGTACCGGTCCGGCTCGCGCCGGGGTGGGCCCGGCTTCTCAAGTTCTGCTTCGGCATCGGTGGCTATCTGGCCGTGGCCAATGTCTCGATTCCGGTTCCGCTGCTGGGCTTCGGCTTCGTTCTGGCCAGCGTGGTGCTCCTGGCGCCGACCCGCAACCATCGCGGGCTCAGCCACCTGGTCGCCGGTATGGAGCTCCAGGTCGAGGGCTCCTCGGTGGAAGGGCCGGTCACGTCGGACGATCCGCAGCTCGGCCCGCCGCAGGCCTGACCTGGCCGGCTTGGGCGCGTCATTCGGCGTTCCGCTTGTCCGAGGCAGCACCATTGACCTTGTGAACAGCTCATTCTCGAACCGTCCTGATCGTGGCCTGCGCAGACTCGCGCTGGTCGGTGCCGGTGCGCTCGCGCTGACGTTGGGTGGGTGTTCCTTCTTCGGCGTGCAGACTGCCGCTCCGCGCCCTACGACTCCGGTGCCCACGGTGGCCGAGACCAGCGCCACCCCGACGCCCACTCCTACCCAGACGCCGACGCCCACCCCCACGACGGCCACGCCGACAGCGGCTGCGGTCAAGGCCACCGGCAACCTGAACTTCTACTCCGAGGTCAGCTCGGCGATGACCGGCACTTGCGCTGTCAAGGACGGGCTGCCCACCATCACGGTGACCGACGAAGCCAATGACTTCTTCGAGCGGGTCACCGTGACCGTGGTGCTGAATCCGGCCAAGAGCCGACTGCTCACCTTCGGCGTCGAGACGGGGGAGGACTCCGAGGGAACCACCTGGAACGTCAGCTACGACTCGTCCGCCCCGGCCAAGGGGGCCTCGGCCAAGCTGGTCGTCAACGGATCGACCTACCGAGTGTCCGGCAACGCAACCGCCGTCGAGGTCGATTCCGATGGTGGCAAGCGGACCGAGGTCATCCCGTTCGGTGCCACCGTCAAGTGCGCCGACGTGGACTGGTGATCGCTACTTGATCTTCGCGGTGACCGTGACACTCACACTCTTGTAGCCGGCCTTCGACCCGGTGACCTTGAAGGTGAGGGTCTTGCCGCGGTCGGCGCTCGAGCTGATGTAGCGGGTCTTGGTGGCCCCGGAGATCGCCTTGCCATTGCGGTACCAGCGGTACTTCAGGGTGACTCCGCCGGGCTTCCAGCTGCCGACCGTCGCCTTCAGCAGGTGGTTCACCCCGCGGATCCCGCTGAGCTTGGGCTTGGGGGTGGCGCTCAGGCTCTGCAGCGCAACTTTGGTGGCAGCGGAGCGGACGGTGGTGTTGGCGAAGCCGGACTTCGCGCCGGTGACTGCGACCGTGATGTCCTTGCCGCCATCATCGGTGACCAGTTTGTAGCTGCTCTTGGTGGCTCCCTTGATCGCCTTGCCGCTGCGGTACCACTGGTAGCTCAGCGCGACACCGTCCGGCTTCCATTCACCGGCCGTGGCGGTGAGGGTCGAGCCGATCTTGCTGGTGCCCTTGATCGTTGGCACCGGCGCGGTCTCCAGGGAGGCCTTCACCACCGAGGCGAGCGGATCGGAGACCACCCGGACCTCGGTGTAGCCGGTCTTCGTGCCGGTCACCGCCACCGTGATGGCCTTGCCGCTGTCATCGGTGACCAGCTTGTAGGTGTTCTTGGTGGCGCCCTTGATGGCGGTGCCGCTGCGGTACCACTGGTAGCTCAGCGTGACCGGAGCCGGAGACCAGGTGCCGGCATTGGCCGTCAGCGTGCTGCCGACTGTGGCCGTCCCACTGATCGTCGGCTTGGTGGTCTTGGTGAGATCGGCCGCGGTGACCTTCGCGGTACTGGCGGAGGTTCGGCTGACCGAGTTGTAGCCGGCCTTGGTGCCGGTCACCTTCACCGAGATCGCCGTGCCGATGTCGGCACTCTGCAGCAGGTAGGTTGCCGCCGTTGCGCCACTGATCGACTTTCCGTCACGCAGCCACTGGTAGCCGAAGCTCACCGGAGCGGGAGCCCAGCTGCCCGGGACGGCGGTCAGAGTGGCCCCGGCCTTGGCGGTGCCGCTGATCGTGGGATTCGGGGTGGCTGTGAGGTCGGCCTTAGCCACAGCTGCAGTCGCTGCCCGGCGGGTGACCGAGGTCATCGCCGGCTTGGAGCCGGTGGCGGCGAAGCTGACCACCGCGCCGGCATCCTCGGGCTGCAGGGTGTAGCTGGTCGTGGTGGCACCGCTGATGGCGCTGCCGTTGCGGTACCACTGGTAGCTCACCGAAGCGCCCGACAGCCAGGTGCCAGGCTTGGCCTGCAGCGTCTGCGCCACCTGGGCCGTGCCGGTCAACGACGGCGTGGGGGCCGGCGTGATCGACATGAACAGCTTCTTCCAGGTGTTCGAGTCGACATTGGCGCTCGCGCTGAGCCCCTGGTCGGAGCGGAAGGCCTTCACCGAGTCGGCGGTGGTGCCGGACAGCTTGTTGTCGCTGGACACCGGGTATCCGACCAGCCCGAGCAAGGTCTTGGCCGCGTTGACGCCGTCCCCGGAGGTTCCGGACGAGAGAGTGCCGAACAGTGCGTCGAAGGTCTTCGGACCGGCCTCGCCGTCAGAGGTCAGCTTCTTATTGGACTGGAACTTCTTCACAGCCGAGACCGTGGCTGAGTCGTACTTTCCGGTGGCCGAGACGGAGACGCCGGCCTTCTTCAGCAGGTACTGCAGGGCGGTGACCTTCTCCCCGGAGTTGCCCGAGACGAGCACCAGGTTGAAGGGCACCACGTCGTAATCGCTGAGGTTGTAGTCGGCGATCACCGCACGCAGCTTCTTCGCATAATCGGCGGCGGTCTTCGCCTGCTCGATCTTGGCGATGGCATCGATGTAGGCGTCCTTGTCCGACATCACCGCGCGGGCTGCCGCGTAGTCGCTGGAGTTGGCCACCTGGTCGGCGTGCTCGGCGAAGGAGTAGCTGGGTGAGGAGTACTTGCTGTAGCGCACCGACGTGCCATTGGTGGTGATCGAGATGCAGCTGGACTGCTGGCTGTAGGTGTTAGCCGCCAACACCACGCCCTCGGTGCCGGCCAGGATGAAGCTGGACTGGCGGCGCAGCCCCGCGTAGTACTTCCGCGTCTTCCAGTACGACAACGTGGTCCGCACCACGCCATAGGCGTGCCCACGTGCCTCGATGATCCGCCAGTCGCCGTTGGAGAGCTTCTCGGTCAGGATCGCGACATGGCCGATCCCGTTGGACCGGGCCGGGTTGTTGCGCAGGAAGACCAGGTCGCCGACCTTGGGGCTGCCGCTGACCGCCTTGGTCGCGTTGTACTGCGCGGCGGCCAAGTCGGTGATCTTGTTGCCCGAGCGGGAGTACAGCCACTCGACCAGCTCTGAGCAGTCGAACTTGGTCGGGTTCGGATTACTGGCCTGCGCCTCGGCACCCAGCACGTAGGCCTTGCCGACCTGAGCATCGGCGAGGGCGGCGAACTGTGTCGGGGTGAGCGAGCGGGTGCACCGCGTCCCCCAGAAGTTGTTCGCGGACTTAGCGAGAGTGGAGGTGCCCCAGTCGGTGTTCACGATGGCCTGGGCGATTGACACCGAGGCGGGCACCCCATACGTGCGCTGGCTCGACTGAGCGGCGCTGACCAAGCTTGAGATGAAGGACTTCTTGGCGGAGTCCGAAACAGAGGCAGCATTGGCGGGGGTGCTGTTCGTGAGCACGACGAGGGCAGCCAGGGTCCAACTCATGGCGATGGCAAGGACTCGTGACGGCTTCACAAGGGATTTCGTACCTACCGTCGGAGCCGACGGCAACCCCTACCCTGCGGTGTTACTTGAGGGTTTGAATTCTTCACTGCGGGCTGACTAGGGCTTTTGCTCGTTTGGGCGGCATGGTTCGGCTCAGGTCATCGTTGAGGGTTGAGAGCTCCCTGTGACCAAAGGGGCACGGCGGTTTCCGCTTGTCATCACGTGATCAATCGCCACAGCCGGTGTACCGAAATGGCCTGCGTGGCCTGGCGTAACCTTGGCATGACCCACAATGGGTGGAGCCGCCGGTGACTCAGAACCGGTGTGGGAAGGAGCAGCCTGATGCCGTCGATCGGTACCCCAGAGTTGATTGTGCTCGCCGTCGTTGTGCTGGTGCTCTTCGGTGGTGCCAAGCTGGCCGGCTTCGGCCGCAATGCCGGCAAGGCGCTGCGCGAGTTCAAGGAAGAGTCGGGCATCGGCGAGAAGAAGCTCCCGCCCGCAGCCGACAAGCCGTCCGAGCCGGACGACTCCACGCCGGCCTGAGTGCCGTTACCGCCGCACCGGCCAGCTCCGCTGGCCGGTGCCTGCATGCCCAACCAGTGAGGATCGACGATGACCATCCAGTTCCCTGACGACTTCTTCTTCGGGACCGCCACTGCGGCGTACCAGATCGAAGGTGCCTTCGACGCCGACGGTCGTAAGGATTCGATCTGGGACGTGTTCAGTCGGGTGCCGGGAGCCGTGGCCAATGGTGACAACGGCGATGTGGCCTGTGACCACTACCACCGCTACCGCGACGACGTGGCGCTGATGGCGGAGTTGGGGATGTCGACCTACCGGTTCTCGGTCTCCTGGCCGCGAGTGATGGACGGGGATCGGATCAACCCGGCCGGCATGGACTTCTACTCCCGGCTGGTCGACGAGCTGCTGGAGAAGGGCGTCGATCCGTGGCTCACCCTTTATCACTGGGATTTGCCGGCCAGCCTTCCCGGCGGCTGGACCAACCGGGACACGGCCAAGAGGTTCGTCGACTACAGCCTGGCCGTCCATGAGCGGCTCGGTGATCGGGTGCGCACCTGGACGACCTTGAATGAGCCGTGGTGCTCGGCCTTCCTCGGCTACGGCAATGGTGAGCACGCCCCCGGCCACAAGAACCCCACCGAAGCATTCCAGGCTGCGCACCACCTGCTGCTGGCCCACGGCCTGACGGTCCAGGCCCTGCGTGAGGTCGACCCCAGCGCCAGCCTCGGGATCACGCTCAACTTCTCTCCGGCGATCCCGGCCAGCGACGATCCGGCCGATGTGGACGTGGCCGCCCGCATCGACCAGACCTTCTATCGGATCTTCACCGAGCCGATCTTCCATGGCGCCTATCCGGCCGAACTGCTCGCCAACGCCAAGGACCTCTGGCCCGCGGACCTCGTCCGCGACGGTGACCTGGCCGCGATCAGCGCCCCGATCGACGTCTTGGGAGTGAACTACTACTCCACCAGCATGTTCCGGGCTGGGGAGCCGTCCTGGGGCGGACCGCACCTGCTGGCCCCCGACGCGAACTTCGTCTCGCGTGGCCTTCCGGTGACCGACATGGGTTGGGAGATCGACCCTGGCGGTCTGCGGGACCTGCTGATCCAGCTGCAGAACGAGTACACCGGTCCGGCCGGCGCCGCCTTGGTGATCACCGAGAACGGCAGCGCGTGGGCCGAGGAGCCCGACGCCGACGGCTTCGTCGACGATACGGCGACCCGGCTGGCCTACCTGCGTGATCATCTGATCGCCTGCCGAGAGGCGATCGATGCAGGGGTGGACCTTCGCGGATACCTGACCTGGTCGCTGATCGACAACTTCGAGTGGGCCTTCGGCTATGGCAAGAGGTTCGGCATCGTGGCGATGGACGCCGACCTCAATCGAGTACCCAAGGCGAGCGCGCACTGGTACGCGCAGGTGGCCAGGACGCATCAGTTCGCAGCGAGCTGAGCGCGCAGTCTCCACCACTGGTTGAGAAAATCGTTGAGCCCGGTTTCGGCCGGAATTCGGGGCAATATCGGCCATTTTGTCCCCCCGGCGGGTGACGCCCGTGGTGGCTACTTGGACCAATTTCGGCCTTTCGCATCCCCCCAACCGGGTGCCACAAGGTGTTACCCGCTTGGGGACTCCAGACAATCAGGGCGGCCAGGAGTAGGTTTTCCGCCAAGAGAGTTCATAGCTGGCCGCGCTCAGCGATGACCCCTCGGCCCCCCCGGCCACACCGATTCCCGCCCCCCGGGATCAGGAGGAGATTGACATGACAGTAGTTTCGCGTCGGGTCATCGCCCGACGGCACCCCATCGGATGGACTGTCGTAGCAGGACTTGCCCTGCTCGCCACGGCGGCTGCTCTGGTCGCCATCAACTGGCCGACCGCCGTCCACGAAGTTTCGTTCGCCTTCTCGTTCGCGATTGGCGGCTAGTCCTGTAGCGACCTGGCTGGCCATGCGATCAGCCTGAGGTTTCGGAATCCCCTATCCCGGCGCCCCCCACGGCGTTCGAGACCTCAGTCGATCGGGTTGGCCTCCAGGTCGAGCGCAGGCAATCCGTGCACCGGGTAGCTGACCGGACGTGCCGGCACCCCGGCCACGGTCGTGAACGGTTCGACGTCCTCCAGGACCACCGAACCGGCACCAATCTTGGCGCCTTCGCCTACCCGGATGTTGCCGAGCACCTTCGCGCCGGCCCCGATCATCACACCCTTGCCGATCTTGGGGTGGCGGTCGCCGCCCACCTTCCCGGTGCCGCCGAGGGTCACCTCATGCAGCATCGAGAAGTCGTCCTCCACGACCGCGGTCTCGCCGATCACGATCGAGGTGGCGTGATCGAACATGATTCCCTTGCCGATCCGGGCGCCCGGGTGGATGTCGACGGCGAAGACCTCGGAGATCCGGCTCTGCAGGTAGCGGGCCAGCGTCGGGTGCTGATTCGTCCAGTAGTAATGCGCGACTCGATAGGCCTGCAACGCGTGGAAGCCCTTGAAGTAGAGCAGCGGGGCTGAGTAGCCGCGGGAGGCCGGATCGCGGCTCAGGACCGCGCGGAGGTCCTCACGGAAGGCCACCCCGATCGACGGGTCGGAGTCGAAGGCTTCCCGGATGAACTCGCGCAGGCTCAAGGCTGTGATGTTCTGGCTGCCCAGCTTCTCGGCCAGGATGAAGCTCAGGGCGTCCTCGAGGCGCTGGTGGGACAGCACGGTGGTGTGCAGGAAGCTGGCCAGTGCGGGTTCCTCGGCGGCATCGGCCTCGACTTCGGCGCGGATCCGTCCCCAGATCTCGTCGCGACTAGTGGTCATCGGTAGTTCCTCTGCGGTGGATCGGCGGGTGTCCGTGATCGGCGAGTGGCGATCGGTTGGCGTTGCCGGAACTCAGCTCCGGGTACTGCATGGTCAACCGCAACAACAACACCGCAGCGCGCGCGCCGATTCCACGAGGACCGGGAGTCGGCGGCTGATCTGCATGCGGCCAGGCTACCAGCCGGGTCTCACCGCTAGCGCAGCTCACGGCCGATCTCCACCAGCAGGTCCAGAGTCAGCCGAACCGCCGCCCGCTCGACGCGGTCGGGACGGGCGATGGCGACGATCTGCCGCGTGGAGCGAACCTCGGCCAATGGGATGGTGATCACGCCGTGTCGAGGCCGGGTGGTGAACCGCGGGAGCAGCCCGCAGCCGATGCCCTTGGCGACCAGAGCCTCGACCAGCCGGTTGTCCCGTACTCGCTGGACGACGTTGAGGCTACGGCCGCAGCGGTTCTCGATGGCGATTCGCACGGTGTCGAACGGGAATCCGACCGGCACCCCGATCCAGTCCTCTTCGGCCAGGTCGGACGGGCTGAGCTGGTGGCGTCCGGCCAGTCGATGGCCGACCGGCACCGCGACATCCAGCGGCTCGGTGGCCAGGCTCACCACCAGTCGGTCCGCCGACCCGGACGGTATCGCGGCCAGGCTGTGCGCGATCACCAGATCATGGTCGGCGGTCAGCCCGGCGAAGTCGGCTTCGGCGATGTCCTCATCGGTCAGCTCGATCCGCACCTGGGTGCCGGCCAGGCGGGTGATCACCTCCGGCATCAGGAACTCGGTGGCGCTGGGCAGCCCGCAGACCCGGACCGTGCCCTGCGGCTGTCCGCGTAGGTCGTCCAGCTGTGCCTGCAGCCCGGCCAGGGTGACCGCGACCTGCTGAGCGCCGTCAGCCAGCAGTCGACCGGCCTCGGTGAGCCGCAGGCGGCGTCCGTCCGGCTCCACCAGCCGCATCCCGAAGGCTCGCTCGGCGGTACGCAGTTGCTGGCTGACGGCCGAAGGTGAGCGGAAGCCGGCAGCGGCCACCGCGGTGATGGTGCCGCGGTCTCTGAGTTCGCGGAGCAACTCCAGGTGCTGCAAGTCCATGAAGGAAGCCTAAAGCCTTAGCGTGAGATTCCGTGATGGACCTTCATGGTGTGTGCAGGGGAGGATGAAGCCATGCCTGTTCGCCACCGTCTGATTGCGATTGCCGTGGCCGTGATCTGGGGAGTGAACTTCCTGGCCATCCACGCGTCGCTGGGCAGCTTCCCACCATTCCTCCTGGTGGCTGTGCGGTTCACCCTGCTGGCTATCCCCACTTTGCTGCTGGTACCTCGTCCACAGGTGCCGCTGCGGTGGCTGATCGGCTACGGACTGGGCTTCGGGGTGGCCCAGTTCACCTTCCTCTACGCGGGCATGGCCGCCGGGCTGCCGACCGGGCTCGCATCGCTGGTGTTGCAGGCGTCCGGGCCGTTCACGTTGGTGCTGGGAGCTGTGCTGCTGTCGGAGAAGGTGCGCGGTGTGCAGTGGCTGGGCATCGCGGTCGCGGTGCTCGGAATGGCCCTGGTCGGATGGTCGCGCGCTCAGGCGTCGAGCTTGATGCCGTTCCTCTTGGTGCTGCTCGGCGCGGTCGGCTGGGCCTTCGGCAATCTGTCGTCGCGACTGGCCAAGCCGCCGAACCCGCTGCACCTGACCATGTGGATGTCGGTGGTGGTTCCGCTGCCGATGCTGGCCCTGTCCTTGACCTTCGAGGGGCCGGCACAGATCGGGGCCGCGCTCGCCGGTTCGCTCACTGCGTCCGCCGTGCCGGCCTGGCTCGGCCTGCTCTACACCTGCGTGATCGGGACGGTGGTCGGCTCAGGATTGTGGACGTGGCTGCTGGCCCGGCATCCGGCCGGGGTGGTCGCTCCGTTCTCCATGCTGGTTCCCGTGGTCGGCATCCTCACCGCCGCCGTGGTGCTCGGCGAACGGCCCAGCTGGCTGGAGCTCCTCGGCGGCGCCATCGTGGTCAGCGGGGTGCTGATCGGTGCAGCCCGTCGTCCGGCTGCTGTGGTCACCCCGCAACCGGCGGAGGTTCAGCCCTCAGTGGTCTGATCGGGCCCTTCGCCCTCAGTCTCGCGCAGCTCTGCCTCGCGCCGGCGCAGGTCGTCCTCCCACTGGCGCAGTCGCCGCTCCCGATCGGCCTGCGGCTTCAGCTTGGCCAGGAAGTCCGGATCGTCATCCGGGGCGCGCGGTGCCCGCGGTGCCGGTCGGGTCGGTGTGGTTGGGGACGCAATGACAGGGCGGCCGCCGAACAGCCAGGCGATCGGTCCGGCCACTGGCACCAGCAGAATCAGCAGGATCCAGACCCACTTGGGCAGATTGCGCACCCGGTCATCCGGAGATTGCCACCAGTCCACCAGGCTGAACACCAGCAGCAGTAGCGCGGCGACAACCGGCAGCACCCGAAGCATGGAACCTCCTTGACCTCTGCCTTCAAAGATAGGCCATGCCTGGCTGTCTGAGTTCAGGCGGCGAGTGCGCGGGCCCGCAGTTGGCCGGCGAAGCCCTGAGCCAGGAGGCGTCCGTTCCGGGAGAGGTCGGTGTCCAGCCGGTGCAGCGAGCGCCGCATGTCGCGTCCGTCACCGCCGTCGAGGTCGGTCCAGCGGCCCATCAGCTCCGGGGATGCCTCCGGATGGAACTGGACGCCCAGTGCCGAGCCGACCCGGAAGGCCTGATTCGGGTACAGCTCGCTGCTGGCCAGCGAGCGAGTGCCGGGTGGAAGCACGGTGACCGCGTCGCTGTGCGACTCCAGGAGCAGCGAGCTGCCGTGACCGGCCAGACGGCCGAGGATCGGGTCCTCGGCGGCACCTTCAAGCCAGGAGATCTCGTAGGCACCGTGCTCACCACCGGCCGGATCGGCCACAGTGACCTGGCCGCCGAACGCCTCGGCCAGGAGCTGATGGCCCAGGCAGATGCCCAGCACCGGCACCTCAGCCTCGACCAGCTCGACCAGCAGCTTCTTCAGCGGGTCGATCCAGGAGTGGGTGGCACCGTCGTGGGCGCTCATGATTCCGCCGAGCAGCAACACACCGTCGCCGATCTCGGACAAGGTGGGGACGTCCACCTTCCACAGCGGGACGCCGCGCACCATGATCCGGTTGATGCCCAGCCAGTGACCGAAGCGATCGACCGGAACCTGGGGGTCGGGCTGGATGATGGTGGCGCGGATCGGAGTTGCCATGGCGGCAGGGTAGCCCGATGTTCTTCCAGGCGTGTTACGGATGCGACATTTCCGGCGCCGCGGGAACTCGGGCCCGTGGCGGGTCGACCGTGCGGCTCACCATCAGCGACAACAGCAGCCCGATCAGCACCACCAACATCGCGTGTTGGGCGCCGAGAGCAGCTGCCAGGAAGCCCACCATGGGGGCAGCCACCAGGGCGGCGATCGAGCCCATCGACGCGACCACGGAGACTCGTCCGGCGGCAAGGCTCGGCTCGTCGGACGCTGCCGCTACCGCGATCGGGAAGCAGAGTGCGGCGCCCAGCCCCCACAAAGCGGTGCCGACCACTGCCCAGCCCGCTGAGCCGGCCAGGCCGAAGATGGCCAGCCCCACCAGTGAACTGGCAAGGGACAGCTGCAAGCTGCGACGGCGTCCGATCCAGTCGATCAGCCGCGAGCCGGCAATCCGGAGCACCGTCATGGCGGCGATGAACACGCCCAGAGCCAAGCCGGCCACGGCCTCCGGCTCAGCGAAGTCCTGGACGAAGGAGACCGTCAGCCAGTTGTTCGCCACACCCTCGCTGAAGGCGGCCACGAAGGCGACCAGGGCGATCTGGATGGTGCGCGGTTCGGTCCAGGCGGTCAGTTCGCCGCGCAGTTTGGTCAGCCAGCTGCCGGCGCTACGTTCGGCCAGCAGGCGTCCGGGCAGCACCAGGCCGGCCCACAGGGCGGCCAGTCGGATGCCGCCGGACGCGGCCGCCACGGCGACCAACTGCACCCCGACCGGAATGCCCAGCGATGACGAGCCGGCACCGATCAGCGAACCGATCACGGCCCCGATCGAGAAGCCTGCATGGAAGTGCGGGATCACGGTGCGTCCCAATGCCTGCTCGATCCGGGTCGACTCGAGGTTCACTGAGACGTTCAGCAGGGCGCCGCCGATGCCGCTGATGATGATGCCCGCCGCAAACAGCCACACCGAGGCCAGTGCCGGGCCGACGCCCATCAGGGCGATCCCCGCGGCGTTGATCAGAGCGCCGAAGCTGAAGAGGCGCACGGTGCCGAACCTGTTCAGCAACCCACCGGAGGCGACCACGGTGATCACTGAGCCAATTGAGCCGACCAGCAGCACGGCGCCGAACTCGGGCGTGCTGAGGTGCAGCGCGCTCATCACCGATGGGATTCGGGCCATCCAGGAGAAGCTGACGATCCCGGTGACGGCGAAGGCCACGATCAGGAGCAGGCGGGCCCGCTCAGGGCTGGTCTTGGCGGGCGACACGGCGAACTCCGTCCTCGGATCGGGACCCGGCGGCGCCGGATCGGCGAGGTGTCGGCCACCGCAGAGCGGACGCGGCTTCGCCAATCCACAATTCCAGCCCGCCCTCTAGGGCGTTGTCAAACGGTCAGGGTCGGTCGGGAGAAGGGATATAGTTGAGACATCAACTAAATCCATGGAGCATCATGACTGACAACCAGCCCACCGCCGAGGGCATCTTCACCGAGCACCACACCGCCTACCGCTTCACCCCGGAGCCGGTCAGCGACAGCGAACTCGCCCACCTGTACGAGCTCGCCAAGTTCGCTCCCACCGCCATGAACAGCCAACCGCTTCGGATCACCTTCGTCCGCACCGAGGAGGGCAAGCGGCGACTGCTGCCACTGCTGGCCGAGGGCAACCGGGCCAAGGCCGAGTCCGCTCCGGTCATCGCGATCCTGGCCGCCGACACCGACTTCCACGAGAACCTGCCGCAGCTGCTTCCGCAGAGCCCGAGCGCCAAGGACGGGCTGGCCGCCGATGCCGAAAGGCGCGCGCAGATGGCGCGGAACAACGCCTGGCTCCAGTCGGGCGCGTTCATCCTGGCGGTTCGGGCCATTGGCCTGGATGCCGGACCGATGGGCGGCATCAACGCCCCGGCGATCGACGCCGAGTTCTTCGCCGGCACGGCTTTGCAGACGATTCTGGTGGTGAACATCGGACACGTCGCCGAAGATGGCAGCTTCCCGCGCAACCCGCGACTGAGCTTCAGTGAGGCCGTCTCGCTGGCCTGAGCCGCACGCCCGGCACAGCCGGACGACCAGGCACACTGGGACGGTGGACGTCCTGACCCAGTTCTGGCAGCGGCTCATCCAGGCCGGGCCACGGCTGCCGCAGCCGCTGGTGATCGGTGCGGCGCTGCTGGCGTTGGCCCTGGTGCTGGTGGTGTGGCCGGCCGTCCGGCTGCTCACCACGATCAGCCACGAAGCGGGCCACGCTCTGGTGGCCCGGCTGTCCGGGCGTCAGTTGGCCGGGATTCGGGTGCATTCCGATACCTCAGGACTGACCGTCACGCGTGGCCGACCGCGTGGCCCGGGGATGGTCCTCACCCTGCTGGCCGGCTACCCGGCGCCGGCCGTGGCCGGTCTCGGGTTGGCCTGGCTGGTCAGCGTCGGGCATGCGGCGGCCGCGCTGTGGCTGACCGTGCTCGGGCTGGCGGCTGTGCTGATCTGGACCCGCAACCTCTACGGCCTGTTCGTGGTGGGGCTGCTCGCCATCGGGCTGGCGTTGGCCTCCTGGTATGCCCAACCGCTGCCGGTCAGCCTGCTGGCGCACCTGCTGGTCTGGCTGCTGCTGCTCGCTGCGCCCCGACCGGTGCTCGAACTGACCGGTCGGCGTCGAGCCGGCTCGGACGCGGCCCAGCTGGCTGCGATCACCCGGGTGCCGGGCCTGGTCTGGTGCCTGCTCTGGCTGACGGTGACGGTGGCGGCTGCACTCGTTGGCGCGATCCTGCTGCTGCCGGGCCTGATCGTGCGCTGAGCGTCAGCGCTGCTGAGCCACCAGGCTCAAGAAGACATCCTCGATGCTCGGTTCGGTGGCACTGACCGTGGCCGGGACGCCGGCCGCTGTCAATGCGGCGGCCAACTGCTCGGGCTGCAGGGCCGAGGATGCCGGCATGACCGCGCGCAGCGACGCCCCGGACAGGTAGGCCTCACTGATGCCGTCCGCATGCTCCAGCCAGGACAGGGCCGCCTCGTTGTCGGCGGACGAGATGGCGAAGATCCTCCGCTCGAAATGCTCGTCACGAATCTCGCTGGGGCTGCCGGAGGCGATGATCCGACCGCGGTAGATGAAGGCCAGCCGATTGCAGTGCGCGGCCTCGTCCATGTAGTGCGTGGTCACGAACAGGGTGACGCCACGTCCGGCCAACTCGTAGAGCAGATCCCAGAACTGCCGCCTGGCCACCGGGTCCACCCCGGAGGTGGGCTCGTCGAGGAAGAGCAACTCGGGCTCGTGGATGGTCGCCGCGCCCAGAGCCAACCGCTGCCGCCAACCGACTGAGAGATTGCGAGTGAGTTCGTCCTCGCGCCCGGTCAGGTCGGCCATCGCCAAGATGTACTCCCGCTGCCGAGCGAACTGCTCGGCGCTCAGGTCGTAGACCCCGGCGTAGAACTTCAGATTCTCATCGACGGTCATGTCCTCGAAGAGGGAGAACTTCTGGCTCATGTAGCCGATCCGGCGCTGCACCCGATCCGGGTGCCGGATCACGTCCTCGCCCAGTACCCGGGCGCGTCCACCTTGGGGTCGAAGATTGCCGGTGAGCATCCGGATCGTGGTGGTCTTGCCCGAGCCGTTCGGGCCGAGGAAGCCGAACACCTGGCCGCGTGGGACGTCCAGATCGATGCCGTCCACCGCGGTGAAGTCGCCGAAGGTCTTGGTCAGGCCATGAATAGAGATCGCCAGCTCGCTCTCGGCCTGCGTGGTCGGGGCCTCCCGGCGAAAGCGTGCGGCCAGTCCGCCGCGTTCGGTGTGCTGCTGAGTCATCGGGGTCTCCTCAGTCCGAAATCCGGCGACGAGTGGCGATCACGGCCGCGGTGAAGATCACCAGAGCGAACCCGGCCAGCACCACGAGCGGTACCACCAGTGCCCCGAAGTCGCTGCCTTTGACGAAGGAGTTGCGCAGGACGATCAGAGCCCAGGTCATCGGAAGCAGCTTGGTGATCGGCTGGATCAGGGCCGGCATCGACTCGATCGGGAAGATGAAGCCGGACAGGATCATCGTCGGGATCATCAAGAAGGCCATGGCCTGTTGGGCCTGCTGGCGGGTGCGCGAGACCAGCGAGACGAACAGGCCCAAGCCGATGTTGGTCAGCATGAACAGGGCCAAGCCGGTGAGCACAGCCCAGATGTTGCCGTTGAACGGAACCCGGAACCACAGCATGCCGACCACCGCGACCACCAGCATCTGGGCGGTGGCCAGCACGGCATAGGGGGTCACCTTCCCGATCAGATACTCCTCGGCCCGGATCGGGGTGACGAACATCTGCTCCAGAGTGCCCGATTCGCGCTCCTTGACCACCGCCTGGGACAGGATCGCCATCAGCGAGATCATCATGATCACCGCGATTAGGCCGGGAATCATCGTGTTCACCGGGTCCATGGTGGGGTTGAACATCACCCGGATCCGGGCGTCCACTGCCGGTGGGCTGAGGTTCACCCCTGCCGCGTCGCGCAGGTCATTGTTGAAGCCTGCGATGATCTGCGACGCGTAGCCGGAGCCGATCGCCGAGATCTGCGAGTCCGAGCCGTCCACCACGACGCCGATCGACGCCGTCTGCCCGGTGATCAGCCGGTCCTGGGTGCCCTCGGGGATCACCACGGCCACCGTCACCACGCCTCGGTCCAGCAGCGGGCGAAGCTCACTCTCGCTGGCCGGATGGGCGACGATGGTGAAGTACTTCGACCCGGCGAAGGTCGCCTCGAGCTTGGCTGAGGTGGCGCTGTGGTCGAGGTCGACCACCGCTGTGGTCAGGTTGCCGACGTCGGCGGCCACCACATAGCCGAACATCACCAGCTGCAGCACCGGCATCAGCATCAGCAGCCGGATCAGCATCGGGTCGCGGCGCAGCTGGGTGAACTCCTTCCAGATCAGCAGGCGAATCCGCTTCAGGCTCATCGTCCGGCCCTCCGTCCGTGCAGAACGCTGGAGATGGCGATCATGGCCACGGCGTAGCCGGCGAGCGCGGTCAGCTCCGGCCAGACCTGGGTGAAGCCGCCACCCTTGAGGAAGACGACCCGAGAGATGGTCACCATGAACCGGGCCGGGAAGGCGTAGCTCAGCCATTGCAACACGGTGGGGATCTGATCCAGCGGGAAGGCCAGCCCGGACAGCAGGAAGGACGGCAGGAAGGCGATCAGCAAGGCCAGGATGTTCGCGGTGTCCGTGGTCGGGGCGATCGCCGAGACCAGCAGCCCCAGGCCGAGGGCGGCGAACACGAACAGCGCCGAGCCCAGAGCCAACGTGCCGAGGTCGCCGCGCAAGGGGACGCCGAACAGCCAGCGGCCCAAGCCGATGATCACGGCCACGTCGACGAAGGCGATGGCCGTCCACGGCAGCAGCTTGGCCACCATCAACTCGCCCTTGCGCAACGGGCTCACCTCGAGTTGTTCCTCAGTGCCCAGATCGCGCTCACGGACCAGGGTGACCGCGGTCTGCTGGACGGTGACGATCGCAATGATCACCACCATCAGGCCGGGAATCAGGAAGTCCGAGGACCGGCGCTCCGGGTTGTACCAGGTGCGTACTCGTGGCTCCAGCATCCCCAGGCTCGACAGGTCCAGGCCCTGCGCATCAGCCCATTGTCTGGTCAGCTGCTGGTTGTACAGCTGATTCGCGGCCACGGTGTAGGCCTGCGAGATCCGGGCCGAGGTCGGTTCGGCGCCATCGATGAGCACCGCGACTTCACCGGTGCCACCACTGGCCAGCTGGCGCCCGAAGCCGGCCTCGATCACGATGGCCAGATGGGCCTGGTTCAGGTCGAAGGCCTGGTCGATGGCGGCCAGATCGTCGGCCTCGGCCACCACGGTGAAGAAGGTCGAGCCCTGATACTGGCGCAGGTAGTCCTGGGACTGGGTGGTGTGGTCCAGATCGACGACGATGGTCGGGACGTGGTCGACGTCGAAGCTGACCGCGTAGGCGAACAGCAGCAGCTGCAGCACCGGGGTGATCACCACGGCCAGCAGGGCGCGGGGATCACGGCCCAGGTGCCGGAACTCCTTGACCACGATGGCCGCGATCCGATCCAGGGTTGCTCTCATGCGGCACCCGCCTGGGTTGCGGACTCGGCCAGGAAGGCGAACGCGCTCTCCATGTCCATCTCGGCGGGACGGACCTGAGCATCGCCGACGCCGGCCGCGGCCAGAGCCGGGACGATCATGCCCGCCGGGTCGTCGGGGCGCTGCCACAGCACCCGGACCACATCGCCGAACAGATGCGGGGACGCCGCCTCGGGCAGCCCGCGTAGCGCGGCCAGGGCGGCCCTGGGGTCGGCGGCCAGGATCTCGAACAGCCGTCCCGGCACCAATGCCTTGATCTGGGACGGCGTGCCCTGGTTCTGGATTCGTCCCCGATCGATGAAGGCGATCTGGGTGCAGCGCTCGGCCTCGTCCATGTAGGGCGTTGCCACGATCACCGTGGTGCCGTCCTGGTGAAGCCCGGCCAGGATCCGCCAGAACTCCCGCCGGGAGACCGGATCGACGCCGGTGGTCGGCTCGTCCAGAAGCAGTAGCTGCGGGGAGTGCATCAGGGTGGCGGCCAGCATCAGCTTCTGTTTCATTCCGCCGGACAGGTGTTGGGCCTGCCGGCCGGCGAACTCGGCCAACCCCATGCTCTCCAGCAGCGCCGCGGCCCGCCGATGCCGCTCGCTGCGGCTGACGCCGCGCACCCGGGCGAAGAACTCCAGATTCTCGGCGACGGTGAGATCGGGGTACATCGAGAACCGCTGCGACATGTAGCCGATCAGCGGCTTGACCGCGGCCCGGTCACCGGTGACCGAATGCCCGAAGACGTCGGCACTGCCGGTGTTCGGGGTCAGCACGGTGGATAGCATCCGGATCAGAGTGGACTTGCCGGCGCCGTCGGGCCCGAGCAGGCCGAACACCGCACCAGCCGGGACGGCCAGGTCGAGCTCGGCGACGGCGACGGTGTCACCGAAGCTCCGGCCCAGGCCGGTGGCCTGGACTGCGAGTGGGGGATGGGACGGAGTCATGCTCAGCCGAGGGTGATATCCACCGGCATGCCCGACTTCAGGGCGCCGGAGGTGTCGGTGATCTTCACCCGCACCTCATAGACGAGCTTCACCCGCTGCTCGGCGGTCTGGACGGTGTTGGGGGTGAACTCGGCCTCGCTGGCCACGTAGCTGACCGTCCCGGAGAATGTGGACGCGACCGAGTCGGTGGTCACCGTGGCAGCCTGGCCGATCTTCACCTGCCCGATCCGGGTCTCCGGCACGTACACCCGGACGAACAGGTCGGTGGGGTCGGCGATGGTCAGCAGGGTCTTGCCGGGGGCGGCGTTCTGGCCGGTATTGGCCGTCACCGAGACCACCAGGCCGCTGCGCGGGGCGGTGATTGTGGCGTAGCCGAGCTGGACCTGGACCAGCTTCACGGCTGCCTCGGCCTGCCGCAGCCGGGCCTGGGCTGCGGTGATGTCGGCCTTGGTCGAGTCGTCGTCGTCCTTGGCGTTGGTCAGTGCGGCCTTCGCCGCCACGACTCCCTGCTCGGCCTGCTGCTTCTGCAGGGTGAGTGCGGCGGCGTCCAGCGTGACCAGCGGCTGCTCCTTGGTCACCTGGTCGCCCTCGGCCACCTTCACCGCGGTGATCCGCCCGGCCAGGGCCGAACCGACCTGGTACTGGTTGCTCTCCACTGCGCCGGTGAAGGTCAAGCCCGCGTCGGTCGGGGACTGCTGGGTGGAGCTCCACCACCACCAGCCGCCGCCACCGGCCAGCAGGGCGACCACCAGGATGATCACCGGGATCGGGGGATGCTTCTTTGCCATCGTGGTCACCTGTCTGTCGGAGAGTTCGCTGCCTGATGGCAGCCGTGGATGCTGAGTTCGACCGGGCTGCCGGCCGGCAGCTGGTCGGTGGTGGTGAACTCCACCAGGACCGCGCGGGTCAGATGGACTTCGTCGGTCGTCGTCGAGGACGGGGGATAGTCGGCCCTGGTGGCGATCCGGGTGAGGGTGGCCGGCAGGGTGCTGCCGTCGGCCAGCCAGTCGGCCCGGACGTCCGCGGTATCGCCGAGGCAGACCCCGGCCAACTGGTCCGGAGAGAGCCAGACGCTGAGCCGACTCGGCCGGTCGGGACGGATGGTCACCGCGGCCGCCCCGGCGGCGAGTTGCTCGCCGGGCTGGGCGAGGGCCACCACCACTCCGGCTGTCGGTGCGACCAGGCTGGCCAGCTCGATCTGCACCGAGGCCAGGGTGATCGGCACCTGCATGGTGTCGGCGCTGATTCCGGCCAGCTCATGCAGGTCGGTGAGGGTAGCCCGGCCATCCAGCAGCTTGGCCTTCGCGTCGTCGAGGCCGGCCAGTCCGCTGCGCGCCTTCTTCAGGCCGCTGGCCAGCTTCGGCAGTGCGGTGTCGATCTTCTTCAGCCCGGCCTTCAGTTGGCTGCGGGCGGCGCTGAGCTGCTGCTGCTTGGCGGCCAGCTCCGGCGGGACCGGCGCACCGGGGGGCAGCGACGCGATGGCCTGTTCGACCACGCTCAGCCCGTCCTCGACCTGGTTCAGCTTGTCGCGCAGCTGGGGACGGGTCTTGCGCAGGGTGCTCTGGGTGGAACTGAGCTGGTGAATGGCGTCGGTGACCTTCCGGCGGGCGTCGGCCAGATCGTGTTCCTTGTCGTAGGTGTCCTCGATCGCTGCCTGAAGCACCCCGACCTGGGAGGAGGCCACCGCGGCGTCCGCTGTGGCCGCGTCGCGTTGCGCATCGAGGCTGGCCGCATCCACCCAAGCCAGCGACTGCCCGGCGCGGACGTGATCGCCCAGAGCCACCGCGACTCGGCTCAGCGTGGCCGTGCTGCCCAGGCCGTAGCTGGCTGCCACGGTGCCGGTGGCCTGGGTCTGCCGCCCGGTCACCGGGTCGACGGAGGTGGTGGCGAACCCTGCGTCCAGGTTCACGGTCGGCACGGCCAGCGCCGGCATTGCCACGATGTCGACGTCGGTGTCCACGTTCCCGGTCACCTGGAGGACGCCGTCGCTGCCGCAGCCGGTCAGACCCAGCACGGTGGCGGCCATGGCGACCACTGCGACCGCGCGGTTCATCACGCCTCGACCAGGGTCATGAACGCGTCGACCATCTTCTCCAGCTGGCGCACGCTCGGCGGGGTGGCCGGCTCGGCGCTGAGGAAGCCGTCCAGGGCCACATAGGTCATCAGCGGGCCGACGAACATCCGCGCAGCCAGGTCGGGATCGGAGAGCCTGATCAGGCCCTGCCCGGCGGCCCGGATCAGGATGGCTTGGACTTGAGCCAGCAACTGTCCCGGCAGGGCGTCGCGGAAGACCTTGCGCAACTCGAGTACGCGGAACACCTCGCCCAGCACCAGCCGGACCAGGGCGATCGCCTCGGGATCGAGCAGGTTGCGGGTGATCTGCACCGAGAAGCCGAGCAGTGCGCGGCGCAGGTCGTCCCGGCTGTTCAGGACGACGGGATCGCCGCTGGGCAGGCTGAGTTCGCTGATCCCGCCGTACAGCACTGCGGCCAGCAGCTCGATCTTGGTGGGGAAGTAGGTGTAGAGGGTCTGCTTGCTGACTCCGGCCTCGGCCACGATGGCGTCGATCGACGTCCCGGCGAAGCCATTCGCCAGGAACATCCGATGCGCTGCCTCGGTGATCTGCGCCCGCTTGGCCCGCTGCCGTTCACTGAGTCCCTCCGTCATGAATCAAACTGTACCGTACAGTTTGATTACGGCAAGGGCGCGTCCGCTGAGCCTTCGTCGAGCCCCAGTAGGCTGTTCGACATGACTCCGGTGGCAGAACTGGCGCGGCGCCGCAATGGCTTGCCGCAGCAGCGAGCCGCCTCCCCGCGTCCGTGGTGGCAACGCCTGCTTCGATCCGGCTGGACCTGGCTGTTGATCGGGGCCACCGTGGTGTTCGTGGCCGCGCTGGCTGTGCAGTGGCAGCTCATCACCGCCGACATCCCGGTGAACGGCGGCGTGGTCGAAGGCGTCAACCCGTCAGCAATCCGGACCTCGGCCTGGCTGGCTCTGCCCACCCTGGCGGTGTGGACGGTGCTCTTCCTGCTGGCCGATCGCTACCGGCCGCAGCGGCTGGCTATCTGGTACCTGACGCTGGGCTGGGGCGCCGCGATCGCCACCTTCCTGGCGATCTTCGCCAACTCCTGGGCCAGCCAGCATCTGTCCATCGCCGGGGACGGCGATCCGGCAAGCTCGGCGAGGTCAGCCATCTTCGTGGCGCCCTTCGTCGAGGAGGCCGCCAAGGCCACGGTCTTGTTCGTAATCGCGATCGTGGCCCGCTACCGGCTCACCTCGAAGGTCTCCACGATCGTCCTGGCCGGGTTGTCGGCGGCCGGCTTCGCCTTCACCGAGAACATCATTTACTACTCCCGCGTCATCGTGTACTCCTCGCAGAACATCGGAGTCGGGAACGCGGACGCGGCCCTGGCTCAGGTGGTGCTACTCCGCGGCGTGCTCACCGCCTTCGCCCACCCGCTGTTCACGATGATGACCGGGATCGGCCTGGCGGTGGCGCTGCGCACGCGCAGCAAGGTGGTCCGGGTGCTGGCCCCGCTGGCCGGCTACTTGGCCGCGGCCGGCCTGCACATGCTGTTCAACTCCCAAGCCACCCTTGCCGACGGGCAAGCCCAGACCGTTCTCTACTTCGTGATCGCCCTGCCGCTGGTGCTGGCGGCGCTCGTCTACGTGATCCGGCAGATCCTGGCCGAGGGCCGACGGATCCGCAGCCGGCTCGGCGACTACGTCCAGCTCGGTTGGCTGCCGGCCGCCGAACAGCTCGTCAACGCGAAACTGCGGACGCGGCTGTGGGGGCTGCTGGTCGGGATCACCCACGGGCCCCGAGTCTGGTGGGCGACCGTGCGCCTGCAGCGCACCCTGACCGAACTGGCCTACCTGCGCGACGGCCAGGTGCGCGGCCTCTACGACCAGGCTGCCAACCTGCGGGCCCGAGAACTGATCCAGACCGCGCACCAACTGCGTCCGTTGGCGATCGCCGACCCGCGGGGCCGGCGGCTCAACCTGCCCCGGCTGCGCCGACCCAAGCCGAGCCCATACCAGCCGCCCAGCTATCCGGGTCCGGCCGGCCTTGGCGGCAACTGGCCAGCGCCGGGCCAGCCCGCGCAGCTAGGATCACCTGGGTATTCGGCCGTGGATCCCACCTGGGGACCGCCGAAGGGCTAGGAGGAACCGATGAGCGTGGAGAGCCTCTCGGCTGCGCTCGTCAGATTGCGGGAAGCCTTGGGTGCGGTCCGGCTGCCGCTGGAACTGCCGGACGCGCAGGCCGCGCTGACCCGCGCTCGCGAGCAGGCAGCGCAGCTCGATGACTATGTGCTTCCCCGCCTGGGCCGCCTCGATGCGCCGCTGCTGGCTGTGGTCGGCGGCTCGACCGGTGCCGGCAAGTCCACCCTGATCAACTCGTTGATCGGACGCCCGGTCAGTGCCAGCGGTGTGATCCGCCCGACCACCCGGGCGGCCGTGCTGGTCCATCATCCCGATGACGCCGCCTGGTTCGGCTCGGCGCAGGTGCTGCCCGGGCTGGCCCGCAGCGATGGGCCGACGCAGGACGTCCGATCGCTGCAACTGGTCGCAGAGCCGAGCCTGCCCCCCGGCCTGGCCATCCTGGACGCCCCCGACCTGGATTCGGTGGTCGCCGAGAACCGGGCGCTGGCCGGACAGTTGCTCGCCGCAGCAGACCTGTGGCTGTTCGTGACCTCGGCAGCCCGCTATGCCGATGCGGTGCCGTGGGAATACCTGCGCTCGGCAGCCGACCGTAAGGCCGTAGTGGCTGTGGTCCTGGACCGGCTGCCACCGGCCGCCATGGACGACATTCCGGCGCACCTGGGCCAGATGATGAGCCAACGCGGGCTGGCCGACTCGCCGCTGTTCGCCGTGCCGGAGACCGAGGTGGACGCCGACGGGCTGCTGCCCGCGGCGGCGGTGGCCCCGATTCGGGCCTGGCTGGGCGATGTGGCCGAGAATGCGGCCCGCCGAAACGAGATCGTGGCGCAAACCCTGGACGGGGCGATCGCCGCTCTGGCCACGGCCGCGCCACAGGTGGCCGCGGCCATCTCGGCGCAGCAGGAGGCCCTGGATACGCTGCGCGGCGACGTCGAGTCGGTCTTCGCGGTGGCGGCCGAAACCATCTCCGCCCAGACTGCCGACGGCACCCTGCTGCGCGGCGAGGTGCTGGCGCGCTGGCAGGACTTCATCGGCACCGGGGAGTTCTTCCGGTCGGTGGAACAGAAGATCGGCCGGCTGCGGGATCGGCTCAGCGCCGCCGTCCGCGGTGAGCCGCGCCAGGTCGAGCAGATGAAGGTCGCTGTCGAGTCCGGCCTGGAGATCCTGGTCCGCGAGGAGGGTGAGGCTGCCGTGCGGCGAGCCGCGGCCGGGTGGCAGGCACATCCGGCCGGGCGTCGGCTGCTGGATCAGCATGACGATCTGGGCCGCACCCGTCCCGAGTTCGGCCCGTCGGCCGCGCAGGCCGTCCGAGACTGGCAAGGGGACGTGCTCGCCCTAGTGGCCGACGAAGGCCAGCAGAAGAAGGCCAAGGCCCGCTACCTGGCGCTGGGCGTGAACGGGGTCGGCGTGGCCCTGATGATTCTGGTCTTCTCCCAGACCGGAGGCTTACTCGGGGCCGAAGTGGGCATCGCCGGTGGCACTGCGGTGCTGGCCCAGCGGCTGCTGGAGGCGGTGTTCGGCGAGGACGCCGTCCGGCGGCTGGCCAAGCAGGCCAAGCGGCAGTTGGACGAACGGACCGGGCAGGTCCTGGCCGCCGAGTCGGCCCGTTTCCTGGCCGTTCTTGATCAGGTGGAGGTTCGTCCCGCCCAGGCCGAGGAGCTGCTGGCTGCCGTGGCCGAGCTGGATCGGGCCCGGGTCGAGGCCGACAGGTTCACCAGTCGTCCCGCGCCCGCGCTGCCGACAATTCCGGTGCCGGCCGAGTTGGCTGCGCTGGCCGCCGAGGTGACCCGGCGCCCGCAGTCCGGGCCGGAGCGAAGCGAGGATGTGGAGCACGCGTGAGTGAGGATCGACTGGAGCGTCGGCTGACGGCGCTGCGGTCAGCCGGTGAGCTGGCTGAGGGGCGCAGCGATCAGCAGGTGCTGGCCGCGGCGCAGGCGGTGATCGCGCGGGCCGGCACTCGCGTCGCGCTGAGCGGATCGCACACCGTGATCGCGATCGCCGGGTCGACCGGCTCCGGGAAGTCCAGCCTGTTCAATGCGATCAGTGGGACCGAGCTGGCCGAGGTGGCCGTCCGGCGCCCGACGACCTCGAAGGCGATGGCGGCCAGCTGGGGCACCAAGCTGCCCCACGAGCTGCTGGACTGGCTGGACATCACCAAGCGTCATCTGATCGCCTCCGAACCCGGCGAGCTCTCGGATCTGGTGCTGCTGGATCTGCCCGATCATGACTCCGCCGAGTTGGGCCACCGGCTCAATGTGGACCGGCTGGTCGAACTGGTGGATGCGCTGATCTGGGTGGTCGATCCACAGAAGTACGCCGATGCGGCCCTGCACGACGGCTACCTGCGTCCGCTGGCCAGCCACGCCGATGTGATGCTCATCGTGCTCAATCAGGTGGATCTGCTGCCGCCCGACCAGTTGGACGGCTGCGTGGCCGACCTGCGTCGGCTGCTGGACGAGGAGGGCCTGCGGGCCACTCCGCTGATCGCAGTCTCGGCGGCGACCGGACGCGGCGTGAAGCAGCTGCGCGAGTCGTTGGCTCAAACCGTGGCGAACAAGCAGGCGATGACCCGGCGGCTGGCAGCCGATGTCGGCGTGGCCGCGGAGGCGCTGAGCCGCGACCTCGGCCCGGAGGCGCCGGCCCGGGTGAACCCGAGCCTGGTCAACCAGGTGACCGAAGCGCTCGCCGCTGCCAGTGGAGTGCCGCTGGTCGTCGAGGCCACCCGGACGTCCTGGCGGCGCCGCGGTGCGATCGCCACCGGCTGGCCGTTGGTCAGCTGGATCGGACGGATCAAGCCCGATCCGCTCAAGCGGTTCCGGCTGGAACTGGCTCCGGCCGAGCCTCAGCTCACCGAGGTGAGTCGGACGTCACTGCCGCCGGCCAGCGCCGTCCAGAAGGCCCTGGTGGACAAGGGGATGCGGGTGCTGGTCGACCACGCCCGTACCGGGCTGCCGCTGGGCTGGGCGCGCGCCGTCGAAGCAGCCGCGCACAGCAACGATGGGATCCTGGCCGACCGGTTGGACAAGGCGGTGGCCGAGGTGAGTGTGGACCGGCGACGCTGGGCCTGGTGGTGGCCGCTGATCGGCCTGCTGCAGTGGGTGCTGATCATCGCTGCCGTGGCCGGCGCGGCATTCCTGTTCGCGGGATCGACGCTGGCCGGCTGGGGTGTGCCCCCGCTGCCGTTCACCTGGTACGGCTATCCGTTCGGCTTCTGGCTGCTCGTCGGCGGAATCGGCGGTGGATTGGTGTTGGCCGGGTTGTCCCGGCTGCTGGTCTGGGCCGGTGCGGCGCGCCGGGCCCGGAAGGCGCGGCGGGAGCTGTCGGCGGCGGTGTCGCGGGTTGTCGCCGAGCTGGTGATCACCCCGCTGCAAGCCGAACTGGACCGCTACCACGAGCTGCGCCGGCAGCTGCGAGTGGCTGCCTCCGCCTGACTCGAAGCCACAGCTGGTTTCGAGGATCCTGCCACCGACAGGCTCATCCACAGCGGGATTCCTCGTCCACAGCCGCTCTGCGCTGCTGAACGGTTCGGCCTGTTCGACCCCACTGTGAAGGGCATCCGAGGAAGGAATCGAAATGGATGCCATGGTCTGGATGACCGGTTACGTCGGCGGTGACGTCGAGTTCCGCACGGTGAAGGATGAGTACACCTTCGCGAGCTTCCGGCTCGCCTGCACTCCCCGGCAGTGGCGCGGTGGCGAGTGGGTGGACGGCGAGACCACCTGGATCGTGGTCAGCTGCAGCAGGGGACTGGCCGAGAACGTGCGATCCAGCGTCGGCAAGGGTGATCCGGTGGTGGTTGCGGGCAAGCTGCGCACCGATCGCTGGACCGACGGACAGGGCGGCTCCCATGAGCGGCTGGTGATCGAGGCGCTCAGCGTCGGCCATGACTTGAGCCGGGGAACGTCGGTCTTCCGACGGGCCAGCCGAAGCGCTGCGGCGGCGGACAGCCCGGCTGAGGTCACCGAAGTCACCGAATCGGCCGCCTGAGGGAAAAACAACGCCAGAGGAATTCAGCGCGTTGCCGCGTTCTGCGGTGAGGAGTGTGCTTCCATCGTGGTGGATCGTCGCGGGAAGCCGACGTTCCGACTCCAGGAAGTCGTACCGCCATCACATCCTGAGAGCGCAACCGAGGTTGCCATCCGGGCTGGGCGCCTGACCGACTGAAGCCGCCACTGCTCCTCACGCCCAGGAGTTGTCAGATGTCCGTATCGCTGGATGAGCCGATCCCGTCCCGCTGGCGTCCCCTTCGCGGGCCGGCCCCGCGCCGGGCAATGATCGACGCGGCAGTCGCTGGTTCGCCGGTGGCCACTCCGGTCCTGCCGAAGTCCGCGCGCCGCGGGGCAGCGGAAGAGACGCGGTCGTTGCGGCGCTGGCTGCCGCCCGCTCTGGTCGTCGGCTGTGTGCTCTTCGCCGGAGCGGAGAACGCTGGGGTGATCAGCACCGGGCAGCGTCCCGGTGAGCTCGGGGTGGTCGCTTCGCTGCTGTTCCTGGCGTCCTGGGTGGGCTACCTGGCGGCCGGCCCGGACCCACACCGGCACGCCGCACTGCGTCGCTTGAACGCCTGCTGGGCAGCAACCATCGCCGGCAGTGCGCTCACGGCGTCCGTGGTCGGCGCGCAGCTGTCGCTCACCGGTGGCCAGTTCACCGAGGCGGTTCTGGCCATGGTCTCATTCCTGCTGGCTGCGCCGCTGTATGGACTGACCGGTCTGGTCGGCGGCGCACAGTTCCCGCTGGGCATGGCCGGACTCGCCCTGGCCTGCTACCTGGCATTGCTGGCCTTCGAGGTGGCCCGACTGCACGCCAGGGCACCCCGAGTCCGCGGCTAGCTGTACTGATCGGACAGGTTGGTCGAGTCGTTGTGATGACATGGTCTGATCGATAGCGCGGGGAAGACCTCCCGCGGTTGAGTGGAACTGCTCAAGGTTCGCTCAACAAACAGGAGGTCTTC
>JAFADF010000058.1:0-126412 GCA_023425145.1 Actinomycetes bacterium | reverse complement strand
GATCTACACACTGGTCACCGCCGAGCATCTGCGTGAGGTCTTCCTGACCTCACATCCGCGGGCGCGCTGACCCTGCGGTCACCGGACCGCGCCGATGCAAACACATGTCGACAATTGGGCTTAGGCTGACCCGGTGAGCAACCGAAAGCAGAACCCCGGATCCGACGTCATTGATGACTTCACCCCCGGTGAGATCGGCCCGACCGGGCGTCCGATCCCCGACCTCCCGGCGCCGAGCGAGCCGGACCCGGATCGGGCCAAGCGCGGACTCATCATCGCGATGTGCAACCAGAAGGGTGGCGTCGGCAAGACCACGACCACGATCAATCTGGGTGCAGCCCTGGCCGAGACCGGGCGCAAGGTGCTGCTGGTGGACTTCGACCCACAAGGTTCGCTCTCGGTGGGCCTTGGCGTGAACCCGCACACCCTGGAGACCAGCATCTACGACCTGCTGCTCAACCGGAACACCAAGGTGGAGGACGTCATCTTCCACACCGTGGTGGACGGGCTGGACATGCTCCCCTCGAACATCGACCTGTCGGCGGCAGAGGTGCAGCTGGTGTCCGAGGTGGCCCGTGAGCAGACCCTGCGTCGGGTGCTGGCCAAGATCCGTCACGAGTACGACCTGATCCTCATCGACTGTGCGCCCTCGCTGGGCCTGCTCACCGTCAATGCGCTGACCGCGGCCGACAAGGTGATCATGCCGCTGGAGCTGGAGTTCTTCGCGCTGCGTGGGATCGCGCTGCTCACCGACACCATCGCCAAGGTGCAGGACCGACTGAACCCCGAACTCGAGGTGCTCGGCATCCTGGGCACCATGTACGACGCGCGCACTCTGCACAGTCGTGAGGTGCTGGAGCGGGTGGTCTCGGCCTTCGGTGACCAGGTATTCCACTCGGTGATTCGGCGGACCATCAAGTTCCCCGAGACCACAGTGGCCGGTGAGCCGATCACCACCTACGCCTCCAGCTCCCATGGCGCGGACGCCTACCGGATGCTCGCCCGAGAGGTCTTGGCCAAGTGCCCCGGCGTGTAGAGCTGCCCGGTGCCAGCGAGCTGTTCCGGCCGACCGCCGGGCAGCCGGTCGGCGTCGAGCCGGCGGCGGCCGAGCCGGGCGGTCGCGGCTCAGGTCGCGTGCGGCACGAGGAGAAGATCACCGTCTACGTGAGCAGCCAGGAGCTGTTGGCCTTGGAGCAGGCCCGGCTGGCGTTGCGGGCAGAACACGGCCTGGCCGTCGACCGGGGACGGATCGTCCGCACCGCGATCAGTATGGCTGTGGCCGACTTCGTCGAGCGTGGCGCGGGATCGGACCTGGTCCGCGGACTCGGCGAGTCGTGACCGAACTGGCCGCTGCCGAACAGCGCAGCGAGTTCACCCTCACTCTGACCAACTTCTCCGGCCCGTTCGATCTGCTGCTGCAGCTGATCGCCAAGCACAAGCTGGATGTCACCGAGGTGGCGCTGTCCAAGGTCACCGACGAGTTCATCGCCCACATCAAGGCGGCGCAAGCCGCCAGTGGGCCCAGTTCCTGGGACCTGGACCAGTCCAGTTCGTTCATCGTGGTGGCCGCGACGCTGCTGGATCTGAAGGCGGCGCGACTGCTGCCCTCAGGCGAGGTGGACGACCCCGAGGACCTGGCCATCCTGGAAGCGCGGGACCTGCTGTTCGCCCGGCTGCTGCAGTACCGAGCGTTCAAGCTGGTCGCCGGCTGGCTGGGGGAGACCCTTGCCGACCAGGCGCGGCGACTGCCTCGTCCGGGAGGCCTGGAGGAGCAGTTCGCGTCGCTGCTGCCCGAAGTCGAGCTGGACGGGTTCATCGACCTGATCGCCGTCTACGCCGGCCGGGCCATGACGCCGGCCGAGCCGATCCAGGTGTCGCTGTCCCATCTGCATCAGCCGCTGGTCAGCGTCCGCGAACAGGCCGGACTGATCGTCGAGCGACTGCGCAGCCGCACTCGGGTGACCTTCCGAGATCTGACCGCCGATGCGGGGGACAAGCTCGTCGTGGTGGCCCGCTTCCTGGCCCTGCTGGAGCTGTTTCGTGAGCGAGCGATCAGCTTCGAGCAGCTCACCCCGCTGGGCGAGCTCACCATCCGCTGGCTGGGCAACGATGTGAGTGCCGACGATCTCGGCGCCGAGTTCGACGCCGACCATCAGCCGGACCCTGAATCCCCGTCCGACAAGGAGGACGACCAATGACCGCGAGCATCTCCGGTGCGGTAGAGGCGCTGCTGTTGCTGGCTACCGAGCCGATGCCGGCCGTGGAGCTCGCCGAGGCGCTGCAGGTGCCGCAGGACGAGGTCGAGGCGTGCCTGCACGAACTGGCCGACTTCTACGACAGCACCGGCCGCGGCTTCGAGCTGCGCCAGGTCGGGCTCGGCTGGCGCTACTACACCCGTCCCGAGCATGCCGACCTGATCGGTCGCTGGCTGCTGGAGGGACAGCGGGGCACGCTCAGTCAGGCGGCGCTGGAGACGTTGGCCGTGGTGGCCTATCTCCAGCCGATCTCGCGGGGCCGGATCTCGGCGATCCGTGGAGTCAACGTGGACGGGGTGCTGCGCACGCTGACCACTCGGGACCTGATCGAGGAGGTCGACCGGGATCCGGAGACCGGCGCTCGGCTGTTCGGCACCACCAGCTACTTCCTGGAGCGGATGGGTCTGCATGAGCTGTCCCAGCTTCCGCCGCTGGCGCCGCACCTGCCCGATGCGAGCAGTCTGGAAGCCGAGTTGAGTGAGCTGGCCGCGTCCACGCCGGTGGAAGCCGAAGGGGAATCCGATGAGTGACACCGAAGGCATCCGCCTGCAGAAGGTCTTGTCCCAGGCGGGAGTTGCCTCTCGCCGCGCCGCCGAGGATCTGATCTTCCGTGGTCGGGTCGAGGTCAACGGCGAAGTGGTCTCCGAACAGGGACGTCGGGTTGATCCGAGTGTCGACGTGATCCGGGTCGACGGGGTCCGGGTGCCGCCGCAGCGGCAGACCCGCTACCTGGTGCTGAACAAGCCGCGCGGGGTGCTGTCGGCCATGGAGGATCCGCACGGACGGCGCACCCTGGCCGAGTTCGTCCCCGACGGGGTCCGGTTGTTCCACGTGGGACGGCTGGACGCGGAGACCGAGGGCTTGCTGCTGCTGACCAACGACGGCGACTTCGCGCAACGGATGACCCACCCGTCCTATGAGGTCACCAAGACCTACCTGGCCGAGGTGTCCGGGGTGATGACTGCGGCGACGATCAAGCGGCTGCAGAAGGGGATCGTGCTCGAGGACGGCCCGATCCGTGCCGACCGAGCTCAGCTCGTCCAGCAGGCTGCGGATCGCAGCCTGGTCCGGATCGAACTGCACTCGGGTCGCAATCGGATCGTTCGTCGAATGCTCGACGCCGTCGGGCACCCGGTGCGGAAGCTGTCCCGCACGGCGATCGGGCCGGTCCAACTGGGCAAGCTGCGCAGCGGTGAGGTGCGCGAGCTGACCCGTGACGAACTGGGTGCGTTGCTGGATCTTGTCGGTCTGTGACCGAGCCTGCGCGGTGGCCGGACTACTCAGCTTGGTTGGGTATTCTCAACGGGTGCAGCTTCGCCATCTGATCCCCGCCGCCGTCGCCCTCGTGAGCTTGACGGCCTGCGCAGGCCCCTCATCCACTCCGACTCCGGTTCCGGCATCGCCGTCGGCATCGCCGTCGGTGACAGCCTCGGCAACTCCGACGGCCTCGGCTACTCCGACCGCGACGATCCCTGTCTCCGACTCGCTGAAGTCGATCAAGGTGACCGGGACGGCCCCTGCCCAGCCCAAGGTTCAGTTCACCGCACCGTTCGCGATCGACAAGACGCGAGTGCAGGTGCTGAAGGCCGGCACCGGGCCCAAGGCTGCGGCCGACGGGTACGTCACGGTCAACTACTACGGTGTGGACGGACGCACCGGCAAGGTCTTCGACGAGTCCTTCACCACGAAGCCGGTCACCTTCCCGCTGGGCGAGGTGATCGCGGGCTTCAAGACCGGTCTCACCGGCCAGAGCCAGGGCAGCCGGGTGCTGATCGCCATGCCCGGCAAGGACGGCTACGACGCAGCCGGCGGCTCCCAGGATGGCACGATCGCCGTCGGTGACACCCTGATCTTCGTCGTGGACATCGTCGCGGTGTCGGTGGACCAGCCGGCCGGCAAGACGGTGCCGGCCCCGTCCGGTGCACCGACCGTCACCGGTGGCGCAGCCGACAAGCCGGTGGTGACCATCCCGAGCACTCCGGCCCCGACCACCATGGTGGCCGCGAACCTGATCGAGGGCAGCGGAATCGCGGTCAGCAAGGGTGACTCGGTGCGGGTTCGGTACGTCGGCTACTCCTGGAAGACCGGCAAGCTGATCGACGACCAGTTCGCCACCGTCAGCGACGGCAAGCTGTCCAGCACGATCCCCGGCTGGCAGTCCGGACTGGTCGGCAAGAAGGTCGGCTCGCGGGTGTTGCTCGTGCTGCCGCCGGCCGACGGCTACCCGCAGGGCAGCAACAACCCGCCGGTTGAGGCCGGCGACACGGTCGTATACGTCGTCGACCTGCTGTTCGCCTACCCGGCCACTTCCTGAGTCAGGCCACTACCCAGGGCGTCCTGGGTAGTGCAGACGGGTCGAACCGGTCGAGCAGCTGAGGCAGGCTGACTGGTTCACCCGGCTCGGCCAGCGCGAGCGAGGCGGCGATCCGGCTGAGGACCTCGGCGGGGCTCACTCCGACGGCGGCCAGGTCGGCCAGGGTAACCGCGCCGTCGCGCTTGGCCAGCCGGCGGCCGTCCGCGTTCACGGCCAATGGGACGTGGGCGTAGTCGGGGGCCGACCCGCCGAGCTGCCGCGCCAGCCAGGCCTGGCGTGGTGAGGACGACAGCAGGTCGTCCCCACGGACGACCTGGTCGATGTCCATGGCCAAATCGTCCACCACTACGGCCAGGTTGTAGGCGGGCACGCCGTCGTTGCGAACAACCACGAAGTCGTCGACCACTCCGGTGACCTCACCGGCCCACAGATCGTGGACGGAGCTGATCGCCGAACCCGCCCGCACCCGCAGGGCTGGCGGACGAGTGGCGGCCAGCTCGGCCCGGCGCCGCTCGCTGAGCCGCAGACAGGTGCCGGGGTAGGGCCGGTAGCCGTCGCCGTGCGGAGCCGACGCCGCCTCGGCGATCTCGGCCCGGGTGCAGTAGCAGGGGTAGGTGTCCAGCCGGGACAGCGCCTCGGCGTAGGCGTCCAGGCGCTGCGACTGCCAGACCACGGTCCCGTCGAAGCGGAGACCGATGGCGGTCAGATCGGCGAGCTGCTGGTCGGCGACGCTGGCTGCGGCTCGGACCCGGGTGGTGTCCAGGTCTTCGATGCGCAGCCGGAACTCCCTCCCGGTGCTGGCCGCCATCAGCCAGGCGACCACCGCCGTGCGCAGATTGCCCAGATGCAATGCCGAGGTGGGGCTCGGCGCGAACCGTCCGCCCATCCAACCTCCCTCCCTGGTCATCCAAGCACTGGTAGCCTCTCGATGACCTCAACCAGAACGGCCAGCATTCCATGTCGCCACGGAAGTCCGAACGCATCATGAACCTGGCGATCTGTCTCCTGCTTGCGCGTCGATTCGTCGAGAAGAGCCAGATTCGCGAGGTGGTCGAGGGCTACCACGGCCTCAGTGATGCCGCCTTCGAGCGAACCTTCGAACGGGACAAGGACGAACTGCGCGGGATGGGAGTGCCGGTGGAGACCGGCAGCAACTCGGTGCTCTTTCCCGATGACATCGGCTACCGGATCCGGCGTAAGGACTTCGAGCTACCGCCGATCAGCTTCACCGCGGAGGAGACCGCAGCACTCGGTCTTGCCGCCACCGTCTGGGAGTCGGCGACCCAGGCCGAGCAGGCGGTTTCCGCGCTGGCCAAGCTGCGCGCCGCGGGCGTTGATCCCGATCCTGAACGATTGGCGGGGCTCGCCCCGTCGATCGGAGCGCGCGAGCCGGCCTTCGCCGAGATCTGGGCAGCCACCGCCGAACGGGTCACCGTGCGGTTCTCCTACAAGGGTCAGCCGCGTCGGGTCCAGCCGTGGGCGATGGCCTATCGGCGCGGCTCCTGGTACCTGGTCGCTCTCGACGTGGACAAGGGTGAACGCCGAACGTTCAAGGTCTCCCGGATCGACTCCGAGGTGACCCGACTGGGCAAGCCCGGCAGCTATCACGTCCCCGGCGAAGTGGAGATGGACGCCGTGCTGGCCGGCCTCGAACCGGGTCCGGCCGACGCCGAGGCGATTGTGGCCATCCGGGACGGGCGAGCCGCGGATCTGCGCCGGCGGGCCAGGCCGGTTGAGGCCGATGCCGTGCCCTGCGGGTTCAGCGCGTTCGCGGTGACCTACTCGCGCACGGGTGACTTCGTCGGCGAAGTCTGTGCGCACGGCGCAGATGTGATCGTGCTCGCCCCGGCCGGGATTCGACGCTCGGTGATTGCGCAACTCAAGGCCGTGGCAGGAGGACGGAAGTGACCTCTGTCGATCAGGTGTCCCGCTTGCTCGCGCTGGTGCCGTACCTGCAGCACCACCCCGATGCCGAACTTGAGGCCACCGCACAGGTGTTCGGGGTGAGCAGCCGGCAGCTCATCGCCGACCTGAACGTGCTGTGGTACTGCGGGTTGCCCGGTGGTGGACCCGGCGACCTGATCGAGATCGACATGGACGCCGTCACCGACTCCGGACGGATCCGGCTGTCCAACGCCGAGTACCTCGACCGTCCGATGCGATTCACTCCGGATGAGGCGTTGAGCCTTGTCGTGGCGTTGCGGACGGTGCGGGAACTCGCCCCAGCCAGCGCAGCGCCCGGGATCGACTCTGCACTGGCCAAGCTGGAGCAGGCCACCGGCACCCTGACCCCGACCGCGAAGGTCGCCGTGGCCAGCGGCTCGGCCGAACTGCGCGACTTGTTGGCGCAGGCGATCAGCGACGCCGTGCTGGTCCGCCTGGAGTACACCGACGCCGGCCAGGACCTGACCACGCCGCTGGTGGCTCCGGCCCGGCTGATCGTGCGTGACGGTTTCGGCTATCTCCAAGGCTGGAGCCTGGATCGGCAAGCCTGGCGGACCTACCGCCTCGACCGGATCTCGTCGGCAGAACCCACCGGCGATGCCTCTCCTGCGCTCCCGGAGCCGCCCGAGTTCGGCCCCGGCTGGCTGGAGCAGCGTCCAGAGGCCGCCGAAGTCACGCTGCGGCTCCGCTCGGAGGCGGCGTGGGTCGCCGAGTATTACCCGATCCGGAAGGTGCGCCGCGGCGCGGACTGGCTGGAGGTCGATCTGCTGGTGGCCGACCCCGGCTGGCTGCGTTCCCTGCTGCTCCGACTGGGCCGAATGGTGCTCTCGGTGCAGCCCGAGCCTGCGCGCCAGGCCGCCTCTGAGGCGGCCGCCGAAGCGCTGGCCGCTTACCAGGCAGGGTAGGGTTCAGCCATGCTCTGGGTGCTGATCTTCGCCGGGATCGCCGCGGCCGGGCTGATCGTCACGATCAGCTACGCGGTCTGGCTCTGGCACAAGGCCAGCGACCTGTTCTCGGAGGTGGAGATGCTCGGGCAGCGCGTGGAGGAACTGACCGCGTTGCTCAGCCAGATCGAGCCGACCCCTCCCGAACAGCTCCCCAGCCCGCGTTCCCAGCCAAGGGTGGGTCGATGAACCTCGGTGGCTGGGAGTGGGCGATCCTGGGTCTGATCGCGTTGTTGCTGATCGCCGGCTACCGGCTCGGCGGGCTGGGTTCGGAGCTGGCCGGCCATCAGCCCGAGACCAGCGAGACCGAGCTGCCCTCCTCACCGTCACCCGCCTCGCCCGTGGAGCCGGAGGCCGAGCCGTCCGGGCCCAGCCAGCAGTGACCGAGAAGCGGCGGCGGCTGGCCTGGCTGCGTCCACCGAAGGCCGAGCCCGGTGGCGTCATGTCGCTGGCTGATCATCTGCGCGAGTTGCGCTACCGCCTGGTGGTGTCGTCGCTGGCGATCGTCCTGGCTGCCTGTCTGGCTGCTGTCTGGTTCGACCAGCTCTACCTGCTGCTGATGCAGCCCTACCTTCGCGCCGTCGAGATCCTGAAGGACGCCGCGCCCAACCTCAACCCGACCACGGTGATCAGCGGGGTCACCGCACCATTCATCCTGGTGCTCCAGGTCAGCCTGATCGCCGGGCTGGTCGCGTCCAGTCCGATCTGGCTGTACCAGCTGTGGGCGTTCATCGCCCCGGCCCTGGTGGCCAAGGAGAAGCGCTATGCGCTGGCCTTCCTGGGGGCGGCCATTCCGTTGTTCCTGCTCGGCGTGGTGATCGGCTACCTGATCATGCCGCAGGGGATCTGGGTGATGCTGTCCTTCACCCCGGCCACCGTGCCGGTGACCAACCTGCTGGCCGTCGACGACTTCCTCAAACTCACCATGCAGCTGATGGTGATCTTCGGACTGGGCTTCCTGATGCCGGTCGTGGTGGTCGGGGCGAACCTGATCGGCGTGGTGAGCGCGGCCCAGCTGGCCAAGGCGCGCAGCTACGTGATCTTCGGCACTTTCGTGTTCGGCGCGGTGGCGACGCCGTCGACCGATCCGTTCTCCATGCTTGCTCTGGCCCTACCGATGATGGTTTTGTATCTCATCGCCGAGTTGATCTGCCGGATCCATGACCGCCGTAAGGCGAAAGAGACTGCTGAGGCCCACTGAGATGTCGTTGCACTACAACGGCGCCACCTTCACCCTCGTGGTGAACCCGTCTGCCGGGCGGGGCCGGGCCCGCAAGCTGCTGCCAAAGATCACCAGCGCCCTGGTGGCAGGGCTGCCGCAGGTGCATCTGCGGGTCGTCCAGGCCACCACCTGGCAGGAGGCGCGGCTGCGCTGCATCGCCGCGGTTGAGCAGGCCCGTCCGCCGCAGCCGGGGCAGCCGCGCGACTCGCTGCTGGTGATGGGCGGGGACGGCATGATGCACCTCGGACTGAACGCGGCCGCCGGCACCGGGGTACCACTCGGATTGATTCCGGCCGGCAGCGGCAACGACTTCTGCCGTGGCGTCGGCGTCCCGGTGGCACCGATGGCCGCAGTGCGCACGATCATCGACTCGCACATCCGGCGGATCGATCTGATGTCGGCCACCGGAAACCTCGTCGATGGCGCCGAGCAGCGCTGGGTCGGCTCGATCGTCTCCACGGGCTTCGACGGACGGGTGAACTACCGCACCAATCGGGCCAGCTTCAGCCTGGGTGGCCTGGTCTACGGCTGGGCCGCGCTGGCCGAACTGCACCGTTTCGAGCCGCTGCCATACCGCCTGATCATCGACGGGGTGCCGCGCGAGCAGACCGCCATGCTGATCGCGGTGGGCAATGCCGGCTGGTTCGGCGGCGGCATGCAGGGCTGCCCGAATGCCGACGTCACCGACGGGCTGCTCGATCTCACCGTGGTGAACCCGGTCAGCCGGGCCACCCTGCTGCGGCTGCTGCCCTCGATGTACACCGGGAAGTTCATCAAGGACCCGGCTGTGGAGTTGCTGCGAGCCCGGGAGGTCGTCGTCGACGGTGATGGGCTGTATGCGATGGCCGATGGCGAGGAACTCGGCGACGTGCCGGTGACGCTGCGCGCGGTCAGCGACATGCTCAGCGTCTACAGCCCGGTGGAGCCGTGAGCGAACTCCTGGCCGAGTTCGGTGCCGGCTATAGCTTCGCCCTGGACGACTATCAGGTAGCCGCCTGCAACCATCTGATCGACGGTCGCGGGGTTCTGGTGGCGGCGCCCACCGGGGCGGGCAAGACCGTGGTGGGGGAGTTCGCGGTGCATCTGGCGCTCAGCCAGGGACGCAAGTGCTTCTACACCACCCCGATCAAGGCGTTGAGCAATCAGAAGTACCACGATCTGGTGGAGCGCTACGGAGCGGACGCGGTGGGCCTGCTCACCGGCGACTCGACGATCAACGGCGAGGCGCCGGTCGTGGTGATGACCACCGAGGTGCTCCGCAACATGATCTACGCCGGGTCGTCCACCCTGGCCAACCTCGGTTTCGTGGTGATGGACGAGGTGCACTACCTGGCCGACCGGTTCCGGGGGGCGGTCTGGGAAGAGGTGATCATCTCGCTGGCACCATCGGTCCAGGTGGTGGCGCTGTCGGCGACGGTCAGCAACGCCGAGGAGTTCGGCGACTGGCTGTCCGAGGTTCGCGGCGGAGTCGAGGTGGTGGTCACCGAGCGGCGTCCGGTGCCGCTCTACCAGCACGTCATGGTCGGACGTCGGCTGCTGGAGCTGTTTGCCGGCGATGAGGTGAACCCCGAGCTGACCCGGTTGGCCAAGGACGAAGCCCGCAGCCAACGCGACGATTCGCGGCGACCCCGCGGACGATCCGGCAATGGCCGCAGCGCGACCAGTTACGGATCGGGACGCTACGGCGGCGCAGCCGCGAAGAAGCACCTGGAGGCCAGCCGGCACCTGGTGCCGCGCCGGGACGCCACCGTGGAGCGGCTGGCTACCGAAGGGCTGCTGCCCGCGATCTTCTTCATCTTCTCCCGGCAAGGCTGCGACGTCGCCGTCGGCCAGTTGGCGGGGTCGGGCCTGCGGCTCACCAATGCGGTCGAGCGCCGCCAGCTGGCCGAGATCGCCGAGCGCCATGTGGGGTCGCTCAGCCGTTCCGACCTGGACGCTCTGGGCTACGACAGATTCCTGGCTGCGTTCACCGACGGCATTGCCGCCCACCACGCCGGACTGCTGCCCGCCTTCAAGGAGGCGGTCGAGGAGGCATTCTCGGCCGGGCTGGTGAAGGTGGTGTTCGCCACCGAGACCCTGGCCCTAGGCATCAACATGCCGGCCCGCAGCGTGGTTCTGGAGCGGTTGGTGAAGTACAACGGCGAGACTCACGCCGACATCACCGCCGGGGAGTTCACCCAGCTGACCGGACGGGCCGGACGCCGCGGCATCGATGTCGAAGGCCACGCCGTGGTCTGTTGGCAACCCGGTCTCGACCCGCGGGCCGTGGCTGCACTGGCCTCCCGGCGCACCTACCCGCTGCGTTCGTCCTTCCAGCCGACCTACAACATGGCGGTGAACCTCGTCGGGACGGTTGGCCGAGAGCGAGCCAGGGGACTGCTGGAGCAATCCTTCGCCCAGTTCCAGTCCGACCGCTCCGTGGTCGGGCTGGCCCGGACGATCAGCCTGGCCAAGGATCGTGCCCGCGATGAGTGGACGGCGGCCGGCTGCCAGGATGGCGACGCCGAGAGCTACTTCCGGCTGCGCGCCCAGATCTCGGCCGCCGAAGCGGAGGCCGCGCGACTGCGGCGCTCTGATCGTCGCGCGGAGGCCATCGAGGTGTTGCGCAGCCTGCAGGTCGGCGACATCATCGACATCCCCGGCCGGCGGCACCGCGGCTGGGGAGTGGTGATCTCCGACGGTCTGGGGGCGGACGGGCCGGCACCGATCGTCCTGACCGTCGATCGTCAGACCAAGCGACTGGGCGTCACCGACTTCCCCGAACCTCCGGTGGTGGCCGCCCACATGAAGGTGCCCAAGCACTTCGACCCGCGATCGACGGCGTTCCGCCGCAATCTGGCCTCAGCGCTGGAGGCGAAGCTGCGCCGCGAGCCACCCCAGGCGTCGGCGCTGAGCGCTGAAGCCGATGCGGACGCGATGGCCAGGATCGCCGACCTGCGGGCCGAGCTGCGCCGCCACCCGGTTCACGGCTGCGCCGACCGGGAGGAGCACGCCCGGCACGCCGAGATGGCGCTGCGTCTGGAACGAGAGGCCGCCGGGGCGCAACAGCAGGTGGAGCGCCGGACCAACACCATCGCCGTCCGCTTCGACCGGATCTGCAGCGTGCTGGAGTCGCTGGGCTACCTCAGCGCCGATGGTGGCAACCACGTCACCGAACAGGGCCGGATGCTGTCGCGGATCTACTCCGAGCTGGATCTGGTCACCGCCGAGGCAGTCCGGGACGGCGTCTTCGCCGACCTCGATCCGGCCCAGCTGGCCGCGGTGGTCTCCAGCCTGGTCTTTGAAGCGCGCGGCGACCGGCGTCGGCCGGCTCGGCTGCCGGACCGGCGATCGGAGAATGCCCAGCAGCGATTGCGCGCCATCTGGCGGCAGGTCTGCCTGACCGAGCGTGACCACCGGCTGCCCAGCCATGACGAGCCGGAGATCGGCTTCGCCGAGTCGATCCACGCCTGGGTGAGGGGTGCAGAACTCGCCGAGGTGATGTACGAGTCCGACCTGACCGCCGGCGACTTCGTCCGCTGGGCTCGACAGGTCGCCGACGCGCTGGGGCAGCTGGCTGATGCCGCCGGGCCGGGGCACTTGCGCACGACCTGCCGGAGCGCGATCGGTGCGATCCGGCGTGGCGTGGTGGACGCGGCTCCGCTGGAGGACTGATCCTCGGTCATCGGCGGTCCCAGGCTTCGGTAGCCTGCTGCCATGTCGCTAGCCATTCGGGTGATTCCCTGCCTCGACGTCCACGACGGACGGGTGGTGAAGGGGGTCAACTTCCGCAACCTGCGTGATGCCGGCGACCCCGTTGAGCTGGCGGCCGCTTACGGCGCCGACGGTGCCGATGAGCTGGTCTTCCTGGACATCTCCGCCTCATCCCAGGGCCGGGCGACCACCTACGAGACTGTGCAGCGCACCGCCGAGACGGTGTTCATTCCGCTCACCGTCGGCGGCGGCGTCCGCGGCGTCGAGGATGTCGACCGGCTGTTGCGGACCGGAGCGGACAAGGTCGGCATCAACACCGGGGCGATCACCCGTCCGCAAGCCATCGACGAGATCACTCGGCGATTCGGCAATCAGGTCGTCGTTCTGTCCTTGGACGCACGCCGCGAGGTGGGGCAGCCGTCCGGCTTCGGCGTCACGACTCACGGCGGCCGGACCAGCGCCGGGCTGGACGCGCTGGCCTGGGTCCGGGAGGCGGTCGACCGGGGAGCCGGCGAGATCCTGCTCAACTCGATGGACGCCGACGGCACTACGGACGGCTTCGACTTGGAGCTGATCGCCGCGGTCAAGGACGCGGTGTCGGTTCCGGTGATTGCCTCCGGCGGTGCCGGTACCGCCGACCACTTCGTCGCGGCAGCCCGGGCCGGAGCGGACGCGCTGCTGGCCGCCAGTGTCTTTCACTACCAGACCTTGACTATCCCTGAAGTGAAGAAGGCCCTGGCCGGCGCCGGATTCGCCGTACGCTGATCGGCATGGATTGCCTGTTCTGCGCCATCATCAACGGCGACATTCCGTCTCGGCAGGTTTATGCCGATGACGCCGCCGTCGCCTTCCTCGACATCAACCCGCTGCATCGCGGACACACCCTGGTCGTCCCACGGCTGCACGTCACCGACGTCCTGGCGGATCCGGAGACGCTCAGCCTGATCGCGCCGACGATTCAGCGCACCGGACGCCTGCTGGTCGAGCGGCTCGGCGCCGACGGGATGAACCTGCTGGTGAACTCCGGAGCCGTGGCCGGCCAAGAGGTGTTCCACCTGCACGTCCACCTGATCCCGCGCTATGCGGACAACCCGGGCATGCGCGGCCTGCTCCAGCGCAGCCCGGCCGCCGACCTGGACGAGGTGCAGCGCCAGATCGTGGGCAGCTAGCTACTTCTTGGTGCTGGTGGTCGTGGTCGGCGGAGCCGGAGTAGACACCGTGAACAGCGTCTCGCGCAGCCCGAACTTCGACTTGAACGAGCTTCCGGACACGGTCACCGACGTCTTGGTGCCGGTGATCTTGACGCTGGCCACTCGTCCGCCGAAGGGCTCACCGCCGGTGCGGGTCAGCACCTGGATGCTCTTCAGCGTTCCAATGGTGGGATAGGCCTTCTGCACGGTGCTGCTGCTCAGCGTCTTGGTCCAGGCCGAGGTCCAGGAACTCACCGAACTGAGGTAGGCCTCGTTCGGGTCGAGCTTGGACACCTGGTAGGCCAGGCTGCTGGCCGCCGTGAGGCCGCCGTTGGAGCTGGTGTACTCGGTCAGAGCGAGCGAGCCGCGGTAGGTGAGCACCTTGCCCGCGGTCGCGCTGATTGCGGCATCGGACTGCGATGCTCGTCCCGAATTGTCCTTGTAGACCTGGCAGGCCGACGTGTCACACAGGTCGTAGAGGGCCGTGGACGGACGGGTCGAGCGCAGCCGAGCTGCGTAGGTGCGCGCGGCCACGCTCTGTGCCTTCAGCGCTTCGAGGCCCTTGTTGGAGGTTGTTCCCCAGCCGGCGGGCATCTCCGAGGGCACCACCGATCGCAGATAGGTCTCCATCGGGACGTAGTTGATGATCTGCGCGCCGGATCCGCTGAACCGGAAGGCCAGCCGCCCGGAGTAGGTGCGCACCGACCCGCCGGGCATCGCGAGCTTCACGGCCCCGGTCGAGGGGTTGGACACCGACCACACGCGCTTCGGGTCCAGCTTGGTCTTGTAGGTCACCCAGGAGCCGCTGGTCGACTTGTAGGCGAGCACGCGACCGGAGGAGGTCCGCGAAATCCGCCAGAACTTGTACTTGCTACCGGTCGGGACGGTGAGAGTCACCCCGGCGGAGTCGCTGACCTGAACGCCGGCGTCGACCGGGAAGTGCAGCCGGTTGTCGTTGTCGGCGCTGATCAGCACCCGGACGGTGTCGCCCCCGGTGACGTCACTGACGCTCGTCCCCGGGTAGTAGAAGCTGAGGATGTCGGTGAAGCTCTTGCCCTGCTTGGCCGCACCGTATGCCCCGTATTGCGACATGCCGCGGCCATGGCCCCAACCCGCTCCGGTGATGGTGATCGTGGAGTTGTTGGGCGTGACGGCATCGTCGGCCTGGGCGGCCGGTGCGGCAGTGGCGGCAATCACCAGCGCGGTTCCTGCGCTGAGCAGGATCCTTGCGAGGGCGGTGCTACGGCTGGTCGGGGGCATGGGGGGTCCCTTTCGGTGGCTTTCGCTACGCCATTCATCGTCGCCCGCGCGTCCGTCGGGGTGCCACCTCAGAGCGGGTATCCACAGCAGATTGGCTGTGAAGTCGAAGGCAGGGGTTGAGCCTTCGGGTCCCGCGGCTCAACATGTGGGACGGCGGCGTGCGAAGTTTGACACAGGCGGCGACGGCCGGGAGTCTTGATCTGTGCAGAAGAACATCCTCGTAGTTAGTCAGCGTGTCGGCTGAGTCCACCCAGACCCGACACGCTCCCTCGCCTGCGTCAGCAGCGGGGGTTTTTTTCTGCTCACAATGCATCTAGACGGACCGAGAATTGAGGTAGAGATGGCCGAGGAGTCACCACAGATCTTGACCGGAGCTCAGGCGCTGGTGGAGTCGTTGGAGCGGGTCGGCGTCGAAGTAATCTTCGGCATCCCCGGCGGTGCCATCCTCCCGGCCTACGATCCGCTCTACGACTCGAAGATCCGGCACATTCTGGTTCGCCATGAGCAGGGCGCCGGCCACGCGGCCGAGGGCTATGCGCAAGTGACCGGCAAGGTCGGGGTGTGCATCGCCACTTCTGGCCCGGGTGCCACCAACCTGGTGACGGCGATCGGCGACGCCTACATGGACTCGATCCCGATGGTGGCCATCACTGGCCAGGTCTCCAGTCCACTGATCGGCACCGATGCCTTCCAGGAGGCCGACATTCGGGGCATCACCTTCCCGATCACCAAGCACAGCTTCCTGATCACCAACCCGGCCGAGATCCCGCATGCGATTGCTGCGGCCTTCCACCTGGCAATCACCGGACGGCCGGGCCCGGTGCTGGTCGACATCGCCAAGGATGCACTTGTCGGGTCGGCGGAGTTCGTTTGGCCGGTCGAGCTCGATCTGCCCGGCTACCACCCGATCACCCGTCCGCACGGGAAGCAGATCCGCGAGGCGGCCCGGTTGATCACCGAGGCCAAGCGTCCGGTGATCTACCTGGGTGGCGGCGTGAACCGGGCCCGCGCCTGGGATCAGGTTGCGGAGCTCGTCCGGCTCACCGGAGTGCCCGTGGTGACCACCTTGATGGCTCGAGGCGCCTTCCCGGACAGTCATGAACTGAACCTGGGCATGCCCGGCATGCACGGCACGGTGGCCGCGGTCGGCGCTCTGCAGCGCTCTGATCTGCTGATCACGCTGGGCGCTCGTTTCGACGACCGAGTCACCGGCAGGCTGGACTCGTTCGCGCCCGAAGCAAAGGTGATCCACGCCGACATCGACCCGGCGGAGATCAGCAAGAACCGAGTGGCGGACGTCCCGATCGTCGGCGACCTCGCCGAAGTGCTGAACGAACTGAACGAGGCGCTGTCCGATCTGGAACTCCCGGGTTACGACGAGTGGGTCGCACAGGTCCTGGACTGGAAGCGTCGCTATCCGACCGGCGACACCGAGCCGGTGAGCGACGGTCTGCTCAGCCCCGAGTACGTGATCAAGCGGATCGGTGAGATCGCCGGTCCGGATGCCACCTATGTGGCCGGAGTGGGACAACACCAGATGTGGTCGGCACACCACCTGCCGCACGAGCGTCCGACCCGGTTCCTCAACTCCGGCGGCGCCGGGACCATGGGCTACTGCGTGCCCACGGCGATGGGGGCCAAGGTTGGACGTCCGGACGAGGTCGTGTGGGGGATCGACGGCGACGGCTGCTTCCAGATGACCAACCAGGAGCTGGTCACCTGTGCTCTGGAGGGCATTCCGATCAAGATCGCGGTGATCAACAACCGTAGTCTGGGCATGGTTCGCCAGTGGCAGACCCTGTTCTACGGGGAGCGATACTCCAACACCAACCTGAAGACCCACCTGGTGCCGGACTTCCCGAAGCTGGCCGAGGCCATGGGGGCGGTGGGCCTGCGGGCCGAGACGCTGGAGGAAGTTGATCAGGTGATCAACCAGGCCATGGCCATCAATGACCGCCCGGTGGTGGTCGAGTTCGTGGTGCACAAGGATGCGATGGTCTGGCCGATGGTTGCGGCCGGAGTGAGTAATGACGAGATCAAGATCGCCCGCGGTCTGGCTCCGCAGTGGCAGGAGGAGGAACTGTGAACACCCACACTCTCAGCGTCTTGGTCGAGAACAAGCCGGGCGTGCTGGCTCGGATCTCGGGCCTGTTCGCTCGTCGTGGCTACAACATCGAGTCGCTCGCCGTGGGGCCGACCGAGGAGCCGGATCTGTCCCGGATCACCGTGCAGGTGGCAGTGGACAGCCAGCTGGTGCTGGAGCAGATCGTCAAGCAGCTGAACAAGCTGATTGAGGTGATCAAGATCGTCGAGCTCGAGGACGGCGCGTCCGTGGGTCGCGAGCTGATGCTGATCAAGGTGAAGGCCGATCCGGCCACTCGCAGCCAGATCATTGAGATCGTCCAGCTGTTCCGGGGCAAGACCGTCGATGTTCACAATGACTCGATGACCATCGAGGCCACCGGTTCACCTGACAAACTTGAGGCACTGCTGGAGATGCTCAAGCCCTACGGAGTGCGGGAGCTGGTTCAGTCCGGCTTGGTCGCCCTCGGTCGCGGCGGCCGGTCCCTGGCTGATCGTGCGAAGATCGATAAGACTCGTCCGGCTGCGCGGCTGGCGAACTAGGAAGTAGTGAGAAGGAATCCAAATGGCACAGATGTTCTACGACTCCGACGCCGATCTTTCGGTCATCCAGGGCCGTGTTGTTGCAGTGATCGGCTACGGCAGCCAGGGCCACGCCCATGCGCTCAGCCTGCGTGATTCGGGCGTTGACGTCCGGGTCGGCCTGCGTGAAGGCTCCAAGAGCTGGGCGAAGGCCGAGGCTGAGGGTCTCCGGGTGGTCAGCCCGGCGCAGGCCGTCGAGGAGGCCAACCTGATCATGGTGCTGGCTCCCGACCAGGTGCAGCGACACCTCTACAAGGAGTCCATCGAGCCGAACCTGGTTGCCGGCGACGCGCTGTTCTTCGCTCACGGCTTCAACATCCGTTTCGGCTACATCACCCCGCCGGACGGCGTGGACGTCTGCATGGTGGCCCCGAAGGGCCCCGGGCACCTGGTTCGCCGCGAGTACTCCGAGGGTCGTGGCGTCCCGGTGATCGTCGCCGTGGAGAAGGACGAGACCGGTAACGCCTGGCCGCTGGCGCTGTCCTACGCCAAGGCGATCGGCGGGCTGCGGGCCGGTGGCATCAAGACCACCTTCACCGAGGAGACCGAGACCGACCTGTTCGGTGAGCAGGCAGTGCTGTGTGGCGGTACGTCCGCCCTGGTCACCGCTGGTTTCGAGGTGTTGACCGAGGCCGGCTACCAGCCCGAGGTCGCCTACTTCGAGTGCCTGCACGAGCTCAAGCTGATCGTCGACCTGATGTACGAAGGCGGCATCGCCAAGCAGCGCTGGTCGGTCTCCGACACTGCTGAGTTCGGTGACTACGTCTCCGGCCCGCGGGTGATCGACGCATCGGTGAAGGCACGGATGAAGGAGGTCCTGGCCGACATCCAGTCCGGTGCTTTCGCCAAGCGCTTCATCGACGATCAGGACGCCGGCGCTCCGGAGTTCAAGGCCCTGCGCGCCAAGGGTGAGCAGCACCCGATCGAGGCCACCGGACGCAAGCTGCGTGGCCTGATGAGCTGGGTCAAATCTCACGACGACGACTACGTCGAGGGCACCGCAGCTCGCTGAGCCGCGCCCGACTCAACAGCGCGTCGCACCTTCGGGTGCGGCGCGCTGTTCGTCTGTTGGGGTCGGCCACGGCGTTCCCGCTGGCTGCTCCTGGTCGCCGGTGGCTGCTGCTCAGGTGGCTGCTGGCTGCTGCTCGGGTGGGCCACCTCCTCCTCACCGTTCGCGCTACCGAACGGAACCTTTGCTACCGGTTTTTCGGCAGCGGGAGTTGCCTTCGGTAGCGGGAACTGAGGGACGGGCCGCCAACGTGTTTCGTCCGGCGGCCGAAGCGCCGTTTTGCGGTGTTGTCCGTTCGAGTCGCTTGTTGTCCGTTGGTGCGCAGCGGGTTCATCGGTCGGTTGGGGCGGCAATGCTGACGGCATGGAGGTGACGAGGGCGGCTCAGCTGGTTGTCGGCGGGGCGGATCGCGTGGCGCTCACTCGGCAGGTGCGCGCCGGTTCCCTGGTACGGGTCCGGCATGGCGGGTATGCCACTGAACTGGGCGTGGACGCGACTGAGCGACACCTGCAGCTCGTCGCGGCCACCTGGCCACTGCTCGGTGAGAATGCGGTGCTCAGTCATGCCAGCGCCGCCGTACTGCACGGCCTCCCGACGTGGGAGCAGGACTTGGCCAAGGTGATCGTGACTCGGCCGAAGGGCGGGCATGGTCGGGCAGGCACGTGCCTTCACGCCCGGCTCGGCACGCTGGAGCCCGACCAGGTCTGCCAGGTGGATGCCCTGCGAGTCACCAGCCTGGCTCGGACGGCAATCGACCGGGCCTGCGGTCTCAGCTACGAGAGGGCAGTGGCAACCCTGGACGCTGCGCTGCGGGCCGGCGTCCAGCACTCCGAACTGGAGCACATCGTGGGGCTCTCCAAACGGCGACACGGCATCGGCATCGCTCGGGCTGCGCTGGCCTTCGCCGACGGCGCGTCCGAGAGCGTGGGGGAGTCCGTCAGCAGAGTCGTGATCGCCCAAGTTGGACTCCCTGAACCGGCATTACAGGTCGAGATTCGCGACCGACATGGTCGCTGGGTCGCCCGCTCCGACTTCGGCTGGCTCGAGCAGCGGGTGGTCGGTGAGTTCGATGGACGCATCAAGTACCTCGGCGATGAGGCATCCGTCGCTGACACGGTGATTCGCGAGAAGACCCGCGAGCAGGCGATCCGGGACGCCGGCTGGGTGGTCGTCCGCTGGACCTGGGCCGAGCTGTCCAACCCGGGTGCCCTTCGCGGCCGAGTCCAGGCGGCTTTCGACCACGCGCGAGGCCTCACCAAGTCGTGACCCGGGCATTGCGTCCGCTCTGACGAGAACCCACACGCCGGACCGACACGCTTCCGGCTACCGAAAGGAACCCGTGCTACCGAAATTCCGGTAGTGGGAGTTCCATTCGGTAGCGAACGCGGGAGAGGGGGAGGTGGCGGGAACCGGGGCGCCGACCAGGGAGGTCACTGATTCGCGGGAGTTGTCGAGTCTGGCAAGCTGAGTCTCATGACGACCCAGGTGGCCCCGGTGGCCGGACTTAGCGGTGCCGAGGTTGCCGAGCGGATCGCCGCCGGCCAGGTGAACACGCTGCCGCCGCGGTCGGGCCGGACGACCTGGGACATCATCCGGGCCAACGTCTTCACCCGGATCAACTTCCTGCTGATGGTGCTGTTCGTGATCGTGCTCAGCACCGGCAGCCTGGGCAACGCGCTGTTCGGCTTCCTGATCATCATCAACTCCGGCATCGGCGCATTCCAGGAGTTGCGTGCCAAGCGCACCCTGGACAACCTGGCCGTCGTGGGGGAGGGCAAGCCGCTGGTCCGCCGCGACGGCGTGGCGGCCGAACTGCCGCGAGACCGGGTCGTCCTCGACGACATCATCGAGATCGGGCCGGGCGACCAGATCATTGTCGATGGGGTCATGGTCGAGGCGTCCTACCTCGAGGTGGACGAGTCGCTGCTCACCGGGGAGTCGGACGCCCTGCTCAAGCAGCCCGGAGATGAGGTGATGTCGGGCAGCTTCGTGGTGGCCGGTGTCGGTGCCTACCGGGCCACTCGCGTCGGCTTGGATTCCTATGCGGCGAAGCTGACCGTCGAGGCCAGCAAGTTCTCGCTGGTCAAATCGGAGTTGCAGACTGCCATCAACCAGATTCTGCGGCTGGTCACCTGGCTTCTGGTTCCGGTCGGGATCGCCACCGTCTTGGTGCAGTGGACGCAGAACCCCGGCGCCCCCTGGCAGGAGATCGTGCTGCGAATGTCCGGTGCCCTGGTGCCGATGGTGCCCGAGGGGCTGGTCCTGTTGACCTCGCTGGCGTTCGCGGTCGGTGTGATCCGGCTCGGCCAGCTGAACGTCCTGGTCCAGGAGTTGCCGGCGATCGAAGGCCTGGCCCGGGTGGACGTCGTCTGCGCCGACAAGACCGGCACCCTCACCGAGAACGGCCTGCAGTTCAGCCATCTGGAGCCGTCCGACGGCGCGGACGCTGCTCAGGTGGAGCAGGTATTGGCTCGGCTGGCCGCGGCGGACCCGCGTCCCAACGCGTCGATGCAGGCGCTGACCCGCGGGCTCCCCGCGGAGGGTGAGGCTTGGTCGGTCACTGCAATGGCCCCGTTCACCTCGGCCAAGAAATGGTCGGGAATGAGCTTCGCCGGCCACGGCAACTGGGTGATCGGCGCGCCCGACGTCCTTGCCGACGCGACCACCGAGATCGCCCGCCGGGCCGAGGAGGTGGGGCTCGGTGGACGCCGGGTGCTGCTGCTGGGCGAGTCCGACCGTGCCGTCGACGATCCCGCGGCACCCGGCTCGGTCACCCCGCGAGCGCTGGTGGTGCTGGAACAGAAGGTGCGTCCCGAGGCTGCCGGCACCCTGGCCTATTTCGCGGAGCAGGACGTCGCGGTGAAGGTGATCTCCGGAGACAACGCCAAGTCGGTGGGGGCGGTCACCGGCTCGCTGGGCGTTGCCGCGACCGAGGTGGTGGACGCCCGGGACCTACCGACCGATCCCGAGCAGTTCGCCGACCGGGTGGAAAGTGCCGGCGTCTTCGGCCGGGTCACCCCGCAGCAGAAGCGGCAGATGGTCGCTGCGCTGCAGTCGCGCGGGCACAACGTGGCCATGACCGGCGACGGCGTCAACGACGTGCTGGCCATCAAGGATTCCGACCTCGGCGTGGCGATGGGCTCCGGAGCGGCCGCCACCCGGTCGGTGGCCCAGATCGTCCTGCTCAACGACGACTTCGCGACCCTGCCGCACGTGGTCGCCGAGGGCCGCCGGGTGATCGGGAACATCGAGCGGGTCGCGAACTTCTTCCTGACCAAGACCATGTACTCGATCGTGTTGGCCCTGCTGGTGGCGATCTGGCGGCTGCCGTTCCCGTTCGTCCCGATGCACATCTCCTTCATCGGCTGGTACACGATCGGCATCCCGGCGGCGATCCTGGCACTGGCGCCCAACGGTGAGCGGGCCCGTCCCGGCTTCCTGAAGCGGGTGCTGAGCTTCTCAATGCCGGTGGGCCTGATCATCGGCCTGACCGCATTCACCAGCTATGTGGTCTCGCTGCAGTCGGTCGTGGACGAGCAGACCGCCACTCAGGCCAGCACAGCCACCCTGATCGCAGTGATGATCGCCGGCGGCTGGGCCATGATCGCGATCGCGCGTCCGTATCAGTGGTGGAAGATCGGGATGATCGTCACGATGATCGTCCTGGCAGTGCTCACCGTGTTCTGGCTGCCTGGCTGGTACGCCCAGATGCTCCCGGTCTGGCCCTGGCTGGCCACTGCCGACCCGCAGCTGGACCCCAGCAACGTCTCGATGAACCTGACCGCCGTCTGGTTCGGCCTGGGTGCGGCTGTGCTGGTCGAGGCGATGTGGTGGATCTCCGGCCGGGTCACCGGCCTGCACCGTCGGGTGTTCGGCTCGCTGGCCGACTAGGACCGAGGTCCCCGCGCCGGCCAGCGAGAGGCTGTTCAGCCCAGTCGGGCGGCGATGTCGTCGCCGATCACCGAGGTCGGACGCTTGGCCGAACCGCGCTCGGCCATGTCGGCGTCCACGGCGGCTTCGATCCGACGGGCGTCGTCGACGCGGCCGAGATGATCCAGCAGCAGCGCCATCGACAAGATGGTGGCGGTCGGATCGGCGATGCCTTGGCCGGCGATGTCAGGTGCCGAGCCGTGCACCGGCTCGAACATCGACGGGAAGGTGCCGTCGGGATTGATGTTGGCCGAGGCGGCCAGCCCGATTCCGCCGGTGACGGCGGCGGCCAGATCGGTGAGGATGTCGCCGAACAGGTTGTCGGTGACCAGCACGTCGAAGCGCTGCGGATCCTGCACCAGCGCGATGGTGGCCGCGTCCACATGCAGGTAGTCGGTGGTGACGCCGGGGTGCTCGGCCGCGACGGCCTGGAACAGCCGATTCCACAGCCCGCCGGCATTCACCAGGACGTTGTGCTTGTGCACCATGGTCACCTTGCCGCGGCGCTGTTCGGCGCGCACGAACGCATCCCGAATCACCCGCTCCACACCATGGGCGGTGTTGATCGACACCTCGGTGGCCACCTCGTAGTCGGTGCCGGCCCGGAAGGCGCCGCCGTTGCCGCAGTACAGGCCCTCGGTTCCTTCTCGGACAACCACGAAGTCGATCGGGCCGCGGGAGGTCACCGACTCGGCCAGGGGAGTGGGCACCTCGGGATAGAGCTTGGAAGGGCGCAGGTTGACGTACTGATCGAACTCGAAGCGCAGCTTCAGCAGCAGGCCTCGCTCCAGCAGCCCGGACGGGACGGCCTTCGAGCCCGGCGCCGCTCCCACTGCGCCGAGGATGATGGCCTGGGACGCCGCCAGCTGCTCGAGATCGGCCGCCGGGAGTACTTCGCCGGTGCGCTGCCAGCGCTCGGCACCCAGATCGTGGTGGACAAAGTCGAAGGCGTCGTCGCCGACGGTCTTGCACAGGACCTTCAGGCCTTCGGCGACGACCTCAGGGCCGATGCCGTCGCCTGCGACGACCGAGATGACGGGCTTAGCAGCGTGGTTCACCCGCGCGAGGGTACTTGCCCCTTGGATCAGCGACCAAGCCGTCTCACCAGCAGCGATAGCATTCGAGCATGTCGCTGACCTTTCCGCTGACCCGTAATGCCCAGCCGAAGACCGCTGACCAGGTGGCGTCCGTCCTGGCCGATCCGGGGTTCGGTACTTACTTCACCGATCACATGGCGGTAGCCACGTGGACGGCCGACGAGGGTTGGTCCGGCAGCGAGATTCGTCCCTATGGTCCGTTCCAGATTGATCCGGCCGGCGCGGTGCTGCACTACGCGCAAGAGATCTTCGAAGGTCTGAAGGCCTACCGGCACGCGGACGGCTCGATCCACCTGTTCCGTCCCGAGGCGAATGCCCGACGGCTGCAAACTTCGGCGGCTCGGATGATGCTGCCTGGCCTCGAGGTCGAGGACTTCCTCACCGCGGTCACCGAGCTCGTCCGGGCCGACGCCCACTGGGTGCCGGAACCCGAGGGTGAGAAGAGCCTGTATCTGCGCCCGTTCATGTTCGCCGACGAGGTGTTTCTGGGCGTACGGGCCGCGCAGCGAGTCACCTTCTCGGTGATCGCCTCGCCGGCCGGCCCCTACTTCGCCGGCGGCGTCAAGCCGGTCGATATCTGGGTGACCGACTCCTACGCGCGGGCCGGTGCCGGCGGCACCGGGTCGGCCAAGTGCGGCGGAAACTATGCGGCCTCGCTGATCGCGCAGTACGAGGGCTATCAGCACGGCTGCTCCCAGGTGCTGTTCATCGAGGCCACCGGCAAGGACCGGGTCGAAGAACTCGGTGGCATGAACGTCTTCTTGGTCACCGCGGACGGCACCCTGATCACTCCGGCGCTGACCGGGACGATCCTGGAGGGGGTCACCCGGTCGTCGGTGCTGACTCTGGCCGCAGAGCTGGGCCTGGATACCGAAGAGCGTCAGGTGCACCCCGACGAGCTGTTCTCCGGCATCCGGGAAGGCCGCATCGTCGAGGCGTTCTCGTGTGGAACCGCCGCCGTGGTCACCCCGATCGGCAGCTTCCGCACCGTCGAGGGCGAGTGGCGGCTGCCCGAGAACGGACTGCCGCACACGATGGCGATCCGCAACGCGATCCTCGACATCCAGTACGGACGCGTGCCCGACACTCGCGGCTGGATGCGACAGGTGGTCTGAGCCGGGCTCAGCCCAGCGCGGCCATCGCCGCGTCGTAGTCGGGCTCGGTGCTGATGTTGGCAACCTGCTGGGTGTAGCGGATCGTGCCGTCCGTGTCCGCGACGACGACGGCCCGAGAGAGCAGCCCACGCATCGGTCCATCGACGAGGGTGAGTCCGTAGTCGGTGCCGAAGCTGCTGCGGAAGCTGGAGCCGGTCACCACGTTGGCCAAGCCCTCGGCGGCACAGAACCGGGACGCGGCCATCGGTAGATCTGCCGACACGCAGAGCACCAAGGTGTCGGGAAGGGTGGAGGCCAGCTCGTTGAAGCGGCGGACGCTAGTGGCGCACACGCGGGTGTCGATGCTCGGGAAGATGTTCAGGACCAGCCGGCGACCGCGGGCGATCTCGGGCCCGAAATCGGCCAGATCTGCCCCGACAAGGCTGAAGTCGGGGAGGGTCGCGCCGACCGGCGGCAACTCCCCGATGCTGTGGACGGTCATGCCTTTGTGCTCAAGAGTTGCCATACCTCCATTGTGCGCGGAGTGACCGACGGATCTGAGACAACTTGTCTCATGGCCTGAAACCTGTGCGTAACAGGGTCTCGGACGGGCAGACTCCCTCGGGTATCTTCACCGACAAGACAGGTTTACAGATGACGATGCCGCCAGCGGCGCCGGATACCTTCCACGTCTACGACACCACCCTGCGCGATGGTGCTCAACAGGAAGGAATGCAGCTCACCGTCCACGACAAGCTGCGAATTGCGCGCTACCTGGACCAACTGGGAGTCGGCTTCATCGAAGGCGGCTGGCCGGGCGCCAACCCGAATGACACCGCCTTCTTCGCAGCGGCCGCAGAGGGACAGTTGCGGCTGACCAACGCCAAGCTGGTGGCCTTCGGTTCCACCCGCAAGGCCGGGGTGTTCGCTGCCGACGATCCCCAGGTTCAGGCCTTGCTGGAGGCCAAGACCGAGGTGGTCTGCATCGTCGCGAAGTCCCATGACGAACACGTCCTGCGGGCGCTGCGGACGACGCTGGCCGAGAACCTGGCCATGATCGCCGACACCGTCTCGCACCTGGTGGCTCACGGGCGGCGCGTGTTCGTCGACGCCGAGCACTTCTTCGACGGATACCGAGCCAACCCCGAGTACGCCCTCGAGGTCGTCCGCACTGCTGCGGACGCCGGCGCAGAGGTCGTTGTCCTGTGTGACACCAATGGCGGCATGCTGCCGAGCTGGATGGCCGATGTGGTCAGCGCGGCCTCCCAGATCGGGGTCGACCTCGGCATCCACTGCCACAACGACACCGGCTGCGCGGTGGCCAACACCATCGCGGCGGTCGAGGCCGGCGTCATGCACGTGCAGGGCACGGTGAACGAGTACGGCGAGCGCACCGGCAACGCCAACCTAGTCACGGTGATCGCCAACCTGCAGCTGAAGTACGGCTGGCCGCTGGTTCCGCCGTCCTCGCTGGCCGAGGCGACCCGAATCACTCACGCCATCGCCGGCATCACCAATCTGCCGCTGAGCAACCGGCAGCCCTACGTCGGCAGCTCGGCATTCGCCCACAAGGCCGGCCTGCATGCGTCCGCCATCAAGGTCGACTCCAACCTCTATCAGCACATCGACCCGATCCTGGTCGGCAACGACATGCGGATGCTGGTCTCCGACATGGCCGGTCGGGCCAGCGTTCAGCTGAAGGGATCCTCGCTGGGCTACGACCTGTCCAATCGCGACCTGGCGGCTCGGATCACCGATGCGGTCAAGGCGCGCGAACTGGACGGCTACTCCTACGAGTCGGCCGATGCCAGCTTCGAGTTGCTGCTCCGCTCCGAGATGGGGCTGACCGACGACTTCTTCGAGATTCTGGCCTGGCGGGTGTTCACCACCCATGAGGTCAAGCCCGAAGGTGACTCGGAGGCGACCGTGAAGCTGCGGGCCAAGGGGGTCTCGCACATTCTGGTCGGTGAGGGCCACGGGCCGCTGAATGCACTGGACGTCGCCCTGCGCGGCGCACTGACCCCGGCCTACCCGCAGGTGGACACCTTCGAACTGACCGACTTCCGGGTCCGCATCCTCGACCAGGGTCATGGCACGGACGCCATCGTCCGCACCCTGATCGACCTCACCGACGGTGAACGGACCTGGACCACGGTCGGGGTCGGCACGAACGTCATCGAGGCCTCCTGGGAGGCGCTGTACGACGGTTACCGGTGGGGTCTGCTCAATCGCGACTAGAGGGCAATGCTGAGCAGGGTGATTCCACTCAGCAAGATGAACCCCTCACGTCCCCTCGCGGGCGACCGGTGACTGAGGTTAGCCTTACCGCGCGACCCACCCCCCCGGGTCGCTGGTAACGGGTCCCAGCTGACTCGTACTGGAGGACACTCCGGATGCTCGTACGTGCACCCCATCTCCGCCAGCCGATCGCTCGCAGGCTCGCCCGCCTGACCAGCATCGTGTTGATGTCGGCGCTCAGTATCACCATGCTTGGCGCGGTCGCCGCGCCCGCTCAGGCCGTCGATGCCCCCACCATCACCGGCTCGACCCCGAAGATCAGCGACACCACGCCGAAGGTCGGCCAGACCATCAGCGTGAAGACCGGATCGTGGCAGCCGACCGAGGTCAGCCTCGGCTACCAGTGGTATCGCGGCTCGTCCGCGATTGCGGGAGCCACCGGGCCGACCTATCAGGTGGTGGCCGAGGATCTCGGGAATCGGCTCAAGGTCGCCGTCACCGGCACCGGAACCGGCACCCAGCCGCAGACGGTCAGCAAGACCTCATCGTCGACCTCCAAGGTGGCCAAGGGCAGTTTCGGCACGAAGCCGAAGCCGTCGATCACGCCGTCCTCGCCCGTGGTGCAGCAGATGCTCACCGTGAACACCGGCAGCTGGGCGCCGGCGCCGGACAATCTGAGCTACCAGTGGTACCGGATCTCGACCAAGAACAAGACCTCGAAGATCAGCGGAGCCACCTCGGCGAGCTACACCCCCAAGCTCTCCGACAAGTCGTATCGATTCAAGGTCGTGGTGAAGGCCAGCCGGGCCGGCTACTACTCGTCCTCCAGAACGTCCTCAAAGACCGCCAAGACCGTGCAGCTGACCTTCAGCCAGGCGGTACGTCCGACCATCACCGGTGAGGTGAAGCCGAACGGCACCCTGAATGCCGAACTCGGCTCCTGGACGCCGACGCCGGACGCCATCAGCTACCAGTGGCGGCGCAATGGGACGGCCATTTCGGGCGCCGATCAGGCCAGCTACACCATCACCGACGCCGATCTGGGCCGCGCGCTCACCGTGGCGGTCACCGCGACCAAGGCCGGCTACGCAACGTCGACCCTGGTGTCCACCTCCGTGACGCCGGTGGGCCCGTCCAGCGACCTGCGAGTCGGTACCTTCAACCTTTACGGCCAGAACAACGACGGCAGCGTCTCCGGTGACCGCAAGTGGGCCAAGCGGCAGCCGGTGGCCGCCGCCCAGATCCTCGACGAGGCGCTGGACGTGGTCGGTCTCCAGGAGGCCTCACCCACCACCGATCAGGCCGGTCAGCTGGTGGCGGAGCTCAACAAGCAGGGCGGCAGCTATCGCAAGGTCGATACCGCCGACTTCTCCAACGGCACCAAGATCATCTACAACTCCGACACGCTGTCGATGACCGACTCCGGGGTGTACAAGTACAACGCCCAGGCGGACGCGTCCAACAAGTACCGGCAGCGGTTCCTGACCTGGGCCACCTTCCGGTCCGAGTCGACCGGCAAGTCCTTCTTTTTCGCCAGCACCCATCTGGATCCGTACTCGTCGAAGAACTCGGTGAACACCAACAAGGTGCGCCAGTGGCGGGAGCTGATCGCCGCGGTGCCGAGGCTGAACTCCGGGAGCCTTCCGGTGGTCGTGGTCGGCGACTTCAACACCAGCAAGTGGTGGAGCGAGACCAAGGAGACCCTTCCGGCCATGAAGGCCGCCGGGTTCGGTGACGTGATGAACCAGCAGTACCAGGTGAATCCGCCCTCCGGCGTCCGCGCGGAGAAGGTGGTCAACGGCTGGATCAACTCCTACAACGGCTTCCGTGCCGATGTCAGCCAGTACTCCTACCCGACCCGGCACGACAAGGTCGGCAACGGGATCGACTGGATCTTCGCGACGAACTCGCTGCGAGTGAAGCAGTGGAAGGTTGTCATCGACTTCAACCCCAACACGCTCACCGTGAACGGGATCATGCCTTCCGACCACAACATGATCACTTCGATTCTGGTGCTCTAGCCGTTGGCCGCGGGCCCTAAGCTCGGCACCATGAGTGTGGACCCGTTCGATCGCGATGCGGCCCGAGGTCGGCTGCGCAGTCTGGCCGAACAGGGCCTGATCGACCCTGCGAATCTGGACGCGCAGTTGGCCGCCCTTGATGCCGGGGATACGACGGCGCTGGTTCTTGCGCAGCAGGGCTATGCGCCGGCCGGTTACCGGGAGGACGATCCGCTGGTGATCTCGGCCGGCTGGTCGAACCAGAACCGGGACGGCAACTGGGTGGTTCCTCCGTACCTGGACGTTCAGGCCAAGGCGGCCAACGTCCGGCTCAACTTCCTGCAGGCGCAACCCTCGACGCCGCTGATCCAGGTGGAGATCAGCGGTGCCATGGGCAATGTGAAGCTGATCGTCCCCGACGGCTGGGCGGTCAACGCGGATCGGCTGCGCGGCGGCATGGGATCGGCCAAGATCCGAGTGGCGAACCAGCCCGCGCCGGGCTGCCCGGTACTCGTGCTGCGCGGCTCGCTGGCGATGGGCAATCTGAAGGTCCGCTACGGCACTCGCGGCGAGCTGCGTCGCAGCCAACGGGCGCTGCGCGGCACGTCTGCATTGTCGGAGCGGGCCTTGGCCCGCCAGCAGCGACGCCTGGAGCGCCGCGGCTAGCTGATCCGCTCCAGCACGATCGGGCCGGACGGCACCGGGTCGGGGCTGATCTCGGCAGCATCGGCGATCGCCTGGATGGCGCGCTCGAAGCGCTCAGGGGTGTCGGTGTGCAGGGTGAACAGCGGCTGCCCGGCCTGCACGTGATCGCCGATCCCGGCATGCCACGTGACACCGGCCGCAGCCTGCACCGGATCGCCCTGCTTGGCCCGACCGGCGCCCAGACGCCACGCGGCCAGGCCGACGGCCATGGCGTCCAGCTTGGTCAGGTAGCCGCCGGTGGCCGCGGTGATCACCTCGGTGTGGCGGGCTGCTGCCATCGGCGCGTCCGGATCGCCACCCTGGGCCCGGATCATCGACTTCCAGGTGTCCATGGCCTTGCCGGAGTCGAGCACCTGAGCCGGGTCGGCGTCCAGCCCGGCGCAGGCCAGCATCTCGGTGGCCAGGGCAAGGGTGAGCTCGCGGACGTCGGACGGTCCACCGCCGGCCAGAACCTCGACCGACTCGGCGACCTCCAGGCCGTTGCCGGCGGTACGTCCGAGCGGGGTGTCCATGGCGGTGATCAGGGCCACGGTGTTGACCCCTGCGGCCTTGCCGATCTCGACCATGGTGCGGGCCAGAGCCTGCGAATCCTCCCGGAGCTTCATGAAGGCCCCCGCGCCGGTCTTCACGTCCAAGACGAGAGACTGGGTGCCTTCGGCGATCTTCTTGCTCATGATCGAGGCCGAAATCATCGGGATCGACTCGACGGTGCCGGTGACGTCGCGCAGTGCGTACAGCTTCTTGTCCGCGGGGGCCAGCCCGGAGCCGGCCGCGCAGATCACCGCGCCGACCTCTTCCAGCTGGGCCAGCATCTCGTCATTGCTCAGCGAGGCTCGCCAGCCGGGAATGGCCTCCAGCTTGTCCAGGGTGCCGCCGGTGTGGCCCAGCCCGCGTCCGCTCAACTGGGGGACGGCCGCGCCGCAGGCGGCCACCAGTGGTGCCAGGGGCAAGGTGATCTTGTCGCCGACGCCGCCGGTGGAGTGCTTGTCCACGGTCGGACGGGACAGTGAGGCGAAGCTCATTCGCTCGCCGCTGGCGATCATGGCGTTGGTCCAGCGACTCAGTTCGGCCGGATCCAGGCCGCGGAAGAAGATGGCCATGGCCATGGCCGACATCTGCTCGTCGGTGACGGCGCCGTGGGTATAGGCGTCGATCAGCCAGTCGATCCCGGCATCGGGCAACCGGCCGCCATCGCGCTTGAGACGAATCAACTCAACGGCATCGAATGCTGCGCTACTCACTGGTGAACCCTAGCGTCCCGGAGGGCGAGCGTGCCTCCCGGCGTGGCACTTGCCGCCCCCACGACGTCTCGATGGGCCGGCCCGGGTGCGTCCGCTGTGGCTGCGGCTCTAGGGTGACGCCATGCGTATTGCGCGATTCGTGGCCGGGGCAGACCCGGCCTATGGCCTTGTTGAGCTGGCCGAAGATGACGGACCCAACCCGGAGACCATTTCGGTGATCACCGGAGATCCGCTGGCCGGGCCGGTGCGATACACCGGTGAACGGCTGGCCTTGGCCGATGTTCGGCTGGTCTCGCCGGTGATCCCGCGCAGCAAGGTGATCGGTGTCGGACGCAACTACGCCGAACACGCCGCTGAGCTGGGCAACCAGCTCCCCACGGCACCGCTGCTGTTCGGCAAGCCGAACACCGCGGTGATCGGGCCGGGGGAGCCGATCATTCGGCCCGCCGAGACGAGCGACCTGCACTACGAGGGCGAACTCGCCGTGGTGATCGGACGGATCTGCCGCCGGGTGCCGCCGGAACGGGCCGCCGAGGTGATCTTCGGCTACACCATCGGCAATGACGTCACCGCCCGCGATCTGCAGGCCGGTGACGGCCAGTGGACCCGGGCCAAGGGCTTCGACAGCTTCTGCCCGCTCGGCCCCTGGATCGTCACTCACCTTGGTGTGGACGGGGCTGCCGACCTGGAGATCACCACCACCGTCAACGGCGAGGTGCGCCAGCACGGCAGCACGGCGGAGATGGTGCACTCGGTGCCGGAGTTGATCGCCCAGATCTCGGCCTTCACCACCTTGCTGCCCGGCGACGTGATTCTGACCGGCACTCCGGTCGGTGTCGGCCCGATGGAGCCGGGAGACACCGTCGCGGTGAGCATCTCGGGGATCGGCACCTTGTCCAACCCCGTGGTCGCCGAGGAATGAGCGTGGGGCAGGGTTGGCTCGGCCGGTTCGTCCGCCACGAGCCGCGGCCGGAGGTGGAGTACCCCGGAGTCCTGGTGGTCGACGAGGCGCAGCGGACGCCGCTGCGGGCGCTGTCCCTGGGGGTGGGCGGAGGAATGCTCTCCGTGCTCGGGTTCGTCTGGCTGGCCGCCCTGGTCACCGGCGGCTTGGCCTGGGTCTTCTGGACGGCGTCCGGGTCGCCGGGAACCTTCGCCAGCTACTCCACCGCCGCGGTGGGAGACTTCGCGAGCCCGTGGGGGATCGTGGCCACCCACCTCGGGCTGGCGATGGCGATTCCGCTGTCTCTTGCGATGGTCCTGTTCGTCCACCGATTCGATCCGCGCTGGTTGCACTCGGTTCAGCCCGGCTTCCGCTGGCGCTACGGCCTGGTCGCCCTGATCGCCGCCCTGGTGGTTCTGGGGGTGGTGTGGGCGCTGTCCCGCCTCGGCCAGCCGTGGCAGTTCGCGCCGGCCGAGCCGGTATGGGGCTTCCTGATCGCCATCGTGCTGACCGCACCATTGCAGGCAGCCGGTGAGGAGTACCTGTTCCGTGGGTACCTGCTTCAGGCGTTGTACTCGGCAGCGCCCAATCTGAATCGTCCGCTGCTGTCCTCTGATGCCGCCGGTGAGGGTGCCGGACGAGTGGGCCTGTGGCTGGCCCGCGGCTATCAGCGCTGGTTCGGGGTGATCGGCTCGGCGCTGCTCTTCGCGCTCCTGCACACGCAGAACCAGGGATTGGCCGGATTCCTGCACCCGTTCGCCTTCGGTCTGCTCGCCGGCTGGCTGGTTCTGCGCACCGGCGGACTCGAGGCCGGCATCGCGGCCCATGTGGTGAACAACCTGATCGCATTCGGCTATGCAGCGCTGTCCGGGACCCTGGCGCAGGCTCGGCATCCGGGCGAGGTGAGCTGGGCCGAACTGGCCTGGAACCTGGCGGGGTATGCATTGTTTGCCGTAGTCGCAGTGCGAGTGGCCGACCGAATGAAGCTGGCAAGGACCACCCCGCGTGGCCGGTTTGGTGGCCCAGCTACCCATCCAGTAAAGTGATCCCTCGCTGGCCCTTCGGGGTCAGCGAGTCCACGTAAGTGGACAGTGGGGTATGGGGTAATTGGCAGCCCGCCGGATTCTGGTTCCGTCAGTCTAGGTTCGAGTCCTAGTACCCCAGCGCAGTGACGATTCGCTGAGCTGGATGCAGTTAGGTTAGTCTTCACCGAGCTTGGCCCCGTTGTGTAGCGGCCTAGCACGCCGCCCTCTCAAGGCGGTAGCGGGGGTTCGAATCCCCTCGGGGCTACAAGGTGAAACCCCTTGTCAGAGGCAACTCTGGCAAGGGGTTCTTGGCTCTCCGGAAACGTGCAAAACGCTATTCGACACAGATTGGACACACAAACTGTGTCCAGTTCGTGTCCAGCGGATCTAGACCGTGTCGCGGGACCTGCGTCTGACAAGGGGTTTTCGCTCGACGTTCTGCCCCTGAGCTGTTGACCTGGCAGGGCGGTAGTCCGGCATATGGACCGTTCCGCAGGTTGGTCGGGCCGGGGCGATTCAGGGCACCGCGGGGGAGCCGTAACCAGGGCTGGACGGGGACGAGGCGACCGGCCTTCCGCCGCGACGTTGGCGCGTATCAAGAGGCCATTGGCTCGACGCTCCGATTCCGAGCGCCACGACGTCGTTTGACTCGCGCGGCGTTTGGTGTTGTCGGCTGATCTTGACCGTGTACCTCGACCGATCCTTGATGGTTCACGCGTCCGGGATTGGCGTGCTTGCTAGAGTGCCCGATAACCTCCTGAGGAAACCCATTGCAGGCGCTTGGCGTCGCAGCGACTGGAGACTGGATGCGCACCCTCGGTTCCCCCTCGTCTTCGCGTGCTGCCCGCAGCAGGAGTGCGCGGCTGCTGAGGCTGGTGTGCGTGCTCGCCCTGGCTTTCACGGGCGTGGTGGTCGCGGCGCCGACGCCGGCTGCCGCCGCGGGCACGATCTCGCTGGACAAGGCGTCCTCGGGTCCGGTGCTTCTGGGCGGGCAGGTCGAGTACCGCCTCGCTGCGACGAATCCCTCCGGGAGCGGAGTGGAGCAGTACAACCTGTCCTACTCCGACGTGTTGCCGGTGGGAGTGAGGTATGTGGCCGGCTCCACCTCCCCGACCAACTACGGCGAGCCGCAGGTGATCACGATCACCGACGACGCCACGACCACGCCGCCGGTGACCCATCAGGTGCTCGTCTGGTCGAACGTGTCTGATCTGACTCCCGGCGCGACTCGTACCCTGACCTTCCGGGCCAGCGTTGATCCGGATGTGTACCCGATCGGTTCGTCGGTGACGAACACTGGCAGTGCGTTCAGTAGTTCCGATCCACGGGAGGTCCCCGAGTTCGACAGTCAGGGGCAGCCGCTGCCCGGCACCGAGGTGGTCAGCAGTTCGGATGCGGACACGACAAGGGTCACGGCGATCCGGCTGACGAAGTCGGAGGGCTCGCCGGAGAACGAGTTGCTGCGCGGAGTGAACGACCATCAGACGGTGTACGGGCTCACCGTGACCAACAACGGGGTTGGAGCGACGTCGTCCCTGGTGGTCACCGACTATCTGCCCGCGGGGCTGGAGTTCCTCGGCTGTGGCGGCGGGACGTTCAACAGCACCACGCCGGAGTATCCGGGCGCCTCGAACACGGTCGCCGCCGTCTCCGGGTGTGACCAGCCGGACAGTGTCGAGACCGTCGAGAACCCGCCCGGGCAGCCGGCCGGCGTCTACACGAAGGTGGTCTGGCACCTGAGCGACCTGGCCGCCGGCGCCACCCACACGATCCACTACGCAGCGGGGATCCCGCAGCGCGCCAACACCACGACCTGGTCGGGCACCGAGCCGAGCGCGTCCTCCGGCGACCAGGCGGCGAACCTCGACAACAACAACGGGGCATCCACCCGCGAAACCGCGACCGAGATCGGACTGCGCAACGAGGCCACGGTGAGTGGAGCCTTCGAGGGAGCACCGGTCGAGGACTCGGCGTCCCACTCGGTGACTGCGGAGGACCTGCGGCTGGTCAAGTCAGTGACGCCGACGACGTTCACCCAGGGCGAGCTGGCCACCTACACCCTCAGCATCGATACCAGTGAGTACGTCGACCTCAGCGACCTGGTGGTCACCGACCGAATCCCCGACGGCCTGTGCCCGATCGACGACGCCACGAACTGGACATCCCTCGCGGAGTGCGCAGGACGTGCCGGGCACGGGCCCACCAACGCGACAATCACGGACGTCACCGAGAACGCGGACGGTTCGTTCAGCGTCACCTTCACCCCGGACGCAACAGCGCTCGCCCACAACGGTCACCTGGAGATCACCTACCAGGCGCTGATGCGGGAGACCTACGGCGCCTCGGGTCCCACCTCTGCCAGCGACACCTTCACCAACGATGCCGCGATCACCGGCACCAGCGAGCCGCGCACCGACACCGACTCACCCGACACCGGCACCGTGGCGGTCTCCGACGAGTCCCACGCCACGATCACCGCCAATGCCCCCCAGCTGACGAAGCTACGGATGAAGAACGCCACCCCGATGCAGTGCTCGGACGACGTGAACGACTACACCGCCGCGGTCGCGGGGCCGGAGGACGCGTTCACCGAGGGGGATCGGGTCTGCTTCCTGCTCGAGGTGCGTTTCCCCGCCGGTGCGGACACCCGGAACGCGCTGCTCACCGACTTCCTGCCGGCCAACATCCGTTACGAGAGCTCCCACGAGGTCTCCCCCGGGAGCCTGATCGCATCCAGCTTCCCGGGTAGCCCTGACCGCTACGTCACCTGGACACTCGGCTCGGGTTCGCCGCTGACCGTCGCACGGGGGACGGTGTTCCGTGTCGTCGTCTCGGGGATCGTGGACGAGCCGGCCCCACTCGAGTCGACGACCAGCCCGAAAGCCCTGGACAAGGACAACCTGGCGAAGTTCCGCTACACCAGCACCGACGGCCAGAGCGATTCGCTGCGCGATTCGGTAACGATACCGATTGGGCCGCCACCGCCGATCGGCCTCACCAAGGGCGTGCAAGCAGTGAACTCCACGGTCGTGGACGGCGGGTCGACGCCCGGCAACGTGGACGGCACCACGGTTCGGGCCGGTGACGCGGTCACGTTCCGGCTCGACCTGCAGAACCTGGCCCAGTCCGGTGACGTGAACGCGGACGCAATCAGCTCCCCGGACGTTTGGGACGTGCTCCCCGCGGGCATCACCTGCTCCGCGATCACCGCGGTCAGTAACGCCGGCACGTGCTACGACGCCGGCGCGCCCGGACGTCCCGGCCTGAGCAGCGGCGACACGACCTCCAGCGTGATCCGCTGGCAGCTCGACGCCTCGTTCAGCCTCGCGCCGCAGGCGTACGGGAAGCTCACGTACACCATGGCGGTCCCCGCCGACGTCAGCGTGAGCACCGTGTTCGACAACACCGCAGCGGTGGCCTCCTTCGCCTCGGCCACGAACATCGACGACGGCGGCACCCCGCCAGCGGCGATCCACAACCCGGCCGACAACATCAGCGCCGACGTCCCCGCCACGGACGAGGATGTGCCCGCGGCCAGCGACGCATCCTCGGTCGTAGTGCCGGACGCGGTGGTCACGAAGGCCAACCTCACCGATATCACCGAGCCGGGCAACACGGTTGCCCAGGCTGTGGTCGGCGAGACGCTCACCTACACGATCGGGGTCAAGATCCCCGCGCACACCAGCGTCTACAACGGCAAGCTGGTCGATCCCCTTCCGACCGGGGTGGTCTTCGTCGGGCCGGCGACCGCGAAGCTCTCCGCCACCGGCACCTCACCGGCGGGCGACCCCCTGCCGAGCGTCGACGCGACGCATACTGTCACGCTGGACGACACCACCGGAGCCCTCAGCTTCGGGACCACCTACGCCAACGACACCGACACCGACCAGTTGTTCGAGGTGACGATCCCGGCGCGCATCGGTACCGACGGGTCCAACACGCACGGCACGGTGCGCACCAACACGGCCACGTTCACCAGCGACACGGACGCGACCGGCGGCACGGCGATCACGCCGCGCACAGCCAGCAGCAACGTCACGATCGTGACCCCCGCACCCACCCTGGCCAAGACGGTCAGCCCGAGCTCGGCCACCGGCGGCGACACGGTCACCTACACCCTTACCGCGTCCAACGCCTCGGGCCGGCCGCCGCTGCATGACAGCTGGGTGATCGACTGCCTCCCCGGCGAGCTGGGCTTCGGGACATTCACCGCGGTCCCGTCCGGCACGTCGGTCGGCCCGGTGATCGCCGGTGACGGCTCCAACGGCTGCGCCAGCGGCTACACCCGCATCACCTGGCGGATCAACAGCCTCGCCGGCGGCACGAACACCGCACTCGTCTACACCGCCGTGGTGAACACGGTTCCTGCCGGCGGTGACCAGTACACCAACACCGCTACGCTCAGCGGCAGCACCCTCGACGACGGCAAGACCGACCCGCTCGCTCCGGACAACCCGCTGGAACAGGTGCTCGTCACTACGGCCAACGCGACTGTCAGCGTGGCGGGCTCGACGATCACCAAGACGGCAGCGCAGTCCACCCTCACGATCGGCCAGGTCGGGTCGTTCACGATCACTGTCACCCTGCCGAAGAACACCGCGTTCTACGACTCAGCCGTGCTCGACACGCTGCCCACCGGCATGAGCTACGTGACGGGATCCGCCACGACCACCTGCACCAATGCGGATTCGACGATCTGCAGCCCGGCCGTCCCCGGCACCGAACTGGCGCCGAGCGGGTCAACGATCGGCTGGTTGACCAGCGATTTCGCCCCGTCGGACCAGGTGCGGACGATCCGGATCACCTACAGCGCCACCATGAACGACGTCGGCAGCAACAACGCCGGCAACAATCGCACCAACACCGCGCGCGCAGTGTGGAACAAGACCAACGGAACTGATCCCGGCAGCGCCGGGGACACCTGGGACGCGACCACGACCAACGCCACCGCGACGGTGCGCGTGGTGGAACCGGGCCTGACGATCGCCAAGTCCGTCAACGACACCACCGTCGAGCCGGGCCAGACCTTCGGCTACACCCTCACCGTCCGGAACAACGGTCGCACCACGGCCAGCCTCAGCCCGGCCTACAACTACACCGTCACCGACACCGTCCCCACCGGAGTGGTCGTCGACCCGGCCACGATCTCCGGCGGCGGAACGATCACCGGCGCGGACGCGAACGGCAGCGGCGGCACCATCACCTGGGGACCGATCGCCGGACCGCTCGCCGTCAGTGCCTCGACGAGCTTCACCTACTCCGCGAAGCTCGCCCCCAGCAGCACCCTGACCAGCGCGACCCGCACCAACACCGCGCGGGTCACCCACTACGAGTCACTGGCCAGCGGCGGCCGGACCAGCTATGCGCCAGTCGCCGCGACACGTGTGGTCACCCCGCAGTTCCCGCACGTCACTCCGACCAAGTCCGTGGCGACGGGCCCGGCCTACCTCGGCCAGCCCAAGACCTGGACCGTCACACTGACCAACGACGGTGGTGCGGACGCCCTGCACACCAGCGCGACCGACACGCTACCGACGAACTGGAGCTACGACGCCGGGTCGGCCACCGTGGTGATCGCCGGTGGAGCGGCGAACCCGGTCGAGCCGACCCTGAGCACCGACGCGTCCGGCCACCAGGTGCTCACCTGGCCCGACCTGGGCACGATTCCGGCCACGGGCACCAACCGCACGATCGTGATCACCTTCGCGGCGAAGCCGAAGGACCCTGAGGCGATCTCCGATCCCGGTGTCGGGGCGAGCGTGGCGCACACGAACACCGTGGCGACGACGGCGCAAGACCTCACTGGCGCCAGTGCGAACGCGAGCGGGCCGTACAACGCGGGCCCGGCGACCGCGTCCACTCACATCGACTCCGCCGACGTCCAGATCACCAAGACCAGTGGTACGGCGATCGCGGGACAGAACCTGACCTACACCCTCGCGGTGCACAACAACGGCCCGGACACCGCAGTCGGTCCGTTCCCGGTCACCGACACCCTGCCCTCCGGCCTGGGCACGGTCACCGCCACCGGAACCGGCTGGACGTGCAGCGTGAGCACCACGACGGTGACCTGTGCCCGGACGAACCCGGCTGACACCCTGGCATCGGGCGCGACCTTCCCGGCGATCACCGTCACCGCGGCCATCCCGGCGGACACCGCCGACGGCACCACGCTGACCAACTCGGCGAGCGTCACTTCGACGACCCACGACCCCGACCTCAGCAACAACACGGACACGGTCACTGACACCGTTGCGCGCTCGGTCGACCTCGGCATCGCGAAGCACACCAGCGGGACGGTGGTCGCGGGTCAGGACGCCACCTACACCCTCGACGTGACCAACCACGGGCCCAGCGACTCGGCCGGGCCGATCACGGTCACGGACGACCTCCCTGAAGCCACGAGTTACGTCTCCGCGAGCGGGACGGGCTGGACATGCAGCGAGGCCGCTGGCACCGTGACCTGCACGCGGGCCTCCGGGCTGACGTCCGGTCAAGCGGCACCGCAGATCACGGTCGTCGTGAGTGTTCCGGCAGGCCGCACCGCGGACGTGGTCAACACTGCGACCGTTGACGGTCCGGAGACCGACCCCAACCCGAACAACAACTCCGCCACCGTCACCGATCCCGTGCACACCTCGGCCGACCTCGCCATCGTCAAGGTGCACCGGGGCGAGTTCGTGCCGGGCAGCACCGGCACCTACCACTTCACGGTCACCAACAACGGGCCTTCGAATGCGGCCTCTCCGGTGCGGGTGAGTGACCAGCTGCCGGTAGAGCTCACCTTCGTCTCCGACGACTCCTCCGAGTGGGACTGCTCAGCCAACGCCAGCAACCTGCTTACCTGCACCCTGAGCGGCAGCCTGGGGGTCGGCGACACCTCCGAGTTCGGCATCACTGTCGACATCGACTCCGCTCACACCGGTGACGTGACCAACACCGCCACGGTGAGTTCGCCCACCACCGACCCGAACCCGGGTAACAACACCAGCACCGACACCACCGGCGTGAACGTCCGGGTCGACCTCGGCATCACCAAGACGCACAGCGGCAACGCCGTCGCCGGACAGAATCTGGCCTTCACCCTCACCGTGACGAACCACGGCGAGTCCGACTCGCCCGGTCCGGTGACCGTCACCGACACCCTGCCCGCCGGTATGTCGTACGTCAGCGGCAGCGGTAGCGGCTGGAACTGCTCGGCGGCCGGCCAGAACGTCACCTGCACCCATACCGCGGCGCTCGCCGCGGGCGCGTCCGCGCCGATCACACTGACCGTCGCCGTGGCTCCGGACGCCGGGCCGGACGCCCTGACCAACTCGGCGAACGTCTCCGGAACCGCTCCGGACCCCGACCCGGACAACAACACCGACACGGACACGGTCACGGTGACCGATCGTGCAAACGTGAGCATCACGAAGTCGGCCAGTCCGACCTCACTGGCAGCAGGCGAGAACGTCACCTTCACCCTGACCGTGCACAACGACGGGCCGTCGGACGCCGACAACGTCCGGATCAGCGACGCCCTCCCGACCGGCTTGGCCTACACCGGGATCGATGCTGACTCCGCCGTCACCTGCGGCGACGCCGACCCGATCGACTGCCACGTCGCGTCCATGCCCGCCGGTGCGACCTACGAGATCCGGGTGCACGCCACAGTCGGCTCCGGGGTCGCGGACGGCACCTCGATCGCCAACACGGCCTCGGTCAGCACGAGCACGCCGGGTGACGACCCCGACGACAACACCGACACCGCGACCATTCAGGTGCACACCGAGGCAGACCTGAGCCTCGCCAAGTCGCACACCGGTGGCGCGAGCGCGGCCGGCGAGCAGGTCACCTTCGACCTCGCAGTACACAACGCCGGCCCGTCGGACGCCGCGGCAGACGTCGTCGTCACCGACACCCTTCCGGTCGGCATGACGTACGTGAGCAGCACCGGCACGGGCTGGACGTGCGTGGCCGCCACGCCGGACCCGTCTGGCCAGGTGGTCACCTGCACCCTGGGTGGCGGCTCCACGATCCTCGCCGACACCGACGCGCCGGCACTCGCGCTCACCGTCCAGATCGCCTCCGACGTGGACCCGGACACGCTGGTCGACGGCCAGCTCACCAACACCGCGAGCGTGACCAGTCCCACGACCGATCCGGACCCGGACAACAACACCGACCGCGACCCGGTGCCGGTCACCACCAGCGCCGACCTGGCGATCACCAAGACCCATGACGCGTCCAGCGTGCGGGTCGGTGACCACCTGGAGTTCACCCTGCAGGTGACCAACGCCGGACCGTCGACCGCGCGCGGGGTGAGCGTCTCCGACGATCTTCCGGCCGGGCTGGAGTACGTCTCCGCGTCCGGCACCGGATGGACCTGCACCAACGCCGGCCAGAGCATCAGCTGCGACCTGGACGACCCGCTGGACAACGGCGCGAGTGCGGCGCCGATCACGGTGGTGGTCAACGTGCTCGCATCCGCCTTCCCGGGGGTGGACAACACCGCGACGGTGGACACCACCACGCCCGACCCCGTGTCGGCCAACAACACCTCGACCGACCCGGTGAGCGTCCCGCCGCAGGTGGACCTCGGAATCACCAAGTCACACACGCCGGAACCGATGCAGGTGGGTCAGCAGGCTACCTACACGATCGGAGTCAGCAACGCCGGCAACACCGACGATCCCGGCCCGATCACGGTGAACGACGCGCTGCCGACAGGGCTCACGTTCGTCAGCGGAATCGGCGACGGCTGGACCTGTGCGGCCAGCGGGCAGGACGTCACCTGCGTCCGCGCGGCCGGGCTGGTCGTGACCGGGAACACCAGCTTCGAGCTGGTCGTCGAGGTCGGCCCTGAGGCATACCCCGGGGTCACCAACACGGCCACGGTGAGCAGCCCCGCCGAGGACACCAACCCGTTCAACAACGTCGCGCGCGATCCGGCCACAGTGCTCCCGCTGTACGAGCTCGTCATCGACAAGAACCTGAAGTCGATCTCGACCAGCCACGCCGACTGGACGATCACGGTCACCAACAACGGCCCGAACGAGTCTCCCGGTGGCGCACTCGTCACCGACGAGCTGCCCGGCAAGCTCCGCTACGACGGCTGGACCGGCGACGGCTGGACCTGTGTCGCGACGGGTCAGCTGGTGACCTGTACCTACGACCAGGCGATCGCAGCCGGGGATAGTGTCGGTTTCGTCCTGCACACGACGCTTGTCGACGGAGCGTCCGGCACCGTCACCAACTCCGCCACGGTCGAGGGCGGCACCACCGACAGCGCAACCGGGACGATCCCGACCGACAACCTCGCCTACACAGGCGGCATCGCCACCGGAGCCGGCCTACTCGGCCTGCTGCTGGTCGGCGGCGGCCTGCTTCTGATCCGAACTCGTCGCCGCGCCTGAGCGCAGGGCGCCTCGCACGACTCGGCATTGTTGCCGAGTGAACACACTTTGGACACAGTTCGCGCGTGGTCGTGGCTGTTGTGGGGGTTGTGGAGGTTGCGGTTCACGCTCAGCGGAGCGTCCAGGGCGCCGTGAAACGGCGTGCACGATGCCCGGGTTGAACTCTCAAGGCGGTAGCGGGGGTTCGAATCCCCTCGGGGCTACGTATGACAGATCCCGTCCCAGGTATGGGGCGGGATCTGTCGTTTCCGGCGGTCAGTAGCCGAGGTACCGTCCGGGGCGATGGTTCAGGGCCAGAACGACGCTCAGCACGGCCGCTCCGGCCGTGGAGAGCAGAACGGTGGGCCAGGCCACGATGGTCAGCGACAGCAGGATCACGGTGGCGTCGAAGCTCAGCTGGACGTAGCCCGCGGACCAGCCGAGGTGCTCCTGGGCGATCAGGGCCACGGTGTTGAACCCGCCCAAGCTCGAACGATGCCGGAACAGAATCAGCATGCCCACCCCGGCCAGCAGATTGCCGACCAGACAGGCGTAGACCGGGTCGATCCGCAGCCCCGGCAGCATCAGCGGGTGCAGATAGGCGAATGCCGACACCGCGGCGATCGAGACCAGGGTGCGCAGCGTGAACTGCCAGCCCTTGCGGCGGACGGCCAGCACCAGGAACGGCAGATTGATCACGAAGTAGATCAGCCCGAAAGACCAGCCGGTGGCGTAGCTGAGCAGCAGCGACAAGCCGGCCGTGCCGCCGGTCACCGCCCCGGTGGTGTGCAGCAAGTACAGCCCGAGCGAGGCCAGGAAAGTGCCGCTGAGCAGGCCGAAGGCGTCCTCGATCGGCGTGTGCCGCTGATCCGGATCGCCCTCGATCACTGACGCAACTCCGGGTGGGCGGCGAGCACTGCCAGCACACGATCGTTGCTCTCGGCATCGCTGATCGTGATCCGCACCCCGTCCACCGGGTAGCCGCGAACCAGGATGTCGGCCGCGTCGAAGGCGTCGACCAGGGCGAGGCGCCGCTGGTCGTCGGTGCGCAGCCAGATGAAGTTGGCAGCACTGTCCGGCACCGTCCAGCCGAGGTCGCGGGCGGCAGCGATCACTCGTTGGCGTTCGGCGACGACCTCGGCGCTGCGGCGGGCCACCTCGTCCAGCGAGCCCAGCGCGGCCACAGCCGCGGCCTCGGCGACCGCACTCACCGAGAACGGCACCTGAGTCTTGCGCGGGCCGTCGGCGAGTTCGGGCTGGGCGACGGCGTAGCCGACCCGCAGCCCGGCCAGCCCGTAGGCCTTGGAGAAGGTGCGCAGCAGGCAGAGGTTCGGGTAGCGGGACAGCAGCGTGACCGGATTGAGCGCGTCCGCGGGGCCGAACTCGCGGTAGGCCTCATCGAGGACGACCAGCACGCCGGCCGGCACCTGGTTCAGGAAGTCGATGAGCTCGGCCTCGCTGATCGATGCGCCCGTCGGGTTGTTCGGTGAACAGAGCAGGACGACCTTGGTCCGCTCGGTGACGGCGGCCAACATGGCGGGCAGGTCGTGTCGCTCATCGGAGGTGAGCGGGACGGTCACCGGCACGGCGCCGGCGAGCTTGCACAAGATCGGGTACGCCTCGAAGGACCGCCAAGCGAAGATCACCTCTTCGCCAGGGTCGCACAGCGCAGTGATCAGCTGGGCCAGCACCCCGACACTTCCCGGGCCGAAGGCCAGGTGGTCGGTCCCGACGCCCAGCCACTCGGCGACGCGCTCGGTCAGCGCGCTGGAGAACATATCGGGGTAGCGATTGGCGCGAGCGCCGGCCTCGGCGATCGCGGTCAGCACGGCCGGCAGCGGCGGGAAGTGGCTCTCATTGGAGGCCAGCGGCGCGGTGTTCGGGCTGGACGAACGCCGTCCGGCGATGTAACTGGGCAGGGCGGCGACGGCGGGACGAAGCTGGGGGAGCGACTCGGACATGACTTCCTTCCTGATTCCCCCATAGTGAATCGAATCCGGCCGGTTCGTGCTGACCCGTCCCACCCGCAGACGCGAATTGGCACGCCGAACGCCGCCCGTCACCAGCGGCTGCGCGGCAAAGCCTGGCACACTGGGTTCGTTCGATGCTCTCGCCACAGCCGGCGGAGTACCGCTATTACGACATGGACGTGACCTTGGCCTCCGCACGAGCAGGCCGGTCGCCGGAGGAAACCACGTGAGGACCAAGCGGCCCAAGACGATCACTTTCGTCATTCCCTGCTACAACTCCGCCGCCTACATGGACGCCTGTATCGAGTCGATCCTCGGTGGTGGGCGCGATATCGAGATCATCATCGTCGATGACGGCTCGACCAAGGACGACACCCCGGAGAAGGCGGACGAGTGGGCCGAGGCCCATCCGGATGTGATCAAGGTCATCCACCAGGAGAACGCCGGTCACGGCGGCGCCGTGATGGCCGGCCTGCGGGCGGCCACCGGGATCTACTTCAAGGTGGTCGACTCCGACGATTGGCTCGATCACACCTCGCGCGACCTGCTGATGGCTAAGCTGCGCGGCTTCATCGCCGGCGACAACCTGGTCGATCTGGTGGTGTGCAACTACGTGTACGAGCACATCCAGACCGGCTCGCAGCGAGTGATCCACTACCGCCGCGCCCTGCCCACCAACAAGATCATCTCCTGGGATGAGATCGGCGTGTTCGGGCCCGGCCAGAACATCCTGATGCACTCGGCGATCTATCGCACCCAGGTTCTGCGCGACAGCGGGCTGGAGTTGCCCAAGCACACCTTCTACGTCGACAACATCTTCGTCTACGTCCCGCTGCCCTATGTGAAGACGCTGCACTATCTGCCGGTCAACCTGTACCGCTACTTCATCGGCCGCGAGGATCAGTCGGTGAACGAGCCGGTGCAGTTGGGCCGACTCGACCAGCAGATGCGGGTCACCAAGGCCTTGATCGACGCCTACGTGTTGCCCGATGAGGTGCCCAGTAAGCGGCTGGCCCGCTACATGGAGGGCTTCCTTGCCCTGATCATCGCTGCGTCGTCGATGTTTGCCGTGCTGCGGGCCGATGACGAGGCGTTGGAGATGCGTCGGCAGATGTGGGCTGATCTGTACGCCAAGGACGTGAAGATGGCCAAGCGCTTGGGTCGGCACCCGTTGGTCCTTGCCTCGAACCTGTCCAGCTCGTCGGGTCGTCGGCTCTCGGTGCGCCTGTACCGCCTCGCGCAGCGGCTCTACCGGTTCAGCTGAGTCGGCTCACAGCGGGCGCGGGTCCGCCGCGTCCGCTGTCGTGGCATCCTCGAACTGCGGGTGCAGGGTGGCCAGCCGGATCACCCCGCCAATCGCCACGGCGCCGAGCAGAATCATCGAGGTGGCGGTGACCGGGCCGAGTTGGGCGCCCTCGCCGAGCACGGCGATGCCGAACAGGACCGCCACCACCGGTGAGGTGATGGTCATCGACGCCACCACCAGCTCGGCCGGACCGGTCGCATAGCCCTGCTGCACCATCCAGGCCGCGGTGGCGCTGCCGATCAGCAGGGCCACCAGCGTCGCCCAGAAGATGATCGAGCTCACCCAATTCGCCGTCTTGGCGAACTCCATCAGCGACTTCACCAGGGATGCTTCCAGGCCGTAGAAGACGGCGCCTCCCGAGGCCCAGAACAAGCAGCGCCACTGGCGGGCTCCCCGGGCGCCCAAGGTGCCCAGCGCGGCCGCACACAGATAGGCGACCAGTGCTCCGATCAGCACTCCCACCTCGCTGAGCCGAGCCTCGGGTGCGGCATTGAAGCCGCCGATGCTGATGAAGCCGAAGATGGCGGCCACCGTGACCACGACGGCCAGTCGGGCCTGCGGGCCGATCGGCACCTTGTGTGCCCGGGACTGGATGATCATCGACCAAGGGAAGGCGAGGACGCCGACCGGCTGCACGATCGAGACCGGCGCGAAGCTCAGCGCGGTGATCTGGCAGACCAGCGACAGCCCCATCAAGGCCAGTCCGAGCAGCCAGCGCGGGCTGCGAATGCTGATCCACAGCGTGGCCAGATCCAGCCGGTGCGGGTGCTCGCTGTCGGCGACCTCGGCGACGACCACCTTGTCCTGCAGGTAGGCCGAGTATGCGAAGAAGAAGGAGCCGATGGTTTGGAGCAGTACGGCGACCGGGATGATCTGCGGCAACGCCGTCCCTCCTTCGTGCTATCGCGGTTGTCCTACGCTATCGCAGGCGCGCCGTCCAGCCCGGACCAGCAGCGCGCGGCGCTGCGCCGGAGATTTGTGCGCACTGGCCGGCCGGAACCGCAGCAAAGCAGGCATCATCAAGGCATGACGGGATCCAGTGACCGTGAGGCCGTGCGTCGGGAGTTGCGCGGTTTCGTCCAGGTGTCGGCCGCGCGGGCCCCGCTTTACGCCACGCTCGCGCTCGGATTGAGCCAGAGTGACGAAGGGCCCTCGATCCTCGTCCACGCCCCGGCGACCAACCGGATCGCGGTGACGCTGTTCGCGGCCATCCAGTTCCTGCTGCTGGCCGAGCCGGACGAGCCGCTGGCCGCGTGGTATCCCAACTTGGCTGTCGAGCCACGCCGGGACGATCCGACCGAGGCGGCCCGTGAGTTCTGTTCGCGACGCCGCGACGACTTGATCGCGCTTGTTCAGTCCCGGACGCCACAGACCAATGAGATCGGTCGTTGCGCGCCGCTCATCCTGGGGTTGGCTGCGCTCGAGCGACGCTTCGGGGATCTCGCCCAGCTCGACGTCGGGGCCAGTGCCGGGCTGAATCTGCTGAGTGATGAGTTCCGCTATCGGTTCGGCCAGACGGTGATCGGCGATGGCGAGGTGGAGTTGGACTGCGAGTTGCGCGGCAAACCGTCGGAGGTGCCGCAGCGTCCACCGCGCCTGGTCGGCCGGATCGGGCTGGACCGCGAGCCGATCAATCTCGACGATGCCCACCAGTTGCGTTGGCTGTTGGCCTGCGTCTGGCCGGATCAGGCCGATCGCCGCAAGCGCTTGGAAGCTGCCGTGAAGGTGGCCCGACGGGTTGGTCTGCAGGTGATCGCCGGCGATGCGGTCGATGATTTGCCGAGGGCACTGGACGCCGTGCCGAGCGGGCATCGGGTGGTGACGACATCGTGGGTGCTGAACTATCTGCCCGAGGCTCGGCGGACGCAATTCGTCCAGACCCTTGCCGAACTCGGCCGTGCCCGTCCACTCTCGTGGGTCAGCTACGAGTCGCCCGAGGCGACGCCCGGACTGGACTGGCCCGAATCGGTGGCCGACTCGAACCTGACGGCACTTCGCGTGGTCACCTGGTCGGCCGGTGGGGTCGAGGACCTTGTGCTCGGCCAGGGGCACCCGCACGGCTACTGGCTGACCTTGGGCTGAGCGGCGGTTTCACACAGCTTGCGGCGGGTACCCGGTGGAGAGCTCAATGACAGGAGTTGTCTATGTCCACCACCGTCGGAACCGGAATCGCGCTGCTGACCATCGGAGCCATTCTCGGCTTCGCCGTGCGGGATGTTGTTCCGGGTGTCGACCTCACCCTGACTGGTTACATCTGCATGGGTGCAGGCGTGTTGGCGATCGTCCTCGGACTGACCATAGTGGGGCAGACCCGGCGACATCCCTACCCGAACGAGCGCGACGATCTGTGAGCGATGAGCGGGTGGGCTCAGCCCTCGCCGCCGTTGCGGCGCAGTACCTCGGACAGGCGTTCGGCGGCGGCGATCACCGCGGGAGCGTGCAGCCGTCCGGGCTGCCGGGAGAGCCGCTCGATCGGACCGGACACGCTGACGGCGGCGATCACTTTGCCGCTGGGTGAGCGCACCGGGGCCGAGACCGAGGCCACTCCGGGCTCGCGCTCGGCCACCGACTGAGCCCAACCGCGGCGTCGTACCGTGGCCAGGGCCACCGCGGAGAACGAGGAGCTCTGCAGGCCGCGTTGAATCCGCTCGGGATCCTCCCAGGCCAGCAGCACCTGGGCGGCCGAGCCGGCGCCCATCGTCAGCTGGGTGCCCACCGGGATGGTGTCACGCAGGCCGGAGGGACGCTCCGCTGCTGCCGCACATACCCTCATGTCACCTTGGCGGCGGAACAGCTGTGCCGATTCGCCGGTGATATCGCGGAGTCGGGCCAGTACCGGCCCTGCGGTGGCCAGCAGTCGGTCTTCGCCGGCCGCAGAGGCCAGCTCGGTCAACCGGGGTCCGAGGACGAAACGTCCCTGCAGATCGCGACTGACCAAACGGTGGTGTTCGAGGGCGACCGCAAGGCGGTGCGCAGTCGGACGGGCCAAGCCGGTCGCGGTCACCAAGCCGGCCAAGGTCGTGGGGCCCTGTTCCAGAGCCGTCAGAACCAGAGCCGCCTTGTCGAGAACGCCGACGCCACTGGAGTTGTCCATGTGCTAAGACTGCCGTCTCGGATCTTGATATGCAAGCGCTACGCTGGTCGAGACGCAAACGAACAGCTCACGAAGCAATGGAGATCCGATGGGCAAGACCCTGAGTGACAAGGTATGGGAGAACCACGTCGTCCGTACAGCGGACGGGGAGCCCGACCTGCTCTACATCGACCTGCACCTGGTGCATGAAGTAACAAGCCCGCAGGCCTTCGACGGTCTGCGGCTGGCCGGACGCGCGGTGCGCCGCACCGACCTGACCATGGCCACCGAGGATCACAACACCCCGACCGTGAACATCCTGGCGCCGATCGCCGATCCGGTCTCCAAGCTGCAGGTGGACACCCTGCGCAAGAACGCCGCCGAGTTCGGCGTGCGGATTCACAGCCTCGGCGACCTCGACCAGGGTGTCGTCCACATCATTGGCCCGCAGCTCGGCCTGACTCAGCCCGGCCTCACCGTGGTCTGCGGCGACTCGCACACCTCGACCCACGGCGCCTTCGGTGCGCTGGCCTTCGGCATCGGCACCTCCGAGGTCGAGCACGTGCTGGCCACCCAGACCCTGCCGCAGGCCCGTCCCAAGACGATGGCCGTGAACATCAACGGCACCCTGGCCGAGGGGGTCACCGCCAAGGACATCGTCTTGGCGCTGATCGCCAAGGTCGGCACCGGCGGTGGCCAGGGCTACATCGTCGAGTACCGCGGCGACACCATTCGGAACCTCTCTATGGAGGGCCGGATGACCATCTGCAATATGAGCATCGAGTGGGGTGCCAAGGCCGGCATGATCGCGCCGGACGAGACCACCTTCGCCTATCTGAAGGGACGTCCGCACGCTCCTGAGGGTGCCGACTGGGATGCTGCCGTCGACTACTGGCGGACGCTGTTCAGCGACGAGGACGCTGTCTTCGACCGCGAGGTGGATATCGACGCCGCTGCGCTCACCCCGTTCGTCACCTGGGGCACCAACCCCGGCCAGGGTGTTCCGTTGGGGGCGACAGTGCCGTCCCCGGAGGACTTCGCCGACCCGGTGGACCGTGCCGCAGCTGAGCGGGCCCTGGAGTACATGGACCTGACTGCCGGCACCCCGATGCGCGAGGTCCGAGTGGACACCGTCTTCCTGGGCTCGTGCACCAACGGCCGGATCGAGGACTTGCGGCTGGCCGCCTCGGTGATCAAGGGACACAAGATCGCCGACGGCCTGCGGATGCTGGTCGTTCCGGGCTCGGCTCGGGTCCGGCTGCAGGCGATGAGCGAGGGCCTGGACAAGGTCTTCACCGACGCCGGCGCCGAGTGGCGGGAGGCGGGCTGCTCGATGTGCCTGGGGATGAACCCCGACCAGCTGGCACCCGGTGAGCGTTCGGCCTCCACGTCGAACCGCAACTTCGAAGGCCGCCAGGGCAAGGGCGGTCGTACCCACCTGGTGTCGCCTGCGGTGGCCGCGGCCACCGCGATCCGCGGCACCTTGAGCTCTCCGGCAGATCTGTAAGGAATCAGAAATGGACAAGTTCAGCTCCCACACCGGGATCGCGGTGCCGCTGCGCCGCAGCAATGTCGACACCGACCAGATCATCCCCGCCGTCTATCTGAAGCGGGTCACCCGGACCGGCTTCGAGGACGGCCTGTTCGCCGCCTGGCGCAACGACCCCGACTTCGTGCTCAACCAGCCGGCTTATGCCCAGGGCTCGATCCTGGTGGCCGGTCCCGACTTCGGCACCGGCTCGTCCCGCGAGCACGCGGTCTGGGCCCTGCAGAACTACGGCTTCGCCGTGGTGATCGGATCGCGGTTCGGCGACATCTTCCGCTCCAACTCTGGCAAGGCCGGGCTGGTGATCGCCACGGTCAGCCAGGACGTCGTCGAGCAGCTGTGGGCGATCGCCGAAGCCACCCCCGGCGTGGAGTTCAGCGTCGACCTGGTGGCCAAGACCATTACCGCTGGTGGAGAGGTCTTCGAGTTCACCATCGACGACTACACCCGGCACCGCCTGCTCGAGGGTCTGGACGATATCGGAGTCACCTTGACCCACGCCGATCAGATCGCCGCCTACGAGGCGCGCCGTCCGGCTTGGCTACCGAAGACCTTGCCTGCCAAGATCGCGGGGTGACCTCAGCCGAAAAGCATCAGCCGCGCCCGGTCCGGAAGCAGTCGGACCGGGCGCGGATTGCGCTGCGGATCGCCAACCCGACGCCGGTTGAACCGGTCTATCGCCGACTCGTCCGGTTCGCCGGCTGGCTGCTGCGGCTGATGGTCGACCGGGACTGGGACGACGCGGCCAACCTGCCGGCTGCCGGGCCGGTCATCGTGGTCTCCAACCACATCTCCTACTTCGACCCGCCGAATCTGGCGCACTATCTGGTGTGGAGCGGTCGTTGGCCGCGGGCAATGGGCAAGGCGGACTTCTGGCAGGTGCCGATCCTGGGCTGGCTGGCCCGAGCCACCGGCCAGATTCCCGTCGAACGCGGCACAGGCCGGGCCAAGGATGCACTGGTGCATGCCCGCGAGGCGCTGGAGCGGGGCGAGTGCGTGGTGATCTATCCCGAGGGCACCGTCACCGCCGATCCGGAGGTGTGGCCGATGACGCCGCGCCCCGGTGCGGCCCGGCTCGCCTTGGCCACCGGGGTGCCCGTCGTGCCGGTGGCGCAGTGGGGGGCCCAGCTGGTGATGCCGGGAAAGCGTCCGGGCTGGCCGAAGCTGCGTCCGCGGCGCACCGTCTCGTTCCGCTGCGGGGCCCCGGTGGAGCTGTCTGATCTGTACGGTCGCACCGACTCCGAGGCCGAGGCCGAGGCCAGCGCACGGATCATGGATCGGCTGACTGAACTGGTTGTCGAACTCCGCGGCGAGCCGGCACCGGTCGATGTCTACGACATCCGGGTGGGCCGGCGAGTGCCCCGCCTCGACGCCCGCTAGGGTGGAAGTCCGACCAGGGAGGCAGGAATCGATGACCGGAAAACCACAGCGGATTCGAGTGGCTCTGGTCTTCGGTGGGGTCAGCCCCGAACACGGTGTCAGCTGTCTGACCGCAGGCAGCGTCGCTCGCGCGATCGATGCCGAGCGCTACCAGGTGATCGGGGTCGGCATCACCACCGAGGGTCGCTGGGTGCGGATCGACCCCGCGGAACTCGCGGCCTTCGAGGTGGCCGACGGACGGCTGCCGCACGTGCCCGCCGACCGACCGTCCGCTGTGTTGGTGCCGGACCACAGTGGTGCAGCCATCGCCACCCGAACCGATGATCGGCTGACGGAGGTCGAGCCGTTCGATGTGGCCTTCGCGCTGCTGCACGGCCCGTACGGCGAGGACGGAACCATCCAGGGGCTGTTCGAGATGCTCGGCGTCCGCTACGTCGGCGCCGGAGTGGCGGCCAGTGCCATCGGCATGGACAAAGACCTGATGAAGCGATCGATGGCGGCCGCCGGGCTCCCGGTCGGACCGTGGGTCGCGCTCACCGATGCCGACTGGACCCATGATCGGCAGGGCTGTCTGGCGCGCATCGCCGAACTGCGCTACCCACTGTTCGTGAAGCCGGCCCGAGGCGGCTCCAGCCTCGGCATCACCCAGGTCGCCGAAGTCGACCAGCTGGTGCCGGCCATCGAGGCCGCGCGGGCACTCGATCCGAAGGTCGTCGTCGAGCAGGGTTTCACCGGGGTCCGCGAGATCGAATGTGCGGTCCTGGGCAACCCGGACGGCCAGCCGCGGGTCAGCCTGCCTGGCGAGATCATCATGAAGGGGGCCTCGGCCTTCTACGACTTCGACGCCAAGTACCTGCCAGAGGACCAGGTCAGCCTGGACGTTCCGGCCCATCTCGATCCGGCCACGTCCGACCAGCTGCGCGAACTGGCCCGTCGGACCTTCATCGCCATGGACGTTGAGGGACTGGCCCGAGTCGACCTCTTCCTCGATGCGGACGGCACCGGCTGGGTCAACGAGCTGAACACGATGCCGGGCTTCACCCGGACGTCGATGTTCCCGATGATGTGGGCCCAGGCCGGGCTCTCCTACTCCGAGCTGATCAGCACCCTGCTGGAGCTGGCGTTGAACCGTCCGCTCGGCCTGCGATGAGCGGACGCCGGATCGCCGAACTGGGCGAATTCGAGCTGATCGACCTGATCACCGCCGGGCTGGGCCGCGGCGACCAGGTGCTGATCGGGACCGGCGATGATGCCGCGGTGCTGCGGCTGCGCGGCGATCTGGCCGTCTCGACCGACACCATGGTCGAGAACGTCCACTTCCGCCGGGACTGGTCCTCGGCCAATGATGTGGGACGCAAAGCCGTCGCAGCCTGCGTGGCCGATGCCGAGGCGATGGGCGCCGTCGGGGTCGGTGTCGTGGTGGCACTGTCGGCTCCCGGCGAGCTCGAGGTCGACTGGTTCACCGAGTTCGCGGCCGGTGTCCGCGAGGAGTGCGACAACGCAGGAGTGTCGCTGGTCGGGGGCGACCTGACCAGGGCCGAGCAGATCGTGATCACGGTGACGGTGCTGGCCGACCTGGCCGGACGCGAGCCGTTGCGGCGCAGTGGAGCTCAGGGGGGAGACCAGGTCGCCTTCTGCGGCCGACTGGGGTGGGCGGCGGCCGGCCTGGCAGTGCTCACTCGAGGCTTTCGGTCGCCGCGGGCCGTGGTGGTGGCTCAGCGCGTCCCCGAACCGCCCTACGGCCAGGGAGTGGTGGCCGCGCAGGCCGGAGCGCACAGCTTGATCGACGTCTCTGACGGCCTGCTGGCCGATCTGGGCCACATCGCTGCCGCCTCGGCCGTGCAGATCGAGCTGGACAGTGCCGCTTTCGAGATCGCCGAACCGCAGCAGGCGGTGGCCGCGGCCCTGGGTGGCGGCAATCCGCTGGTCTACCAACTCACCGGTGGTGAGGATCACGCCTTGGTCGGGACGTTCCCGCCAGGTCGCGTGCCGTCCGGCTGGACGGTGATCGGACGCGTCACTGCCGGCCCGGCGCAGGTGCTGGTCGACGGTGCCGCACCAGACTTCGGTGCGCCGGGCTGGGAGCACTTCGGGGCGGCGAGGTGAGCGCCTCCCGGCGTGGAATCCAGGCTTTGACAACCTTCTTGGCCTAGGTTGGCGGCATGGCGACCCGCGCGCCTTCCCCCTCGCGGAGCCGCAGCAGCGCATCAGCGCGGCCCAGCGGATCCCGAGCCAGTGGAAGCAAGAAGAAGCCCCCGGCCCCCCAGGGGCCCTCTGGCCTGTCCAAGTTCGTGTCGGCCATCGGACGCGGCCTGGCCGCAATCTGGCGAGGTCTGGCCACCGGCCTGGGCACCGTCGTGCGCGCTGTACCGCCGGCCGTCAAGGATCTGGAGCCGGAGAAGCGCCACGACGGCGCCGGGCTCTTTCTGGCGTTGTTCGGCGGCGTGGTGGCCGCCCAGTTCTGGTTCGGATTGCCGGCTCCGGTCGGTGACTGGATTCAGGTGGCAGCGGCCACGCCGGTCGGCTCGGCCGCGTACGTCCTGCCGGTGCTCGCCGTGGGCGTTGCCTGGCGGACTTGGCGCCATCCTGAGCGGCACGGCAATGCCGGGCGGCAGGCGGTCGGCTGGATCGCAGCCACTTTCGGCGTCCTCGGCATCCTGCACATCGCCCGCGGGCTGCCGCGCGGCGGACACCCGGAGCTGGTCCGCGAGGCCGGTGGGTATCTGGGCTTCATCTCGTCCTCGTTCACCGTCGATCTGCTGACCGTCTGGTTGGCGGTTCCGGTACTGGTGATCCTGGCCGCCTTCGGGGTGCTGGTGATCGCCGGCATCCCGATCGGCGACGTGCCGCGGTTGCTCGGCGAGTGGCGCGAGAAGCTGCGTCGCCCGGCTAAGCCGGAGATTGAGTACGGGGCCAATCATCAGCCTTATGACACACCGTTGGTGGCCGAAGACGAGCCGGTAGCCCCGGAGGACGAGGCCACCGTGGCCTTCACCCCGCCCGGACTGCCCAGCCCGAAGAAGGAGGCCCGGCCGCCACTGGAGGCCCCGGTCATGTCGCCGGGCCCGCTGCGCGCGGAGCAGCCCCCGATCAGCGGCGACGTGGCCTACGTCCTGCCCGATCCGGCGGCGCTGCGGGCTGGGACCGTCCCCAAGGCGCGGACGGCAGCCAACGAGCAGATTGTGCACAGCCTCACCGAGGTGCTGCGTCAGTTCGAGATCGACGCCACCGTCACCGGCTACACCCGTGGACCCACGGTCACCCGCTACGAGGTGGAGCTCGGCAACGCCGTCAAGGTCGAGAAGGTGACCGCGCTCGGCAAGAACATCGCCTACGCGGTGGCCTCGGCCGATGTCCGGATCCTGTCCCCGATTCCCGGCAAGTCCGCGATCGGCATCGAGATTCCCAATGCCGACAAGGAGATCGTCTCGCTGGGCGATGTGCTGCGCTCGCCACGGGCCCGCGGCGACCACCACCCGCTGACCGTCGGCCTGGGCAAGGACGTCGAGGGCGGCTACGTCGTGGCGAACCTGGCCAAGATGCCGCACCTGCTGGTCGCCGGCGCCACCGGCTCGGGCAAGTCCAGCTTCGTGAACTCGATGATCACCTCGATCCTGATGCGATCGACCCCGGACGAGGTGCGGATGATGCTCGTCGATCCCAAGCGGGTCGAGCTGACCCACTATGAGGGCATCCCGCATCTGGTCACGCCGATCATCACCAACCCGAAGAAAGCCGCCGAGGCGCTGCAGTGGGTGGTCCGGGAGATGGACGCCCGCTATGACGATCTGGCCGCCTTCGGCTTCCGGCACGTCGACGACTTCAACAAGGCCGTCCGGGCCAATCAGGTGAAGCTGCCGCCCGGCTCGGAGCGGGTGCTGGCCCCGTACCCCTACCTGTTAGTGATCGTGGACGAGCTGGCCGATCTGATGATGGTGGCCCCGCGCGATGTCGAGGACTCGATCGTCCGGATCACCCAGCTGGCCCGGGCCGCCGGCATCCACTTGGTGCTGGCCACCCAGCGGCCGTCCACCGACGTGGTGACCGGCCTGATCAAGGCCAATGTGCCCTCACGGCTGGCCTTCGCCACCAGCTCGATGACCGACTCCCGAGTGATCCTGGACACCCCGGGCGCAGAGAAGCTGGTCGGCCAGGGCGACGGACTGTTCCTGCCGATGGGGCAGTCCAAGCCGCTGCGTGTGCAGGGTGCCTGGGTGACTGAGGCCGAGATCCGGGCCGTGGTCAAGCAGGTCAGCGATCAGCTTCCGCCGCAGTACCGCGAGGACGTCACCGCAGTGGCCGACACCTCGCGTGCGGTCGCCGAGGACATCGGTGACGATCTGGAGCTGGTGCTCGAGGCCGCCCAGCTGGTGGTCAACCTGCAGCTGGGCTCCACCTCGATGCTGCAGCGCAAACTGCGGGTCGGCTTCGCCAAGGCCGGACGGCTGATGGACATCCTGGAGACCAGGGGAGTGGTCGGCCCGTCGGAGGGTTCGAAACCTAGGGAAGTCCTAGTAAAGCCCGATGATTTGGACGAGGTCCTGGCTTCACTTCGCCTCGGCTGAGGTTGGCCGGGTACGGTAGGCAGGTGCGCGAATCAGCTGGCGGCAAGGTCGCGGTCCATCTGATCGGGTTGGGTTGTGCCCGAAACGACGTCGACACCGAGGAACTGGCCGGGCGGCTGTCGTCCGACGGCTTCGAGCTCGTCGACGACCCGCAGCAGGCCTCGGCCATTGTGGTGAACACCTGTGGCTTCATCGAAGCTGCCAAGAAGGACTCGATCGACACCATTCTGGACGCCGCCGATCTGGGCGGACCGAAGAAGGCGGTGGTAGCGGTCGGCTGCCTGGCTGAGCGCTACGGGGCGGAGCTGGCCCAGGCGCTGCCCGAGGCGGACGCCGTTCTCGGCTTCGACGACTACCCCGACATCGCCGAGCGGCTGCGGTTCATCCTGGCCGGTGGGCGTCCGGCCAGTCATCAGCCCAGGGATCGTCGCTCTCTGCTGCCACTGGCACCCGCGGCCCGGCAAGCGCGCGCGTCCGGGGTTGCCGTGCCCGGACATGGGCCGCTTCCGGCTGGGACGGCTCCGGCCAGTGGGCCGCGTCCGATTCGCAAGCGACTCAGCTCCGGACCGAGCGCGCCGCTGAAGATCGCCTCCGGTTGCGACCGGCGCTGCAGCTTCTGCGCCATTCCGGCCTTCCGTGGGTCGTATCTGTCCCGGCCGATCGCCGAGGTGGTCACCGAGGCCGCCTGGCTGGTCGAGGAGGGTGTGCGCGAGCTGGTACTGGTCAGCGAAAACTCCACCGGCTACGGCAAGGATCTGGGGTCGAACCTGGAGACGCTGCTCACTGAACTCACCGGCGCGGTCCCGGTGGACTGGCTGCGGGTCTCCTACCTGCAGCCGGCCGAGATGCGTCCCTCGCTGCTGGAAGCCATGGTCACACTGCCCGGGGTGGTGCCCTACTTCGACCTGCCGTTCCAGCACGCCTCGCCGCCGGTGCTACGCCGGATGCGTCGCTTCGGCGACCCGGAGTCCTTCCTCGACCTGATCGAGCGGATTCGCGACGGACGTCCGCTGGCCGGCATCCGCAGCAATGTCATCGTCGGGTTCCCCGGTGAGACCGCGGAGGACTTCGAGATCCTGTGTGAGTTCATCGCCGCGGCCAACCTCGATGCCGTGGGTGTGTTCGGGTACTCCGACGAGGAGGGCACTGAGGCGTCCGGGCTCGGCCAGAAGGTGTCGCCGGAACTGATCGCCGAGCGGGTTGATCGGCTGTCGTCCCTGGTCGATGAGGTCTCGACCCAGCGCGCAGAGGACCGGATCGGAGAGCGGGTCCAGGTTCTGGTCGAGAGCAGTGACCAGGGTCTCGGCTGGGTCGGGCGGGCCGCGCATCAGGGCCCGGAGACCGACGGTCAGGTCAGTCTCGGCAATGTGGCCGGGGTCGGTCCGGGCAGTCTGGTCTGGGGTAGGGTCGCAAGCACCGACGGCGTTGATCTGGTCGTCGAGGTGGAGGAGCGATGACTCAGGAAGCACCAACCCCCGGCATCCCCGCCAACCTGCCCAATGCCCTGACGGTGTTGCGGCTGGTCTTGGTGCCGGTCTTCGTCGTGCTGCTCTTCATCGACCCGTCCAGCCTGGTCTGGCGGCTTGCGGCCACCGTGGCCTTCGGGGTGGCCATCCTCACCGACTACTTCGACGGACGGCTGGCCCGCAAGCACAACCTGATCAGTGACTTCGGCAAGATCTGGGATCCGATTGCGGACAAGGCGCTGACCGGCGCGGCGTTCATCAGTCTGAGCATCCTGGGGGAGCTGCCCTGGTGGGTGACCATCCTGATCCTGATCCGGGAGTGGGGGATCACCTGGATGCGGGTGATCATGCTGCGCTACGAAGTGATGGCGGCCGCGGCCGGAGGCAAGCTGAAGACTCTGCTGCAGTCGATCGCGCTGTTGATGTTCCTGCCCTACAACATCTGGTCGACGGTGGCCGTGCTCCCGTTCTGGTTCTGGCTGGGCTGGCTGGTGATGGGGGCGGCGTTCGTGCTGACCGTGGTCACCGGCGTCATGTACATCTTCGATGCGCTTCGGTTGCGGGCGGCGGCCCAAGCCGCGCGTGAGCGCGATGGCTCGGCCTGAGTTCACGGTCGAGGCTCTGGTGGCCGGCCTGATCGCGTCCGGCCAGACCGTGGCGACCGCGGAGTCGCTCACCGGGGGCCTGATCGGGGCCACTCTCACCGAGGTGCCGGGGGCGTCGGCTGCCTACTTAGGCGGGGTGATCGTCTACCAGACCGAGCTGAAGCACCTGCTCGGCGGCGTGCCTGTCGAAATCCTCGAGCAGGACGGGCCGGTGGCCGGCAGCACCGCGGAGAGCCTGGCTGCGGGCGTCCGTCATTCCACCGGCGCGACCTGGGGGCTGGCGGTCACCGGTGTGGCCGGCCCGACCAGCCAGGACGGGCATCCACCCGGCACCGTCTGGGTCGGTGTGGCCGGGCCGTCCGACGTGGCCAGCCGGTTGCTGGAGTTGTCCGGTGATCGCTCCGCGATCCGTGTCCAGACTGTGCGCTCGGCGCTGGCCTGGCTCGGTGAGCTCGCACTCGGTGAAGACTGGAGTTGAGGTTGAGGAACATCAGGAGCACCGCGTGGCGTTGTATCAGCTGACCGGGGTGCCTTCCGGGGACAGGTAGAGTCGGAATATGGCCCAAGATGTGCGTGAGCGCCCGCTGCTGATGCGGGAGTTGCTCGGCGAGACCCTGCGCGAGGTGCGCACCGGGTCGAAGCTCACCTTGCGTGAGGTCTCCGGACGGGCTCGGGTCAGCCTGGGCTACCTCTCCGAGATCGAGCGCGGTCAGAAGGAAGCCTCATCGGAGCTGCTGAACGCGGTCTGTGCGGCTCTGGACGTGCCGCTGGCCGAGGTTCTGCGGTCGGTGTCGGATCGACTCGACGAGCACGCAGCCGACAACGTGACCCAGCTGCGGCCGGCCGGCCCGCGGGTCTACGCGGCATAGCGGATGCGCGAGGCTGAGCTTCGCGGCAAGCTGGCCCGTCATCTGGGGGACACCTACTCGCTGGCGTGGGCGGACACTGTGGTGATCGGGCAACTGGAGCATCGGACGGTCTCCCAAGCTCTGGCGGCGGGAGTTCCGTGTCGGCGGATCTGGTTGGCCGCGTGGAGTGCATTGGAGCTTCCTGACACCGAGCGGTGATCGTCTTCGGTGTGTCGCGGGATTTCGAACACCTGTTCGCCTAGGCTGTGGATGACACACAGGCCGGGAGGCGGATTTCCACAGATTCCTCTCCGGGTGAAGAAGTGTCAGCGACCGTCCCTACAGTGATGGCGAACTGTACGAGAAGATCTTAGGAAGGACGCCGACATGGCGATTGCGGACCGGGAAAAGGCACTGGCTGCGGCGTTGGCGCAGATCGAGAAGACGCACGGCAAGGGCTCGGTGATGCGCCTGGGCGACGAGACCAGGCAGCCGATCGAGGTGATCCCCACCGGGTCGATCGCTCTCGACGTTGCGTTGGGAATCGGCGGTCTTCCGCGTGGCCGCGTGATCGAGATCTATGGGCCGGAGTCCAGCGGCAAGACCACGGTGGCCCTGCACGCCATCGCGAATGCTCAGGCGGCCGGCGGCATCTGTGCGTTCATCGACGCCGAGCATGCCCTCGACCCCGACTATGCCGGCAAGCTGGGCGTCGACACCGATGCACTCCTGGTCAGCCAGCCGGACAACGGCGAGCAGGCTCTGGAGATCGCCGACACCTTGGTGCGCTCGGGCGCACTGGCGCTGATCGTGATCGACTCGGTGGCGGCGCTGACGCCGCGTGCCGAGATCGAAGGCGAGATGGGCGACAGTCACGTCGGCCTCCAGGCCCGGCTGATGAGTCAGGCGCTGCGCAAGATGACCGGCGCGCTGTCCGGAGCGAACACGACCGCGATCTTCATCAACCAGTTGCGCGAGAAGATCGGCGTGATGTTCGGCTCCCCGGAGACCACCACCGGTGGCCGTGCGCTGAAGTTCTACTCCTCGGTTCGGCTGGACGTCCGCCGGATCGAGACCCTGAAGGACGGCTCCGAGATGGTCGGTAACCGGACTCGGGTCAAGGTCGTGAAGAACAAGGTGGCGCCGCCGTTCAAGCAGGCCGAGTTCGACATCATCTATGGCCAGGGGATCAGCCGCGAAGGCAGTCTGATCGACCTCGGCGTCGATACCGGGATCATCCGCAAGGCCGGTGCCTGGTTCACCTACGAGGCCGATCAGCTCGGCCAGGGCAAGGAGAACGCCCGCAACTACCTGAAGAACAACCCGGAGGTTGCCGCCGAGATCGAGCAGCGGATCCTGGCTCACCTGGGCGTTGGTGCGTCGGCAGATGTTCCCGAGGGCATTGATCCGGTGACCGGCGAGGTGGAGTTCTGAGCTGATGGACGCTCGGAGGCCGGCGGGCCGCGTGCTCAGCGAGCAGCCAGAAGACAGCCCGACGGCCTCCGACCCGGCTGCTGATCCGCTCGCGGTCGCGCGAGAGATCGCCCTGCGACAACTGACCGTGCGGGCGCGCAGCCGGGCCGAGTTGGCCAAGGCGCTCGCCCGCAAGGGTGTGCCGGAGGACACCGCGCAGCACGTGCTCGACCGTCTGGAGGAGGTCGGCCTCGTCGATGATGCGGCCTTCGCCCGAGACTGGCTGGCAGCCGGCGGGCGGCGGCAGCGCAGTCGGCGAGCACTGGTGGCCGAGCTGGGCGACAAGGGTGTGGATCGAGAGATCGTCCGCGAGGCCGTGGCGGAGTTGGACGGCGACCAGGACTACCTGGTGGCCCGTGCGTATGCAGAACGCAAGGCGACCGGCCTGGCCCGCCTGGAGCCGCAGGTCCGCTATCGGCGGCTCACTGGCGCGCTGGCCCGGCGAGGCTTTCCGAGTGGGGTGGTGGCCCAAGTGGCCCGCGAGGTGCTGGCCGACCTGGATGTGCTGGACGAGGGCGAGTCAGAGGTTTAGCCTGCCTGTGGACGCGCGAGCGCCACTGATGTGCTGCTGAAATCAACGCGGGGACTGATACCCCAACTTCTTGAGCTGGTCCGAGGCTGACGCCGTCGGGCCGGTGAGTGTTTGGCACGCCTTGGCTGTGCGATTCGCCGTTCCCTGATTCGGGAGGTGAGGCGCCGTGGACATTCCACTTCTGCTGGCGGTGATTACCGTGCTGGCGGTTGCGGTCGTGCTGCTGGTGGTGGGGCTGGCGCTGGTGATGCGCCAGGCCGGCATCGGTCGGGTGGCCACTGCGGCGCTACAGCAATCGCTGAGCCGACGCGAGGCCGCACTCGAGGTGCGCGAGCATGAGCTGGCGGCAGCACAGGCGGAGCTCGCCGATGCCCGAGCAGCCTTGACCCAGGCCGAGCAGGACGTGGCAGGACGGGCCGGCGAGCTCGAGCGGGTGCAGGCGCAGCGGGAGCAGGACTGGGAGCGGCGAGCCGGGCTCAGCCAGGCCGAAGCCCGGGCCGAGGTGCTCGCCCAGGCAGCCCGGGAGGCGCGGCTCCAATCGGCGCAACAGGCCCGAGAGATCGAGAACGAGGCGCGAGCCGGGGCGGAGAGCGCGGCGCGGGCTGTGCTCACCACGGCCGTCCAGCGGTTGGCGGCCGAGCAGACTTCGGAGTCGGTGGTGACCTCGGTGGCCCTTCCCAGTGAGGAGATGAAGGGCAGACTGATCGGCCGCGAGGGCCGCAATATCCGCGCTTTCGAGCAGATCACCGGGGTGAACCTGCTGATCGACGACAATCCCGAGTCCGTTCTGCTCTCCTGCTTCGACCCGGTTCGCCGCGAGACTGCCCGGCTCACCCTGGTGGACCTGATCGAGGACGGACGGATCCATCCGGCCCGCATCGAGGATGCGTACGCGCGCAGCACCGAGCGGCTCAGCCAGGAGAGTCTGCGCGCCGCGGAGGACGCCGTCTTGGAGATGGGCATCACCGATCTGTCACCGGAGCTGCTGCCGGTGCTCGGCTCGCTGCAGTTCCGCACGTCCTATGGGCAGAACGTGCTGCGTCACCTGATCGAATGCGGGCACATCGCCGGCCTGCTCGCTGCTGAGCTTGGCCTGGACGAGGCAACCTGCCGTCGCGCGGCTTTCCTGCACGACATCGGCAAGGCGCTCAGTCATCAGGAGCCCGGCTCGCATGCGTTGGCCGGCGCCGCGCTGGCCCGCCGTGCCGGCGAGCACCCCGACATCGTCCACGCCATCGAGGCCCACCACAATGAGGTCGAGCCACGCACCGTCGAAGCCATCCTCACCCAGGCTGCCGATGCCATCAGCGGCAGCCGTCCCGGCGCCCGTCGGGAGAGCGTCGAGCTCTACGTGAAGCGGCTGGCCCAGCTGGAAGAGCTGGCCGGTGCCCACAGGGGCGTCCAGAAGGTCTTCGCGATGCAGGCCGGGCGCGAGATCCGGGTGATGGTCGCCCCCGAGCAGGTCAGTGACGCCGAAGCGGTCGCCATCGCCAAGGACATCGCCAAGCAGGTCGAAGGTCAGCTCACCTACTCGGGCAATATCCGAGTCACCGTGGTTCGCGAGTCCCGGGCCACCGCGCTGGCTCGCCGTTCGGTCAACGCCGGGTAGAGTTCTCGCCCATGCGTACCTACGAGGTGGTGACCTACGGCTGCCAGATGAACGTCCACGACTCCGAGCGGATCCAGGGCGTCCTCGAGGCGGCGGGCTATGTTGCTGCCGCTCCGGGCAACCAGGCCGATGTCGTGGTGTTCAACACCTGCGCGGTTCGGGAGAACGCCGACAATCGGCTCTACGGCAACCTCGGGCATCTGGCACCGGTCAAGGGCGCACATCCGGGCATGCAGATCGCCGTCGGCGGCTGCATGGCCCAGAAGGATCGACAGGTCGTTGTCGAGAAGGCGCCCTGGGTGGACGTGGTCTTCGGCACCAACAACCTTGGCTCGCTGCCGGTGCTCCTTGAGCGGGCGCGAATCCAGCAGGAGGCTCAGGTCGAGATCCTGGAGTCGCTGGAGCGATTCCCGTCCACCCTTCCGACGCGCCGCGACTCGGCCTACGCGGCCTGGGTGTCGATCAGCGTCGGCTGCAACAACACCTGCACCTTCTGCATCGTCCCCTCCCTGCGCGGCAAGGAGACCGATCGGCGTCCCGGCGACATCCTGGCCGAGATCCAGGCCCTGGTCGCAGAGGGCGTCCAAGAGGTCACCCTGCTCGGCCAGAACGTGAACAGCTACGGCGTTGAGTTCGGGGATCGGGGCGCCTTCGCCAAGCTGCTGCGTGCCTGCGGTGACGTGGACGGTCTGGAGCGGGTCCGGTTCACCTCACCTCACCCGGCCGCGTTCACCGACGACGTGATTGCGGCCATGGCCGAGACCCCGAATGTGATGCCGTCACTGCACATGCCACTGCAGTCGGGCTCAGATCGAGTGCTCAAGGCGATGCGCCGCTCCTACCGCAGCGAGAAGTTCCTCGGCATCCTGGACCGAGTGCGCGCCGCGATGCCCCATGCGGCCATCACCACCGACATCATCGTCGGCTTCCCCGGCGAGACGGAGGAGGACTTCCAGGCGACCCTGGACGTCGTCCGCGCCTCTCGCTTCGCGGCGGCCTTCACCTTCCAGTACTCGATCCGTCCGGGAACTCCGGCCGCGACCATGCCCGATCAGGTGCCGCGCGAGGTCGTCCAGGAGCGCTATGAGCGGCTGGTCGACCTCGTCGGTGAGATCAGTTGGGCCGAGAACAAGGCCCTGGTTGGGCAGGTCGTCGAAGTGATGTTCGCCGAGGGTGAGGGACGCAAGGACGAGGCCACCTCCCGGATGTCGGGTCGGGCCCGAGATAACCGGCTGGTCCACGTCCGCGTCCCCGAGGAACCAGAGCTGCGTCCGCGTCCCGGAGACTTCGCCGAGGTCGAGATCACCTACGCCGCCCCGCATCATCTCAACGCCGACGCGGGGCTGATCAGGCTTCGTCGGGCGGCCGGTCCGGCGGCAGCCGCCCCGCGCGGCCGTCAGCTGAGCATTCAGCCCAGAAACTGAGCCGGGGAGCCGGCCAGCCGGCCGACCCCCCGGGATCGTCGTACTGCGGGCCCGTAGCCCGCTCAGATCAGGCGGACGACTACTTGTCACCACCGAGTTGATCGGAAATGAACTCCTGAGCCTGGTCCACCTGGGCCGCAAACTTCCCGTCGGTCTTCTCGTCAATGAAGTCGCCGAGCATGTCGACACCTTCCTTGATTTCGTCCGCATGGTCGGCCACGGCCCCCTTGATCTGTTCGACGAAGTCCATGCGACCTCCTTTCTGTTCACGGCCCGGGACGATCCCGGTGCGTTCCCCATTGTGGGCGCGACCGCCGCGGGGCGCTAGAGATAGGGGCAAACATCGGCACAATGTCTGTTGTGAGCATTCCGGTGGTGGTGATCAACGGGCCCACCGCCAGTGGAAAGTCCGGTCTGGCGGTCGACGCCGCGCGCGCACTGATGGCGCGCGGGCTGCCTGCCGAGGTGGTGAACACCGACTCGATGCTCGTCTATCGGGGAATGGACATCGGCACCGCCAAGCCGGATCTGGCCGAGAGAGCGGGGGTCAGGCACCACCTGATCGACATCCTCGAGATCACCGAGGAGGCCAGTGTGGCGCGGCTGCAGGAGCTGGCCCGGGCCGCCATCGCCGACTGCAGGGAGCGCGGGGTGATCCCGATCCTGGTCGGCGGCTCGGCCCTCTACGTCCACGCCATCGTCGACGAGTTCAGCTTCCCGGCCACCGATCCGGTGATCCGGGCACGACTGGAGGCCGAGCTGGAGCAGCTGGGCAATGCCGAGCTGTATGCGCGACTGGTCGCTCGGGCACCGGAGGTGGCCGCCGGGATCCTGCCGGGCAATGGTCGCCGGATCGTCCGCGCCTTGGAGGTGCTGGAGCTGACCGGCAGTTTCCGTTCGCAGTTGCCGCAGTGGCGCTATGCGCTTGAGCCGGTCCTGCAGTACGCCCTGGAGGTGCCTCGCGACGAGTTGGACGCCCGGATCGCCGAACGGGTGGAAGCCATGTGGGCTGCGGGCCTGGTCGAGGAGGTGGCCGAGCTCGACCGGCGCGGTTTGCGGCAGGGTCGGACGGCGTCCCGGGCCATCGGCTACCGGCAGGTATTGGCCTTCCTGGCCGGGGAGTGCAGTGAGGACGAGGCCAAACAGGCGACGATTCAGGTGACTCGCCGCTTCGCCCGCAAGCAGTTGGGCTGGCTGCGTCGTGACCCGCGGATCGTCTGGTTGAGCCCCGGCCCGGCAGCGAGCGAGGCGATTGTGTCCGAGGTCCAAGGTAGGCTTCAGAACGGCCGACAGGAGAATCAGTGAGCAGCATCAGCTTCGCGAAGGGTCACGGAACCCGAAACGACTTCGTGCTGCTCCTGGACCCCTCCGACGAGCTCGAGTTGAGCGCCGCGCACGTCCGCTTCCTGTGTGATCGCCGGGCCGGCGTCGGAGCCGACGGCATCTTGCGTGCGGTCCGCGCCGCCGATGCCGCATCCCGGGCGCAGTGGTTCATGGACTATCGCAATGCCGACGGCTCGATCGCTGAGATGTGCGGCAACGGATTGCGAGTGTTCCTGAAGTTCCTGGCTGAGCAGGGGCTGATCGACTCCGGATCGCGCACCACGGTGCTTACCCGGGCCGGGCAGCGGACTGGGTGGTTTCTGCCGGACGGCAGGATTGCGGTGACCATGGGTGCTGTGCGGTTCGGCGAACCGGTCGAGGTCAGCCTCGGCACTCAACGTTGGCCGGCCACCTCGGTCTTCGTCGGCAATCCGCATGCCGTGAGCGTGCTGGGTCCCGACCAGGATCTCGGGCAACTCGATCTGGCGGCGCAGCCGACCGCGGATCCGGCGGAGGTGTTCCCGGCCGGGGCGAACTTCGAGTTCGTCACGGTCAGCGAGCCCGGTGAGGTGACTATGCGCGTCCACGAGCGCGGGGTCGGCGAGACGGCCTCGTGCGGCACCGGCGTGGTTGCGGCGGCAGCGGCGGCCGGGGGAGCAGCGCACGTGCACGTCCGGGTACCCGGCGGCGAGCTGGAGGTCGAGCTGAGCGGTGACGAGGCGGTTCTGATTGGGCCTGCGGTCGTCGTGGCGCACGGCGAGCTGACCTGGCCTCAGGAGTTGAGCTGAGTGCGGGCAGCGGCGTACAGCAGGCTGGGCAATCGATGGGAACGATGATCGAGAACGACGAGTGGGACGACGACGCGCCCAGTCCGGACGGCGAGCAGCTGGAGCTGGCGGCTCGGCATTCGCTGCGGCGGGTGGCGGGCATGTCCACTCAGCTGGCCGACATCAGCGAGGTCGAGTACCGCGAGCTGCAGTTGGAGCGGGTCGTCCTGGTCAGCGTGTGGACCAGCGGCAGCCAGCTGGACGCCGACAATGCCATGGCCGAGTTGAAGCTGCTGGCTGAGACGGCGGGCTCGGAGGTTCTCGAGGGCCTGGTCCAGCGGCGCGGCACCCCGGATCCGGCGACCTTCATCGGACGCGGCAAGGTGGACGAACTGCGTGAGGTGGTGATCGCCACCGGCGCCGACACGGTGATCTGCGATGGCGAGCTCGAGCCGGCTCAGCTGCGCAATCTGGAAGACCGGGTCGGCGTGAAGGTGATCGACCGGACTGCACTGATCCTGGACATCTTCGCTTCCCACGCCAAGAGCGCCGAGGGTAAGGCCCAGGTCGAGTTGGCGCAGCTGCAGTATCTGCGGCAGCGGCTGCGTGGCTGGGGCGGCAATCTGTCCCGCCAGGCCGGTGGTCGGGCGGCGGCCGGTGCCGGCATCGGTGGGCGTGGTCCTGGTGAGACCAAGATCGAGACCGATCGACGCCGGATCAAGACCCGGATCTCGGTGCTGCAGAGGCGGCTGCGCGAGCTCGATGAGGTGCGAGCGACCAAGCGGGCTCAACGCACCCGCAACCAGGTGCCCAGCGTGGCCATCGTCGGCTACACCAACGCCGGCAAGAGCTCACTATTGAACCGGCTGACCAATGCCGGCGTGCTGGTGGAGGACGCGCTGTTCGCGACCCTGGATCCGACGACGAGGCGCTGGCAGACCTCCGATGGCCGGGTATTCACCCTGACCGACACCGTCGGCTTCATCCGGCATCTGCCGCACGACCTGGTGGAGGCCTTCCGGTCCACGCTGGAGGAGTCGGTGTCCGCCGATCTGCTGCTCCACGTCGTCGACGGCTCCGACCCCGATCCATTCGGGCAGGTGGCTGCGGTGCGCACCGTGCTGTCCGACATCGGCGCAGCCGGGGTGGCTGAACAGCTGGTGATCAACAAGGTCGATGCCGCGGCACCGGACGTCCTGCTGGCACTGCGGGGACGCTTTCCCGACGCCATGTTGGTTTCGGCGCGCACCGGCGAGGGGGTGCCGGAGCTCCTGGCTCGAATCGAAGAGCGGCTGCCCCGTCCCTCTGTGGAAGTGCGAGCGCTGGTGCCCTACGCCCGTGGGGATCTCATCGATCGAATCCACAACGCCGGAGAGTTCGTCTCGGCCGAGCACACCGCGACCGGCACCTTGGTTGTGGCCCGGGTGAATGCCGATCTGGCCGGTGAGCTGGCCCGCTTCGCCGCCGATGACTGACGGAGACATCGCCGGGCGGATTCTGGCCGCCGCAGTCGAGGGTCTGGGTGGCCGTCAGCGTCCCGGGCAAGTGCAGATGGTGTCCGAGGTGACCAGCACTTTCGATGGTGCTGAGCATCTTCTGGTGCAGGCCGGCACCGGGACCGGCAAGTCGTTGGGCTACCTGGCGCCGGCCCTGGCCGAGCTGGCCAGCGATCCGCAGGCCCGGGTCGTGATCGCCACCGCGACGCTGGCGCTGCAGACCCAGCTGGCCAACAAGGACATTCCCACCGCGGTCGCCGCGTGCCGTGAGGTGACCGGACGCACGGTGAGCCATGCCGTCCTCAAGGGGCGCAGCAACTACGTCTGCCTGCAGCGCGTTCGTGATGGTCAGGGCCTCGAGCAGGAGGCCCTGGTGGCCGACCCGAGCGAGGCGTCCGGCCTGGGGGCGGAAGTGGTTGCGCTGCGCCGCTGGGCCGAGCAGGAGGCTGAGGACGACGGCCTGGCCGACCGTGACGATGCGCCCGACCACAGTCCGGCGGCGTGGGCGCAGGTATCGGTGCCGGTGCGTGAGTGCTTGGGAGCGCAGAAGTGCCCGTTCGGCGAGGTGTGCTTCGTCGAGGAGGGCCGTAGGCGTGCGCGGGCCAGCCAGTTGGTGGTCACCAACCACGCCCTGTTGGCGATCGACGCGATGCATGGCGGGACGGCGCTGCCCGAGTACGACGCCCTGGTGATCGACGAGGCGCACGAGTTAGTCGCCCGAGTCACCGGCGCGGCTTCGGTGGAGCTGGGTCCCACCCAGGTCGAGCGAGTGGCCAAGCGCTGTCTGCCGTGGCTGGCCGACCAGAGCGGACTGGAGTTCCTCGACGCCGCGGACACCTTGCAGGAGGGCTTGGATGAGGCCGAGGTCGGCCGGATTCCCGGCGGCGACCCGGCGGTCCTGGCCGCAGTCCGCAGCGTCCGGGATGCCGCCCGCCAGGCGGTGACCGGACTGGCCGGCGGCGACGCCGACGAGGTCGAACGCAACCAGGCACAGGCGGCGGCGCAGGAGATCTTCGATATCGCCGAGCGAATGGCAAAGCTCGCCGAGGTGGACGTGATCTGGGTATCGGAGTCGGAGCGTTTCGGGCGGCAGCTGAACTGCGCGCCGCTGTCGGTGGCCGGCCTGTTGAGGGAGCGGGTCTTCGCCGACCATGCGGTAGTGCTCACGTCGGCCACCCTCAAGCTCGGTGGCGACTTCCGTTCCATCGCGGCCTCGGTCGGGCTCGATCCGTCGGGCGCCGACTACCGCGGGGTCGACGTCGGCTCCCCGTTCGACTATCGCAGCCAGGGCATCCTCTACGTCGCCAAGCAGTTGGCGGCCCCGAGCCGAGACGGCATTGCTCCGGATGCGTTGGCCGAGATCGCGGAGCTGCTGTGGGCCGCAGAGGGACGAACCCTGGGGCTGTTCGCCTCGCAGCGGGCTGCCGAGGCCGCCGCGCGCTACTGCCGGGCCGAGGTGCCGGATCGGGTGATCCTGTGCCAAGGAGACGCCCATCTGCCCAAGCTGACGGCGGCCTTCGTGGACGACCCGGAGGCGTCACTGTTCGGCACCCTGTCGCTATGGCAGGGCCTGGACGTGCCGGGGGACACCTGTCGGCTGGTGGTGATCGACAAGATCCCGTTCCCACGGCCGGACGACCCGCTGATGCAGGCGCGCCAGCAGGCGGTCACGCAGGCTGGCGGGAACGGCTTCATGGCGGTGGCAGCCACCCACGCCGGCCTGCTGCTGGCCCAAGGTGCCGGACGGCTGATTCGTACCCTCGATGATCGCGGAGTGGTTGCCGTTCTCGACCCGCGGCTGGTGACGGCACGCTACGGCAGCTACCTGCGCGCCTCACTTCCGGACTTCTGGATGACCACTGATCGGGAGGTGGCGATCGCCGCTCTGCGACGGTTGGGTGATAGCGGCCGTACCGGCGCAGAGGGCTGAGGCCGTTCGGCGGCGGCTAGACCCGACGCAGAACCGCGACCACCTTGCCGAGGATGGACGCCTCGTTGCCGTCGATCGGCGAGTACGCCGGGTTGTGCGGCAGCAGCCAGACCTGGCCCGGAGTGCGCTTGAACGTCTTCACGGTGGCCTCATCGCCCAACAGCGCGGCAACGATGTCGCCATTGCTGGCGTCGGGCTGCTGGCGGACGACCACATAGTCGCCGTCGCAGATGGCGGCCTCAATCATCGAGTCGCCCTTGACCTCCAGCAGGAACAGGTTGCCCTCGCCGACCAGCTGCTTGGGCAGAGTGAACACGTCCTCGACGGCCTGCTCGGCCAGGATCGGCCCACCAGCGGCGATCCGACCGAGGATCGGTGCGGTGACCGATGGGGCGGACGGGACGGGCTCGTCCGGTTCGACAACGCGGACTGAGTCGCTCGGGCTGATCGATGACGGCAGCCGCACCTCCAGCGCTCGTGGACGATGCGGATCGCGGAACAGGAAGCCCTTGGCCTGCAGCACCTTGAGCTGATGCGCGGCCGACGAGGAACTGGCCAACCCCACCCGATCGGCGATCTCACGGATGCTCGGCGGGTAGCCGCGCTCGGTGAGCTCGTCGCGAATCACCTCGAGGATCCGCCGCTGCCGGGGAGTCAGGCCTTCGGCGTCCACCGGGCCGTCCGGCAATTGCGACACCTTGGTGCCGAGCTGCGCTGCGATGTCCTCTTTGCGCGGCCGACCGCGCTTGCGGTCGGAGCTTGGGGTAGCTGCCATGCCTCGAAACTATCGGCTGGGCTGCCCCGAATCAAACACATGTTCGAGCGTGTCGCGCGGGCTGGAGGTGTGGCCGAAAACTGTCAGACCCCGGCGGCAGGATCGTACTTAGCCCGACACGCTGCGAACAGATGTTCGAAAACACTTGCATCCAGTGCGTCGAGCCAGTAGAACAGTATCGAACACACGTTCGAGGAAAGGGGCAGGCGATGAGCGCACTGGCGATCACCGAGGCAATGGACACCGCGTGGGCCGAGGCTGCATGCGAGCGTCCCGCCGACCTCCGGCTTGCATCCGTTTCCTCGATCGGCGCGGCTCGACCTGCGGCAGCCGGCTGGCAGCTGACCGACCGGGGGATTGCGGTCGCCGTGATCGGGTTCATCTCGGTCTTCGTGACCGCTCTGGTCGTCCTGATCGGCGCCTTTCTTGCCGTCCCGAACGAGCCGCTGAACACTCCGGCGCCGGCTGTGGCAGCTGCAGCGACTCAGGGCTGACCCGAGTTCGTTTGCAATGACCGGGCACTGGGCACATCTGCCCCAGGAGTTGCCCGCGACACGCGCTCCAGGTTGTCTTGCTTGTGGGCGGCGGTCTGCGTAACCTCTACATCTAGTAGTTACAGCAATGTGGTTTGTCCACAACTTGTGGTTCGCGTACACACGTCGTCCACAACTTCATCCACCGCCGCCACGACTGAGAAGGAGCGCCGGATGCACTGTCCGTTCTGCCGGCACACCGACACCAGAGTCCTCGATTCCCGCGTTGCAGAAGACGGCACCAGCATTCGCCGGCGTCGTCAGTGCCCGATGTGTGAGCGCCGGTTCACCACGCTGGAACAGATGCAGTTGGTCGTCGTCAAGCGCTCCGGCGTCGTCGAGCCCTTCTCTCGCGAGAAGGTGATCACCGGAGTGGCCAAGGCCTGCAAGGGGCGGCCGGTCTCGGAGAGCGATCTGGCCCGACTGGGCCAGCAGGTGGAGGAGACGTTGCGCGCCTCCGGCCAGGCCGAGATTCCCGCCGATGAAGTGGGCCTGACCATCCTGGGGCCGCTCAGCGAGCTGGATCCGGTCGCCTATCTGCGATTCGCCAGCGTGTACAAGCACTACGACTCGGTCGAGGACTTTGAGACCGAGATCGACAACCTCCGCCGCGCGGCGCTGGTCACCACCTAAGTCACTGACAGCACACCCCTCCCACCCTACGAAAGGCAGTTCACCCATGACCGAGACCGCGAAAGCCGCCACCAAGGGCGGTCGGAAGTCGCCCGGACTGAAGATCAGCCCGGTGTTCACCACCCCGGGCGTGCATCCCTATGACGAGGTCACCTGGGAGTCGCGCGACGTCGTGCAGACCAACTGGAAGAGCGGGGAGACCGTCTTCGAGCAGCGTGGAGTGGAGTTCCCCGACTTCTGGAGCGTCAACGCCTCCACCATCGTCACCACCAAGTACTTCCGGGGCGCACTCGGCACTCCGGTCCGCGAGGCGAGCCTGAAGACGCTGATCGACCGGGTAGTGACCACCTACCGCAAGGCGGGCGAGGAGTACGGCTACTTCGCCACCGGCGAGGACGCCGAGGTGTTCGAGCAGGAACTGCGCTGGATGCTGCTGCACCAGTACTTCAGCTTCAACTCTCCGGTCTGGTTCAACGTGGGCACCACCAGCCCGCAGCAGGTCAGCGCGTGCTTCATCTTGAGTGTCGACGACTCGATGGAGTCGATCCTGAACTGGTACAAGGAGGAGGGCTTCATCTTCAAGGGTGGCTCCGGCGCCGGCCTGAACCTCTCTCGGATCCGCTCCAGCAAGGAGCTGCTGTCCTCCGGCGGCACCGCCTCGGGGCCGGTCTCGTTCATGCGTGGCGCGGACGCGTCCGCGGGCACCATCAAGTCCGGTGGCGCGACTCGGCGTGCGGCGAAGATGGTGGTCCTGGACGTCGACCACCCTGACATCGAGGAGTTCGTCGAGACCAAGGCGCGCGAAGAGGACAAGATCCGTGCGTTGCGGGATGCCGGCTTCGACATGGACCTGGGTGGCAAGGACATCGTCAGCGTCCAGTACCAGAACGCCAACAATTCGGTCCGGGTCAGCGACGAGTTCATGCGAGCCGTGGTGGACGGCACCGAGTTCGGTCTGCGCGCTCGCAAGACCGGCGAGGTGATCGAGACCATCGACGCCCGCACGCTGTTCGACAAGATCGCCAAGGCCGCCTGGGAGTGCGCCGATCCGGGTCTGCAGTACGACGACACCATCAACGCCTGGCACACCAACCCGGAGTCGGGTCGGATCAACGCGTCCAACCCGTGCTCGGAGTACATGAGCCTGGACAACTCCTCCTGCAACCTGGCCAGCCTGAACTTGCTGAAGTTCCTGCGCGAGGACGACACCTTCGACGTGGCCAAGTTCGTCAAGGCCGTCGAGCTGATCATCACGGCCATGGACATCTCGATCTGCTTCGCCGACTTCCCGACCGAGCCGATCGGCGAGACCACCCGAAACTACCGTCAGTTGGGCATCGGCTACGCCAACCTCGGCGCGCTGCTGATGGCGGTCGGTCGCGGCTACGACTCCGATGGCGGACGGGCACTGGCCGCGGCGATCACCTCGCTGATGACCGGTGCGTCCTACCGGCGCTCGGCTGAGCTGGCCTCGGTCGTCGGCCCGTACGCCGGTTACGCCCGCAACGCATCGGCTCACCAGCGGGTGATGCGCAAGCACCAGGCTGCGAACGACGATTTGCGCACCTACGCTCCGATCGATGAGCAGATCCACGCTGCCGCCACCACCGAGTGGGATCAGGTGGTCCGCCTCGGTGCCAAGGACGGCTTCCGCAACGCCCAGGCGTCGGTGCTGGCGCCGACCGGAACCATCGGCTTCATGATGGACTGCGACACCACCGGCATCGAGCCGGACTTCTCGCTGGTGAAGTTCAAGAAGCTGGTCGGCGGTGGCTCGATGCAGATCGTCAACCAGACGATCCCGCGGGCGCTGGACAAGCTCGGCTACCCGGCCGAGACCGTGGAGGCCATCGTGGAGTACATCTCCAACAACGGCCACGTCGTCAACGCGCCGGGGCTGAAGCCGGAGCACTACGAGATCTTCGACACCGCCATGGGCCTGCGCTCGATCAAGCCGATGGGCCACGTCCGGATGATGGCTGCGGTGCAGCCGTTCCTGTCCGGTGCCATCTCCAAGACGGTGAACCTGCCCGAGACCGCCACCGTCGAGGAGATCGCCGACGTCTACCTGCAGGGCTGGCAGCTCGGCCTGAAGGCGCTGGCGGTCTACCGCGACAACTGCAAGGTTGGTCAGCCGCTGAGCGATGCCAAGAAGGCCGACGACAAGGCCGAGGTCAAGGCGGCTGCGCCCGAGGTGCGGGTGGAGTACCGTCCGCGCCGCAACCGGCTGCCGAAGTCGCGGGTCAGCCGCACGACGTCCTTCTCGGTGGCTGGAGCCGAGGGCTACATGACCTCGGGTCAGTACGAGAACGGCAAGCTCGGTGAGGTCTTCCTGAAGCTCGGCAAGCAGGGCTCGACCCTGGCCGGCGTGATGGACGCTTTCTCGATCGCAGTCTCGATCGGCCTGCAGTACGGCGTGCCGCTGGAGCAGTTCGCCCAGAAGTTCACCAACCTGAAGTTCGAGCCGGCCGGAATGACCGACGACCCGGACGTCCGGATGGCGCAGTCGATCATGGACTACATCTTCCGTCGCTTGGCTCTGGACTACCTGTCCTTCGACGAGCGGGCCGAGCTGGGCATCTACACCGCCTCCGAGCGGGCTCGCTACGTGGAGACCGGCAAGTACCTGTCCGAGGAGGACGAGGCCGGCCTGATCGAGTCTGAGGCGCTGAAGAACGATGCGGCCGACGACGTCCAGGTGCACGCCGAGGGGCCGAACCAGCCGGCACTGGTAGAGGTGGAGGCGCACTCGACCGCTGAGGTGCTGGAGAAGATCTCCGGGATGAGCGTGGATGCTCCGCTGTGCCTCACCTGCGGAACGAAGATGCGTCGCTCCGGCTCCTGCTACATCTGCGAAGGTTGCGGCGCCACCAGCGGCTGCAGCTAAGGGTTACTCGGAGTCATCGTCAGCCTCAGTCTCGTCCGTGGTGACGAGGCTGAGGCTGATCCATGCCTGGGCGGGCGCGGTTGTCGGCGCGGCAGGGGTGGCGGAGGTCGGCAGCCCCGGAGTGGCCGGACGGATCGGATCACCCATCGCGGCGCGGAGCGCTTCGGCGATGGCATTGCCCTTGGCGGGGTCGTACTTGCGAATCTCGGCCATGCCGAAATCCTAGGCGCGGCTGAGGGGCGCAGGCGAGTACCGGTTCAGGAGCTCGCGGTTCGCCGATGCTGCCAGGTGAGGTAGCCGACGATCAGCGCAACCACAGCGGCCATGGAGCCGATGGCACCTATCGGCGAGAGCGCGTAGAGCCGTCCGAACAGGTCCAGGCCGACGGTTCCGATGGTGGCGTAGATCAGCGCCCAGGCCAGGGCGCCGATGGCGAGAGCCGGCAGATAGTGGAGCCAGCGCATCCGGGTGGCCCCGGCGGCGAGATTGGCCAGGGTCTGGAACCCGATTGTGAGGAAGGACAGGCTGACCACCGGCGCGCCATAACGGTCGATGCGTGCGCTGGCGGCAGCGAACGCCGGCGAGTCCAGCAGCCTGGACAGCCGCGTGTGCCGGGCACCGTAGGCGGCCAGCCGGCCCACAAGATAGGTGCCTCCGGCGCGGCATACGACGATCACGAACAGAGCGGCCACAACTGCCGGGAACGGCAGGTTCCACGTGGTCGGGTCCACTCCGCCTCCTCACTGTCTGGACGGCCAGCTTAGCCAGAGGTGGTCAGGCTGGCGTGGCCGGGACGGTCGGCGCGGGCCAGTCTGATCGGCGGGACCACGGCAAGCCTGCTGAGTTATTGGTAGCTCAGCTGCGATGTGACGGCCACGCCGGGCGTGAATGCCCACGCCAGGCAGGGGTTGCGGAGTACCATGCGCGAGATGGATTACCAAGGGCACCTGACCAGCCTGGCCGAGGATGAATGCCGCCAGCTGTTGGCTGAGCATTGCGTTGGCCGGGTCTGTTGGCTGGACGGCGATCAACTGCACGTGCTGCCAGTGACCTATGCCCTTGACGGGGAGCTCATCATCTTCACGACCAAGCCCGGCGGCGCTCTGGCCCGGCTGGGTAGTCCGACATCGGTGTGCTTTGAGGTGGACGATGTTGACGAGGCCACGACGTCCGGCTGGAGCGTCGTGGTGCGGGGGATCGCGGACGGGTCAGCGGACGGCCTGCCGTCCGGCGTGCGGCTGCCGCGGGCGTGGGTGCCGGGGACTCATGAGTTTGCCGTGACGATCACCCCCACTGAGTACTCGGGGCGGGCGGTATCCGGCGCACAAGCGGAAAGTAGGTGATCAGCATGACGATGCAGGCTCCGGTGCGGGTGCTGGCGGGGTTCGATGGCTCTGAGGACGCCTATGTGGCGCTCAACTATGCAATCGCCGAGGCCAAGCACCGCAATGCGGATCTGGTGTTGGCGCACGCCATTGACGACATCATCTTGAACAGTGCATGGGGGGTGGTTTTCGACCCCGAGGAGATCAAGCTGAACGCGGCCGAGATGCTGGCCCGGGCCGTCGATGACGCCGTTACGGCCGGGCTGGAGCGCGGCCGGGTGCACACCGAGGTTGTCCTGGGAAACCCCGCTGCCGCCCTGACCAAGCTCAGTCAGAATGCCGCCGTGGTGGTCGTGGGCCGACGCTCCAGCGAGCAAGGCGACAAGCCCTTCGTCGGATCAACCACTCTGGGTGTGGTCGGTGCGTCCCACGCTCCGGTGATCGCGGTGTCGACCAGTGATGATCCCCATGAGCTGCGCACCGGCGTGATCGGCGTCGGTGTGGACACTTCGGCCCGTGGCGCCGATGCATTGCGCTGGGCGCTGTCCGAGGCGCAAGACCACGGTGGCCGGGTGGTCGTGATGAGTGTGTGCCGGGTGCCGTCCGGCCGTTGGCTCCTGGGTGGCCAGCTGACCGTCGAGCAGCAGGATGCCGCCATCGAGGTGACCCGGCAGCGAGTCTCCGAGATCGTCGACGAACTGCGCGCCGAGTTCTCGGACGTCCCGGTGGAGCTGGAGGTCTCCTGTGGCAGCCCGATCGACGTGTTGACTGCACGCAGCGCGGGGCTCGACCTTCTGGTGCTGGAGGTGCACGCCTCCTTCCCGACCTACTCGGTGGGCGGTCTGATCCGCGGGCTGCTGGCCCACGGTCGCTGCCCGATCGGGACGATCACTCCCCGCTGAGCGGGCGCACGTCGTGGCGGATCGGTAGTCTTGGTCGGCTATGGATCCTGAACTCCCCGAGCTTCACTTCGATGAGGCGCTGCCGATCAGCGCGCACGTCGAACAGATTCGTGATGCCCTGATCTCTCACCAGGTGCTGATCGTTGCCGGAGAGACCGGGTCGGGCAAGACCACCCAGCTCCCCAAGATCTGTCTGTTGGCCGGGCGCCGGAAGATCGGCCACACCCAGCCTCGGCGATTGGCTGCCCGGAGCGTGGCCGCCCGAATGGCCGAGGAGTTGGGCGAGCAGTTGGGTCAGACCGTCGGCTTTCAGGTTCGGTTCTCTTCTCAGCGCAGTCGTCAGACCCGGGTCAAGGTGATGACCGACGGCATCATGCTGGCCGAGATCTCTCATGATCGTGAGCTGCGTCGCTACGACACGATCATCATCGACGAGGCCCATGAGCGGAGCCTCAACATCGACTTCCTGCTGGGCTACCTCAAGCAGTTGCTGCCCAAGCGTCCCGAGCTGAAGGTGATCATCACCTCGGCCACGATCGACACCCAGCGGTTCAGTGACCACTTCGATGACGCTCCGATCATCGAGGTGTCCGGACGCAGCTATCCGGTGGAGGTCCGCTATCGGCCGGTGGCCGGCACCGCCGACGAGCGGGACCGGGATCAGGTCGACGCGATCTGCGACGCAGTCAGCGAGCTCACCGGCAGCCTGGACGGCGACATTTTGGTGTTCTGTTCGGGGGAGCGGGAGATCCGCGACGCCGCCGACGCGATCAATGCGATGAACCTGCGCTTCACCGAGGTCGTGCCCTTGTATGCCCGGCTATCGGCAGCCGAGCAGCACCGGGTCTTCGCCGCCCACACCGGCCGTCGGATCGTGCTGGCCACCAACGTGGCCGAGACCTCGATCACGGTGCCGGGGATCCGATTCGTGATCGACCCCGGATTCGCCCGGATCTCGCGCTACTCGGCCAGGACCAAGGTGCAGCGGTTGCCGATCGAGCCGATCTCCCAGGCCTCGGCCAACCAGCGCGCCGGACGCTGTGGACGACTCGGACCCGGCGTGTGCATTCGGCTCTACAGCGAGGAGGACTTCGCGGCGCGTCCGGCTTTCACCCAGCCGGAGATCCTCCGGACGAATCTGGCCTCGGTGATCCTGCAGATGGCCGAGGCCGGCCTGGGTGATGTCGAGGGCTTTCCTTTCGTCGAGCCGCCCGACGCGACTCAGGTACGTGACGGCGTTCGGCTCCTCACCGAGCTGGGTGCGATTGCCGGACGTGAGCGTCGGCAGGGCCCGGAGCGCGCCGGCGTCCGGCTGACTCCCGTGGGTCGCACCCTGGCCCGACTGCCTGTGGACCCCCGACTAGGTCGGATGCTGGTCGAGGCGGACCGGCTCGGCTGTATGCGGGAGGTGCTGCCGATCGTGGCCGGGATCACGATTCCGGACGTCCGGGAGCGTCCCCAGGAGTCGACGGCGACCGCAGATGCCCTGCACCGCCGATTCTGGGCGCCGCTGGGTGAGGGCGATCAGGCGAGTCCGGACGGCTCGGACATCGCGGCCATTCTTCGGCTGTGGCTCTACCTCAAGGCCAAACGCAAGGAACTGTCCGGCAACGCCTTCCGGCGGATGTGCCGCGATGAGTATCTGAACTTCCTGCGGGTGCGGGAGTGGCAGGACCTGCACACACAGTTGCTGGACTCCAGCAAGGAACTGGGTCTGCGCCGCAACGACGCTCCGGCTGATCTGGACCGGGTGCACACCGCGATCCTGTCGGGGCTGGCTTCCCAGATCGGCTTGCTGGATCCGCTCAGCGTGGCCAAGCCCGAGCGCGGTCGTCGCCGTGGGCCGGCGGAGTACCTGGGAACCCGCGGTGCCCGGTTTGCGATCAACCCGGGCTCGAGCGCGGCCCGCAGTAATCCCGAACTGGTGATGGCCGTCGAGCTGGTCGAAACCAGCCGGCTGTGGGCCCGGACGGTGGCCCCGATCAAGGCCGAGTGGGTCGAGGAGGTTGCCGACCACCTGATCAAGCGCAACTACTCCGAGCCGCGCTGGTCGGCCAAGGGTGGACAGTGCGTGGCCACTGAGCGACTGACCCTGCTGGGAGTCCCGATCGTGGCCGGTCGGACGGTCAGCTACGCCCGGATCGACCCAGTGGTGGCCCGTGAGGTGTTCATCCAGGCCGCTCTCGTTGAGGGGCAGTGGCGCACCCGGCACCATTTCTGGGCCCGCAATCAGGTGGTGCGCGCCGAAGCGGAGGATCTGGCCGATCGCAATCGGCGTCGCGATCTTCTCGTCGACGACGCCAGCATCGCCGCCTTCTACGCCTCCCGGGTGCCACCGGACGTGGTCAGCGTGGCGCACTTTGATCGCTGGTGGTCCAAGGCCCGCCATGCCGACCCACATCAGCTCGACCTGACCCTGGAAGACCTCCTCGAGTCCGACGTGGCCGTCGACCACAGCGGATTCCCGGACGTCTGGCGTATCGGTGAGCTGGAGCTGCCGATCGACTACGCCTTCGATCCGGGAAGCGGGCACGACGGGGTCACCGTCGACGTACCACTTGCTCGGTTGGCCGGCCTCGATTCGGCCGAGTTCAGCTGGCAGGTTCCGGGGCTGCGGGCCCAGGTCGCCGCCGAGTTGCTGCGTGGCCTGCCCAAGCACACGCGGACCCAGCTGGTCCCGGTACCGGACACTGCGGCCCGCGCCCTCGCCTGGCTGGAGGATCAGCCACGGCGCCCGGGGGAGCCGCTGTGGGCGGCGTTGTCTCGGGCCGTGCGCGCCGTGCTGGGCGTCGAGGTGGCAGCTGGTGACTGGGCCGTCGAGAAGCTGCCGGAGCATCTTCAGGTGCGGTTCCGGGTGCGCCAGCCAGGAGTGGCGCCGATGGTCGGCCGCGACCTGGCCGCCCTGCAGGAGCAGCTGGCTCCGCGGGTCACCCGCACGCTGAATGCGGCAGCCGCTCATGTGACTCATCCCGGCGCGGCCCGCTGGGAGTTTGGGACGATCCCGGTCACGGTGGCCTCGCCGGATCCGGTGCCGGTGGCCCTCGTCGATCGGGTCGATCGCGTCGGGGTGGCCGTGTTCACCGATCCGGAGGAAGCCCGCCGCTCGCACCGCGCCGGACTGCGCCGGCTGATCGCCCTCACCACGGTCGACCCGACCAACTGGGTGGTCTCGCGGATGTCGAATCAGACCAAGCTCGCCTTGGCCACCTCGCCGTACCCGAGCGTCCCGGCACTGCTGGCCGATGCTCGGCTGCGGGCGATCGGTGATCTGATCGATCGGGTGTCGGACCCAGCAGAGGTTCGTGATGAGGCGAGCTTCGCTCAGCTGGGTGATGCGGTGCGCGGTGAGGTGGCTGCGTTGATGGCGCAACTGGTGGACGGCGCCGCCACCGTGCTCACTCTGGCCGGCCAGGTGCGTGCCCAGCTGCCGAAGGCGAGCCAGCCGACCTCGGCCGATGTCGCCGAACAGCTGGAGGGCCTGGTGTTTCCTGGATTCATCGCTGCCACCCAGGCCACCTGGTGGCCACACCTGCCTCGCTACCTGCGGGGGGCGCTGCGCCGCCTGGAGACCGATGGGTCGAATCCGAAGCGGGAGGCCGAGTCGGCGACGGTGATCGCCGCACTGGAGGATGAGTACTCCCGGCTGTGTGCCGGGATCAGCGGATCGCTTCCGGCCGAGGTGGTCGCCGTCGGCTGGTTGCTGGAAGAGTTGCGGGTGAGCCTCTTTGCTCAGTCCCTAGGGACGTCAGTCCCGGTCTCGCCGAAGCGAGTGCGAGCCGCAGTGGCGGCCGCGGCTCGCAGCCTTGGAGTTCAGAACTAGACGACCCAGGCAGCTCGCCGGTCCCGCTCGGCGAGGAGCGGGACACGGCGCGTCCGCCGATCTTCACCGAGGAGGAGGTGGCGATCGAGGCTTCGGGGGGCATCTTCTTGACCGATGAGTTCGAGCTCAGCAATGAGGCGCTCGTAGTCGCGATCGGTCACACGTCGGCTCAACATGTGAGTAGCATCTCGGATTTCACTGTTCGGGACAAGCGGACGTTTCCGAATAAACGTTCGGTGATGCCGTATAATGTGGTCATGCTGGATTTGAACCGACTTCGCATCTTCCGCTCGGTGGTGGCCAGCGGCTCGGTGAACGATACCGCCCGGCTGCTCGGCTACACCCCTTCGACGGTGAGTCAGCACCTGCACACCCTGGAGCGGGAAGTGGGATTTCCCCTTGTCGAGCGGGTGGGACGGGGCATTCGCCCGACCGCGGCGGGCCAGTCGCTCGCGGCTGCCAGTTCGTCGGTGCTGGAGGCGATGGCTGAGTTGGAGGCGCAGGCCCGGGACCTGCGGCACGGCGCCTCCACCAGGCTCACTGTGCGTTCCTTCGCCTCTGCGGCCTACACCTGGATGCCGGCCGTGGCGCGAACCTTGCGGGTGGAGTATCCCGAGATCGCCTTCGAGCTGTCGATAAACGAGGCCGACACCTCCGAGGACGCCGGTCAGGCGGACATCGAGGTGCATACCGAGTTGCCGTCGGATCCCGTGGTGGTGCCGGCGGCCTACGCTCGGATCGAGCTGGCCACCGATGACTTCCTGGTGGCCCTGCCGCCGGATCACCCGAAGGCAGGCGTCGACACCATCGACCTGGCCGAGTTCGCTCAGGACGACTGGGTCCAGTACGACTTCCGTGATCCGACGGCGAACCGGCTCTACGAGCAGGCCTGTGCTCAGGCCGGCTTCGCGCCGCGGCTGGCCGCCCGTGCCCAGGACCATGTCACCGGTCTGGCCTTCGTGGCGGCCGGGGTCGGGATCGCCTTGGTGCCGCAGTTGGCGTTGCGGTGGTCGGGCTTCGATGTGGCCTACGTCCGCCCGATCAACCCCACGCCGCAGCGGCGAATCGTGGCTCTGGTGCGCGACAGTGTGCGCAACAATGCCGCCGCCATGCGGGCAGTGGGCGTCCTTGCCGAGTTGGGGCGCAAACTCAAGCGGTGAGCCGGGTACAGTGGCGGAATGCTCGACCCTCGGCAGCTGTATACCCTCGACCCGGATCTGGCCGCGTCGCTGGGGGGTTCACGCCCAGCCCTTCTGCACCTTCTGGACGGCTACATCGACGCCGGCTCGGTGACCCATCAGAGCGCCGCCTACCTGCTGAGTGTGTGCGAGCACGAGGTGCTGGCCGAGTTCGACCATGACCAGCTGCACGACTATCGCTCGCGGCGCCCGCAGATGGTGTTCGACACCAACAGCTGGGTCTCGCTGACCGACTACTCGCTGGTGCTGCACCGGCTCCTGGATGAGACCGGCAAGCCGTTCCTGCTGTTCACCGGTCCGGAGCCCGACACCCAATGGAATCGCACCTGCGCGGCCCTGCTGGGCTTGGCGCGTCAGCTGGAAGTCTCACGGTTGATGACGGTGTCCGGGGTGCCGATGGCGGTCCCGCACAGTCGGCCCACGCTGGTGACCACTCACGCCACCGATTCGTCGGTGGTCTCGGGCAACCCGATGTGGATCGACCGCGTGCAGCTGCCGGGCAGCTTCTCCCACGTTCTGGAGTACCGCGCCGGCGAGGCCGGGCTCTTGGCCCAGGGCTTCGTGGCGCACGTCCCGCACTACCTGGCGCAGGCCAGCTTCCCTCAGGCCGTCCGCGCCGTTCTGGAGCGGCTGACGGCCGCTGCCGAGCTGACCATCGACTTCCAGCCGCTGGCGGAGCAAGTGGCGGCCAATCTGGCCACCATCGCGGCCGAGACGGTCGATGACGCCGAGTTCCCCGCGGTGGTGGCCGCCTTGGAGGAGCAGTACGACCGACTGGCCGCCAACGGGGCTGCATCGCTGCCGACTGCCGAGGAGATCGGCGCGGCCGTCGAGCAGTTCCTCGCCGAGCAGGACCCGCCTCCGGACTTCCGGAGATAGCCGGTGCCGGGCAGCGTCGCTGAGTTCATCACCCTGCTCGATCTGGAGCAGTTGTCGACCGACGAGTTCCTCGCGGTTGGTGCCGATCCGCAGTCAGGAATGCTCCAGCGCGTCTTCGGCGGGCAGGTGCTGGCCCAGGCATTGGCTGCCGGCTATCGCACAGTCGCTCCGGACCGGGTCGCCCATTCGCTGGGCGCCTACTTCCTGCGAGCTGGTCTGTTTGGAGTGCCGATCACCTACCAGGTCGAGCGCACCCGCGACGGCGGAAGCTTCTCCACCCGCCGAGTGCAAGCCAGCCAGCAGGGGAAACCGATCTTCTCGATGGTCGCCTCCTTCCATGTGGACGAGCAGGGCTTGGACCACTCCGATGTGATGCCCACGGACGTCCCGGCCCCTGAGCAGTGTCCGCCCTTGTCGGAGGTGCTCGGGGCGCGTGGCGGGAGAGCCGCCGAGGCCTGGCAGAGCGAGTGGGGCGTGATTGAGACCCGGTTCGCCTCGGACACCTCCGGCTTCGAGCCGGGGACCTCGCGCGACGCCGAGATGAAGGTCTGGATCCGGGCGAGCAGCCCGCTGCCGGAGGCCGGCTGGGTGCATCAGGCGATGTTGGCATACGCCAGCGATCTGACTCTGCTGGCCGTCAGCACAGTGCCGCACCCGGTGGAGTTCGCCGGGCCCAAGATGCAGGTGGCCTCGGTGAATCACTCGATGTGGTTCCATCGATCGGTGCGGGCCGATGAGTGGCTGCTCTACGACCAGGTATCGCCGTCGGCGTCGTCGGGGCTGGGCTTCAGTTTCGGACGGATGTTCGCCGGCGACCGGCTGGCTGCCTCCTGTGCGCAGGAAGGCCTGATTCGGCTGCTCACGTGAGACGCAAAACGCCCCGGGCCAGCGCGGTGCCCGGGGCGTCGTGCGTCAGCTCTGGTTAGGCGGCTTCGGCTCCGCTGCGCAGCTTGCTGATGGCGTGCCGCTCAATCTGGCGGACCCGCTCAGCGGTGATCCCCCAAATCTCGGCAATGTCTGCCAGCTTGGCCTGGCGGCCGTCCAGCAGACCGTAGCGGCGGCGGACGACGTCCGCCGAGCGCTCGTCAAGGGTTTCCAGCATGGCCTCCAGGCGGGCCCGATCCTCGGCGTCAAGGACGACCTCATCAGGTCCGGGGGAGAGCTCACGGGCGAGCAGATCACCCAGCGCCGTATCGCCATCCTCCTCAACGGGAGCGTCCAGACTGACGTGGTCCCTGGCCAGCCGGAGCAGGTCGATCACCTGCTCCTCGGTGATGCCCAACTCGTCGGCGATCTCGACAAGCTCGGGGTCACGGCCGAGCCGCCGCTCCAAGGTTCGGCGCACCGCGGAGACCTGGTTGACCTGCTCGGCCACGTGCACGGGCAGCCGGACGATCCGTCCCTGCTGGGCGATCCCGCGGGAGATCGACTGGCGCACCCACCAGGTGGCATAGGTGGAGAACTTGAAGCCCTTGGTGTAGTCGAACTTCTCGACGGCGCGGATCAGGCCGGTGTTGCCCTCCTGGACCAGGTCGAGCAGCGGGAGCTGGGCGCGTCCGTACTTGCGGGCTACCGAAACCACCAGCCGGAGGTTCGCGGTGATGAACCGCTGCATGGCTCGTTCGCCCTCGTCCGCGATGGTCTGCAGCTCCTCGTCAGTGGCGTCACCGCGGAGTTGGGCCGCTTCGTCGGCCTCAACGGTGCCATCGAGAAGAGCCTGGGCGAATCGTCCGGCCTCGATCAGACGGGCCAGCTCGACTTCCTCAGGTGCGGTGAGCAGCGGGGTCTTGGCAATCCCATCCAGGTACAGGCCGACGGCGTCCTTCCCGTCGATCCCTTCGGTGCTGCGGATGCGGTGTGCGGTAGCAATCACGTGAACTCCCTTTCGCTGTGCATCAAGTACAACGTGCACAGGGCCGTGATTTGTGCCCCAGACATGCCCGACGACACCTGGAAAGGAAGCCGAAACGCCAGATCAAGACCGTGGTCTGATGCCACCCCTACCTGGGCGGTAGGGGGCTTCACCGATCAGGGCCGAATCCGGTCGAGCAGCCAGGACCATTCGAAGGCGATGTCCTTCCACGCCTGGTAGCGCCCGGAGCGCCCGCCGTGGCCGGCGACCAGCTCGGTGCGTAGCAGCACCTCGCCACCTGCGCTGTCGTGCCGTAGCCGAGCGACCCATTTGGCCGGCTCGGTGATCTCCACCCGGGTGTCGTTGAGGTTGGCCGTCACCAACAGCGACGGGTAGCGCACCGGGCGGATGTTCTCGTAGGGGGAGTAGCTGCGCATCAGCTGGTAGGCGGCCCGATCATGCACGGGATCGCCCCACTCCTCCCATTCCACAATGGTGAGAGGAAGCTCAGGATCCAGCATGGTGTTCAGGGCGTCGACGAAGGGGACGGCGGCCAGCGCGGCGGCGCAGCATTCCGGGTCCAGGTTGAGCACTGCTCCGATCAAGAGCCCTCCGGCGCTGCCACCTTCGATGCCCAGCCGATCGCGGCTGGTGTAGCCGGCATCGACCAGGTGAGTGGCGCAGGCCAGGAAGTCGGTGAACGTGTTGATCTTGCGAGTCAGTCGCCCGTCCTCATACCAGGATCGACCCAGCTCGCCGCCGCCGCGCACGTGAGCGATGGCGTAGATGCAGCCTCGGTCGAGCAGGCTCAGCCGGGCGATCGAGAACGACACTGGGGTGCTGGCCTCGTAGGCGCCGTAGCCGTAGAGAAGGCACGGGGCACTGCCGTCGAGGGGAGTGTCGGCACGATAGACCAGAGAGATCGGCACCCGGGTGCCATCTGCGGCAGTGGCCCATTCCTGGCGCTGCCGATAGTCCTCGGGACGGTACTGACCCCAGTGCGGGTGATCGAGGACCGTCCGCGAACGAAGCAGCCGCCGCGACCCGTCGACCAGGCTGAGCTCCATCACTTGGTCGGGAGTGACCATCGACTGGAAGGCGAACCGGATGCGATCGGTGTCGGCTTCGTCCCCGTCGTCGGCATCGACCTGATAAAGCGGCTCGTCGAACTCCAGCTCGACCTCGGCGCCGAGATCGCCCTTCGCGTCCCGAGGGCGCAGGGTGATCGTGGCCAGGCCGCGGCGCCGCACGCCGGCCACCAGGCAGCGGTCGTAGGCCGTCACGCCGAGTAGTCGCACGCCCAGCTCTCCCGGCCAGATCGGACGCCACTGGTCGACGCTGCGGCAGTCGAAGTCGGCCTCAGCCAGAGCGAAATCGGGGGCGTCGAGGTTGTGCACGATGAACAGTCGGTCGTTGGCCACTTCGACGTCGTACTCCAGGCCCTCGGTCCGGCCCGAAACGCTGTGCAATGGCTCCCCGGCGACGGTGAGGTCGGCGATCCAGCACTCGGTGGAGTCCTTGCTGGCGGCGCTGACGATGAGCCAGCGGTGGTCGCGAGAGGCGTCAACACCGAGCCAGAAGCGCTCGTCGGGCTCGGCGAGGAGCAGCTCGTCCGGGTCGGGGCTGCCCAGGCGGTGTCGCCACAGCTGGTCCGGGCGCCAGGAGTCGTCGACGGTCAGATAGCAGAACGCGTCATCGAGGGCCCAGTCACCACCGGCCGCCACCTCCGGGAGCTGGTCGGGAAGGAGTGCACCGGTGATGAGGTCGAGGAAGAAGAGCTGGTAGCGCTCGTCGCCGGTGGTGTCGATGGAGTAGGCGGCGAGACGTCCGTTGGGTGAAACCGCGAAGGTGCCCAGAGCCAGGAACTCTCGACCCGCGGCCAGTGCCTGCACATCCAACAGCAGCTGCTCGCCCTCGGGGGCGCGCTGGTCAGGGTCGGGGATCAGGTCACGAGAGCTCGCCGGGCAGCGGTGGTAGCTGGGATAGTCCCTGCCATCGGTGGTCCTGGCGTAGTACCAGAAGTCTCCGAGGCCGGGATGATGCACGAACTCAGGCACGCTCATGTCGGTCTGCTTGGTGCGCGCAGCCAGGTCGTCGAAGATGTCGTGGCGCAGCCCCTCCAGATCGGCGGTGACCTGGTCGGTGTACTCGTTCTCGGCGTGCAGATAGGCCAGCAGTCGAGGGTCCTGCTTGTCGCGCATCCAGGCGTAGTAGTCGCTGACCGTCTCGCCGTGGCGGCTTCGTCGAGAACGCACGCGAGGGGCGACGGGAGGCCGGGGCACAGACATGAGATCCAGCCTAGGCCCGCGAACCGGGACGCGCCTGCGCACAAGGGCTGAGTCGAGTTGGGGTATTGGGGGTTGCGTGTCAGAATGGACCACTGAGGCGTTGACAACACCCGGTTGTTGTGCGCCCTGAAACGCATTATCGAGAGGTTGCCCGTGTCACCCCGTTCCAAGGCCGCGTCGGTGTCTGAAGCAGTGGACAGCTCTGAAAGCGTAGTCAAGAAGCGTGGACGCAAGCCGGCCCAGGCCGTTGCCGCCGCGGTGACTGAGGACGTCGTCGACGACGACCTCGAACTCGCCGAGGATAGCGAACCCGCTGAGGACGCGTTGAGCGAAGACGAGATCATCGAAGATGACGATGAGGTCGAAGACGTCACCGTCGAAGAGGTGCTGGTCGCTCCCAGTGAAGCGGTTCGGTTCGAGCGGGAGGGCGACGACGTCGTCCTGACCGTGGGCGGACGCAAGCGCACGCTCGACGATGTGGATGAGTCCGGCTTTGAGCCGGCCGAGGAAGCCAAGGTCGAGCAGGAGCTGGTGGAGGACGGCGGCTTCAGCCTGTCGGACGCCGACGACGCCGACGAGCCCGAACAGCAGGTGATGGTCGCCGGGGCCACTGCGGACCCGGTGAAGGACTACCTCAAGCAGATCGGCAAGGTCGCCCTGCTGAACGCCGAGATGGAGGTTCAGCTGGCCAAGCGGATCGAGGCCGGCCTGTTCGCCGAGGAGACCCTCAACGAGGACAATGCCGGCAAGGACCTGGACGATCTGGAGTGGATCGCCGAGGACGGACGCCGGGCCAAGAACCACCTGCTGGAGGCCAACCTGCGACTGGTGGTCTCGCTGGCCAAGCGCTACACCGGCCGCGGCATGCTCTTCCTGGATCTGATCCAGGAGGGCAACCTGGGCCTGATCCGCGCGGTCGAGAAGTTCGACTACACCAAGGGCTACAAGTTCTCCACCTACGCGACCTGGTGGATCAAGCAGGCCATCACCCGCGCCATGGCCGACCAGGCCCGCACCATCCGCATCCCGGTGCACATGGTCGAGGTCATCAACAAGCTGGCCCGGGTGCAGCGTCAGATGCTGCAGGACTTGGGTCGCGAGCCAACTCCGGAGGAGCTGGCCAAGGAACTCGACATGACCCCGGAGAAGGTGGTCGAGGTCCAGAAGTACGGCCGCGAGCCCATCTCGCTGCACACCCCGCTGGGCGAGGACGGCGACTCCGAGTTCGGCGACTTGATCGAGGACTCCGAGGCGGTCGTCCCGGCCGAGGCGGTGAACTTCACTCTGCTTCAGGAGCAGCTGCACGACGTGCTGGACACCTTGTCCGAGCGTGAAGCCGGCGTGGTGAGCATGCGGTTCGGGCTCACTGACGGCCAGCCCAAGACGCTGGACGAGATCGGCAAGGTCTACGGGGTGACCCGGGAGCGGATCCGGCAGATCGAGTCCAAGACGATGAGCAAGCTGCGGCACCCGTCCCGCTCGCAGGTCCTGCGCGACTATCTGGACTGAGTTCGACGCGGGCCGGTCATTCGGCCCCGACCATGGCGAGGACTTCTCGCAGGTCGTCGATGACCGGCGCCGGGAGTGATTCCAGGTGTGCGCGGGGCTGGTGGCCGCCGCTGTACAGGGCGCATCGGGCACCCAGCGCAGCCGCGATCTCGTAGTCGTGCCCGGAGTCGCCGACGAACAGCACCTGATCCGGGTCTGTCCCCGTGCTCTCCAGCCAGCGCTCGGCCAGCATCTGCTTCGATGCGGCGTAGATGTCGCTGAGCCCGAGGGTCTGTTCCAGCCAGGCGTCCAGACCGAACGGGGTCACCTGCATGGTCAGGTTGGTCTGCTCCGAGGCCGAGATGAGCACCTGGCCGATACCGGCGGAATGCAGGGCGGCCAGAGTCTGGGTGGCCCCATCGTGCAGGGAGCAGCTGCGTGCGGCAGCGAGGTAGAGCTCGAGAAATCGCCGGGATGCAGCGTCGAAGTTGCCGGATGCGGAGACGTCGAAACCCAGGTCGGCGTAGTAATCCCGCACCGGGAACCGGAATACCCGGTGGTAGTCGTCAACGCCGGCGAGCCGGGGGAGTGCGAACTCGTCCAGCAGCTGATTTGTCGCCGAGATCGCACAGTCCAGATCGTTCAGCAGTGTCCCATTCCAGTCCCAGACCACGTAGCGCATCTGAGCAGCCTAGCGACCGGCCGGGGTGAAGCCATGCACCTCCGCCAGGAAGTCCAGGGCCTGCTCAGCGACCTCGATGATCGTATCGGCCCGGCGGAACCCGTGACCTTCGCCGTCGAAGATGCGCAGTCGAACCGGGAGGCCTTTGGCCTGGACGGCCTCGGCCATGGCCGTCGCTTGGCTGGGCGGGACGACCTTGTCGTCGGCGCCCTGCAGGATCAGCATCGGGCAGCTGAGCCGATCCAGGTGATGGATCGGTGAGCGGGCCCGATAGGTGGTCAGGGCTTGCGGATAGGGCCCGACCATGGAGTCCAGATACCGCGACTCGAACTTGTGCGTGTCGGTGGCCAGCATTTCCAGATCGCCGATCCCGTACAGACTGATGCCGGCCGCGAACACATCGGTGCTGGTCAGCGCGGCCAAGGTGGTGTAGCCGCCGGCCGATCCGCCGCGGATGCTCAGTCTGGCCGGATCGGCCAGTCCGGCAGCGACCAGCGCTGCGGCGCCGTCCACACAATCGCGAACGTCGCTGAGACCCCAGTTGCCCCGAAGCCGATCCCGGTAGGCCCGGCCATAGCCGGTCGATCCGGAGTAGTTCACATCGAGGATGCCGATGCCGCGTGACGTCCAGAACTGAACGGCAACGCTGTACTCCGGCCCAGCGAAGCCGGTGGGCCCGCCGTGGGTCCAGAGCTGGACCGGTGCCAGCTCGCCGTCGGGGGCCTGACAGTCGGCGCTGATCGGTGGATAGAACCAGCCGTGCACTGGTCCATCGGGGCTGTCCCAGCTGATCGGCTGGGCTACCGAAATCTCCAGACCGTCAGGCGCCGGCGCGCTGGCCCGCTGGACGGTCTGCCAGGAGCCGGTGGCCCAGTCCAGCTCCACCAGTTCGGCGGGCCGATCGGCGAACCCCAGCAGGGCCAGGCAACGCTCGCCGTTCCCGGCCAGGCTCGCGCTGACGGCAGGGCAGGCCAGTTCGACGAGCCGCGGTGCGCTGTGGAAGTCGAGTACGCCGAGTCGCGCAAAGCCGTCGTCCAGCCAGCTGCAGCCGATCCGGGCGGCGTCGATGATCGTGTAGGGCACCGGAGTCAGCGCCCACAGTGGCCCGCAGAAGTCGTACGGTGCCGTCCACAGGTCCTGGCTATGGCCGTCCTGCCAGCGGTGGAAGTTCCAGAAGCCGGTGGCGTCGCTGAGGTAGATCACGGCGCCATCGGGTGCCCAGGACGGGTACAGCGCCGACACTCCGGGACGCGCTTCAACCTCGACCCGGGCCGTCGGGTCGGCGAGCGGAGCCACCACGATGGCCGCCTGGTCCCAGGGCATGTTCGGATGCCGCCACTCGCACCAGGTCAGCAGTCCGGCGGCGTTCAGGCTGGGGTGGGCGTAGAAGTCGGCACCGGCCGCCAGCACTCGTCCGCCGTCGGTGTTGGCGTCGTCCAGGGCCAGCGCCACGATCGTCTGCGGCGGTTCGCCCGGCTCACGGTGATCCTCACGGACAGCCAGCAGCAGTCCATGGTCCGGGGCGAGCGACAGGGCGGCATAGCGAAAGCCGTCGCCCGGGGCGATCATTCGGGCCGGGCGATCCGCGGCTTGCAGCCAAACAGAGCCGTCCGGTGAGCTGCAGTAGGCCACCAGGCCGTCGGCCGCGGTCCACTCGCCGCCGCCGTACTCGTTGACACCGGTGCGGACATTCACCTCCGGCGGGGTCAGCTCCTGTGCGGGTGCGCCCGGTCGTTGCCGCCACAGGCTCACTCGTCCGCCTTGCTCGGGGTGGCCCTCGGTCCAGTAGCGGACGCCTTGATCGATGATTCCGGTGCCGAGTCGCAGCGCTGCGGCGGTGAGCTGCTGCGCGGTGACCGGGGACGGCCAACTGCCGTACGCACTGATCATTGCTGGAGGCCTTCGAGCTCGGCGCGGAACGCGTCCAGCAGCGGCTCGTTGAACAGCACGAAGCTCACTCGCTCGATGCCGACCCGCGGATGGCCGGCCACCGCCCGTACGGCCACCCGGGCCGCGGTGACCCGGTCCCAGCCGTAGGCGCCGGCTCCGATCGCGGGGAAGGCGATGCTGTGCGCACCCAGTTCGGTGGCCACGTCCAGGCTGCGGGCGTAGCAGGCGGCCAGCAGCGCCTCGTCATCTTGGCCATGATGACGGTTCGGGCCGACGGTGTGAATCACCCAGCGGGCGGGCAGCCGACCGGCCTCGGTGGCCACCGCTTCACCGACCGGCAGCCCGTCGCGGTACTGCGTCCTGCGAACCCGACGGCAGGCCTCCAGCAGCTCCGGCCCGGCGGCCGCGTGCAGCGCTCCGTCCACTCCGCCGCCGCCGAGCAGGGTGGAGTTGGCGGCATTGACCAGCGCGTCGGCGCGCTGAACTGTCAGGTCGCCCCGGACGGCTTCGATCACGCTCATGCCCGCAGTATCCCAGGCGGACAAGGCACGAGGGCCCCGGGAGTCACTCCCGGGGCCCTCGTGAGGTCAGTGGATCAGTTGAGCTTGCTGGTCTCGTCCTGGATGCGCAGCGCGACCTGGTTGAGCTTGGCGGAGTGTGCCTTGGCGTGGTGTGCGCAGAAGAGCAGTTCGCCACCGGAGGGGAGCGTCACCCGAAGGTAGGCCTGCGCGCCACAGCGATCACAGCGATCCGCAGCGGTCAGGGGTTCGGCAAAACTAGTACTCATCTCGCTCCTCACTTTCGCACCCTCATCAGCAGAGCATCCGACATCGGGGTCAACGTGGCCACAGCCTTGTTTGTTCCCGAGGCGTCCAGTGTAGGCAGCCTGGCGCAGAAGTCCCGCTTCGGCCGACACCGTTACCCGAATGCAAAGAACTGTCACACGACCGAGATAACCTTCGGCAGTGAGTACGGGCAAGCCAGGCGAGGGCAGAGACTACGAGGCGCGGCACCTTCTGGTGCTGGAGGGCCTGGAGGCGGTTCGCAAGCGGCCGGCCATGTACATCGGTTCCACCGATACTCGCGGCCTGATGCACTGCCTGTGGGAGATCATCGACAACGCCGTGGACGAGGCGTTGGCCGGCTTCGGTGACCGGATCGACGTGAGCCTGAACGCCGACGGAAGCATTCAGGTCAATGACAGCGCTCGCGGCATTCCGGTGGACATCGAGCCGCGGACCGGGCTGAGCGGTGTCGAGGTGGTCTTCACCAAGCTGCACGCCGGCGGCAAGTTCGGTGCCGGCAGCTACAACGCCACGGGCGGCCTGCACGGCGTGGGTGCTTCGGTGGTCAATGCGCTGAGCACTCGGCTGGATGTGGAGGTGGATCGAAACGGCGCCACCTGGGCGATGAGCTTCCGCCGCGGCGTCCCCGGCGTCTTCGACGGCCCCGGGCCGGACGCACCGTTCACCCCCGGCAACGAGCTGCGCAAGGTCGGTTGGGTCGGTAAGACGGTCACGGGTACCCGCGTGCGTTACTGGCCAGATCGCCAGATTTTCCTCAAGGATGCCCAGCTCTCCCGCAATCAGCTGCTGGCCCGGGCTCGGCAGACCAGCTTCCTGGTCCCCGGCCTGGAGCTGCGGGTGACCGACGCTCGCGGCGAGACCGAAGAGGTCGAGGTTTTCAAGCACGATGGCGGGATCGGCGAGTTCTGTGACTTCCTGTCCACCGGGACCGCCGTCACCGAGGTGCTCCGGTTGAGGGGCTCTGATCAGTTCACCGAGACCGTGCCGATGCTCGATGAGCACGGTGCGATGACCCCCACCGACGTGGAGCGAACGCTCGACGTCGATGTGGCGCTGCGTTGGGGCAATGGCTATGACAGCCAGGTGGTCTCTTTCGTGAACATCATCGCCACCCCGAAGGGTGGCACTCACGTCACCGGCTTCGAACGCGGCCTGACCAGGGCTTTCCTACGTGGGCTGGACGGCACTCGGCTGCTGAAGGCCGGTGAGGAGATCACCAAGGAGGACGTCCTCGAGGGCATTACCGCTGTGGTCACCGTCCGACTGGCCGAGCCGCAGTTCGAAGGCCAGACCAAGGAGGTGCTGGGCACGCCGCCGGTGGCCCGGTTGGTGGCCCGGATCGTCGAAGCCGAGTTGGGCGACTTCCTCACCTCGAACAAGGCAGCGCAGCGCCCACAGGCCCGCGCCGTGATGGAGAAGGTGGTCTCGGCGTCGCGGACCCGGGTCCAGGCCCGAGCGCACAAGGAGGCGCAGCGTCGCAAGAATGCGCTGGAATCCTCGACGCTCCCGGCCAAGCTGGCCGACTGCCGCAGCACCGAGCTGGATCGCACCGAGTTGTTCATCGTCGAGGGCGACTCGGCGCTGGGTACGGCCAAGCTGGCCCGGGACTCGGAGTTCCAGGCGCTGCTGCCGATTCGAGGCAAGATCCTGAACGTCCAGAAGGCTTCGGTGGGCGACATGTTGAAGAACGCCGAGTGCGCCTCGATCATCCAGGTGGTCGGTGCCGGCTCGGGACGTACCTTCGACCTGGACGCGGCCCGCTACTCCAAGATCATCTTCATGGCCGACGCCGACGCCGACGGTGCCCACATTCGCACCCTGCTGGCCACGTTGTTCTTCAAGTACATGCGTCCCATGGTCGAGGCCGGACGGGTCTACACCGCGGTGCCGCCACTGCACCGCTTCGAGCTGATCGGCCCACGTAAGGGCGCCGAGAAGTACCTGTACACCTACTCGGAGGCCGAGTACCGGCGAAAGCTGGCCGAACTGACCAAGAAGGGGCAGTCCTTCAAGGAGCCACAGCGGTACAAGGGCTTGGGTGAGATGGACGCCGACCAGCTCGCTGAGACCACCATGAACCCGCGGCGTCGCACGCTGCGCCGGTTGCGGGTGGACGAGGCGGCCGCGGCGGAAGCGGTGTTCGAGAAGCTGATGGGCAACGACGTCGGCCCGCGCAAGGAGTTCATCGTCGAGGGTGCCTACGCGCTGGACGCCGATCGCATCGACGCCTGAGTCCGCTCCACCGCTGACGTAGGCTTCCGGCTACACCCGGAGACTGCGCGGAAGGGGCGAGATGAGTAACACCGAAGCGAAGTCTGAGCTTGTGGACTGTCCGGTACCCGACGGACACGACCCCGAGCAGGTCCAGTTGATCGAACCCAAGGATGTGGCGCTGGGCGGTGCCGATGCGCTGCGAGTGCGCCGCACGCTGCCCTCACTGCGGCGCTCCTTTGTGGGCGCCTGGTGCTTCGCCGATCACTACGGGCCTGAGCAGGGCGTCTGCATGGACGTCCCGCCGCATCCGCACACCGGCCTGCAGACAGTCAGCTGGCTGTTCGAGGGAGAGATCGAGCACCGCGACTCCGGTGGCGTCCACGCCATGGTTCGCCCCGGAGAGGTGAACCTGATGACCTCGGGCTACGGGATCGCTCACTCCGAGGTGTCCACGCCGGCCCGTGACCTGCTGCACGGGGTGCAGCTGTGGGTGGTGCTGCCGCAGGAGAGCCAGGATCTGGTGCGGGAGTTCCAGCATCACGTCCCTGAGCAGTACGACCAGGACGGAGTCCGGGCCAAGATCCTGATCGGTGAGCTGGCCGGGGTGCGCTCGCCGGTCCACACCGAGACCCCGCTGCTGGGGGCGGAAGTCGTGCTGGCGCCTGGCGCCACCTGGGAGCTGGCCGTCGACCCCGGCCATGAGCATGGCGTCCTGGTCGATACCGGTCATGTCGACTTCGACGGGGTGCGGCTGAACCGCAGCGTGCTGGGCGTGCGTGATGCGGGTCTGGATCACGTGCGGCTGACGAATCCGACCGACGAGCCGGCACGGATCATGCTGCTCGGCGGTGAGCTGTTCGATGAGGGCATCGTCATGTGGTGGAACTTCATCGGACGTAGCCACGAGGACATCGTCCGGCTGCGCGATGAGTGGAATCAGGCGCCGGAGGACCGCTTCGGACGCGTCGAGGGCTATCGCGGCGCCACCTCCCGGCTCACCGCACCGCCGTTGCCGGCTGAGGTGCGTCTCAAGCGGCGCTTCCGGCGGGGACGGGAGTAGGACTCAGCAGATCCGGGCCAACAGGCCGGTGTCCACGTCGTAGTGGAAGCCGCCGACGTTGGCCTGCCCGGCGATCAGCGGATGGGCGGCCAGCATGGCTACATCGGCGCGGAGCCGGCGCTCCTGGTCAGGATCGGCTCCGAACTCGAAGCCGGAGGAATCGACACCACGCTCGGCGCGAATCCGATCCCGAAGCAGCTGATCGTCGCCGGACGCCATGGCGCAGCGGCTGTGGCTGATCACCAGGATCCGATCGACCTTGAGGAGCTGGACGCCGAGGGCACAGCCCAGGACCGCGTCCGGAGTGACATGCCCGCCCGGGGTGCGCAGGATCTTGGCCTCTCCGAGGAACAGCCCGAGCATCTCCAGGGGCTGGAGCCGAGAATCCATGCAGGTGACGACGGCAATCCCCGCGTGGGCGTACCCGTCGAAGTTGCGGGGCGCTGAGGTGGCATAGCGCTTGTTGGCCTGCAGGAGATCATCGAAGGAGGCATCCACGAAGGTCACCTTAGGCGGTGGCGCGATGCCGGGGGACATTGGTCAGTGGTGATACTTAGCGGATCGGTGAGCATACCGGTGCGGACCTCTCCTAACTCCCGGTACCGCTCGGACGCGCCCAGGTACTGGCCGTGGCCCGGTCGTAGGCTGCCGGGGTGAAATTCGGTGCAGAGATCGATCCTTTCGGTTCCCGACGGAAGATGGCGGTGTTCAGCATCGCCACTGTCGTGGCCGCGACCGGCATCGGGCTATTGGGCGGAGTGTTCCGGTGGCTTCTGGAGCAGGCCGAGACTCAACGCGCTGCCCTGATGGTCTGGGCGCACGGATCTGGAGTGGGCTGGCTGGTGCCGGTGGCGCTGGTCGCCGGCTGCGCCACCATCGGCCACTTGTTCACCCGGCTGGCCCCGCGAGCGTCTGGAAGCGGCATTCAGGATGTGGAGGCGGTCTGGCACGAGCAGGAGGAGTTGCCTGGCACCGCGGTGCTGCCCTCGCGCTTCCTGGGTGGACTCGCGGCGATCGGCTCGGGAATGGTGATGGGCCGGGAAGGGCCGAGCGTCCACCTCGGCTCGACCATCGGGGCCGAAGTGGGGCGCTGGTTTCGGCTCAGCGATTACGAACGAAAGCTGCTGTACACGACTGTCGGTGGGGCCGGCCTTGCGGTCGCCTTCAACGCACCGGTCGGAGGTGCGCTGTTCACCATCGAGGAGGTGACCAAGTCCTTCCGGGTACGGGTGATGCTGGTCACCTTGATGTCCACGTCGGTGGCGGTCTGGGTGTCGCGGTTCATCATTCCGGATCGTCCGGACTTCGCGGTCGGACCGGTCGCTTCGCCGGGCGTGGGCGCGCTCCCGGTGTACGTGGTGCTCGGCCTGGTTGCCGGGGTGGCCGGCGTCGTCTACAACGCCCTGGTCATGCAGCTGCTGCGCCGTACCGATCGGATGCGGTTGAACGCGACCGGGCGGGCGGCGATCATCGGAGGACTGATCGGCCTGCTGCTCTGGGTCGAGCCGCTCGCGGCCGGGGGCGGCTCCCAGATCGCCCAGACCATCCTCAGCGGGCAGGGCCTGGCCCTGTGGACGTTGCTGGGGCTGTTCGCCGTCCGATTCCTCGCCGGACCTCTGTCCTACGCCTCAGGCACTCCTGGCGGCCTGTTCGCACCGTTGCTGGCTCTCGGCGCGCTGCTGGGCGCGGCCTTTCACGCACTCGTGCTCGCGATGGGCGGTGCCGCTGCGGCGGAACTGCTCGGCCAGAGTCCGGTGCCGTTCGCGCTGGTCGGCATGGTCGCGCTGTTCACTGCATCGGTCCGGGCGCCGATGACCGGAATCGTGCTGATCACCGAGATGACGGCCACGGCATCTCTGACCCTGGCGATGTTCGCCGCGGCCGCTGCTGCGCTGTTCATGACCACGGCGCTGAAGGGACGTCCGATCTACGACTCGCTGCGCGACCGCATGCTGCAGTTGCGAGGAGTTCCCAGCCGGGCAGTCTGAATGTCCAGTTCGGCAAGGTCCGGCTCAGGAGTGATAGCGAGAGCCGACAGCGGCGATCGGTTGGGTGGCCGGAGTACCGGAGCCATCGCGTCGCGGATCCGCGGCCGGCAGGTCGATCGGTGCGCCACTGGCGGCAGCGGCGATGGCCGGATCGGCACCGGCCCACGCCAGCTGGAGGACGTCCTCGCCCTTCAGGAAGCGCTGGCAGCGCACTCCGGCGGTGGCCCGGCCCTTGCCGGGGTACTCCGCAAGCGGGGTCACCTTGACACTGCCGGCATCGGTTCCCGGAAGCGCCGAGGACGAGCCGGCCACCGTGATGACGCTGGCGTCGGAGATGGCGCTCACCCCGAAGTGGACGACCCGCGCCCCGGACGAGAGCCGGATACCGGCCATGCCGCCACCGGAGCGCCCCTGTGGACGCACCGACGACACCGGGAAGTGCAGCAGCTGGGCGTCGGAGCTGATGAAGACGAACTCGTCGAGGTCGTGGGCGAGTTCGACAGCTCCGACCACCTCATCGCCGTCGTCGAGCCGGATGATCTCCCAGGCGTCCTTGCCGATGATCTCCGGGTTCACCCGCTTGACCACGCCCTGCGCTGTGCCCAATGCCCAGCCGAAGGTTTGCTCGTTCAGCGTGCTCAGGCCCAGCACCCGCTCGCCGGGTTCCAGGCTGAGTAGTTCGGTGGCCGGAGACCCGCCCTGCAGGTTCGGTGCGGCCGCCGTGACCGGCACAGCCGGGCAGTCGATCGCCTGGGCGCGGAGCAACCGTCCGCGACTGGTCAGCACGGCGAACTCGCCGCGTGCGGTGGTCCGGATCGCCGAAGCGATCACGTCATGTCCGGCTCGGGGGCCGGCGCTGGGCAGCGGCTCGTCATTGTCGGTGCGGGCAAGCAGCCCGGTCGACGACAGCATCACCCAGCACGGCTCGTCGGCGATCTCCAGGCTGGCGGCAGCCGCCTTGGCCCCGGTCACCTGGTTTCCGCCGGCTGCGAGCAGGATGGTTCGTCGCGGCGTGCCGTAGGCCCGAGCCACCTCGTCCAGCTCGGCGGCGGCGGTCTGGCGCAGCCGCTCGGGGGAGTCCAGCAGTTCCCGCAGGTCGGCGATGGTGGCCAGCAAGCGATCGCGCTCGGCCTCCAACTCGATCCGAGAGAACTTGGTCAGCCGGCGCAGCTGCATCTCCAGGATGTAGTTGGTTTGAATCTCGCTCAGCTCGAAGGCATCCATCAGTCGGACGCGAGCCTGTGCGGCATCGTCGGAGGAGCGAATGATCGCGATGACGTCATCGATGTCGACGATGGCGATCAGCAAGCCGTCCACCAGGTGCAGCCGATCCTGCGCCTTGCCCAACTGGAAGGCCGAGCGTCGCCGGATCACCTCGAGCCGGTGGCCGAGGTACACCTCCAGCAACTGCTTCAGGCTCAGAGTGTTCGGCTGCCCGTCGACCAATGCCACGGAGTTCACCGCGAACGAGTCCTCCAGCTTGGTCAGCCGGTAGAGCTCCTCCAGCAGGGCGTCAGGATTGATCCCGTTCTTCACCTCGATCACCAAGCGCGTGCCGTTGGCCAGGTCAGTGAGGTCCTTGATGTCCGAGATCCCCGCCAGCTTCTTGGCGCTGACCAGGTTCTTCACCTGCTCGATGATCCGCTCCGGGCCGATCATGTAGGGCAGTTCGGTGACCACGATGCCCTTGCGCCGGGGATGCACCTGCTCGATCCGGGCCGAGGCCCGAACCCGGAAGCTGCCGCGTCCGGTGGCGTAGGCCTCACGGATGCCGTCCAGGCCGATGATCTTGCCGCCGCCGGGGAGATCCGGGCCCGGAATGAACCGCATCAGCTCGTCCAGATCGGCCTCGGGATGCCACAGCAGGTGCTTCAGCGCCTGGACGACCTCGATCAGGTTGTGCGGCGGAATGTTGGTGGCCATCCCGACCGCGATGCCGGTGGTGCCGTTGACCAGCAGGTTCGGCAGGGCGGCCGGCAGAACAACAGGCTCGGACTCCTTGCCGTCATAGTTGGGCCGGAAGTCGACGGTGTCGGCCTCGAGGTCTGCGGTCATCGCCACAGCGGCCGGAGCCATCCGGCACTCGGTGTATCGCATGGCGGCGGGGCCGGAGTCCAGCGAGCCGAAGTTGCCATGGCCGTCGACGGTCGGCAGTCGCATCGACCACGGCTGGGCCAGCCGGACCAGAGCGTCGTAGATCGCCGAGTCGCCGTGCGGGTGGTACAGGCCCATTACCTGGCCGACCACCCGGGAGCACTTCACGTGCGAGGCGTCCGGACGAATCCGCATCTGATCCATGGTGAACAGGATCCGGCGCTGAACGGGCTTCAGCCCATCCCTGGCGTCGGGAAGGGCACGGGAGTAGATCACCGAGTAGGCGTACTCGAGGAAGCTGGATTCCATCTCCTCGGTCACGTCGATATCGACGATCCGTTCGCTGAAGTCCTCATCGACCGGCGGTGGCTTGGCGACCATCTAGAAGGCCTACCTCTCTTCGACGTCGTTGGGACCTGGCTCCAGGCTGCGCAGGCCGCTGAGCAGGCCGCGTCCATCTGGGGCGAGGACCAAGGCTATCTCCGGAGCGACGTCGTCTTGCTCATTCAGGGTCGTGTTCGTGCCATGAGCCAGAACTTGCTCGGCGGGAGACAGCTGCCGGATCGCGATGGCCCGAACCCGGTCCGGGGCAACCCGGGCGAAATCGGAGTAGATCGACAGGTCGTGCTGACCGTCGTCGCCGACGAGCACCCAGGAGATGTTCGGGAAGTCCCTGGTCAGCTGCAGCAGAGTCTCGGCCTTGTGGGCCATCCCGGAGCGGAACCAGCCGGTGTTGGTCGGGCCCCAGTCGGTGAGCAGCATCGGGCCCGGCGGGAAGCCGTGGCGGGACAGGAACCGATCCAGGAAGCCGTGGGTGTTCCACGCTCCGGTGGAGATGTACATGACGGGGGCGCCGGGGTGCTCGGCCAGGAGTTGCTGGTAGAGCCGGGCCATGCCGGGCACCGCCTGGCGGGCGGACTCGTCCCGGATGAAGGAGTTCCACGCGGCGATCAGCGGACGGGGGAGCCAGGTCGAGATCACGGTGTCGTCGATGTCGGAGACCAGGCCGAAGCGAACCTCGTCGGCCACGATCTCGACGCGTCCCTTGGCCACCTCCGAGCCGGCGCTGCGCACCCGGAAGGTCTGCCAGCCCGGCTCCAGATGCGGCTGACGTACCCGCAGGTCGATGTAGCCACCCCGGTCGGTGACCGAGTGCACCTCTTGATCGCCGATCCAGATGGTGACCGGCACTCGCACGCAGGCGGCGCCCACGAAGTTGCGGAAGCCACGCCGACGGATGATCTCCTCGGTGGCCCGTCCGATTCCGGTGCGGGCGCGCCGCGGCACCAGGATCACGCGGCCGAGCACGCGAGCGCTGGCGGCGGTTCCGTAGCCGGTGTAGCAGATCACCTTCTCGGTCCAGCCCAGGGCACGCAGGAACGACTCGACGCGACGATCGAAGAACTCTTCCATGCGTGCGGCGAAGAATGGGCGGGTGCTCACTCCCACACCCTAAGGGAGGCGCCCGGAATTGGGGTTGAGCCAACCCCGCGTGGGAAGATGGTTCAATGACGCCGCACGCCGAGCCGCGACTGCCGCAGGCTCTGGAAGCCGAGATTCGGGACTGTGGCTACTTTCCCGAGCTGGTCAGCGATTCCATCGCGCTGGCGCTGGGTGCCGAGCCGGCCCGAGCCCATTTGGTGCATCACGAGGCCACCTTCAATCGCGACGAGATCCAGCGGCATCTGTCGGTCCTGGTGGTCACCGATTCGCGGCTGATCGTCTCGCACACCGACGAGAACGACACCCCGGGCGAGGCGCCGCAGGCGCTGACTACTACCGAGTCGATCCCGCTGGTGCGGATTGCTTCGGTGGCGCTCAGCCAGGTGGTGTCGCATCCGGAGCGCTACGGCTCTCGGAAGGCCGGCGTGGGTGAGGCCTGGCTGACGGTGACCTGGGGGACGATGCGGCGCGTCGACCTGGAGCCGGCGCACTGTGCCGATCCCGATTGTGAGGCCGACCACGGCTACACCGGAATGCTGGCCGGCGACGACTTGACCGTCCGGATCAGCGCGGCGGCCGACGGCCGCGAGAAGGTCGCCGAGTTGGTCGCCTTCGGCTCGGCTCTGCAGCAGGTCAGCGGCGGCGGCCGGTGAGCCTTCGGCTGCCGGACTACGGACGGACGAGTCTGGCCGATCTGCTGCCCAGCATCGGCGCCCAGCTCGGGATGCCGCACACCGAAGATGTGATCGGCCTGCCGTCGTCGGAGAAGTACCTGGTGGTGTTGATCGACGGGTTGGGCGCGTCCCTGCTGGACGAGTTCGCTGACCAGGCGCCCTATCTGGCCTCGCTGCGCGGGCGTCAGCTGACCTGCGGCGTGCCCAGTACCACGGCCACCTCGATCACCAGCCTGGGCACTGGCTTGGCGCCGGGCCGGCACGGCCTGGCCGGCTACTCGTTCTGGTACCCGCCGATCCGCCAGGTGCTGGCCACCCTTCGCTGGCCGGCGGCAGTGAGCGCGCTGGATGTCCAGCCACAACTGACCTACTTCGAGCGCCTGCAGGCGGCCGGGGTCGCCACTGCCGTGATTGCGCCTGGCCATTTCGCCGGTAGTGGGCTGAGCACCGCCGCGCTGCGCGGGCCGGCCTTTCTGCCGGTCCACGACGAGTCCGACCAGGCTCGCAGAGTCGAACTGGCCGCACAGGCCATGAGCCTCGGCGAGCGGGCTGCCGGCTATCTGTACGAGCGCAATCTCGATCACGCCGGCCATGAGCGCGGCGTTGGATCGGCGGCATGGCTGAGGCGGCTGGCCGAGGTGGACGCGCTGGCCCGGGCCGTGCGCTCTGCGCTCTCGGACGAGGTGTGCATCGTGGTCACCGGCGACCATGGCATGGTCAACGTGCCGACCGACAACCGCCTGGTGGTGGAGGACGAGCCGGCACTACTGGAAGGGGTCACCGCCTTTGCCGGTGAGGGCCGCCTCCGCCAACTGATGACCGCTCAACCGGAAGCCGTGGCCGCCCGCTGGCGGGATCGGATGGGGGAGAGCGCCTGGGTGCGCACCCGTGCCGAGGCGGCGGCGGAAGGCTGGTTCGGCCCACTGAGCCCGAGCCTGGCGCCGCGTTTTGGCGACGTCCTGGTGGCTCGCAGCGACGATGGCGCCGTGATGACCAGAACCCTGCCGCGGGAGATGTCCCTGGTCGGCATGCACGGATCGCTGACGGCCGCCGAGATGGAAATCCCGCTGCTGATTGGCTGACCGATGGGTGGCGGCGAAAATCGCCGAAATCGGCCCTATGCAGGTCGGCCCACCAATACCCTGTGCGCATAGCGGTAGCGGCTTCGGGGGTCCCAGGTCTTATGACTGTCTTTCTCAGTCACGTCAGTGCCCAACACGGCTATGCCGATTCGCTGGCGCGCGCTCTTGCCGCGCACGGCGTGATGAGTTGGTATGCACCGCGCGATATTCGTCCCGGCTCGATCTGGGACGAAGAGATCGCGAACGCGATTCACAACTGTGATCGGATGGTGCTGATCTTTAGTGCAGCCGCCGACCAGAGTCCCCACGTCAAACGCGAGATGGCTCTCGCCGACCGCTTTCGGAAGCCGGTCTATTGGGTTCGGGTCGAGGATGTGCAGCCAGTACAGCTGGCCTACTATCTGAGTTCCACGCAATGGGTCGACTGGCACGGGGGTGCCAAGGCGGTCGCGGGCGCATTGCTCGGGGCGATGCAGGACGAAGCACCCCCGCGGTCGACTCCCACCCCACCGACCGGCGTCTCGCGGCGCGGACTACTGATTGGCGCAGGCGCAGTCGGGCTCGCCGCCGTCGGAGGCGTGGCTTGGTGGGCGTCCTCGCAGGTGGGTCGCCCGCAGGAGAACCAGCCCGCCGCTTCGACTCCGGAAGCCACGGTCCAAGGTCTTGGCACCGTCAGCGGACCGGCCGTGGTTATGGTGCGGGACTACAGCTTCGGCAAGAACGAACCGTCCGATCTGGCCTTCGGCGCCGACCGGATCTATGTGGCGTGCAACGACGATCGCGGGCTCCTGGGCGTGATCGATCCCAGCCAGCCCGAGCCGCTGCCGTCGGTGGACTTGAAGTGTTCGATCACTGGCGTCGCCGTGAACGCTCCGGCCGGACATCTCTACGTGCTGGGCAGGCGGACCAAGAAGTCCGGGAAAAGGTCGGAGCCGGCTGGAGGCTCCTTGTGGACTCTCGACCTGAAGAACCCTCACCAGACCCTGGGTGAGGTGAGAGGTGGCATCGGGCAGGATCCCTTCCGCGTGGCGGCCGACCCGGAACGGGGCATGGCGTATGTCTCTGGTGGTGGGAGCAATCGGGTCGCTGCGGTCGATGTGAACACGCAGAAGGTCAAGCGAGAGATCACGGTGGGGGACTACCCGGCGGGAATGGCCATCGACCCGCTGAGCCATCGGCTGGTCGTGACGTGTCGAGGAACGAACGAGGTATACCTGGTCGACCCGGATCTCTCTCGCATCGAGGTCGTCCCCGTGGGGAGCTATCCCTACCGCTGCGTGGTGGACGCTGCCGGAGCATTCGCCTACGTGGCGAACGCGCACGGCAAGACGGTGTCGGTGATCGATCTGAAGAGCGCGAAAGCGGTCGACGAGATCGAGGTCGGCGTGCACCCGGGGGGAGTGTGCATCGACGAGAAGCAGCAGCTTCTCTACGTGTCGAACTCGGGATACCAGGACAACACCGATGGCCGCGGTGGCGGCACGATGAGCGTCATCTCGTTGGCGACTCGGAAGCGGGCCGTGCCGGACGTCATCGTGGGACGCGGACCGACCGGAGTGATTGCGGACGATCGGGGCCGTGTCTATGTGGCGAATCGACGCGACTTCACGGTGAAGATGCTCTCGTCCAGCTAGATGCGGCCGTGACTCTCGCGGCGCTGGGCCCGCCAGAGGGTGTGCTCACGGCTGATCGCATCTTCGGCGTCAGCGACGGCGCGCTCCCACGAGATCTCGTCGGTAGCAGCAACGAGCGAACGGACGGCCTGGCGCAACTCGCCGACCGTCGTTCCATAGGTCGATGAGAGGGTCTGATATTGGCGCACAGCCATCCAGGCCACTGCGCAGCCAATGGCCGCCGAGATGGCGCTGGCCAGATCAACTCGCCACAGATGGAGGCCGGTGGCTAGGGCGAGAAGGGCGCCGACGGCCTCGAGAGTAAGCAGAGCCACAGACCAGCGGTGAGCCATCGCGGAGTTCCAGGAGGCCTTCCGTTCGTACCACAGGAGCTGATCCTCGGCCCGCGATGCGAGGTAGGCGGCCTTGCGCTGTGACAGCGGGGCGCTGCGCAAAGCCCGCATGGATGGCGTGGGTCGCAGATCGACGATGTCGATCGGCGTGGCAGCGGTGTCACGAACGACATCCGCTAGGCGGCGGACGAACCTGTCCTCTGCTGCTTCAGCCTCGAGCGAGCCCGGGAAGGGGAGGCCGCCGGCTGCGAACCGCCACGCCAGAGTCTTGTACGACTCAGCGACTGCTCGTCCGGTCGCCCATACCCGTTGCGGCTGTTGGCGATGCAGCCATAGCTCGACCAGGAAGGCCAGCGCAAAACAGACCGCTGAGGCCAATGCCCACCCATTCTCGTCCTCATGGGGTGACAACGGGGATAGTCCGATCAATAGGCCGGCAAGGATCGCCAGGCCGAGCCTGAGTCGAGTGGCCCGAAAGTAGAAAGCCTGGCCTCGTGAGGCGATCTCTTCGGCCCTTTCGACGGCGGCCGGGAACTCCACATCATGCGTCTGAGAGGTGGGCATGAGCAGGCTTCCTCACTGTGCTCCAAGCGTGCGGCTATCGTGACGTGAGCCTAGCGTCAACAGGTTGGCGTCAATGGCAGAATCGGACTCTCAAACTCGGAGGTGAGGCAATGTCGCCCGAAAAACCGCACTCCGGCGGACGCTTTGCGCGACGAGGCCTTGTTACCGCGACTCAGCTCACTCACGCGACGGTGTGGCGAACAGCGAGCGGTGACGAGTTGGAGTCTCGCGCGGGCGATTGGTGGGTGCGCAGCTCGAGCGGTGATGAGCGCGGAGTTGCGGCTTCCGAGTTCCATCACCTCTACGAGCTGGTATCGGGGGATCAGTATCGGCGGATCGGTGAAGTGTCGGCTCGGCCAGCTCGTACCGGCGAAGTCATCCAGTCTCTGGAGGGACCCACCGAAGCAGATGACGGCTCCTGGGTGGTGACGGATCCTCGAGGCAACTCGTGGGTGGTTCCCGGCGCAGTCTTTCGCAGAGAGTACTCAGAAGCGGTCAGGGAGTCGGGGCCAGGGGCCGAGGACCGGCCAGGGGTGCGCGACTCGCGCCGTCACCAGAGCGGGTGAATCGCGTTGCGAAGCAACTCGTCGTAGGTCTGGCGAATCACCGCGTCGAAGGCGTCAAGATCGAAGCCGCCGTCGAGAAGCTGTGCTGCGGACGCGTTGGCTGCCGCTTGAGCGACATTGCGGGCCCCGGGGATCACGGCGGTCACCCCCGGTCGGGAGGCGATCCAGGCCAGCGTTGCGGCCGGCAAGCTCACTCCGTCGGGGAGCGCGGCGGCCAGACGTGCGGCAGCGCGCAAACCCAGCTCGTAGTCGACGCCGGAGAAGGTTTCGCCACGGTCGAAGGCCTCGCCGTTCCGGTTGTAGTTGCGGTGGTCGTTGGCGGCGAAGCTGGTGGTGCTGGTGTAGCGCCCTGACAGCAGTCCGGACGCCAGCGGCACCCGGGCAAAGACGGCCACGCCGGCGGCTGCGGCGGCAGGCAGCACCTCATCCAGCGGCTTGAGCCGGAACGGGTTGAGGATGATCTGCACATTGGTCACCCGCGGACGCGAGATCGCCGCCAATGCCTGCTCACAGGTCTCCACCGAGACTCCGTAGGCGGCGATGGTGTGGTCGGCCACCAGGTCGTCCAGCGCGTCGTAGGTGGCATCCGATTCGATCACCGCAGTCGGCGGGCAGTGCAGTTGGACCAGGTCGAGAGTGTCTATGCCGAGGTTGCGCCGAGAGCGATCGGTCCAGGCGCGGAAGTTCTCCGGGACGTAGTTGGCCGGCTCCTGGGCCATCCGTCGGCCCATCTTGGTGGCCACCGTGACCCGATGGCCCGGATGCGACGCCAGGAAACTGGCGATCAGCGACTCACTGCGTCCATCGCCGTAGACATCGGCGGTATCGAAGAGGGTGACCCCGGCGTCCAGGGAGGCGGCCAGGACGGCGTCGGCGTCGGCAGGGCTCACTTCGCCCCAGTCGGCGCCCAGCTGCCAGGTACCCAGGCCGATGGCGGAGAGCTGACGTCCGGTGCGTCCCAGTGGGCGGTACTGCATTGTCGGCATCCTCTCGACGTCCTGCCTGCGATCGTAGGCAGCCTAGTGGTCCTCCGGCCGGGAAGCCGCGGAGTAGGCGTAGTCGTCCGCGGTGGGCGAGAATGGCCGACGTGGCGGAACTGATCTTCTTCACCGGGCCGATGGATTGCGGCAAGTCGACGCTGGCGCTCCAGGTGGCCTACACCGAGAACTCCGCCGGACGTCAGGGACGGCTGTTCACCCGACTCGACCGGGCCGGCGGAGCCGTGATCAGCTCCCGGATCGGGCTGGACGCGCCCGCCCTGGAGGTCGACGACGAACTCGATTTCTGGCGCTACGTCGTCACCGAGCTGACCAGCGGGAAGCGGATCGACTATCTGGTCTGCGACGAGGCCCAGTTCTACCTCAGCGATCACATCGACCAGCTGGCCCGGATCGTCGATGAGTTGCAGATCGACGTGTTCTGTTTCGGCATCCTGACCGACTTCCGCACCCAGCTGTTCCCGGCATCCCGACGACTTGTCGAGTTGTGCGATCGGATGGAGATTCTGCAGGTGCGTCCACGCTGTTGGTGTGGCGAGTCGGCCACCCACAATGCGCGCACCGTCGACGGCGTGATGGTCACCGAGGGCAGCCAGGTGGTGGTCGGCGACACCGACTCGGGGCAGATTTCCTACCAAGTTCTGTGCCGTCGGCACCATCGACGCCGCCTGACCAAAGAGATCGCCGCGGTCACGCTCAGTCCGGAGCCGCTGCCCTTCGAGCGCAGCTAGGTCTCAGTCGCGCTTCTTGGGAGACCCGAACATGATCTCGTCCCAGCTGGGCACCTGAGCCCGTTTGCGCTTACCCCGGGTGGGCGGGGCTGCCTCGGTGGGCTCGTCGGCCGGCAAGGGGAGCTGTTCGGGCTCAGCGGGGTGTAGCTGGGTCACCACGGGCTGCGGCTCAGGGGCGGGTTCCGGTTCGGGGTCGGTGACCGCGTCCAGCACCGGCACCGCTGCCGAGCCGTCCAGCGGACGAATCAGGCCGGCATAGATCTGCACGGAGTCCTCATCGAAGCTGGACAGCATGTCGTAGAGGACGTCCAGGTTCGAGTCGTGGCCGGGGACGAGGTCGTAGACCCCGTCGACCTCGGCCAACTCGGCCTCGGTGTAGGCATCGTCGGTGTCCTCGCCGACGTAATCGTCCGGCAGCGGCTGGGTGTCCTCGGGGTCTGCCGCCTCATCGACGCGGGGCTGCACCACTCGGACCAAGGCCAGATCCTCGTTGAGGCCCACCGTGGGCTCCGCCTCCTCGTCACGGCGGCGGCGGCCCGGCTGTGGGCCGTGTGAGGCGGAGTGCAGCCCGAGCAGCCAGCGGGCGTCGTCGTTTTCGGCCACCGAGAATCGTCCCGAGGCGTCGTAGCTGAATAGGGCCTCGCGACGGGCCTTTCCGGACTCGTACTCGACCCGCACCTGCCAACGGCGTCCCTCGAGCTTCCACGCGTCCCAGATGACGGATTCCAGCTCGACCCCGCGAGAGCCGAGTCGATCGGCGACGACCTGGGCCAGGTTGCGGTGCGCAATCGTCTCTCCGCTGCGGCGCACCGGATGTGACTGGGCTTGGGCGGCGATGTACTCCCGCTCGGCGATCACCGGGGCGGCGAATGGCTCCACCCAGTCGGTGGTCATCCCGGCGAGACGAGCAACTTCGGCCACGCTCTCGCCGCTGCGGATGCGCGCCTGAATCTCCCTCGGGGTCAGAGCGCTTTCCATGTCGATCTCCAGCGGTGAGCTCTCCGGCGACGGACGCAGCGCGAGACCCGGGTTGGCCGGCGGCTCGTTGTGCGTCATCGCCTCTCTTTCGGCTTGCGTACGCAGGTAACCTACCAAGCCGATGGGCAGATGCCGGTGTGGACCGGCCGTGGATCTGCACAAGCACCACTGTTGCGCGAATAAGACGGGGCGCGCATGTGGTATGCATTCCTGGCACCATAAGGCCGCAATCAGCCGCCCCGGAACGGAGATGAACAAGAAGTCATGGCGACCGACTACGACGCTCCTCGCAAGAGTGACGAGGAGAGCGAAGACTCGATCGAGGAACTCAAGACCAGACGCAACGACAAGAACTCGGGCAAGGTCGATGAGGATGAGGTCGAAGCGGCCGAGGCCTTCGAGTTGCCCGGCGCAGACCTCTCTCATGAGGAACTGACCGTTCGCGTCCTGCCCCGACAGGCAGACGAGTTCACCTGTGGATCCTGCTTCCTGGTGAAGCACCGCAGCCAGATCGCCGAGGTACGCGGCGGTATCAGCTACTGCGTGGACTGCGCAGGCTGACCCTCGCTGTCGGCGGGCCCGCGCTCAGATTCTGAGCGTGGTCTTGCCGACTCTCGGCGCAGGCTTGCCGGTGGCTGCCGCCCATCGTGACGCAGCGAAACGATTCGCCAGCAGCTGAGTGAGCCCGATCCCCACCCCACTGGCCAGTGCCCAGGTGAGGGCGCGACGCAGGGGTACCTGCGGGTCGTTCGGCTCCGGCGGCTCATCGCCGGTGGCCAGCTCCCAGGCAGCAGTGACCACCTTGACCGCCACGGCAGTGGCGATGGTCGACGTGGCCGCCGTCACCAGGCTCCAGACCAACTTCTCCGAGATTTCCACAACTACCTCCCACTGGGCATCATGCCGTGCCCTTCGGTGCTGGGCAATGGTCGGACGCGGCTAGACTGCGCGCGTGACCAGCCAGAGCACCCCGGTCGGCTTCGTCCGGCTCGATCCCGGAATGCCCGTGCCGCGCTACGCCCATCGCGGCGATGCCGGCGCCGATCTGGCCATTTCCGAGGACTGCGAGCTGGCTCCCGGCGAGCGCAAGGTGGTCGGCACCGGCCTGGCTCTGGTGCTCCCGGAGGGCTGGGCCGGCTTCGTCCATCCGCGCTCGGGGCTCGCCGCACGCAGCGGGCTTACCATCGTGAATGCCCCCGGCACCATCGATGCCGGATACCGCGGTGAAGTGCGGATCTGCTTGCTCAACACCGATCAGCACACCCCGATCATGCTGGCCAGGGGCGACTTGGTAGCGCAACTGGTGGTGCAGCGGGTCGAGGTCGTCGATTTCGTCGAGTTGGACGACTTGCCCGACAGTGATCGAGGTTCGGGCGGCTACGGTTCTACCGGAGGAGTGGCCCAGTGGCGTGGCCCTTCGCTGCAGCACACGGAAACTGAGGTGGGTAAGTGATGTTGGGTCGCAAACGCAAGGTCGAGGACGTCCAGTCCGAGGCGACGGTCGTTGACGAGTCGGTCGCGGAACTGGATGAGGTCGACGCGACCGACGCCGATGAACTCGACTCGGATCTGGATGCGGTCGAGCCGCCCGAAGCGCCGGAGTTGGCAGAGGTCGATTGGCGGGCCGAGGGACCTTTCGACTACGAAGAGGTCGACCTGGGCCACGATGAGGTCAACCGGATCGATCTGGGCTCGCTGATCGTCACGCCCTGGGAGGGGCTGGGAGTCCAGCTCCAGGTCGACGAGGCGACGCGGGTTGTCCAGGCCATCACCTGCGTCTGGGAAGACTCAGGGCTGGAAGTCGTGCTGTTCGCAGCTCCGGTGAGCGGCGGTCTGGCCCACGACCTGCGTGAGGAGCTCGTCGAGGAGACCGAGGCCGCCGGCGGCAAGGCGTCCTTCGAGGACGGCCCGTTCGGTCCGCAGCTGAAGCGGGTGATTCCTCAGGCCGGACCGAAGGGCGAGCAGCTGTTCCACGTCTCGCAGGTGTGGTTCGCCGAAGGCCCGCGCTGGCTGCTGCGTGGCACGCTGCTCGGCGAAGCCGCCCTCGCTGATGCCGCCGACGCGAAGGCGCTGCCCTTCGTCGAATTCTTCCGCAACCTAGTGGTACGACGTGGCGGCAAGCCGATGGTGCCGGGCGAGGTGATTGGGCTCAAGCTGCCGGAAGGGGTGCAGTGATGGCTGCTGAGAACCGTCTGATGCGGGCGCTGCGTCGGCTCGGCGCCTCCAACGCCGAGCTCGAGTCCGAGGCTCGGCAGAAGGTTGTCGAAGAGGTCGGCGCCAACCCGATCAGCGAGGTCAAGGACCGGCAGTTCGCCCGGATGCGTGGCACGATCGCTATTTTGAGCATGAAGCCGCGCGGCGGGACGCCCTGGCTGGAGGCCGAGTTCACCGACGGCTCCGGAACAGTCACCCTGATCTGGATGGGACGTCGCGCGATTCCGGGAATCACGGCCGGCCGGGAACTCATCGTCTCCGGCCGGGTGTCCTTCGTCGACGGTGAACGACGCCTGTACAACCCGTTCTACGAACTGGTCCCGGTCTGAGCTACTCCGCTGCGGCGGTGCGAGGGACCAGATACTGGGCCAACGCAGCCTCATAGCTGGGGTTGGCCACAAACAGCAGCTCGTCTTCAGCCTCGAGGGCCGCATCACGTTCGGGAGCGCGAGCGGCGCCGTCGCGGATGATGGTGACCAGCACGGCATCGCCGGGCAGATCCAGGTCGGCCACCCGGGTGCCCACTCGCGGAGAGCCTTCCGGCAAGGTCATCTCCACCAGGTTGGTGTGACCGCCGCGGAAGCTGAACAGCCGGACCAGGTCGCCGACGGTGACCGCCTCTTCGACCAGCGCGCACATCAGGCGCGGCGTGGACACGGCGACGTCGACGCCCCACAGCTCGTCGAACATCCACTCATTGCTCGGGTGGTTCACCCGGCCGACCGTGCGCGGCACCCCGAACTCGGTTCGGGCCAGCAGCGAGTGGACGAGGTTGGCCTTGTCGTCGCCGGTGGCCGCGATGGCGACATCGCAGGAGTCGAGGTTGGCCTCTTCGAGGCTGGCCAGCTCGCAGGCGTCGGCCAGCAGCCATTCGGCTTCGGGGACGCTGTCAGGCTTGATGGCGTTCGGGTCGCGATCGATCAACAGCACCTTGTGACCGTTGGCGATCAACTCACGAGCGATGGACCGGCCGACGTTCCCGGCCCCGGCGATGGCTACCCGCATCTGTATGCCTTTCAGTGCTCGGCCGGGGCCTGGCCGAGGGTGTCTTCGACGTCGGTGACCAGCTCATTACTCACGGCCGCATAGATGAGGTCGCCGTCCTGGAACACCGTCTGGTCGGTGGGGATGATTCCGGAGCCGAACCGCATCAGGAACGGAATCTTGCAGGAGGATGCCTTCTCCATGGCCGCGACCTTGGTGCCGACCCAGCCCGGGTCCACGTGCACTTCGACGAGCCGGACGGAACCGGACGGATCGCGCCACTGCGGCTCCGAACCTGAGGGCAGCAGCCGGCGCAGCACCATGTCGGCGGCCCAGCGGACAGTGGCCACCGAGGGGATGCCCAGCCGCTCGTAGACCTCTGCGCGGCCCTGGTCGTAGATCCGAGCCACCACATTGGTGACTTCAAACGTCTCCCGCACCACCCGGGCGGCCAAGATATTGGAGTTGTCGCCGCTGGAGACCGCTGCGAAACCGTCCGCCTTCTCGATGCCGGCCCGGATCAGCACCTGGCGGTCGAAGCCGACTCCCTTGACGGTCTTGCCCTGGAAGTCCGGGCCGAGCCGACGAAAGGCGTCCTGGACGATGTCGATCACCGCGACCGAATGCCCGCGGCGCTCCAAGGCCCGAGCCAGGGACGACCCCACGCGTCCGCAACCCATGATGACGATGTGCATCGCCGACGCCTCCGCTCGTAATGGCTGTTGCTGCGTGGATGACCTTACCGGCACTGGCGCTCGGCGTTGAATCACCGCGACCTGAGCCGACGCTACACCGCTCAACCGGAGCCGGCAGGGACGGCACGGCCGGGCAGATCGGCGACACAGGTGGGTTTCGACGCCGAGGTGGCATAGGGTGCGTCTACGTGAACGTGCTGGACATGGTGAAGCGGCTCCTGGTAGGCCGAAAACTCGCCAACGCCCAACTTGGCGAGACGCTGTTGCCCAAGCGAGTTGCCCTTCCGGTGTTCGCCTCGGACGCTCTGAGTTCGGTCGCGTACGCCCCGGACGAGATCCTGCTGACGCTCTCGCTGGCTGGCATGGCGGGCTTCTACTACTCCTGGCCGATCGCACTGGCTGTCGCCGGCGTGATGCTGATCGTCGTCCTCTCCTACCGCCAGACAGTGCACGCCTACCCGTCCGGCGGTGGCGACTATGAGGTCGCCACCGTGAACCTCGGACCGAGTGCCGGTCTCGTGGTCGCTTCTGCGCTGCTGGTCGACTATGTCCTGACCGTGGCCGTGTCGGTGTCCTCGGGCGTGCAGAACGCCAAGGCGATCTTCCCGGCTCTGGAAGGTCACGAAGGGTGGGTGGCGGCGCTGGGCATCCTGGCGCTGATGGCCATGAACCTGCGCGGCGTGCGTGAGTCGGGCTCCTTCTTTGCGATCCCCACCTACGGCTTCATGATCGGCGTGCTGGGCATGACCGGGTGGGGCCTGTTCCGGATCTTCGGGATGGGCGAGCACCTGCAGGCACCGACAGCCGGGCTGGAGGTCGTCGGCTCGCCGTCGTTCGAGCCGCTGGCCGGAGTGGCGATGGTCGTCCTATTGGCCAGAGCCTTCTCGTCGGGCTGTGCAGCGTTGACCGGCGTCGAGGCGATCTCCAACGGCGTCCCGGCCTTCCGTGAGCCGAAGAGTCGCAACGCTGCAGCCACGCTGGCCCTCCTCGGCGGCATTGCGATCACCATGCTGTCGGGGATCATCGTGCTGGCCAATCTGACCGGGTTGAAGCTTGTCGATCCAGAAGGTCACTCGCACTTCGCCAGGAATGGCGTCCCCGTCGAGATCGCCCACGAGACGGCCATGGGTCAGCTGGCCCGGACGATCTTCGACAACTTCACCCCGGGCTTCTACTTCGTGATCGCCATGACCATGATCATCCTGATCCTGGCCGCGAACACCGCTTTCAACGGCTTCCCTGTGCTCGGCTCGATCCTGGCCCGGGACGGCTTCTTGCCCAAGGCGCTGCACACCCGTGGCGACCGGCTGGCCTACTCCAACGGCATCATCGCGCTGGCCGCCGCGGCCGTTGCCTTGGTGCTGATCTACGACGCGTCGGTGACGTCGCTGATCCAGCTCTACGTGGTCGGGGTGTTCGTGTCGTTCACGGTGAGCCAGTTCGGCATGATGCGGCACTGGACCCGGCACCTGGCCACCGAGCGGGATCCGAAGGTACGTGCGCGGATGCAGCGTTCGCGGATCATCAACGCGATCGGCCTCACCGGCACCGGCGTGGTGCTGATCATCGTGCTGGCCTCGAAGTTCATCTACGGGGCCTACCTGGCGGTGCTGGCCATGGCCGTGGTCTTCGTTCTGATGCGCTCGATCCGGCGTCACTACGACAAGGTCCGTCGGGAGACCGCGGTCAGCCCGACCGAGGCACGGCTGCTGCCGAGCCGGGTTCGGGCCGTCATCATGGTCCAGGAAGTCAACAAGCCCACGATGCGCGCGGTGAACTTCGCTCGAGCCACCCGGGCGAGTTCGATCGAAGCCGTCACCGTGTCCATCGACGAGGCCGAGACCAAGTCGATCATCGCTGAATGGGAGGCGCAGGGGCTGGAAGTGCCGCTGCGGGTGATCGCCTCGCCGTACCGGGAGGTGACCGGGCCGTTCCTGAACTACGTGAAGGGGATCCGCTCCGATAACCCACGGGACGTTGTTTGCGTCTACATCCCCGAGTATGTGGTCGGACATTGGTGGGAGAGCCTGCTGCACAACCAGACCGGCCTGATCCTGAAGGCCCGGCTGAACTTCATGCAGGGTGTGATGGTCACCTCGGTGCCGTATCTGCTGGCTTCCTCTCGCTACGCCATCGATCGGGCCAAGCGGGACAATGTGGCGGCCTGGCGGCGTCCGGGTAGCGGCCAGGTGCGGATGACCGACTCCGACGATCGGCCGGCTCGGCGGTGAGCCCACTACAGCCTGGAGACCTCATCGCCGGGCTTGAGATCGGTCCGGTGGCTCACGGTGGTCACTTCGTGGCTCGGCATGAGGGTCAGGTGGTCTTCGTCCGCCATGCGCTCACCGGTGAGCAGGTGGACGTTCGGATCACCGACGTGAACCGACGCTACGCACGCGGCGACGCGGTTGCCGTGCACCGGGCCAGCGAGCACCGAGTCACCCCGCCGTGCCCGGTCGCCGGGCTGTGCGGCGGCTGCGACTTCCAGCATGTCAGTGCTGCCCACAGTCGTGAGCTGAAGCGGCAAGTGGTCGCCGAGCAGTTGGCCCACCTGGCCGGGTACGAGTTCACCGGAGTTGTTGCCGAGGTGGCTCCGACGCCGCTGCATTGGCGCGGACGAATGCGCTACCGAATCGACGAGCAGGGCCGTCCCGGCCTGCTGGCCCACCGCTCGCGGGAGATCGTTCCACTGCCCGAAGGTGGCTGCCGAATCGCCGTGCCACAGATCGCCGATCCTCCAGTGCAGTCTCGGACCGGCGGAGAGCTGCGCGCCCTGGTGTCCGCGAGTGGTGGCCGGGTCGGCGTCGACGATTCGGTGGCGGTGACCGAGCAGGTGGGAGAGCTGTCATTCCAGGTCGCCGGCGACGGCTTCTGGCAGCCGCACGTCGCCGCTGCGCAGACGCTGAGTGAGGCTGTGCTGGCCGGGCTCGCGCCGCGGCCGGGGGAGCTCGCCTTCGATCTGTACTGCGGTGTGGGGCTGTTCAGCGCAGTGCTGGCGGCGGCCGGTTGTCGGGTGTGGGGGATTGAGGGCTCAGCCACGGCTGTTGAGCTTGCCCGCCGCAATGTGCCCGCGGGCACGTTCGTTGCTGGCGATGTGGGGCGGCGGCTGTCGCGGTTGCCGGGACAGGCCGACCTGGTGGTGCTCGACCCGCCGCGCACGGGTGCCGGTGCCGAGGTTCTGTCCCTGCTGGTCGCTCGCGCGCCGCGCCGGATCGCCTACGTCGCCTGTGATCCGGCCGCCTTGGGCCGGGACCTGCGTACTTTGGGCGCGTTTGGCTATCGCCCCACGGCTGTCAGCGGCTACGACCTCTTCCCGCTGACCCACCATGTTGAATGCCTTGCCATTCTTGAACCGAGATGAACGATCAATCCACGCGACGGAGGGTCGAGGCCAAGTGCCCGATCCGCCCTGGTGACGTCTGCAATCTCTGCCAGCTGGACGTCACGGGTCCGCAAGACTGTCCGCTGGTCTATTTGGTGCGCACCGATCCCGATCTCCAGCAGGAGTGGATCGAGCATCGCCGCAAGGCCAGATAGAAGCGGGTCTCGCCGGTGCTGCGCTGCTGGCCGAGCGAGCTAGGCTGAGTTAGTATCTCGACATCGAGATATCTTGGGGACGATGGAGGTCCAATGAGCATCGACAGCTTCCGTGCAGCAACCAATCTTGAGGTGGCCGGGAAGACCTTCCAGATCTTCCGGGTGGACGCCGTGGACGGTTCGGCCACGTTGCCATTCAGCCTGAAGGTGCTGCTGGAGAACCTGCTGCGGACCGAGGACGGTGCCAACATCACCGCCGAGGACATCGCTGCACTGGGCGCCTGGGATCCGGCAGCTGAGCCGAACCGGGAGATCCAGTTCACCCCGGCCCGGGTGATCATGCAGGACTTCACCGGCGTTCCCTGTGTGGTCGACCTGGCCACCATGCGTGAAGCCATCGCCGAACTCGGCGGCGACCCGGCCAAGGTGAACCCGCTGTCACCGGCCGAGATGGTGATCGACCACTCGGTGGTGGCCGACCTGTTCGGCACCCCGGACGCGTTCACCCGCAATGTCGAGCTGGAGTATCAGCGCAACCGTGAGCGCTACCAGTTCCTCCGCTGGGGTCAGACCGCCTTCGACGACTTCGTGGTGGTCCCGCCGGGCACCGGCATCGTCCATCAGGTCAACATCGAGCACCTGGCCCGCGTCGTGTTCCCGCGCGAGGTCGACGGGGTGCTGCAGGCCTACCCGGACACCTGTGTGGGCACCGACTCGCACACCACCATGGTGAACGGCCTCGGCGTGGTCGGTTGGGGAGTGGGCGGCATCGAGGCCGAGGCCGCCATGCTCGGCCAGCCGGTCAGCATGCTGATTCCGCGAGTGGTCGGCTTCAAGCTTTCCGGCAAGCTGCCCGATGGCACCACTGCCACCGACCTGGTGCTGACCATCACCGAGATGCTGCGTGCCCACAAGGTGGTCGGGAAGTTCGTCGAGTTCTACGGCCCGGGCGTGGCGGAAGTGCCGCTGGCCAACCGGGCAACCATCGGCAACATGAGCCCCGAGTACGGCTCGACGATCGCCGTCTTCCCGATCGACGGCAAGACGATCGACTACCTGCGCCTGACCGGACGCTCCGACGAGCAGTTGGAGCTCGTCGAGGCCTACGCCAAGGCGCAAGGGCTGTGGCACGATCCGAGTCACGAGCCGCGCTACTCCGAGTACCTGGAGCTGGACCTCTCGACGGTGGTGCCCAGCATCGCCGGACCGAAGCGTCCACAGGACCGGGTGATCCTCGCCAATGCCAAGTCGGACTTCGTGGAAGCCCTCAGCGACTATGTTCCGGCAGATGCCACCGGTTATGACGCCGCGGTGGCGGAGTCTCTCCCCGCTTCGGACGTGCCCACCGCCGATGCCGGCTCGATCCGTCCGTCCCGGCCGACGCCGGTGCGCCTGGCCGACGGCACCAGTTTCACCATTGACCACGGTGCGGTCACCATCGCGGCCATCACCTCCTGTACCAACACGTCCAACCCGAGTGTGATGATCGGAGCGGCGCTGGTGGCCAAGAAGGCCGTGGAGGCAGGCCTGACCCGCAAGCCGTGGGTGAAAACCTCGCTGGCGCCGGGCTCGAAGGTGGTCACCGACTACTACGAGAAGGCCGGGCTGACCAAGTACCTGGATGCCCTCGACTTCAACCTGGTCGGCTACGGCTGCACCACCTGCATCGGCAACTCCGGGCCGCTGATTCCGGAGGTCTCCCAGGCGGTGAATGCCGCTGATCTGGCGGTCACCTCGGTGCTGTCCGGCAACCGCAACTTCGAGGGCCGGATCAATCCGGACGTGAAGATGAACTACCTGGCCAGCCCGCCGCTGGTGGTGGCCTATGCGCTGGCCGGCCGGATGGATCTGGATCTGACCACCGAGCCGCTCGGCATCGGCAAGGATGGCCAGCCGGTCTACCTGAGGGACATCTGGCCGAGCCAGGCCGAGGTGGACGAGGTGATCGGCTCCTCGATCACAGCGGAGATGTTCACCACCCGCTATGCCGACGTCTTTGCTGGTGATCAAACCTGGCAGTCGTTGCCGACTCCGACGGGCGACACCTTCGAGTGGGAGGCCGACTCGACCTATGTGCGGCGCCCGCCGTACTTCGAGAACATGCCGGCTCAGCCGGTGCCGGTGACTGACGTGACCGGTGCCCGGGTGCTGCTCAAGCTGGGTGACTCGGTTACCACTGACCACATCTCGCCGGCTGGCTCGATCAAGGCCGACAGCCCGGCCGGGAAGTACCTCACCGAGCACGGGGTGGATCGCAAGGACTTCAACTCCTATGGCTCCCGGCGTGGCAACCATGAGGTGATGATCCGGGGCACCTTTGCCAACATCCGGCTGCGCAATCAGCTGGCACCGGGCACCGAGGGCGGTTTCACCAAGGACTTCACGGTGGGGCCGGACGCGGATGCTCCGGTGACCACCGTCTACGACGCCGCGGTGAACTATGCGGCTTCGGGGGTGCCGCTCGTAGTCCTGGCCGGTAAGGAGTACGGGTCGGGTTCGTCCAGGGACTGGGCGGCCAAGGGGACCGCGCTGCTGGGGGTGAAGGTCGTCATCGCCGAAAGCTACGAGCGGATTCACCGCTCGAACCTGATCGGCATGGGCGTCCTCCCGCTGCAGTTCCCTGACGGCCACAGTGCGGCCACTTTGGGCCTGACCGGCACCGAGGTGTTCTCGGTCGAGGGGGTCACCGAGCTCAACCAGGGACGCACGCCCAGGACCGTCCGGGTGACGGCGACCGGCGGGCCGGCTCCGATCACTTTCGACGCGGTAGTCCGGATCGATACCCCCGGTGAGGCCGACTACTACCGGCACGGCGGAATCATGCAGTACGTCCTGCGCTCCCTGCTGCAGCGATGAGCTCGAAGCGGGCCAGGGCGTCGCGGACGGATACCGTTCCGACTCGCGACGTCCTGCCGCTGTCGGCCCGGATCGCTTGGTCCTATCTGGCCAGCCTGGGTGCGGTCGTGATTGCGGCCGGAGTGGTCGTGCTCGGCAACGTCAGCGTCGGAACGGTGGCCTGCCGGGCCGCAGGCGAGGACACCGGCGCCGACTGCCGACTTGGCTGGGCAGTGGTCAGTGGCCTAGCCGGGCTGGCGCTGGGCTGGGTGATCCTGGCGCTGCTGCTTCATCTGGGCTGGCGCTATGCGGTCGCGGCCACGGGATGGGCGGCGATGCTGGTGGCCGTCGATCGGCTGGAGGCGTGGTGGTGGTGGGGGCTTGCCCTCCTGGTGCCGCTGGCTGCCGCACTCGTCAGCCATGAGTGGGCACCAAGTAGACGATTCCGGCTCTGGGCGGATTTGGGCCTGGCTCTGCTCGTGGCGATCGCGATCGGCGCAATCAGCTGGTGGCTGGTGGCCTGAATCGCACAGGCGTACGATTACGGGATGAATGCAGGCCAGCTCATCGCGGTGCCGCCGGGCTGGCCCGAGCGGGTTCGGCCTCCTGGTTCGCCGGATTGGGAGCTGAGCGCGGTCGAGTTCCTCCTGGACTGCTGCCCAGCGGAGTTCCGCAATCATCCGGTGCTGCGACGTCAGCCACTTGTCCTTGCCCGTTTTGCCGGCTGGCAGCTGGACGGGGCACTGCGAGCTGGTGAACTGGATCTGCGGACGCTTCGTTTCTCCTTGTCGCAACGAGTACCGCCGCAGGTGGTCGGGCAGGCTGCGGATGTCTGGCAGGAGGCTGCGGCCCGGCTGCAGCGGCTGCGACGAGAGGCCCGGTTGGTAGAGGACGCCCTCGGCGGTGCGCGGGCCCGTGCTCGGCTGTGACGTAGACTCCTGGAGTGCCGCTTCTCGACCAGATCAACAGTCCCCAGGACCTTCGGAAGCTGGATCCCAGCCAGCTCCCGGCGTTGGCCGAGGAGATTCGAGGCTTCCTGATCAGCAATGTCAGCCGTACTGGCGGGCATTTGGGTCCGAATCTGGGCGTTGTCGAACTCACCATCGCGCTGCATCGCGTGTTCGAGTCTCCCGCCGAGCCGATCATCTTCGATACCGGCCATCAGAGTTATGTCCACAAGATCCTGACCGGGCGTCAGGCCGGGTTTCCGACGCTCCGCAAGCCGGGTGGCCTGTCCGGCTACCCCTCTCGTGCCGAGTCGCCGCACGACTGGGTGGAGAGCTCCCACGCATCAGCCGGGCTGTCCTGGGCGGACGGAATGGCCAAGGCCTTCCGGTTGCAGGGACGCGAGGATCACGTGGTCGTCGTGGTCGGAGATGGGGCCCTGACCGGCGGGATGGCCTGGGAGGCGCTGAACAACATCGCGGTCGCCCAGGATGAGCGCCTGGTGATCGTGATCAACGACAACGGGCGCTCCTACACCCCGACCGTGGGTGGGGTCGCCACCCAGCTGTCCGTCCTGGGCAAGCAGCTGACGGCCATTCGCACCGATCGTCGCTATGAGCGGATGCTGCGCCGGATCAAGGACACCGTCTCGGGTGCGCCGGTGATCGGGCAGATGATCTACGGTCTGATGCACGGCTTCAAGATGGGCGTCAAGGATGTTCTGGCGCCCCAGGGCATGTTCTCCGACCTGGGCCTGAAGTACGTCGGCCCGATCGACGGTCACGACATTGCCGCGGTTGAGCTGGCCCTGCAGCGCGCCAAGAACTTCGACGCTCCGGTGCTGGTGCACTGCATCACGCAGAAGGGGCGCGGCTTCAAGGCCGCCGAGCAGGACGAGCAGGATCGCTTCCATGCTGTTGGCGTGATCGATGAGGTCACCGGCGAGTCGCTGGCGCCTGGCGTTCGATCGTGGACCGACGCCTTTGGCGACGAGCTGGCCCGGATCGCCGCCACCGACGACAAGGTGGTCGCCATCACGGCGGCCATGCTGCATCCCACCGGACTGGATCGGTTCGCCAAGCTGTTCCCGGATCGGGTCTTCGACGTCGGGATTGCCGAGCAACACGCCGTCACCAGCGCGGCGGGGTTGGCCACAGCCGGGCTGCATCCGGTGGTGGCCGTGTATGCCACCTTCCTCAACCGCGCCTTCGATCAGGTCCTGATGGACGTGGCGCTGCATCGGCTGGGGGTGACCTTCGTGCTGGATCGCGCCGGTGTGACGGGCCCGGACGGCCCGAGCCACCACGGGGTGTGGGATCCATCGGTGCTGGGGCTGGTCCCCGGACTGACATTGGCGGCACCGCGCGACGAGGCGCGGCTGTGCGACGCGCTGCGGGCTGCGGTGAAGATCAACGACCGGCCCAGTGTGATCCGTTACTCGAAAGAGGCGCTTCCCGAGGCACTGCCGGCCCTCGCACACTCGGGAAGCGTCGACGTGCTCTTCGGTGAGGGAGATGGGCGAGTCCTGATCGTCGGCTACGGCCAACTGTGCGGCATGGCCGTCGAGGTCGGCCGGCGATTGGCCCAGCAGGGGATCAGCGCGACCGTGGTCGATCCGGTGTGGGCACTGCCGGTTTCCACCGATCTGCTGAAGCTGGTGGCCCGACACGAGTTGGTGCTCACCGTCGAGGACAACCAGATCGTCGGCGGTCTGGGCGCCCGGCTGTCCCAGGAGTGCCGCTCCGCCGGAATCGACACCCGAATCCGCGAGTTCGGAGTGCCCGCACAGTTCGTGCGCCAGGGTGCCCGCGCCGAGATTCTCGAAGAACTGGGCTTGACCGCTCAGCAGCTGGCCCGGTTCGCCACCGAGCAGATCGCCGCCACCGAGCGGCGCCAGAGTCTCACCAGAGCCGAATGATCACCGGGACGACCAACTTGCGCTGCCACTGACGGGCACCGGACTCGGCAAGTCGCCGGTCGGCTTCGGCGGCGTCCATGGTCGCGGGGGAGTCCCACAGCAGCCGCCGCAAATGGTCGGGGGAGAGCAGGTTCTCCACGGGCAGTTCCAGGCTCTCGGCAAGCTCGATCAACGCCGGACGGACCCGGTTGAAACGCTCGAAGGAGTCCGGCCAGCGCCGCTCCCAGGCGCGGGGTTGCGGCGGCCCGTCGGGGACCAGGTGACGTGCCGGGTACTCGGCCTTGGGTAGCTGGACGGCTCGCTTGACCGCAGCCAGCCAATGCTGCTCGTTGCGCAGTGCCGACCGCTTGGCGAAACCGGGAACGCCGCGAATCCAGGTTCGATCCAGATTTCGCTCACGAGAGCTCTCCACGACCCGGGCCAGCTCGACGACGCTGCGGTCGGGGAGCACCCGGCCGGGCGCCCGATCCTCGAGCCGGGCGATCTCCTCGCGTGCCAGCCACAGCTCCCGAGCGACGGCCAAGCCGAGCAGGCTCCGCAGATTGTGCAGGCCGGTGAGCCGGCGCCAGGGCTCCTTGCGGGGAACTGCCGGGTCGTTGGCGTGCTCTGCGAGGTGCTGGAACTCCTGCATGGCCCAGTCGAGCTTGCCGGTCTCGGTGAGCTTGTCGATCTGCCACTCTCGCAACTCGGCCAACCGCTCGACGTCCAATGCGGCGTAGTTCAGCCAGTCCTCCGGTATCGGCCGCTTGGACCAGTCCGCAGCAGAATGCTCCTTGGCCAGTGACAGCCCGAGGGCCTGCTCCATCAGTGCACTCAGGTTCACCCGGGGCAGACCGAGGAGGCGGGCAGCCAGTTCGGTGTCGAAGAGCTGGGTGGGCAGCAGCTTCACCTCGGCCAGGCAGGGGAGGTCCTGGCTGGCGGCGTGAAGAATCCAGTCGACGCCGGCCAGCTGGGCCGCCAAGGCGGAGAGGTCGGCTCGCGGCTGGCCGTTCTCGAAGGCCGTCGGATCGATCAGATGAGTGCCGGCACCCTCCCGGCGCAGCTGAATCAGATAGGCCTTGGCGGTGTAGCGGTAGCCGTGCGCCCTCTCGGTGTCGACGCCGACCGGCCCGTGCCCTGCGGCCAGCGCGGCGATGCTGTCAGCGAGCGCTTCCTCGGTATCCACCAGAGGCGGAATGCCGTCGGCAGGCGTAGCCAGTACCGGATAGCTGACGACAGGCACAGTGGCCTCTGCTTGGTCTACCTCAACCACGAGCTCGCCCTTCGCGAAGCAATCGGAACCACGCCCTCGGGCAGAGGTGGCAAGCCCGCGGTCTGACACACCAGGTCGCCCCAGCTCTCCAGATGGCGGACCAAATCAGCGGCGGTCTCGATCAGCGGCGTCCAGGACGCGCGCAACTCGATCTCGGCGCGCAGGCCCTCCGTCGCGATCCCACCGAACGAGCGGCTCGCGACTGTCGTCACGGTGCCGCTGGGCGCGGTGTAGGCGGCCTGGTTGCGTTCCAGAGCGTCCAGCAGCCAACTCCAACCCACCTCGGTGATCAACGGGTCGATCGCCATCTCTGCATCGACCTCAGCTCGGGCATAGGTGACGCAGCGGAACTCGCCCTCCCAGGCCGCGCTGCCGGCCGGATCATGCAGAACGACCAGGCGTCCACTGCCCAGCTCTTCACCGGCGACCTCAACTTCGGCGCTGATCGCCACCGAGAACGGCGCAATCTTGGCCGGAGCCGGGATTTCCTCCACGCTCAGCTCCGGTCGCCAAGACATTTCGACGATCGCAGTCACCACGTCTTGGAAGAGTGGTGATGGGGTCGGCTCGAACCGTGCGGCCACGGCCCGAGCCTAATCAACCTGGGCCCTCAACCGGCGCTGGGCGCGCCGTCGACCGGCGTGCTGAGCGGCTCAAAGGTCAAGCTGACCGAGTTGATGCAGAAGCGCTGGTCGGTTGGAGTGCCGTAGCCCTCGCCTTCGAACACGTGGCCCAAGTGGGAGTCACAGGCCGCGCAACGCACCTCCACCCGCGGGCGTCCGGGCAGGCTGCGATCCTCGAGATATACCACCCGGTCCTCGGCGGCTGTGGTGTAGAAGGACGGCCAGCCACAGTGCGACTCGAACTTGTGGTCGCTGCGGAACAGCTCGGTGCCGCAGGCGCGACAGCGGTAGATGCCGGCCGCGGTGGTGTCGGTGTACTCCCCGGTGAAAGGTGCCTCAGTGCCCGACTCGCGCAGAACCCGATACTCCAACGGGGAGAGCAAGGCCTTCCACTGCTCGGGGGTCTTTTCGATCTTCAAGCCCATCTGATGCTCCTTCGCAATTGTCTGCCTGACCGCGTGGCCGCGGCCGCACCCTAGCCTTGACCCATGGCCAAAGCAGAGTTGCTGCTCGAACTGGACGGACACGAGGTCCGGATCAGCAGCCCGGAGAAGGTCTACTTCCCTTCTGTGAAGCTCAACAAGGCCGATGTGGTCGGTTATTTCCTGAGCATCGGTCCGGGGATCGTCCGTGCCCTGCGGGATCGTCCTACCGCCATGGAGCGCTGGCCTGGCGGGGTGCCCGGCCCCGACGATGAGCCGCAGGAGGCATTCTTCCAGAAACGGATTCCGGCCAACGCCCCGGATTGGGTGGGTCGCGTCGAGGTGCGATTCCCATCGGGACGGACCGCTGTCGAAGTTGCACCGACCGATCTGGCCACCGTGGTCTGGATGGCGAACCTGGGCACGCTGCGCTTCCATCCCTGGCCGGTTCGCCGGGCCGCTGCGGAGCTTGTCGATCAGCTGCGCCTCGATCTGGATCCGCAGCCCGGAACGGGCTTCGCGCAGGCGGTCCAGGCGGCGATCGAGCTGCGCCAGGTGCTCGAAGAGGCGGGGCTGAGCTCCTTCTGCAAGACCAGCGGTGGGCGGGGGGTCCACGTGTTCGTCCGGATCGAGCCGGTGGACTTCATCACGGCCCGCCACGCCGTGATCGCGGCGGGACGGGAGCTGGCCAGGCGCCGTCCGGAGTTGGTCACGGTGAATTGGTGGAAGGAGGAACGCGGCTCGCGGATCTTCCTGGACTACAACCAGATGGCCAGGGACCGACTGATGACATCGGCCTACTCGATCCGGCCGGTCCCCGAAGCGCTGGTCTCGGCTCCGGTGACCTGGGACGAACTGGAGCAGGTGCAGCCGCAGGACTTCACCGTGGCGACCATGCCGGAGCGCTTCGCGCGGCTGGGTGACCCGTGGGCGGAACTCGACACGATCACCCCGGGGTCGGTGGCTGCTCTGATCGAGTGGTACGAGCGGGACGCCGCAGCCGGCGAGGGCGAGCTGCCCTATCCGCCGGAGTATCCGAAGATGCCCGGCGAGCCGCCCCGGGTGCAGCCCAGCCGGAAGAACCCGAACAACTGGGACGCGTCAGCCTAGGCGTCGAGGGCCAGGATGCCGGCCAGGTCGAAACGGGGGACTTCGGCCAGCTGCTCGAAGGTGCAGGAGGTCGGCTCCCGGTCGGGGCGCCAGCGTCGAAACTGCACGGTGTGCCGGAAGCGCTCGCCTTCGAGATGGTCATAGCCAACCTCACAGACCAGCATCGGCCAGATCAACTGGGTCTGCCGGGGTGCGGCGTTCCAGCGGTTGGTTGCCCGCGGCGCACCGCCCTCGGGACTACCGTCCGCCCACGGGTGCGGTGCCTTGTCGGGCAGATCGAGCTCGCCGAGCAGGGCGGCCAGGTCGCGGCGGACGGATCCGGCGAAAGCCGAACTGGCTCCGACGAAGCGCAGGCTGCCGTCACTGGTGTACAGCCCCAGCTGCAGTGAGCTGACCGCCGGCACCGTGGACGCACTGTCCAGCCGGTACCCGGCCACCACAACGTCGGCTTCCCGGGCGTGCTTGATCTTGAACATCGCCCGCTCCCCGGGACGATAGGGCTGGTCGAGGGGTTTGGCCACCACTCCGTCCAGCCCTGCGCCCTCGAACTGGGTGAACCAGTGCTCGGCCAGTTCTCGGTCCTGCGTCATCGGGGTGAGATGGATGCCGTCGGCCGGCTCGGCCAAAGCTCGCTCCAGCCGAGACCTGCGCTCGGCGAACGGCAGGTCGAGCAGGAGGTCGTCCCCTTCAGCGAGAAGGTCCCACAGCACCAGCGCTGCCGGTGTGCGGGCCGACAACTCGGCGATCCGCTTGGCCGCCGGATGGATTCGCTCGCTGAGCAGAGTGAAGTCCAGCCGGTCGCCGTTCACCACCACGAGCTCTCCATCGAGAACGCAGCGTTGCGGCGTCCCGGCCAGCACCGTCCGGACAACCTCGGGGAAGTATCGGCTGAGGTCCTTGCCGTTTCTGCTGGACAGCACCACTTCGCCGCCATCCCGGAAGACCAGACAGCGAAAGCCGTCCCACTTCGGCTCGTAGCTCATCCCCGGCGGAATCGTTGAGGTGGCGCGCGCGAGCATCGGCTCGACCGGAGGCACAAGGGGCAACGTCATCTCACAATCGTGGCAGCAGCCCTCACACCCTCTTGCGCGATGGGGTAAGACTGCTGCAATGAGCTCCAAATCAGCCAAGAAGGCCGGCCATCCGCTGTCGGAGTTGCTGCGGGTCCCCGCGGGGCCGGTCGACCTCGCCCGCTTCGATCCGGCTGCCACCCCCGGCTACCCCGGGGAGGGGAAGTCGGATTCAGCAGAGGAGACCGAGGCGCTCGGTGTCGAGCTGTCCGACCTGCAGGAAGTCCTGTACGCAGACGGACGCTCTGAGCCGGAGACGGCCTCCCGGGTGCTGGTGGTCCTACAGGGGATGGACACCTCCGGCAAGGGCGGCGTGATCCGCCACGCCATCGGCCTGGTGGACCCTCAAGGTGTTCAGTTGCGAGCATTCAAGGCGCCCACCGCCGAGGAGCGTGCCCATGACTTCTTGTGGAGGATCCGGCAGGCGCTGCCGGGTCCGGGGATGATCGGCATCTTCGATCGCTCCCACTACGAGGACGTCTTGGTGGTGCGGGTGGATTCGCTGGTGCCCGAAGCGGAGTGGAGCCGGCGGTACGCCCAGATCAACGAGTTCGAGGCAGAGCTGGTTGCCGGCGGCACCCGGGTGATCAAGTGCATGCTGAATGTCTCCTTCGAGGAGCAACGCCGCCGACTGGCCGAGAGGCTCGCCCACCCCAGCAAGTACTGGAAGTACAACCCCGGGGATGTGGACGCGCGCCTCAAGTGGCCCGCCTATCAGGAGGCCTATGCGGCCGCGCTGGAGCTGTGCAACACCGCCGACGCCCCCTGGCATGTGGTCCCGTCCGACCGCAAGTGGTACCGCAACTGGGCGGTGGCCGAACTTCTCAGAGAGACCCTCGTCGGGATGAATCTGCAGTGGCCACCGGCAGAGTTCGATGTGGCCACCGAGCAGGCTCGGGTGGAGGCGAGCTAGCTGTACTGATCGGACAGGTTGGTCGAGTCGTTGTGATGACATGGTCTGATCGATAGCGCGGGGAAGACCTCCCGCGGTTGAGTGGAACTGCTCAAGGTTCGCTCAACAAACAGGAGGTCTTC
>JAFADF010000037.1:0-2859 GCA_023425145.1 Actinomycetes bacterium | reverse complement strand
CTAATGTACATGTTTCTGGTCATGCATGTCAAGAAGAGTTAAAACTTATGCATACTTTAATAAAGCCAAAGTATTTTATTCCGGTTCATGGAGAGTATAGACACCTTAAGCAACATGGAGAACTTGCTGTTAAACTTGGTATGAAGCCTGAAAATGTATTTATTGGTGAAATAGGTGATGTAATTGAGGTTTCAAGAAGTGCTGTTAAAAAGAATGGTACTGTAACAAGCGGTCAAGTTTTTGTTGATGGATTAGGTGTTGGTGATGTTGGAAATATAGTTTTAAGAGATAGAAAGCACTTATCTAAAGACGGTATTTTAACAGTAGTAGTTACTATTGAGAAGGGATCAGGAAACGTTGTTGCAGGACCAGATATAATATCAAGAGGTTTTGTATATGTTAGAGAATCAGAAGATCTTATGGGCGAAGCTAGAGAAATTGTAAAAGAAGCTTTAAGATATTGTGAAGAAGAACATTTAACAGAATGGTCTACTATCAAAGGTAATATAAAAGATTCTTTAAGAGATTTCTTATATGAAAGAACTAAAAGAAAACCAATGATATTACCAATAATAATGGAAGTATAGACTTTATTTTACAATATAAATATAATAAAACGTTAAAAAAATGAAATTATACCAAAAGTATACTTAAAAAGAAATCAAATTAATTCTACTAAAGTTGACTTTTATTTCACATAATAATAAAATTAATAGAGATAATTATTATTGGATACTTTAAGGTATCCAATTTTTTTTAGAAAATGGGAGCTGGATTTTAATAATCTATGTATAACAATGTAGATTGTACGAAGTATTAGTTCTTTATTATATAAAATACTGGAGGAAAAGTAATGAAAAATTTTAGCAGAGAAAATATTAGAAATATAGCTATAATAGCTCACGTTGACCATGGTAAAACTACATTAGTAGATGCACTATTAAGACAAAGTAATATTTTCAGAAGTAATGAAAAAGTCGAAGAGAGAGTAATGGACTCTAATGATCTAGAAAAAGAAAGAGGAATAACTATTCTTTCAAAAAATACAGCAGTAACTTATGGAGATACAAAAATCAATATAGTTGATACTCCTGGACATGCTGACTTTGGTGGAGAAGTTGAAAGAGTACTTAAAATGGTTGATTCAGTACTTTTAGTTGTTGACTCTTATGAAGGACCAATGCCACAAACTAAGTTTGTACTTAAAAAAGCCTTAGAATTAGACCTTAAACCTATAGTTGTAATAAATAAAATTGATAGACCAGACGAAAGAGCAGAAGAAGTTTTAGATGAAGTTTTTGACTTATTCGTAGAACTTGGTGCAAGTGATGAACAAACAGATTTCGAAGTAATTTATGCATCAGGAAGAGCTGGATTTGCTAGATATGATAAAGATGATGATAATAACGATATGATTCCTCTTTTTGATACTATCATTAAAAATGTATCAGCACCTCAAGGTGAATTAGATGCACCACTTCAAATGCTTGTTACTACAATTGACTCAAATGAATATGTTGGTAGAATAGCTATCGGTAAAATTCATAGAGGAAGTGTAAAAAGAAATCAAAATATCGTAATTATGAGAAAAGATGGTACAACTACTAACGGTAAGATAGTAAATGTATATACTCATGAAGGATTAAACAGAGTAGAAGTTGATGAAGCTACAATTGGAGATATAGTTGCAGTATCAGGTTTAGCTGATGTAAATATTGGAGAAACTATAGCTGATGCATCATGCCCAGAAGCATTACCATTTGTAGAAATTGATGAACCAACACTTTCAATGCACTTTATGGTAAATAACTCACCATTTGCAGGAAGAGAAGGAACATTCTTAACTACTAGACATATAAGAGATAGACTTATGAAGGAACTTGAAACTAATGTTTCTTTAAGAGTAAAAGAAACAGAATCTCCAGATGTATTTGAAGTTTCAGGAAGAGGAGAACTTCATTTATCTGTATTAATTGAAACAATGAGAAGAGAAGGTTATGAATTCCAAGTTTCTAAAGCTATGGTTATTTTCCATGAGGAAAATGGTAAGAAATTAGAACCTATTGAATACTTAACTATTGATGTTCCAGAAGAATTCATGGGAGTTGTAATGGAAAAACTTGGACCTAGAAAAGGTGAAATGGTTAATATGACTTCTGCTCAAAATGGATATACTAGATTAGAATTCAAGATTCCAGCAAGAGGTCTTATAGGATTTAGAAATGAATTTATGACTGATACTAAAGGTAATGGTATCATGAACCATGTATTTGATGGATATGAACCATATAAAGGTGAAATTCCTGAAAGAAGTAGAGGATCTATAATTGCTTTTGAAACAGGAACTACTTTAGCATATGGATTATTTAACGCTCAAGATAGAGGTACATTATTCGTTGGACCTGGTGTTGAAGTATATGAAGGTATGGTTGTCGGTGAAAGTTCAAGAGCTGATGATATAGAAGTAAATGTATGTAAAAAGAAACATTTAAGTAATACAAGAGCATCTGGATCAGATGATGCATTAAAATTAGTACCAATTAGAGAAATGACACTAGAAAGAAGTTTAGAATTTATTGCATCAGATGAATTAGTAGAAGTTACTCCAGAAAGCGTAAGAATAAGAAAGAGAATTTTAAACAGTGACGAAAGAAAAAGAGCATCAAGAAAGAAATAGATTTTAGTTATGGGGTGTGAGAAGTGGGTAAAAAAGCGTTAAGAGGTATTTTAATTACTATTGTTTTTATAATAGTAGCATTAGAAATTGGATGGTATTTATACGCTAGTGCTATAAATAAACCTTTTATTAATATTAAAAAAGATGAAACTGTTGAAGTAAAAGAAAGTGATACTTTAAAC
>JAFADF010000034.1:0-2769 GCA_023425145.1 Actinomycetes bacterium | reverse complement strand
CAGCTTGGGTAGCCATCCGCAAGGATGAAGCAATGCAGTTATGTTACTTGAACAACTGTAAGCGTATGGTCCCGAGCAAAGCAATTGTGAAGATTGCACGTAAACTGGTCAACCGAATATACTTCGTACTTAAACACCATGAGCCTTATGTCAATACCATGGCATAGAGATTTGTCCTTACTGGTGAACAAGCTTTCCAGGAAAGAATACTGAATAGTTCGTGCGGCTTTGAAGTCCGCTTAAATTAGCTTGCTCCTCCTGCCTTTGTGAACTGATACAGGAACTTGCGGCACCATGCTGGATGACCGCTGTGGAAAGCTTGTTTACCGAAGGATTTTTATCGATTTCTTTAGTCCGACCTCCTATGAGTCCGTGGAATTGTGCGTACTCAAAAGAACTGTCGTAAAAATAGATTTATCCGTAAGGATATGAATATGAGTATATTATAAATATTAACCATTAAAATCGTGATCCATTTTTATTTGGATTTCAACTGGAAAACGAACTATTGCATATATTTGTGATGATTCAATCATTCAATATGCTGAATAATGAGATAGAATATTTTCCAGAGGCTGCTATGTTTCATGGACATATTCCTTTAATCATGGGGACGAAGCTTGACCTGATTGCCATCGGGGCTTCTAAGGAAAATTCCAGCAGGATCTGGGACTGGCTTTGTTTCGAGGCTTATCACCTGGATGCTATGCTGAACAGATTTGTGCCGGATAGCAAAGTGTCCAGAGTTAACAAAGCTAAAGTCATGCAGAACTCCACAATAAGTCAGGAGCTTGCTGACCTGATCAGAATCGCAAGGGATTATTGGCATCGTACAGGAGGCCTGTTTGACATCACGAAAGGCGGAATGGAAGAAGTTTCGCTGGATGAGGAAAATCGTATCTCCCTGAGGGGGCATGAACTAGATTTTGGAGGCTTTGCGAAGGGTTTTCTTTTGAAAGAACTCAAGTCAAAGCTTGTTTCCTCTGGCATCCGGACGGCGTTCGTCGATTTCGGTGACAGTTCCATCTTGGCGCTTGGACGCCACCCGTTCGGAGACTGCTGGAAGGTCGGAGTGAAAGACCCATTCGGCGGGGCGGTGCTGGGAGAGATAGAGCTCAGGGACCAGGCTATGTCCACTTCAGGCAACACGCCTGTATATTCATCGCATATCGTGAATCCGAAGACTGGAGAGGCTGACAATAGTAGAACAGTAGTAACTGTAGTCTCGGATGATCCCCTCGATGCCGAAGTCTTGAGCACTGTTGCCATAATAGCTTCACCCGAGGAACTAGAGATCGTCAAGAAGAATTTTCCTGCGGCGATGTTTTCAATATTTAGATAATAGGATTTTCGTTGGCTGAAGCGGTAATTTCGCTATTCTATATTCAGAATCTTCGGGATTAGTCTTATCTTTGCAAAATGGGTAACATTAGATAATCAATCTTGGAGATAAATAATTATGTATTTTCCGTTGAAACAACATTGCAGATGGGCGCTGCTGGTGCCAACCAGCATGGGTCTGAGAGTGACTCCAGAGAACGGCCAGCCTGTGGAGGGCAGCGACGTGCTGCATCTCCAGGCCACGAGCGCCGAGACGAACGTGGCCAGCATTTCCTCTTACCTCGGCCTTCCTGTAAAAGTTCTGACGGCTTTCGTTAAAGACAGTCCGTTCGCCGCCTTCATAAAGTCCAATCTGAGAGCCAGGGGAATGTCATACGAAGGTCCTGATGTGCCTCAGGGCGGGCCTTGGGGCTACAGGCATCAGATTAACGTGGCTGACAGCGGCTACGGCTCCAGGGGGCCTAGGGTCTGGAACGACCGTGCAGGTGAAGTTGGCAGGACGCTTAGCGTAAGAGATTTCGACTTGGAAAGAATATTTGGCCAGGAGGGCGTGCAGATCGTTCATCTTTCGGGTCTCATTGCTGCATTAAGCCCGAAGACCAGCCAGTTCTGCCTTGAGATTGCAAGAACTGCCAAGAAATACGGCACCGTGATCAGCTTCGACCTGAATTACAGAGCCTCCTTCTGGGCCGGCAGGGAAGATGAGCTGCGCAAGACATTTTCCGAAATCTGCTCCCTCTCCGACATATTGATTGGCAATGAGGAAGATTTCCAGCTCTGCCTTGGCATAGAGGGGCCAGAGGCCGGAGGGAAGGACATCGCTGCCAAGATAGAAGGTTTCAAGGGAATGATTGGCAGGGTGAAGAATGAATATCCTGATGCGAAAGTCTTTGCCACGACTCTGCGTCAAGTAGTGAATGCGAACGAACATCAGTGGGGAGCAATAATGCTGGCTGGAAAAGACTGGCAGGTGGTAGAACCTCGCCCGATTCATGTCTTGGATCGGATCGGTGGCGGAGATGGGTTCGTCGGAGGCATGCTGTATGCTGTTCTTAAGGGCTGGGAGCCGGAGAAATGGATTCAGTTCGGCTGGGCTTGCGGAGCCTTGGCGACGACATTCCTCACTGACTATGCCCAGCCTGCTGACGAAGATCAGGTTTGGAGCGTGTGGGAAGGCAATGCCAGGGTAAAAAGATAGGAATATGATGTATTTTGCCAGAGGCTCTGAGTCTGACGATATTAAGCCAGAGGAGGTCAGGAATATATTAAAGCACGTTTTTGACGGACTGGGCCCTAAAAAGCGGGTGCTGGCCATCCCGCCTGATTATACCAGGCTTAATTCCTACGCTGGGCCTATAACTGAGATGGTTTACGACTATTTCGGTGACCGTCTTACGGATGTGATGCCGGCATTGGGCACCCATTCGC
>JAFADF010000006.1:0-3512 GCA_023425145.1 Actinomycetes bacterium | reverse complement strand
CAGGCGCCGGTGCTCGGCCTGTCGGCGACAAACATCCGTTACCTCGACAATCAACGCGATATGGCCGACGAACTCTTCGACGGCAACATCGCCTCGGAGATGACGCTCGGTGAGGCGATAGTGCGCGGCATTCTCGCCCCGCCGACCTATGTCATATCTATCTACTCATGCGAGAAAGATTTGGAGAAATACCAGGCCCGTATCAAGGGGGCCAAAAACAGCGCCGTGCGCGACGCGGCGCAGAAACGCCTCGACGCCCTCAGACGCGCGCTGGAAAAGTCCGAGGGGCTGGACATCGTCTTTCAAAAACACATGACCAACGCCAACGGCAAATACATCATCTTCTGCTCCGGCGTCGAACATCTGAAAGAGATCGCCTGCCATATACCGGAGTGGTTCGGCAAGGTCTGCGGCGGAGCGGATATACATCTATACCAGGCCTACGCCGACGACCCCGGAACGTCACAAGCCTTTGCCGCCTTCAAAACAGACGACCGCCAGGGGCTAAAGCTCCTGCTCTGCATCGACATGCTCAACGAGGGCGTCCATATCGACGACATCGCGGGTGTGATCCTTTTCCGCCCCACCGTCTCCCCCATCATCTACAAGCAGCAGATCGGGCGCGCCCTGTCGGCGGGCAGCAGGGAAAAAACCGTCATTATAGACGTCGTCAACAACATCGAAAATCTCTACAGCGTCTCCGCCGTTCAGGAGGAGATGCGCTCGGTAATAGACCGTTACCAAATCATGGGAGACGAAAACAGGATCGTCAACGACTCCTTTACCATCATCGACGAGGTGTGCGACAGCAGACGCCTCTTCAACGAACTTGAAGAGAGCCTATCAGCCTCATGGGAGACCATGTTCGGCCATGCGCGGGCATATTACAGGGAACATGGAAATCTTGAAGTCTCGAAACGCTACCAGACCCCCGACGGCTATTCCCTCGGTTCGTGGCTCAACACACAGCGGCTCGTCTACGCCGGTAAAATTCCGGGGATACTCGGCAAAGAGAGAATAGAAAAACTTGAAAGCATCGGCATGCGCTGGAAGAACCGCTACGACTATTCATGGGAGAGGTTCTATCAGGCGCTGTGCCGATACAAATTCAGCAGCGGCAATATCGACATCCATGCCACCTATGTCACCCCCGAAGGGCTTGAACTCGGCAAATGGATCTGCAACCTCCGTCAGTCAAAAAACAGCGGCAGATGCGGCTACTACCTCACGGACGAGCGTATCGCGGCCCTCAACAAACTCGGCATGATCTGGGACAAAGTGGACTATCAGTGGGAGCGGAACTACCTCGCCTGCACGGAATATTACCGCAAACACCACAACCTTGACATTCCGGCAAACTACATCTCCGAAGAGGGCCTGCGCATCGGCGCCTGGCTGCGGAGGATGCGCAAAATAAGAAGCGGCAGGCTGAACGGAGCTGCACCGCTGACCGAGACCCAGATAGAACGGCTCGACGCCATTCACATGGACTGGCTCGACACCTACACACGGCAATGGGAATACGGCTACAAACAGGCGCTGGCCTACCATCGGGAATTCGGTACGCTTGAGGTGCCCGCCGGATATGTGAACGCAAACGGCTTCCAGCTCGGCAGATGGCTGAAAAACCATGTCGAGGTCAACTCCCAGACAGGACGGACCGCAATCAAAGTCACGCCGGAGCGCCGCGCGAAACTGGATGCGCTGGGCTTCAAGTGGACTGCGGAAGATCCCTGGCAAAAACGCATATCCGCCTGCGAAGAATACCTCCGCGAACACGGAGACCTGGACATCCCGCCAAACTATGTAATAGACAACGTCTGGCTCGGCAAATGGCTCTACAAATGCAGAAAGACCTACCGCGGCGAACTGGAGGGCAAAAGCCTGAGCAAAGAACAGATCTCCCAGCTGGAAAGGCTGGGGATAGACTGGCGCACGCCCGCCGAACGCGCCTGGTCCGAAAAATACGAGGCCGCCGCCTCTCTGCTCAGGGCTGCGGGAGACATAAAGACCGCCGCTGAAAGCGGTGAGGCGGAAGAAATCGCCCGCATCGCCCGCTGGGTCGCCCGGCAAAGGACGCTGCACAAACAGGGCAAACTCTCGCCGGAACAGGCCGTGAAACTGAACGTGCTGAATGCGAGGCGGGACGGCGGCAGAGTTCCGGCACAGAGACGGGAATGACAAAGATCAGCTGAATAGGCCATGCCGAACCTGATCCGAAATCCGGCGACCGAGTTTCTATTCTCCGCGCCGCGCAGAGACAGAAGCAAAAACAGTTTATGAAAAACAGGAGACAAAGATGTACAAAAGCTGCCTTAAAAGAACGATAGATATCGCCCTCTCAGCCATCGGCCTGGTGCTGCTCGCACTGCCGATGCTGGCTGTCGCCGCTGTCGTAAAGCTCGATTCCAAAGGCCCGGTCTTCTTCTGGCAGAAGCGTGTCGGACTGCATAAAAATACCTTTATGATGCCTAAATTCAGAACCATGTATATCGATACGCCGGCAAATATGCCGACGCATATGCTAAATGACCCGCAAAAATGGATCACCCGCAGCGGTACGTGGCTGCGCAAATTTTCTTTAGATGAACTCCCGCAAATATTGAATATTCTTGCCGGGCAAATGTCCATCATCGGCCCGCGCCCCGCGCTGTGGAACCAATACGACCTCATCGCCGAGCGCGACAAATACGGCGCGAACGACATACTCCCGGGACTGACCGGCTGGGCGCAGATAAACGGCCGCGACGAACTGCCTATAGAGGTAAAGGCCGCCTATGACGGCGAATACGTAAAGAGAATGAGCTTCCTCTTCGACTGCAAATGCTTCTTCGGCACCATCGCCTGCGTGCTGAAAAAAGAGGGTGTCGTCGAGGGCGGCACCGGAACACTGCAGAAACTATCAGGCGGAGAACATCGGCAATGAAAAAGATCCTCATCACTGGCGCCAACAGCTACGTCGGCACCTCGTTCGAAAAATGGCTCTCCCAGTGGCCCGACAAGTACCATGTCGATACCATCGACATGATAGACGGTACATGGCGCGAAAAATCCTTTGTTGGATATGATGTCGTCTTTCATGTGGCCGGTATCGCGCACGTCTCCGCCGACCCGTCGAGGAAAGACTTATATTACAGAATAAACAGAGACCTTGCCGTAAATACGGCAAAAAAGGCTAAGAACGACGGCGTAAAACAGTTTATCTTTATGAGCTCGATGATAATCTACGGCGCTGATGAACCTGTGGGGAAAGAAAAAATCATAACAAGAGACACACAGCCAAACCCCGCAGATTTTTACGGAGACAGCAAACTGCAGGCCGACCTTGCGATACAGAAAATGGCAGACGACAAATTCATCGTATCAATCATGCGCCCGCCCGTCATCTATGGGCCTGGGTGCAAAGGCAACTTTCCCAAGCTGCTCAAGCTGGCAAAGTATGCCCTTATATTCCCCAACATAGAAAACCGGCGCAGCATGATCTATATAGACAACTTCACTGAATGCGTAAG
>JAFADF010000003.1:0-8315 GCA_023425145.1 Actinomycetes bacterium | reverse complement strand
GAATTAAAAGGGACATAGTTCCGACTGATATAGATTATCATGTAAGAAAGCCAAGCGCAAGGGAGTATGATGATTGCTGCAATGAATTTTGGAATGTAACACCTTATGTTATTAAAGGATTGTGCCGCAAAGAGATACTGTTTGCAATCGATCATCTGAACCAGATTCTACGGTTTGAACTACTTAGGATGATGTCGTGGAAGGTTGGGATAAAGACAGAATTTTCATTAAGTGTTGGGAAAAATTATAAGTATATTAACAAATACATTGATGAAGATCTATGGAATAGATTATTATCTACATATCGCATGGATTCCTATGAAAATATTTGGAAGTCATTATTTATATGCCACCAATTGTTCAGGGAAGTGTCCAAAGAGGTAGCAGAACTACTGGGGTTTGATTATCCAGAGTATGGTAAGAACATAACAAGATATACCGAGGACATGTATAAAAAATATGTTGAAAATGACTATTTTTAAAGATTAGCAAAGATTATTAACCATAAGCAAGGGGTGTAAATGTATGGAAAGTACTGATGTTATAAATGAAATTAGAGGTATATTACCTCGTAACTCAATTGGAAAATATGATTTACTAACTATTTTTACACATAAAACCGTTTTTGATAAAATTGTAAAAGTACTATCATTGGATTTTCAAAATAAAGTAGATTATGTGGCTGCCCCAGAAGCAATTGGATGGATACTAGGCACTGCCATAGCCAAAGAACTTGGAGTGGGGTTTATTGGAGTAAGAAAAGGTGATAAGCTGCCATACGCAAAAGAAGAGATTATTTCGACACATTTTACCGACTATTCAGGTCAAGATAAAAGCTTTGAAATATCTAAGAGTTCTATTGTGAGGAACAAAAGAGTTTTGATTGTAGATGATTGGATAGAGACAGGTTCTCAAATGAAGGCTTTAATAGCTTTGTTAGAGAAATTGGATTGCAGCATTATTGGGTTGGCTACTATTGGGATTGATATAAATGAGGTTACTCAAAAATGGATAGACAGCAGTTTTGTAGCTTATATTGGCTCAAACATATAATAAACCGAAAGAAAATCTTGAATCAAAATTTTGGATGGTGTTAATTTACAATACAACGAAAGATGTTTACTCTTTTTTTATAAATTTTAAGAGGCGTTAAAAAACAGTTTTCAGACGAAAGGAGATCGAAGTTGAGTATAGATTTAAGTAACAAAAAAATTCCGAAAGAAGCAATTCAAGCATTAAAAACTATAGCGGAACTACTTGATAATATGTTAATTGGGGTGTATTTGTATGGTTCGGCAGTAATGGGTGGTTTACGTATGAATAGCGATGTAGATATTTTGGTAATAACAAATCAAAGTTTATCTGAAAAAACTCGAAGGAATCTTACAAATAGGTTAATGCTTATATCTGGGAAAATAGGAAACATAAAAGATATGAGGCCTCTTGAAGTTACGGTCATAAATCAAAAGGATATTGTCCCTTGGCATTTCCCCCCCAAATATGAATTTATGTATGGCGAGTGGCTAAGAGAGCAGTTTGAAAAGGGAGAAATTCCTGAGTCGACTTATGATCCGGATTTAGCAATACTTTTAGCACAACTAAGAAAAAATAGTATTAACCTTTTGGGACCAAAGGCAACAGAAGTAATTGAGCCTGTGCCAATGACAGATATTCGAAAAGCAATTAAAGAATCGTTGCCCGGGTTGATAGCTAGCATTAACGGTGACGAACGCAATGTGATTTTAACTTTAGCCAGAATGTGGCTGACAGCATCTACTGGTGAAATTCGCTCAAAAGATCTGGCAGCTGAATGGGCGATACCTCAATTACCCGATGAGCATGCTACTTTACTCAACAAAGCGAGAGAGGCTTATTTAGGAGAGTGTGTTGACAAGTGGGAAGGAATGGAATCTGAGGTGGCTGAACTCGTTAATCATATGAAAAAGTCTATAGAGTCTTCCCTTAATATCCAATTACCTTTTCGAATAGTTTAAATATAACAAAGACTAGTTGTTAATGTGCATTATTGATTGCTTCGATATGTTCCCCCATATATCAGTTTCTTAAAAAATAATCAAAATACCGTTGATACGTTCCCGCGAACGAAAGGGTTAAAAATCAGCTTAAGACATCAATGCCATCAACTCGAGCCACGTTGAGACGTGTGTTTTATTGTCCCACAAAAGTGCAGACGATTTTATCAGTGTAAAAATGGAGTACGCAGACGACCGAAAAATCCAGCCAGATCGTATCACCTACAGGCTTATTCAGGAGTATATCGAAGAAAAGTACGGCTTCAAAGTTCACACTGCAAACATTGCAGAGGTCAAAAGAAACTTAGGCCTGCCGATGTACGACGCACCAAACGCAGTTGAAGAACTAAAACGCCCATATAAACCAGCACCAGAATATAAAGTAGAAGCTATTAAAGACGCATTAAGGCACTTCAAGGTCATAGATTAAAGTAAAGTACCCTTTCAGCAGATCATTACTGTTGAGAGGGTCTTGCTTTTTCAGAAGCCGGCCAATGTAAGGATAGCCCTACAAGATTGCGGGTCTTTCTCTTCGAGCCATGTTTCCAGATTGCTTATAGCGATATCCTTTTGAATATGGATGCTCTCTTCAAATCGATATTCGATTGCACATGTAAGGATATCAACAGGTTCATCAAGAACCTTACCGCCAAGAACTGGGTATTCGTCAATTACAATCCAGTCAGGTGGGAGACCATCAAAGAGAGCCTGCGGATACAATTCCCTAAAGTGAATCTCAATTTCCATAGCTTCGATCTCACCTTGTTCTTTATCTGGGTAACAAGTGGCATAAGATACATCGAAGCCTCTAGTGAGCAGCATCTGAACGACATTGATGAGTTCAATATCAACAGGAATGGTCTTATCGGCGCATTTACAACAAGGCTTCGACCAAATTTCACTGTATAGCTCTAAACATCGTGGACACATCGTCATCATACAATCACTTCCTTCACCAGTTTATAGAAAGTAGTTCTTTTAAGATTAAGTGCCTGCATAGTTGCAGTTGCAGTTTGCTCGCCAGTGCGGTGATATTTACCGCCGGGTACACTGGAATAACCGAGGTTACAAGTCTATTGTTTGGAGATGCGTCAGCCGTTTGGAGGAAAAAGGATCTGAATGTACTGCCCCTACCATAAACGAGGAAACATTGCAGACAGCAGTGGTCAAGGCTATTAACGAACTTTTGGCTAACAAAGAACCCTTCCTCCAGGCGTTGCAGAAAAACATAGCTACTATACTTAATGAAGAAAATGATAATGCCACCAATGATATTGATAGCAAATTGGAAGAATTACAACAACAGCTTCTTATCCAAGCAAAATCCAAGAATGACTATGAAGATGTGGCTGATGAAATCTACCACCTTCGAGAATTGAAGCAAAATGCACTTGTTGAAAATGCAGAGCGTGAAGGAAAAAGGCAACGAATCGCTGAAATGACTGATTTCTTTAATGAACAATCCTGTGAGTTAGAGGAATATGATGAGCAGTTAGTAAGGAGGCTTATAGAAAAAGTTACGGTATTTCATGATAAGTTCGCCGTTGAATTCAAATCAGGAGTCGAGATTGATGTAGAAGGGTAATCTTTAGAAAGAGAACAGAAGAATTATATTGGATTTTTAAAGATAATATGATATAATAAAACGACTTGGAGGTGGAAGAATGTATAACTTTTCTTGCTAATTATATGATGCATAATAAGATATTTAAAGAAACGGCTATAGAACCGTTTGTTTTGTTATGCAAATTGCAAGAAAGTTAAGTATTCTACACTCAATAATACATTACAGTAACCTTATGTTATGTATAACAAAAGGTAATAATAGTATTTGTTTTTGAGCCGTAAGAATTTACTTTCTTGCGGCTTTTAATATTTGTAAAAGAAAGGAAGATAAACGTGATAGACAATGATACTATGTCATTCATGACAAAATCCTTGCAGAGTTGGATAACATTATAGAGTAATTAATGCCGAAAACCGACTTTGCTTATAAAATTTTTATAATGTAAAGGAGGAAGAAATATATGTCCTTAATAAATGTTTCAAATCTAACTTTTTCATATGAAGGAAGTTATGACAATATTTTTGAAAATGTAAGTTTTCAGATAGATACAGATTGGAAACTCGGTTTTATTGGAAGAAACGGACGCGGTAAAACTACTTTCTTAAATTTACTGCTTGGCAAATATGCGTATTCCGGCAATATAAGTTCTACAGTTAAGTTTGAGTATTTTCCTTATGATGTGGAAGATAAGAGTCTATATACAATTGAAGTAATGAAGAGTATTTGTACGGAATGTATGGATTGGGAGATTTTTCGTGAAATATCATTGCTTGATGTTCAAGAAGATGCTTTATATCGTCCGTTTAATACATTGTCAAATGGTGAGCAAACAAAGGTCCTTCTTGCAGCTTTATTCCTTACAGCGAGTTGTTTCCTGCTTATTGATGAACCTACAAACCATCTTGACATCGATGCACGTAATGTAGTGCAAAACTATTTGAAACGCAAGAAGGGGTTTATTTTGGTATCTCATGATAGAAGCTTACTTGATCAATGTGTTGACCATATACTATCTATCAATAAAACGAATATCGAAATCCAAAAGGGAAATTTTACTTCTTGGTGGGAGAACAAAACGTTACAAGATAATTTTGAACTGGCAGAAAACAAGAAACTCCTTAAAGAAATAGGAAGGTTGTCTTATGCAGCAAAACGTAGTTCAAACTGGTCAAATAAAGTAGAAAAAAGTAAATATGGAACAACAAATTCTGGTTCAAAACTGGATAAGGGTTATGTTGGACATAAGGCTGCAAAAGCGATGAAACGTGCCAAAAATATTGAGTCAAGACATCAGGAAGCCGTTTTACAAAAATCAGAACTGCTCCACAACATTGAACAATATGATGACTTAAAAATTTCACCACTTGAATTTCACAAAGAGTGCTTAATAGAAGCGAATGATTTATCATTGTCTTATGGAGATAAAGAAGTATGCAGTAATCTTAATTTCAGAGTCAATATTGGTGATAGAGTTGCCATTATCGGAAAAAATGGGAGTGGTAAGTCTAGTATCCTAAAATTGATTAATGGAGATGATATTAAATTTACCGGAAATTTTATGCTAGCAAGTGGACTAAAAATTTCTTATATTTCGCAAGATACTTCATATTTAAAAGGTAATCTATCTGAATTTGCCTATAATAATAAGATCGATGAAACTCTATTTAAAACGATTCTTCGTAAACTGGATTTTAATAGAGAGCAGTTTGATAAGAACATGGTGGATTTTAGTGCTGGTCAGAAAAAGAAAGTACTAATTGCTAAAAGCCTTTGTGAAAGTGCACATTTGTATATATGGGATGAGCCATTGAACTATATTGATATTTTTTCACGTATCCAAATTGAAAAAATGATTTTGGAATATTGTCCTACACTATTGTTTGTGGAGCATGATGATGCTTTTTGCAATAACATTTGTACGAAAAATATTAATTTAGGTTTGTAGAGATTTTGAGTTGCCACAATAACTAAAAGATATTTACATGAAAGGGTGAAGAAATGTTAAAACAAAAAGAATTAATTGCAAACGTTAAGAATCTTACTGAGTCAGATGAACGAATTACAGCTTGTATGATGTATGGATCGTTTACCAAAGGAGAAGGTGACCAATACTCTGATATAGAGTTCTATATATTTTTGAAAGATAGTATAACCTCGAACTTTGATTCATCCAACTGGTTGTTTGACGTAGCTCCGTACTTGATGCTTTATAAAAATGAGTACGGAACAGAGGTAGTTATTTTTGATAATCTTATACGTGGGGAATTTCATTTCCTTTCTGAAAAAGATATGAACATAATCCCCTCGTTTAAAGATTCAGGTTATATTCCTGATACGAAGGCTATGCTTATTTACGATGAAACAGGGCAATTAGAAAATTATTTATCAGAGATAAGTGGTGCAAGACCAAATAGACTTACTGAAGAAAATGCTAATTTTTTGTTGTGTAATTTCTCTAATCTATGGTTGATGGGAATCAACGTTCTAAAAAGAGGAGAATATGCTCGTTCATTAGAACTCTTATCACAACTTCAAAAAAATACACTACAACTTATACGTATGGCAGAAAAAAATGCTGATAATTGGCTAAACATGAGTAAAAACCTTGAAAAAGAAATTAGCCTTGAAAATTATAAAAAATTTGCAAAGACCACTGCTCGATTAGATAAGGTAGAATTATTTGAAGCCTATAAAAATTCTTTGCTATTAGTTATGGATTTGCAAAGTCACCTTATTGAACAATACAACTTAAAAGTTACACATGACATTTTAGAAAGATTGTTGAATTACATTAGTGAATAGGAGAGTAACGTTATTCACAGTATTGGGTACTGAAAATTAACAGCATACCTCAGTTTTTCAAAAAACAGCGAAGCCTATGGATATGTTCCCGTCTACCGATAGTGCAAAAAGTGTCGTGGATATGTTTCCGAGAACGGACATACACAAATGACATTCATTCTGTCCTCTCAATCCATGTCGAGGTCGTGACTATGCTTACACGTAAAGACGTGTAATCATTAGCCCGACCCGATGCAATAGCTTCACCACGAAGTCGAGCAAGGTGATGAGTGAGTGGACTGAAGCCACTTGCGCGAGACAGTATTTGAGTTAGATTTTGTAATATGTAATTAGCACCACCCAATGCAGCAGTGTCACTGCGAAAATGAATGAAAATGAAATTTGAGTAGATGTAGCTACCTGCGCGAGACTGTAACGAGGCTTTTACGCATTAATAGAAAGTAACCAAAGTGCTATTTGAGATTTTAGTAGGACTATATGCAGACAAACTAAGAAAAGAAATGAGCTTATCAAGATAATAACTGATAATAAAAAAGTATTTTTTCTTAATGCTTGCTACCACCGATGCAAGGGTTCATCAACAAATCCTGTGTGAAATGGATATCCTCCATTTATAACTGTGGAAGCATTAAATGGTAAGTAGATGATATAGAAAAAGCGTTGATTCTTTTAAGATTCAACGCTTTTTTAATTTTTTAGAAAAAAATTAGCATTAAATACATTTTTATGTTGTTAATAAATTTTGAATGGAATTTTTTGTCTAAATGATTCATATGATTATTATCAGATACATCTACATTATTTTCATTGAGGAGGGAGATAATGGATTTTGAGTTTATTAGGACGTATGCACCGATGTATGTAGAGGCTGCTAAGTTAACTATTAGTATTGCTTTTTTTGGAATTTTATTATCTACTTTTTGGGGATTTATTTGTTGTGTCATTCGATATTATAAGATTCCGGTTTTGAATAGAGTGATTGGTGTTTATATTGAGCTTTCAAGAAATACTCCTCTATTAATTCAGTTGTTTTTCTTATATTTCGGGTTGCCGAAGCTAGGAATCTTTTTAAGTTCTGAAGCATGCGGGGTATTAGGATTAACTTTTTTAGGTGGAAGTTATATGGCTGAGGCGTTTCGTAGTGGGCTTGAGGCTATTCCAATAAGTCAAACAGAATCAGGATTAAGTTTAGGATTAACAAAATGGCAAGTGTTACGATACATTGTTATTCCACAGGCAGCTGTTGTTTCTTTACCCGCTTTTACTGCCAATACAATCTTTTTAATTAAGGAAACATCTGTCTTTAGTGTTGTCGCACTTGCGGATTTAATGTATGTCGCTAAAGGATTAATCGGCTTATATTATAAAACAGATGAATCATTACTAATGTTAGTTGTTTCTTACTTACTGCTGTTATTACCGATTTCTCTAATTTTAAGCTTCATTGAAAGGAAGGTGCGCTATGCAGGAGTGGGGAATTAGTGTTTTATTTGAAGGAAGGAATTTTATTCGTTTATTAGAGGGGTTATGGGTTACGTTAGAAATCTCATTAATCTCGGTTTTAATTTCAGTGATTTTAGGAATTGGAATGGGAATTTTAATGAGTCTGAATTCTAGAATTATGAATCTTGTCTGTCGTATCTACTTAGAGAGCATTCGAATTATTCCACAATTAGTGTTACTGTTTTTAGCTTATTTTGGCTTAAGTAAGTCGTTTGGAGTTAACTTATCAGGTGAGGTCGCTGCAGTTTTAGTTCTTTCTTTTTGGGGAATTGCAGAAATGGGAGACTTAGTACGTGGGGCATTAAGTTCTATTCCAAAACATCAATATGAAACAGGGCTCGCGATTGGTCTTAAGAAACGTCAACTTTATCAATATGTGATTATTCCTCAAACGATTAGAAGATTATTAC
>JAFADF010000055.1:0-119847 GCA_023425145.1 Actinomycetes bacterium | reverse complement strand
GGGGAGACCATTCTCGAACTTCGTGGCTGGGTTCGACGTTTGGGTGCGGTCGGGTGCGGTTCGGGTCTTCCTTTAGGTTCTTCGAACGGTCTCCCCGACCCGAATCCCTTGTCTGGTGGGGACGGTTCCATTTCGGTCCGCCCTGGGCGCCGGGTTTGGTGGCCGGAGTGTTCTCGCCGGAGTGTTTCCCCGGCCCGGCTCTCTTGTTCGCCGAGTGCCGCGACCTGGGTACAGGCGTTCGACGAGAACGGACGCGGTCAACCAATCTCGCCGAGCAGTGGCAAGGTGAAGGACGTGAGTGCGACGGTCTGGGCTGGTCATCCGGCCGGGACGCCCGGCCATCGGCGGCTGGTGCTTGGCCTGATGGCCGGCGGCCTGGCCAACTTCTCGCTGATGTACTACGTCCAGCCGCTGCTGCCGCTGCTGGCCCGCCACTACCAGGTGAGCACCGCCGACTCTGCGCATGCCCTATCGGCTACCACCCTCACCATGGCTTTCGGACTGCTGCTGATGGGCCCGCTGGCCGACCGGATCGGACGCGTGCCGCTGATGCGGTGGTCGCTGCTCACCTCGGGGATCATCGGCATCGTCAGTGCGCTGATCCCTTCCTGGGACGGGCTGGTGATCGTCCGCGCGCTCCTCGGGCTGAGCCTGGCCGGCTTCCCGGTGGCCGCTCTGGCCTACCTGCGCGAGGAGGTGCTGGCCGCCGACCACCTGCGGACGAATGCCGCCTACATCGCCGGCACAGCACTGGGCGGTGCAGTGGGACGACTGCTGCCCGGCCCGTTGGCCGAGCTCGGCGGCTGGCCGCTGGCCAGCCTGGTGATGAGCGGCATCACTTTGAGTGCCGGCCTCGTCCTGGTGCTGCTGCTGCCGCAGTCGCGTCGCTTCGAACCGCATCGACCCAGCACCCGCGAAGTGCTGCTGGGCGTAGTCAGCGCTCCGCGCGATCCGGTGGTGGCGCTGCTGTGCGTGGCCGCGTTCGTGGCCAACGGCACTTTCGTGGGCGTCTACAACGCCATCGGATTCCGGCTGCAGGCACCGCCCTTCTCCCTGGGCGTGGGCGCCTCGCTGCTCTATTTGGCCTACCCGGTCGGCATTGCCGCGCCCGGCATCGCCCGTCGACTCGCCGACCGCACCGGACGCGGCCTCGCCGCGGTGATCACCTTTGCCGCGCTGGGGTTGGCTGTGGTGGCGATCTCGCTGCCGTCGCTGGTGGCGATGTTCGTGGGCTTGGGCGCGGTCACCTTCGTGTTCCTCGGTCTGCACTCGCTGCTCAGCGGCTGGGTTGTCGACCGGGCCCGACGCCGCGGACGTGGCACTGCCCAAGCGTCCGGGGCATACCTGCTGGCCTTCTACACCGGCAGCACCCTGGCCGGCGCACTGGCAACGTCCTTGTGGGCCGGGACCGGCTGGTTCGGGGTCGAGCTGATGGGGCTGCTGCTCTGCGCGATCGGGGTGGTGGTGGCCGCGTTGGCCAACTCGTCCGACCGCGGCGCCGTCCGTCCGGCTGCGGTGACTGAGCCCGTCGAGCCCGAGGTCAGCGACGCCGCCAACTAGTGGGGACGGTTCCATTACCGTCCACCCTCGTCAGTCCGTCCAGCGGGGACGGTTCCATTAGGGTCCACCCTTGTCAGGCCGAATCCGGCGGCCCCCAGCGCACGCCGTGGACGGTATTGGAACCGTCCCCGGGAGTTGGGCTGGTTTCGGTGGACGGTAATGGAACCGTCCCCGGCATTCGGGCTAGAGGGCTCCGAGCCAGAAGCCGAGGGCGGCGCCGGCCACGCTGAGCACCAGCATCCCGGCGGTATGGACGGCGAAGGCCAGCCAGCGTTGGGCCCGGCCCAGCCGGACGGCCTCGACCGCCGCCGTCGAGAAGGTGGTGTAGCCGCCCAGGAATCCCGTGCCGATCATCTGCCGGATCGCCGGATCGCCGCCATGGAACGTCCACACTCCCACCACCAGGCCGAGGGCGAACGAACCGGTGACATTGATCACCGCGGTGCCCAGCAGCAGGCGTCCGCGCGGGGCCCAATGGCCGAACTGAGCGTCGACGATGAACCGAATCACGGCCCCGAAGCCGCCGGCCAATGCCACCAGCAGCCCGATCATCGCCGTCCCCTTCGCAGCCAGCGGACGGGCAGTCGCACCGCCCGCACGCCGACGAAGGCCGCGGCTACCCCGAGCAGCACACTTCCGACGGCATAACCCAGTCCGACAAGCCACGATGCTGAGCCGATCAGCCCGAACGACTCCACGGCGAAGGTCGAGTAGGTGGTGAAGCCGCCCAGCATCCCGGTGCCCAGCCCCAGCCGCAGCCCGCGCCGCCAGCCGTGGTCGCGGCCGCTGATCGCCAGGCCTTCGAGCAGTGCGCCGAGCAGAAAGGCGCCGGCGAGGTTGATCCAGAAGGTCGTCCACGGCCACTGGCCCGGCGCCGGCGCGAAGGACGATTCCAGCGCCGCGCGCGCTGCCGTGCCCACCGTCCCACCCAGCAGAATCACCCCGAGCCAGGCCGGTCGCACCGGCAGGTGCACCAGGCGCAGCCCGGGGATTGTGTGGCTTTCGGGCGCCGCTCCTACCACTGCGTCGGTGCCTTCCAATCGACGACGGCCAGCGGCACGATCACCACCGGACGATGCTGATGCCGCGACAACCGCAGCGCCACCGAGCCGGCCACGAACTCCCGCAGTCGCTCGGTGGCGGTGGGGTGCTTGGCGCCAACCATGATCACCGACGCGTCCACGGCCCGAGCCAGGTGGGTCAGCGCCCGATCAGCCCGTCCGGCCAGGTAGTGGAACTCCCACGGCCCGGTGTGGCCGGCGAGCACCTCGGCCAAGTAGTCGCGGATCTGGGTTTCGCGCTGCTCCCAGGAGTCGTCGGCCTGATCGGGGTCAAGGCCGGAGTGGCGGACGGAGCCGTCGGCGAACTCTTCATCGACGATCCGGGACGGATCGGAGTATCCGAAGTGGATCGGGACCCCGCCCAGAGCGTCCGACCAGGCCGCGGCGGTGAGCGCCACCAACTCGGGCTGACCAGGGACGACGCCGACGACGAGCGGGTGCCCGGGCAGCGGAACCATCCGTTCGGGGCTCGGCTGAGGTACGTGACGAGGCGACATGTCGACCTCCTGTCCGGGCGCGCACGCCCGCAACGACGCACAGGAACCATCAGCCGGACGGCGGTTCGGGCGAGCCCCGGTGGGATCCATCACCGGCGACCACGATAGCCGCCGAGTGGCTCGGCGCCTGGATTCGTCCGGACGTGACAGGCTGGGTTCGCGCACGATCCGGCCAGTGGCAAGGAGATACAGATGACGCACACGCGTCCGGACAAGCACGACCCGGCAACGGTCGGTGAGGGGACCTGGGCCGTCCACGGCGGCAACGAGCCCGATCCGGGGACGGGGGCGCTGCGCCGTCCGCTGGTGATGGCGAACTCCTACCTGCTGCCGCCCGATCCGGAGGAGATGGACTGGTCGAACCCGGGCGCGCTGGTCTACACCCGCACCACCGGCGCCAACCAACTGGCCCTGGAGACCAAGCTGGCCGCGCTCGAAGGGGCGGACGCCGCGATCACCTTCGCCTCCGGGGTGGCCGCCCTGCACGCGGTCTTCTTCTCCCAGCTCAAGACCGGCGATCACGTCGTGGTCTCCGACGTCACCTACGAGGCGGTCTGGCGGCTGTTCACCGAGCTGCTGGCCGAGCGCTACCAGATCGAAGCCACCTTCGTCGACGTCAGCGACCTCGACCAGGTGCGGGCGGCGATGCGTCCGAACACCAAGCTGGTGCACGTCGAGACGGTGGCGAATCCCACCACCAAGGTGGCCGATATTGCCGCGTTGGCCGAGATCGCTCACGCCGGCGGCGCGCTGCTGGTGGTCGACAATACCTTCACTCCGCCGCCGCTGTACCGGCCGCTGGCCGACGGTGCCGACCTGGTGATCCACTCGCTGACCAAGTACATCAACGGCCACGGGGACGCCATGGGCGGGGCCATCATCGGAGCGTCCGCCCTTGTCAACCAGGTGCGGACGGATTCGCTGACCGATCTGGGTGCGGTGATCTCGCCGTTCAACGCGTGGCTGATCCTGCGCGGCTCGGTGACCCTGCCGCTGCGACTGACCCGGCATCAGGAGAGCGCCCAGCGGGTCGCCGAGTTCCTCGAGGCCGACCCCCGGGTGGCCTTCGTCGCCTACCCGGGGCTGGCGTCGCACGCCGAGCACGAGCTGGCCGTCCGGCAGTTCGGCGGACGCGGCTTCGGCGCCATGCTGGCCTTCGCCCTGGACGGCGACTCCGACCTGCAGAACCGCTTCGTCAACCAGTTGCGGGTGATCACGTCCGCGGTCTCGCTGGGCCACGACGAGTCGCTGATCGTCCATTCCGGGCCGTCCGGACGCGGTGGCACCGAGCACTACCCCGAGCCGTTCCGCCGCTACGGTCACCTGCGCCTGTCGGTCGGCCTCGAGGACGCCGATGACCTGATCGCCGACCTCGCCGCCGGCCTGGACGCCGTCCGTCCCTAGCCCCTGGTACGAAACGGGGACGGTTCCATTTTCGTCCAACCGTCACGAAGGGTGAACCTTGGTACGGAATAGGAACCGTCCCCTTTTTTTGTCCCGCCACGCCGGCTCGGCGCGGGCTCAGTTGGTCGGCAGGCCCGCCTCGACCCAGGCGCCGACGCCGCCGGCCACGCTCTTCACGTTCTGATAGCCCTGAGCCTTGAGCAGCAGCAGCGCGTACAGCGAGCGGACGCCGGCCGCACACACCGTCACCACCGGCGCGGACGGGTCGGACGGCAAGCCGTCCAGACTGCCCGCGGACAGCTGCGGCAGCGGCAGCGTCACCGCCCCGGGAATGCTCACCCGAGCCACTTCCTCGGGGTTGCGGACGTCCAGAATCGTCACCCCGGACGCCTGCAAGGACGCCGCCGTGGCTGCGTCGATCACGTCCGGACCGGCCTGTGCCAGCCGGAAGGCCGACTCCAGATGCTGTGCGAACGGGTTGCTCGGTGCAGGCGGCGCGGCGGCCGGCTCCGGGGGGAACAGGTCGGGTAGGTGCCGCCGGAACGAGGACAGGTACTTGTAGGCGTTGTCCGGGAAGATCACCACGGCGACCACGCCCGGCTCGTCGGGGACCGCTCGCAGCGCTCCGGCCAGGGCCAGGCCCGAGCTCGGGCCGGCGATGACGCTCTCCACCTGGTGCAGGTGCCGGGCCTGGGCGTAGGCGTCGTCGTCGGAGACCTCGAGAATGGCGTCGTACTCGTCCGGCGTGAAGAACTCGGTGACCGCCAGTGCCCGACGGCTGCGGACGCCCGGAATGTCGTGCCCGTCGGTGGGGTGCACCCCGATCACCTGCACCCCGGGGTTGCGCTCCTTGAGGTAGCGCCCGGTGCCGGTGATCGTGCCGCAGGTGCCCAGCGAGGCAACGAAGTGGGTGATGGCTCCACCGGTCTGCCGCCAGATCTCCGGCCCGGTGGTCCGGTAGTGCGCGTCCGGATTGGCCGGATTGGCGTACTGGTTCAGCTGCGTCCAGCCCGGACGCTCGGCCAGCTCGGACGCCTTGGCCATCGCCCCTTCGGGCTGGCCGGGCATCGGGCACAGGTCGTCGTCCAGCTCGACCAGATCGGTGCCGAACAGTCGCAGAGCCGTCCGCTTCTCGGCGGGAATGGCCTTCGACAGGGTCGCCGCGAAGCCGTAGCCGCGGGCATTGGCGACCAGGGCCAGGCCGATTCCGGTGTTGCCCGAAGTCGGCTCGACCAGGTTCTCCAGCGCCTCGCCGCGCTCCTCGGCATCGCGGACGAGGTTGGCCGCCACCCGGTCCTTCACCGCGCCGAAGGGGTTGTACCACTCCAACTTGGCGTAGATCTTGGCGTGCTGCAGCCCGGTGAACCGCAGTCGCACCAACGGGGTCGGGTTCTGCTCGTCGGGGAGCAGTTCCAGGATCGACTCATACGTCCTGGTGTTGTGGTCGGCCATGGTTTCCTCTCAGCTCGAAAGAGCTATTGGTGCCGGTGACCCCCGAGGATGCGACTCGGGGGTCACCGGGCTTTTCGTCCCAGCAGGCGGGGCCTCCGCTTTATTCCCCGCTACTGAGGTCTGCGACCGCCTGCAGGAACAGGTCGATCTCGTCAAAGGTGTTGTAGAAGGCGAACGACGGACGCACCGTCTTCTCCAACCCGAGCCGGCGCAGGATCGGCTGCGCGCAGTGATGGCCGGCCCGCACCGCGATACCACGCTGGTTGAGCGCGTACCCGACGTCTTCTGGCTCGTGTCCGGCCAGGACGAACGACAACACGCTCGCCTTGTGCTGTGCCGTCCCGACGAGCCGGACGCCGGGAATCGCAGCCAGCCGCGGGGTCGCATAGTCCAGCAGCTCGGCCTCGTAGTTGGCGATCCGGTCGATGCCGATCTTGCTCACATAGCGCAGTGCGGCGGCCAGGCCGACCGCGTCGGCGATGTTGCCGGTGCCGGCCTCGTACTTGTTCGGCGGGTCCTGGTAGATCGACCGTTCGATGGTGACGTCGGCGATCATGTTCCCGCCGCCATGCCAGGCCGGAGTCTCCTCCCAGACCCGTTCGGCCAAGTAGACAACCCCGATTCCGGTGGGCCCGTAGATCTTGTGTCCGGAGAACACGAAGAAATCCGATCCCAGTGAGGCCAGCGAGACCGGCAGGTGCGGCACCGACTGGGCGCCGTCGATCAGCACCCGGGCTCCGGCCCGGTGAGCCAGCTCGACGACCTCGCGCACCGGCGTCACCGTGCCGATGGCGTTGGCCACCCAGGTGAGGGCGACCAGCTTGGTCCGGGGGCCGATCAGCTCGGCCAGCTCACCGAGAAGCAGGTTGCCGGCCTCGTCCACCGGAGCCGTCTTCAGCACGGCTCCGGTGGCCTTGGCCACGATCTGCCAGGGAACGATATTCGCGTGATGCTCCAGTTGGCTGATCAGGATCTCGTCACCGGGCAGCAGGTTCTTGCGTCCCCAGGACTGAGCCACCAGGTTGATCCCTTCGGTGGCGCCGCGGACGAAGATGATCTCCTCGGCGCGGGCCGCCCCGAGGAAGTCGCGGACGGTTGCCCGGGCGTCCTCGTAGGCGTCGGTGGCCCTAGCGGCCAAGGTGTGCGCCGCTCGGTGGATGTTGGAGTTCTCGTGGGCGTAGAAGTGAGCCAGCCGATCGATCACGGCCTGCGGCTTGTGGGTGGTGGCCGCGTTGTCGAACCAGATCAACTGATGCCCGTTCACCCGCTCGGTGAGGATCGGGAAGTCGCGGCGCGCCGAGGCCACGTCGAACGCCTCGGAGGTCAGGCCACCGATCGGCGCCAGGCCGCCATCGCGTCCGCTGGCGACGGGGACGACACCCTCAGCCCGGCCCGTCGGCAGTCCGGCCACGTCAAGCAAGGCCCCGAAAGCCGACGGTGAGGTTGGCCGCAGCCCCACCGTCGGCTCGGTCCATGGCCCCAAGGAGAGCGGCAGCTCCAGCCGGTCTCCGGGTTGCCAGGGGCCCGGCGTGGCCGCACCGGGACGAGTTGCCGGCAGCCAAGCTCCGCCGGGGCTCGGTGCCCGATGCTCCGGAACAGCCGCCAGAGCAGAGCCGTCAGGCACCGAGCCGCGCGGGGCAGGCGGAGCCACCGGAGGTGCCGGGGGCTCCACCCCGACACCTCCGGGCCCCGCATAGAGCTGACTGGCCAGCGCGGCCAGTTGGGCCGGGCTCACCGGTGGAGCGAAGCCGGCCGGACCGAAATCAGTCGTACTCATGGAAGACGCCGACCTCGGCTGCGTCCAGGACGGCCAGAGCGTCATCGGTCAGGACGGCCAGCGCCGAGTACAGCGAGACCAGGTAGGAGGCGATCGCCTGCCGATTGATCCCGCTGAACCGCACCGACAACCCGGGTGCCTGCTCCCCGACCAGGCCCGGCTGGAACAACCCGACCACGCCCTGGCGTTCCTCGCCGGTGCGCACCGCGATGAACTTCGTCTTGCCGTCAGCCACCGGCACCTTGTCAGAGGGGACGATCGGGATCCCGCGCCAGGTGATGAACTGGCCGCCGAACAGGTTCACCGTGACCGGCGGGACGCCACGCCGGGTGGCCTCGCGTCCGAAAGCGGCAACGCCGAGGGGATGGGTGAGGATGAAGCTGGGGGTCTTCCAGAGCTTGGTCAGCAGCGCGTCCAGGTCGTCCGGGGTGGGCGGTCCGGAAATCGTCTTGATGCTCTGGTCGGGGACGACCTGGGACAGCAGACCGTACTCGGGGTTGTTGATCAGCTCGAACTCCTGGCGCTCCTTGACGGTCTCGATGGTCAGCCGCAACTGCTGGGTGACCTGATCGTGCGGGCTGGAGTACAGGTCGGAGACCCGGGTGTGAATGTCCAGGATCGTCGAGATCGACCGCAGAGTGATCTCGCGCGGATTGGTCTGGTAGTCGACGAAGGTGGCCGGCAGCGGTTCCTCGCCGGCTTCGCCCACCTGCAGTGATGCGGCTACCTTGTCGGCATTGATCACCCGGTTCACCCGATAGATGCCGGCCTCGACCGGGACCCAGGCGAGCAGGTGCAGCAACCACCTCGGCGTGATGGTGTCCAGCTGCGGGACGGTCTTGGTGGCATTGGCCAATTGGCGGGCGGCGAGATCGCCGAGCGCCTGAGATTCAGTTTGTTCGGTCACTTCTGCTTTCTCCTGTTGTCGGCGCCCTCGGCCTGCGGCTGAGGAGTCAAGGGAACTGTCTGTTCGAAGATGTCGGCCTGGGCCACAGCGGTCACCGTGATCAGCGGGGTGAACTCACCGGCGCCACCCGGGGTCCGGGAGCCGACCAGCACCCGGGTGTGGACGGGTTGGTGGTGCAGCCGCAGCTGGACTGCCTCAAGGTCGGTCCCGGCTCGCAGCGGGCGCAGATAAAAGTCCTTGCCGGGGGCCACTGGCCCGGCCAACTCGTGGCCGGCCTCGTCTACGACGGCGGCTTGGTCGGTGAGGATGGTGGCCGGGGCGAGGGTCAGGGCGAACGGCCCGTATCGGGTGGGGTCGACCGGCGGCTCGGCGCGTTGTACCTGCGGCAGGGCTCCGGCCACCTGGCTGAGCAGGTGGTCGTAGAGGTAGACGACGCGCTCGTTGTTGACGTAGCGCGACGGCGCGGCAACCTCGACCCGGAAGCCGCCGATCTCGATCAGCCCGTCCCGTCCGGCCGGCCCGAGAACGGCCAACCGATAGAATCCGTAGCCGAGGCTGCCGAGGACCGCGCGGGCGCTGAAGACGGTCGCGCCCAGACCCAGCCGGCGATGAACTCGCTGAGTCCCGGACGGGCGGGCCAGGCTGAATCGAGACCCGGAGATCGGCTGCCACGTCCAGCCGTCGAGCGAGGCTTCTAGCCAGAAGGTCAGCGGGTGGCGTCCGGTCTTCGCACCGATCTGGAAGCCGAAACCATGGAGCTCCGGCGTTCCGGCGAGCTCGAGTTCGAGATAGGCCGGCTGCCCCGACGGTAGCTGGCTGAGCCAGCTCAGGGTCCCGTCGGCGTGAGTCGGGACGGCTCGTCCGGCCGGGTGCGCACCGATCCGGAAGGTGCCGCGCACTGGCTCATCGATCGCCCGGGTGTCGAGCTCGAGCCCGTTGGTGAGCCGCCAAATCGCGGCCTGAGTAGCGGCGATGGCCTCGTGCTCACGCAACTCGCCAAAGCCGACCGGGTAGCCGGACACCCGCAGCCGCCGGGTCAGCTCGGCCGTGCCAACCTGCGGATAGCTGCTGGCCAGAATGGCGGTGATCTCGGCCTGCCACATTTCCGCCGGACGGATCGGGGCGTCTGTCCAGGCCACCTCGCGGTAGTGGGAGAGCTGGCGTGGGCTGACCCCGTTCACGTCGAGGGAGTAGGCGTCGATGTTCGGGTTGAGCCGGATCAGGTCGGTGTGGGCGTGGCGTCCATCGGCGAACCAGACCTCGCCGACGGTGGCCGAGAAGGTGCCGCCCCGGCCCCGGGAGAGCGCGGACGCGGGTGCTGAGGTCCGTCGGCTGGGCCGCAGCTCGACGAAGGTCGGTTCCGGGACCGCCTGGGACGTATAGGCGAGGTCCGCCTCAATCAGGGTTGCCATGGTGAGTCCTTGGGTGAAGCCGTGGCCACCGGAAGCTGGTTCCGCGGCGCGGCGGTGGGGTTGTCGTGAAGTCAGTTCGACATTCGACAACGGCAACCCAAAACCGTGGCGACACTCGTCGCGTGCACCTGGTCCGGACTCATGGAGCGAACACTAGCGCATGGGAATGTATGCACGCGCACGCCCGGTCTCGGATCGTGGAATCCTGTGCATTTGCGCGCGGCTCCCACCGGGCATTACGGTGACGCTCGTGTTCGCAACCACGCAGCTGATGACCGGGGCCCTGATGGCGTCCTCGGCACTGATGTGTGCGCGAATGTGCTGTCGTTGATCCCCGATCCGACAGCGCTGTTCGTCGGCCCGATTGTGGCTTGACTTCGACTCTTTCATTCGGTTGCCCCACTGCGGGCTGGTTGCCGTCGGATCTCACCTTCCTGGGCGTGGGTGCACCGCGTCCGCAGCCGAACAGAGAGACCCGTAGTGATCGCAGTTCACGACCTGAAGAAGGTCTATCGCCAAGCCGGACGGGAGATTCCCGCACTGGACGGGGTCACTCTTGCCGTGCCGTCGGACTCTGTGCACGCCGTCGTGGGGCAGTCCGGAGCCGGCAAGTCGACCCTGGTTCGCTGCATCGCGTTGCTGGACCGGCCCACCTCGGGCACCGTGGAGATCGACGGGGTCGAGCTGACCGCCGTCCGGGCGGCTGAACTGCGCAACGCCCGCCGGCGACTCGGGGTGGTCTTCCAGAACGCCAATCTGTTCGACTCCCGGACGATCATCGGCAACGTCGCCTACCCGCTCGAACTGGCCGGTGTCGGCCGGGCAGAGCGGATCAGCAAGGCCAAGGAGCTGCTCGGCCTAGTGGGATTGACCGAGGCCGGCCGGGCCTTCCCGGCGCAACTATCCGGCGGGCAGCGACAGCGGGTCGGCATTGCCAGGGCGCTGGCCACCGACCCGGACGTCCTACTCTGCGATGAGCCGACCAGTGCCCTCGACCCGGCGACCACCTCGGAGATCCTCGACCTGATCGCGGCGCTCAAGGCCCGCCTCGGGCTGGCGGTGGTGGTGATCACCCACGAGATGGCCGTTGTGAAGCGGATCGCAGACTCGGTCTCGCTGCTCGAGGCCGGCAAAGTCGTCGAGTCAGGCTCGCTAGAGCAGGCGGTGGCCCGCTTCGGTAGTCGGCTGTCCGAGACCCTCCTGGCGCTGCCAGCCACGTCCGGGCCTTCTGGCGGCACCGCGATCGAGGTGCTGGACAAGACCGGGCCGACCCAGGTGCCCGCGCTCACCTGGGTCGGTCGACACTTCGGCGTGGACCTGCCGATCGTGGCCGGCGTCGTCGAGCACCTCGGTGAGGCCACCTTCGGACGCTATCGGGCAGTGGTCCCGTCCGCCCTGAACGCCGAAGAGGTGCTCGCGCAGCTGCGCCAGCGGGGCGCCCAGGCCGAGCTCAGCGGCACCGTGGCGTCCACTCTCGCCGGGACGGAGGTGACCCGATGAGCGATTGGTGGCAGGCGCTGCTGAACAATCCGGCGATCACCACCGCCCTCGGGCCGGCCTTCGTCGAGACCTTGGTGATGGTCGGCATCTCGGGGCTGGCTACGGTCATTATTGGGCTTCCGCTCGGCGTGGTGCTGTTCGTCACCCAGCCCGGCGGGCTGGCCGCGCACCGCGGTGTGAACCTCATGTTGGGCAGCATCGTGGTGAACATCACCCGCTCGATCCCGTTCGCGATCTTGATGGTCTGCCTGATTCCGGTCAGCCGGGTGCTCGTCGGGACGGCGATCGGCCCGCAGGCGGCCGCCGTCTCGCTGACCATCGGCTGTGTGCCCTTCTTCGCACGGCTGGTCGAGGCCGGCTTGCGCGAGGTGCATCCGGGCAAGGTGGACGCCGCGCACGCGATGGGCTCGACCCGGCTGCAGACGATCTGGAAGGTGCTCCTGCCTGAGGCATTGCCGTCTTTGGTGGCCAGCGTCACCACCACGGTGGTGGCACTGATCGGCTACTCGGCCATGGCTGGGCTGATCGGCGGCGGGGGGCTGGGCCGATTGGCCTACAACTACGGCTATCAGCGCTACCAACCCGAAGTGATGGTGGTCGTGTTGATCATCCTCGTGCTCTTCGTCCAGCTGATCCAGGTGGCCGGCGACGCCCTTGTCCGACGAGTGGATCACCGATGAGTACCCAACGCTTCCCGCGCCGCACCCAGGCGTGGGCCCGACCGGGAGTCGCCCGGTCGGAAACCAGGCCCCAACCTGGGGCCACCATCAGAAAGAGGAACACCATGGGAATCAGACGCAAGCCGTTGTCCATCGTCGCCATTGCCGCGGCCGTCATGGCGCTGACGGCGTGTGCCAGCACCACGGCCGCCTCTCCCGCAGCGACCTCGGCCAACCCATCGGCAAGCGCTTCAGCGCTGGTCACGGTGAAGGTCGGAGCCAGCCCGGTGCCGCATGCGAAGATCTTGGAGTACATCCAGAAGAACCTGGCCACTCAGGCCGGGATCGACTTGAAGATCGTCGAGTTCGACGACTACGTCCAGCCGAACGAGGCCCTGGCCTCCGGCGATCTGGACGCCAACTACTTCCAGCATCTGCCCTACCTGGAGGCGCAAATCAAGGAGAAGGGCTACAAGTTCGAGCACGGCGCCGGCGTTCACATTGAGCCGTACGCCGCCTTCTCCACGAAGTACAAGTCGATCTCCGAGGTACCCGACGGCGCCAGCATCGCGATCACCAACGACGCATCCAACCAGATCCGCGGCCTGCGCGTGCTGCAGGACGCCGGGCTCCTGAACGGCATCACCGACGCGTCCAACGTGCTGAACCTGACCAAGGAGCAGAACCCGAAGGGCCTCAAGTTCATCGAGAACCAGCCCGAGGTGATCGTCAAGCAACTGGACGATCCCAAGGTCGACGTGGCCTTCGTCAACGGCAACTTCATCCTGTCGGCCGGGCTCAGCACCAAGGACGCTCTCGCGGTGGAGAAGGTGGACAACAACCCGTACGCCAACCTGCTGGTCTGGCGCACCGACAACACCAACCCGGGGGTGGCCAAGCTTGAAGAGCTGCTGCATTCGGATCAGGTGAAGGAGTTCATCAAGACGACGTGGCCCTCGGGCGACGTCATCCCTGGCTGAGTTCGCCACTCACCCGCCGCTGGCGGAGGCCACGGCGGTGGCACACCGGCCTCCGCCAGCGGACCCACCCCGAGATCGACGCTCGACGACCTCGGTTTGGCGATCAGGCCCGTCCCGGCGATCCCGGGGCGGGCCTGATCGCTTGAGTCGTCGGGGACGGTTCCATTTTCGTCCGCCGTTGTCAGCGCCGGGTGCAGGGACGGTCGAGGAACTCCGTGAATCCAACCCCTTGGAGTTGCAGCGTTTCACCTAGCAGATTCGTTTCAGCAGAGGTCTGGACGGATACCCGTCCGGGGATGCGGTCGGCCGCCTTGACCGCTGACCGGATCAGTCACTAATCTGCCTGAGAGCGTTTTCATTCGCTGCTCGCCAGCGGCTCATCATCGTGACGCGTCCACCGCCGGACGCCCTTGACGGAGGCAGACATTGCAGTACGGCCACTTCGACGACGCTGCCCGCGAGTACGTCATCAACACCCCGCACACGCCCTACCCGTGGATCAACTACCTCGGCTCTGAGCAGTTCTTTTCGCTGCTCTCGCACTTGGGCGGCGGCTACTCCTTCTACCGGGACGCCCGGATGCGCCGGCTCACCCGGTACCGCTACAACAACGTCCCCACCGATGCCGGCGGACGCTACCTGTTCATCAACGACGGCGGGGACGTCTGGACGCCGACCTGGTTGCCGGTGAAGGCCGAGCTCAGCCACTTCGAAGCCCGGCACGGCCTGGGCTACTCCACGATCACCGGCGAGCGCGGCGGCCTGCGAGTGGCCACCACCTACCTGGTGCCGCTGGGTGAGAACGCCGAGGTGCACAAGGTCGTCCTGACCAACACCTCCGATGCCGCCAAGCAGGTCAAGGTCTTCTCCTTCGTCGAGTTCGCGCTCTGGAACGCCAACGACGACCAGACCAACTACCAGCGGAATCTCTCGATCGGCGAGGTCGAGGTCGAGCCGCTCAGCCCGTCCGGTGGGACGGCCATCTACCACCGCACCGAGTACCGGGAACGCCGCAACCACTACGCCGTCTTCGCGGTCAACGAGGCTGCGCAAGGCTTCGACACCGACCGGGAGACCTTCCTGGGCGGCCCGTTCCGCGGCTTCGACGAGGCGGAAGTGCCGCAGCGCGGCGCCTCGGCCGACTCGGTGGCGTCCGGCTGGTACCCGATCGGCTCGCACGGCAACGTGATCGAGCTGGCCCCCGGCGAGAGCCACTCCCTGGTCTACGTGCTCGGCTACCTCGAGAACGACGTCGAGGACAAGTGGGCCGACGATGCCAAGCAGGTGATCAACAAGGCCGGTGCCCACGAGCTGCTGGCCCGATTCGCCACTCCGGCTGCGGTGGACGCCGCTGTCGAGGCTCTGCGCACCTACTGGAGCGGCCTGCTGAGCACCTTCACGGTGAATTCCAGCGACGAGAAGCTGGACCGGATGCTCAACGTCTGGAACCAGTACCAGTGCATGGTCACCTTCAACATGTCCCGCTCGGCTTCCTACTTCGAGACCGGTATCGGCCGCGGGATGGGCTTCCGCGATTCGAACCAGGATCTGCTCGGCTTCGTCCATCTGGTTCCGGACCGGGCCCGCGAGCGGATTCTCGACATCGCCGCGACGCAGCTGCCCGACGGCAGCGCCTACCACCAGTACCAGCCGCTGACCAAGCGCGGGAACAACGACATCGGCTCGGGCTTCAATGACGATCCGCTGTGGCTGATCGCCGGCGTGGCCGGCTATCTGAAGGAGACCGGCGACTTCTCGATCCTGGACGCCGAGGCCCCCTTCGACAACGAGTCGGGCACCGAGGCGCCGCTGTGGGAGCACTTGGTTCGCTCCTTCGAGTTCACCACCAGCAACCTCGGCCCGCACGGCCTGCCGCTGATCGGACGAGCCGACTGGAACGACTGCCTGAACCTGAACTGCTTCTCCAGCGAGCCTGGTGAGTCCTTCCAGACCACCGAGAACAAGGCCGGGGGAGTGGCGGAGTCGGTGTTCATCGCCGCTCAGTTCATTCTCTACGGGGCCGACTTCGCCGAGATGGCCGAGCGTCGCGGGCTGACCGCGGTCGCAGCCGACGCCCGGGCCAAGGTCGAGGCGATGCGGACGGTCATCCTCGAGCACGGCTGGGACGGCGAGTGGTTCCGCCGGGCCTACGACTTCTTCGGCAACCCGGTCGGGACCGCTGCCGACACCGAGGGCCAGATCTGGATCGAACCGCAGGGCTTCGCGGTGATGGCCGGAGTCGGCATTGGCGACGGCCCCGAGGACATGGCGTCCCCGGCGATCAAGGCGCTGGATTCGGTGCGCGAGTTGCTGGGCACGCCGCACGGCTTGGTGCTGCAGTACCCGGCCTACCGCAGCTACCGGATCGAGCTGGGCGAGGTGTCCACCTACCCGCCGGGTTACAAGGAGAACGGCGGCATCTTCTGCCACAACAACCCGTGGGTGATCATCGCCGAGACCAAGGTCGGTCGTGGCGATTACGCCTTCGAGTACTACAAGAGGATCGCGCCGGCCTACCGCGAGGAGCTCAGCGACGTCCACAAGCTCGAGCCGTACGCGTATGCCCAGATGATTGCGGGAAAGGAAGCCGTTCGGGCCGGTGAAGCCAAGAATTCGTGGCTCACCGGGACGGCCGCGTGGAATTTCGTGGCGGCGAGCCAGTATCTCTTGGGCGTCCGTCCGGATTACGATGCGCTTGTGATCGACCCGCAGTTGGGGCCGGACCTGCCCAGCTTCACGGTCACGCGCCGCCTGCGTGGTGCGACCTACGAGATCAGCGTGACCAACTCCGGTCGGCGCGGCTCGCGGGCCACGCTCGTCGTTGACGGCGTGCCGGTGGAGGGCAACAGGGTTCCTTACGCTCCGGCTGGAGCGCGGGTGAGGATTGAGGCGACTCTATAGATTCCAGCGGTCGGACGCGCTCGGGGGGCCGTGCCTGCCGACCGAATGGGGTTCGCCGCAGGGGGGTGCCGACACCTTGGGGGGGGGGGCACGTTCGTGTCACCGCCGACTCTCTGCCCCGGGCCAATAGTGCCGGATCGCCCCCACCAAACCGCTGACCAGGCCGGACGGTGTTGGAACCGTCCCCATCCAGAGAGCCGGATCGGGGAGACCGTTCGAAGAACCTGAAGGGAAACCCGAGCCTTACTTAGCAGCACCCAGCCGTCGAGCCCGGCCACGGAGTTCGAGAATGGTCGCCCCCGACCCGGCGACAACACTCGGGCCACCAAATCCGGTGACCAGGGTGGACGGTAATGGAACCGTCCCCTGGAGTTGGGCGGGCTTGGGTGGACGGTAATGGAACCGTCCCCGGGAGTTGGGCGTCAGTCGCGGCGGATGGTTTCGAGGTACTCGGCGATCCGGCCGATGGCCTCGGTGAGCACCTCGGCCTCGGGCAGGGCGACCAGCCGGAAGTGATCGGGCTCGAACCAGTTGAAGCCGGTGCCGTGGGTGACCAGGATCTTCTTGGCGTGCAGCAGGTCGATCACGAAGGCCTCGTCGTCGGTGATCGGGTAGCGCTCGGGATCCAGCCGCGGGAAGCAGTACAGAGCGCCGCGGGGCTCCACGCAACTCACTCCGGGGATCTCGTTCAGCAGGGACGAGGCCAGCTTCACCTGGTCATAGAACCGCCCGCCCGGGACGATCAACTCCCTGATCGACTGGTATCCGCCGAGCGCGGTCTGGATCGCGTGCTGTGCCGGAACATTCGCGCACATCCGCATATTGGCCAGCAGATGCAGGCCCTCCAGGTAGTCGGCGGCCACTTCCTTGGGTCCGGAGATCATCACCCAACCGGCTCGGTAGCCGCAGACCCGATGCGACTTCGACAGCCCGGAGAAGGTGAGCACGATCACGTCGTTGCCGGCCAGCGCGGCCACGTGGTGGTGGACGGCGTCGTCGAACAGGATCTTCTCGTAGATCTCGTCGGCGAAGATGGTCAGCTGGTACTTCACCGCCAGATCGACCAGGCCCTGCAGTACCTCGCGGCTGTACACCGCACCGGTGGGGTTGTTCGGGTTGATGATCACCAGGCCGTGGGTGTTCGGGGTGATCTTCGACTCGATGTCGGCCAGATCGGGGTTCCAGCCGTTGTTCTCGTCGCAGCGGTAGTGCACCGGGGTGCCACCGGACAGCGACACCGCAGCCGTCCACAGCGGGTAGTCCGGCGCCGGGATCAGCACCTCGTTGCCGTTGTCGAGGAACGCCTGCAGGGTCATCGTGATCAGCTCGGAGACGCCATTGCCCAAGATGATGTCGTTGACGCCGGTCTCGGTGAGCCCCTCGGCCTGGTAGTACTGGGCGACCGCAGTGCGGGCGGAGTAGATGCCGCGGGCGTCGGAGTAGCCCTGCGACTCCTCCAGGTTGTGCACCATGTCGGCCACGATGGCGTCCGGCGCCGTGAAACCGAACGGCCCGGTATTGCCGATGTTCAGCTTCAGGATCCGATGCCCGGCAGCCTCCAGCCGCTGTGCCTCTGCCAGAATCGGACCTCGCACGTCGTAGCGGACGTTCTTGAGCTTCTGTGACTGGACCAGCGGACGCATACCCGCCAGTCTGACATAGCCGGGCCCGGCTGAGCCGAAGCTTGCTGGGTGGACCCGGGTCCCGATGGCCAATAGTGCGACCGTGCCGCGAGCGGTGGCCGCGCACCGAACGGGATCCATCGGCCGATCGGGGCTCATGTCGGCCCACGGTTCGAGCCGCACGCAGGGCCTGCCCGGGCCACCCCGCCACCTGCGACGCAACCCGATCGGCCAGAGTTCAGCGTTGGTCGAAGATGGCTTTGATAACGCCCGGAAGTTCGCGGACGGATTCGCGCGGGCGCGGGCTATGGTTCTGACAAAATCAGATGTGGGCCCACTGCCAGAAGGAGACTGATGGACGCCCCAGAGCGCGCGGTCAGCCCTGCCTCGGCTGCTGCCCATGCGCCGCTGCGTACCTCAGACATCGTCGCCTGGCATGAGGTGGCCCGCCGGTACCGGCGTCCGTTGGGTGGCTGGTGGTGGGCGGCGCTGATCTTGGTTCCGCTGGCGCTGGCCCTGGTCAGTTCATTCACCGGGATCGGTGCGGTGCCCAGTGCTGGTGCTGCTCCAGTCGCCACCCAGAGTGTGACGATGCCGGCCAGCCCGTCGGCGCCGGCCAGTCCGTCCGCATCGGCCACCGGGAGCCCGGCCGCCATCGTCCCGGTCACCATGGTCCGGGTCGGCGACACGGTGACCGTCACCGGCACCTTCGCCAGCCAGGCGGCCCAGCAGGCCGCGATCCAGGCATTGCAGGCCGGGCTTGGCAGCGGCCTGAAGGTGGCCGACCAGACCGGAGTCGCGGACGGCTCCGCCGGGCTCACCGCAGAAGCAGCCACCGCCCTGGGTGGGGCCTTCGCGCTCGTCCCCGATCTCGCGGTTCGCTACGACGGCACCACGGTCACGCTGAGCGGTACCGCCTCTTCTGAGCAGGCCGTCGCCGCTGCCGAGCATGCCGTCTCGCTGGCCTACCCGGCCGCCGGCGTGCGCAGTGAGTTGGTTGCCAGCGGCGGTGCACCGGTGGATTGCGCGACCGTGGCCGACCAGGTGAAGGCGGTGGCCGGCACCGGCCAGATCACCTTCGGCAACAAGAAGAGTTCGCTGACCAGCACCGGCACCAAGGCTGTTCGGGCCGCAGCCAAGCTGCTGGTCGCCTGTCCCGAGCCGAAGGTGACCGTCTACGGCTACACCGACGGATTGGGCACCCCCGAGGGCAACAAGAAGGTCTCCCAGCAGCGCGCCGACGCGGTGAAGAAGCTGCTGCGCAGCCTCGGCGTGGTCAATCCGATCACCGCCAAGGGACGCGGTGGCGCCTCACTGATCGCAGACAACTCCACCAAGGCCGGCCAGGCGGCCAATCGTCGCGCCGAGATCAGCGTCGGGTAGGCAGGCACAGATGGGCTTCATGATCGACTTCGCAACCTACCTGGTCGCCTTCGGCCTCGGCTCGGGGCTGATGTGGCTGTTACTGCGTCGGCTCTGGCCGGCCCGCAGCGCCGACGAGGCCTTCGCCGACCTGGAAGGGCCGCGGGAGCCGGAGGATCAGCGATGATCGGCAACCTCTGGTTCGCGCTGCTCGCCTTCGTTCTCGGCGCCGGGCTGACCTACCTGCGGATGGCCGGCCGTGCCACCCGCCGAGTGGCCAAGCCGGTCCCGCATCGGCTGGTGATGGGCGGCATCATCCCGGGCGTCTTGGACGCTCCGGCCGACTCGCTGCCCACCGAGATCGGTCCGGAATGGCAGATTCGGGTAGGCAGCACCGCGCCTCAGGAGACGGCGGCATCGGTCGAGGAGCCGCTGGCCGGACCGGACCCCGCGGTCGAGTCCGAGCCGGCTGCGCCGGAGCCCATCGAGGGAGCTGCCGAGGCCGAAGTGACCGGGAACCGCGAGCAGCCCAGCGAATCCGACGCTGCCGCCGCACCCGAGTCGGAGCCGGCCGAACCGGGCCCGACGGCAGAGGCCGCCGACCAGGATGCCGCCCGCCCGGACGTGGCGGAGCGGACCGTCGCCGATCAGCCGGACGAGGCGTCCGCACAGCCCGGTTCCGCAGAGCCGACCCCGGAACCGTCCGAGCCGTTGCAGCGGCAGATCGCGGCCGGGGCCACCACCGAGCCGCCGACCTCATCGTGGTGGGCGGCCGCGTTCGACCGTGGCGATCCGGGCCCGTACCCGGGGCCGCTTCGCTACTCCAGCGCTTGGCCGCCGGCCGGTAGTCGGGTGCTGGATGTGGACGATGAGTTCGCCGCCGCGCTCGGCGCCGGAGCCGCCGCCAGTGCTGCGTCCGCCGCTCTGTTCGGGACGACCGGACGCTCGGCTAGTGAGCCGGAGCCGGTGCGTCCTGCCTCACGGCGGGCCTCGGCGCCTCGCTCGAGCGTCCCGTCCACGCCCGCCGAAAATGCCGCCGCGGCAGCCTCGGACGAGCCGAGCGATGAGCAGCTGATCAAGGGCAACAGGGATTCGATGCTCTACCACACCCCGGACAGCCCCTGGTATGCCCGCACGAATGCCGAGGAGCTGTTCCACACCGAGGACGAGGCACGAGCGGCCGGCTTTTCGCGGTGGAACTCCCCGAGCGACAAGCAGCGCGACTGATCGGGACGGCTCCCGCAGCGCTCCGCTCGGCCGGCTGAGCTGGCAGCGGCGTCCGACTGTCCGCCGACAGTAGTAATGCGGGGAACTCTTGTCTGGTGCCTGCAGGGCGAGTTTTAATACTTGCCATAGAACGGCGTGACCAGCTTTGGGGGGAGGCTGCACGTGAGTGCTGGCCAGTGGTCGGTGACTTTCAGTGGTACACCGGTGATGTTGCATGCGGCTCTGTGGGTTCGACAGGCGGCGAAGGTGCTGCCCAACGACCCGAGTCTGCCGAAGCGTCTTCTCGACCCGGTACCGCGGGTCGTGGCAAAGATCGATCCGAAGCTGTGGCGGCAGTGGTGGCTGGCCCTGCTCCAGGGTCCGGAGTTGAGCGGCACGGCATTCGATCGTTGGCCGTCGGCGCCGACCTCACTGCGACCGTCCTTGGACGAGTTGGGTGATGCCCCGCTGGCCTGGGCCGAGACCATGGCTGCGTTCCGCAACCCGTACCGTCCACCTCGCTATCAGCTTCCGGTGGACGCCGCCCTGGCCCGGCTGCGCCGCGAAGGTGGCCGAGTCCAAGGTGGCCGAGTTCGGGTCTACGGTCTGGCCGTCGAAGGCAACTGGGTCCAGGTCGAGTCGGAGAGCTCCGTGGTGCTGGCGTCCTGGTCAGCCTTGGCACACGCCCAGGAGTGGCTGGCCGACGCACTGCGGGACACCGTCCCCGCTGTGGCGTCCTAGGCCGGTTCACCGAACCGTCCGCCGGACCTTCCGTACGGGGCTAGCACACGTCAAGACTCGATCCGGGGCAATGGCTGCTGGGCACTGAGGTTGAGGCAACCTCTATCCTCGCTAGCGAGGTCGTGTTGACAGCAGTACGGAGTAACGGATGAGCAGGTTTGCTCGCGGCGTGGGGGTCATCGAGACCCGCGGCATCGAGCCAGTTCCAGCGAGCGAACGTACCGGCAGCGTGGCCGCGCTGTTCTGGCTGTGGCTGGCGGCGAATATGGGCGTGCTGGGGATCACCCTGGGCGCGGCGCTGGTCGCGCTGGTCGGCCTGAACGTGTGGCAGGCGCTTGTGGTGGCCCTGGTCGGCGCCGGCGGGTCCTTTGCCGTGGTCGGGTGGCTGAGTACGTCCGGCAAGCTCGGCGGCGCGCCCGGTCTGACCTTGTCCCGAGCGGTTTTCGGGGTGCGCGGCAATTGGGCGCCGACATTGGTGGCCTGGCTCGGTTTCGTCGGCTGGGAGACCGTCATGTGCACCACGGCGAGCTTCGCCCTGGTGCTGGTGCTGGCCACCCTCGGCGTCACACCGGGAGTGTTCGGGACGGTGCTGGTCGTGCTGCTGGTGGTGGCCCTGGCCGGGGCGATCGGCTGGTTCGGGCACGCCACGATCATGTGGATCCAGAAGTGGCTGACGGTGGTTTTCGGTGCGGCCACTCTGGTCGTCGTGGTGTTCCTGGCGGCCACCGTCGACTGGGCCAGCGCGCTGTCGCTGCCGGCCGCCCCGCTGGCCGCCGTGGTGGGCGGCATCGGCTTCATCGCCGCCGGAACCGGGATCGGCTGGCTGGCCGCCGGGCCGGATTACGCGCGCTACCTGCCCGTTTCGGTGCCGGGGCGCCGGATCGTCCTGGTCACCGTGATTGGTGCCGGGATCCCTTTGCTGCTGCTGATCGGGCTGGGTGCCTTGATGGCCACCACCGATTCCGCACTGGCCGGCGCCGGCGATCCGGTGGCGGCCATCGGTGCCGCGCTCCCGGCCTGGATGCTGATTCCCTACCTGATCACTGCGGCCATGGGCCTGATCGCCGCCGCGGACCTGTCGATGTACTCCTCCGGGCTCAGCCTGCTGGCCGGCGGCGTCCCGCTGAAGCGGACGCATGCGGTGCTGATCGACGCGGTGCTGATCACGGCCGGTTCGCTGTACATCACCGTTGTGGCCCAGGACTTCTTCGGACCGTTCACCACCTTCTTGACCCTGCTGGCCCTGCCGCTGTCGGCGTGGGCCGGGATCTTCGGAATCGACCTGCGGCACCGCACCGAGTACCACCCGGACGCCCTGCTGGACACCTCGCCGGGCGGCGAGTACTGGTACCGGCATGGCGTCCACTGGGGAGCGCTGATCACCTGGCTGGTGGCCACCGTGCTCGGGCTGATGTTCACCCGGATCGGATGGGGCGACCAGATCTGGTTCGCCGGGCCGCTGGTCGACAACTGGATCGGCCAGAATGCGCTGGGTTGGCTGGTTGCCGGATTGGCCGCCGCAGCGGTCTACTGGGTGCTGGAGCCGTTGCGGCACCATCAGGCCGCGTCCGTGCCGCGGCTACTCGCCGATCCCGAGCCTGATTCGCCGCAGCAGCCGGACGAGATCGTTCCCGATGCCGGGCGGGCAGCGGCCACCGAATCTGCCGAGGAGAAGTGATGGCGAGCCCCAACGGCCAGGTGTTATCCCTGGTCAGCATCCTGATCGACGTGACCCTGTCGGTCTCCCATCTGCCTCCGCGCGGTGGGGACGTGCTGGCCGACACGGCACGCACCGAGGTCGGCGGCGGCCTGAATGTGGTCACCGCGGCGGCCCGCCAAGGCGTCCGCACGGCCTATTTGGGACGACACGGTTCCGGCCGCAACGGTGATCTGGTTCGGCGAGCGCTGGCCGCTGAGGGCGTCCAACTCGCCCTGCCGCCGACCGCGTCCGGCGACACCGGCTTCTGTGTGGGTCTGGCCGAGCCGGACCTGACCACCAGCTACATCACGCTGCCGGGGGTCGAAGGCGACCTGGTTCCCGAGGAGCTCACGGTGCCGTCGATCACCGGCTCGGACTACCTGATCCTCTCCGGCTACGACCTGCTCTACCCGATCAGCGGCGCGTCCATCACCGACTGGGTGGTCTCAGGCTCGGTGCCGGCCAAGCTGATCCTGGACCCGGGGCCGCTGGTGGCCCGAATCCCGGCCGAGCGATCGTTTGCGATCCTCGAGCATCTGGACGTCTTGACCCTCAACGAACCCGAGGCGCAGGAGCTGAGCGCCACTCCGTTCACCGGCGAGGCCCTGGTGCATGCCCTGCGCACCGAGCTGCCGCTGCCCTCCGGGGCCTTGGTGGTACTGCGCTCGGGCGCGGCCGGCTGCTATGCCACCGGTGGCGCGCTCGGTGACCAGATTCTCAGCCTGCGGGCACCCAAGGTGAATGCCGTCGACACGGCCGGTGCCGGCGACACCCACACCGGCGTGCTGGCCGCCCGGCTGCTGCTCGGCGACACGGTGCCGCAAGCACTGGCCATGGCGAACAAGGCCGCGGCCATCTCGGTGACCCGGCTCGGCGCGGCCACCGCGCCGACTCTGGACGAACTGGCCTGACTCAGACCTCGTTGCTCAGCCACTGGAAGTGGCGGTAGCGCTGCTCGGCGTCGGCCTGGGCCTGAGTGACCAGCCGCTCGGCCAGCTCCGGGTTGGTCCGGGCCACGCTGGTGTAGCGGGTCTCCTGAGCGTAGAACTCGGCCAGCGGCAGCGAGGGTGCCTTCGAGTCCAGCTTGAACAGCGGTGGCGCATCCGGCGCCGGGGCTGGGTGGTACCGGTACAGCGGCCAGTGCCCCGAGGCCACGGCCTCCTTCTGGTGGGTGGCGCTGTCGGCCATCTCGATGCCGTGCGCGATGCAGGTGGAGTAGGCCAGGATCAGGCTCGGCCCGTCGTAGGCGGCCGCCTCCAGGATCGAGCGGACGGCCTGGGTCTCGTTGGCGTTCAGCGCGATCTGGGCCACGTAAACGTCCCGGTAGGACTGGGCGATCAGGCCAAGATCCTTCTTCTTCGACGCCTTGCCGCCGGCCGCGAACTTCGCCGACGCCCCTAGTGGAGTGGCCTTGGACGCCTGCCCGCCGGTGTTGGAGTAGACCTCGGAATCCAGCACCAGCACGTTGATGTTGGCCCCTGACGCGAACAGGTGATCCAGGCCGCCGAAGCCGATGTCGTAGGCCCAGCCGTCCCCGCCGACCACCCAGACCGAGGTCGGCACCAGGGCATCGGCCAGCTCGTCCAGCAGGGCGACCTTGGTGGTGCGGACGGCACCGGCCAAGGCGGCCTTCAACGCGGCCACCTGTTCCCGGCGGACGGCGATGCCTGCCTCGTCGGTGATGCTCACTTCGCTGAGCAGGCCCTCGACCAGCTCGCTGCCCAGGCCGAGGTCGTCGGCAAGCTCAGTGACCAGTGCCGTGGCCTGCGCGGTGCGTCCGGCCCCGGCCAGCTGGATGCCCATCCCGAACTCGGCGTTGTCCTCGAACAGCGAGTTCGACCAGGCCGGACCCTGACCGGCCGCATTGGTCGTCCACGGCGTGGTGGGCAGGTTGCCGCCGAAGATCGACGAGCAGCCGGTGGCGTTGGCCACCACCATCCGATCGCCGAGCAGCTGGGTGACCAGCTTCAGGTAGGGGGTTTCGCCGCAGCCTGTGCAGGCCCCGGAGAACTCGAACAGCGGCTCCAGCAGCTGGGAGCCCTTCACCGTGTCGGTGCGGACCAGGCTGCGGTCGGCCTCGGGGATGCTGAGGTAGTGGGCGAAGGCCGGACGCTGCGCTTCGCGCACCTGTTCGGCCGGGACCATGTCCAGGGCCTTGTGGTCGGGGTTGGTCCGCGACTTTGCCGGGCAGACCGACACGCACAGCGTGCAGCCGGTGCAGTCGTCCGGGGCAACCTGGACGGTCAGCCGGGTACCGGCCGGCCAGTCGCGTCCGATCACCGGCTTGCTGAGGAAGCCGTCCGGGGCGCCGTCGAGATGATCGGGGGAGAAGGTCTTCATCCGGATCGCCGCGTGCGGGCAGGCCAGGGTGCATTTGCCGCAGTCAGTGCACAGCTCGGGATCCCAGGTGGGCAGTTCGGTGGCCAGGCCACGCTTCTCCAACTTGGCGGTGCCAGTGGGGAAGCTGCCATCGGCCGGCATGGCCGAAACCGGCAGCAGGTCGCCCTGGCCGGCGATCAGTCGGGTGATGGTGGCCTGGATCGCATTGTCGGTCGATGCCGAGGTGGCCGGCTCGGACGCGGTCACGTCGCCGATCTGCACCGGCTGCAGCCCGCCGACGGCGGCGTCGATCGCGGCCAGGTTGGCGGCGACCACGTCCGCGCCGCGGCGGGCGTAGGTCTTGGCGGCACTGGCCTTGATCAGCTCGAGGGCCTCCTCGGTGGGCAGCACCCCGGCCAGCGCGAAGAAGCAGGCCTGCATCACCGTGTTCACCCGACGGCCCAACCCGGCCGCCTTGGCGACCGCGGCCGCGTCGATGGTGAACACCCGCAGCCGCTTGGCGACGACCTGGGCCTGGACGGCTGCGGGCAGGTGCTCCCAGAGCTTGTCCCCGTCGAAGCTGGTCGCCAGCAGGACGGTGGCCCCGGGCGCGGCGATGTCGAGCACCGGCATCCGGGGCAGCAGCCCGAAGTGGTGCACGGCCACGAAGTCGGCGGCCTCGATCAGGTAGGGCGCGGTGATCGGCTCGGGGCCGAAGCGCAGGTGCGAGACGGTGACCGAGCCGGACTTTTTGGAGTCGTAGACGAAGTAGCCCTGCGCGAACAGCCCGGCGTGCTCGCCGATCAGTTTCACCGAGTTCTTGTTGGCCCCGACGGTGCCGTCCGAGCCGAGCCCGTAGAACACCGCCTGCCGGGCCTGGCTCGGCAGGATGAAGCCGGGGTCGGTCTCCAGGCTGAGTCCGGTGACGTCGTCGAGAATCCCGACGGTGAAGCGACGCTTGGCCTCGCGTCCCTTGGCCAACTCGGCGAAGACCGCGGCCGCATCGCGAGGCGTGAACTCCTTCGAGCCCAGCCCGTACCGTCCGCCGATCACCTTCGGCGGGACGTCGCGCAGCTCGGCTAGGGCGGCCACGACATCGAGGAACAGCGGCTCACCCAGCGCGCCCGGCTCCTTGACCCGATCCAGGACCGCGACCGAGGTCACCGTTTCGGGCAGCGCGGCGGCCAGGGCCTCGGCCGGGAACGGACGGTACAACCGCACGGCCAGCACGCCGACCCGCTCACCGGCTGCGACCAGGGCGTCCACGCTGGCCCGGATGGTGTCGATGGCCGAACCCATGGCCACGATCACCCGCTCGGCATCGGGCGCGCCGTAGTAGTCGACGAGGTGGTAGCGGCGTCCGGTGCGCTCGGCGAGGTCGTCCATCACTTCTTCGACGATGCCGGGGACGGCGTCGTAGAAGGGGTTGGCCGCCTCGCGGGCTTGGAAGAAGACGTCGGGGTTCTGCGCGGTGCCGCGCAGCACCGGAGCCGACGGACGCAGCGCGCGGGCCCGGTGCGCCAGCACGGCGTCCTCATCGATCAGGGCGCGCAGGTCGTCGTCGCCGAGCAGCTGGATCCGGTTCACCTCGTGGCTGGTCCGGAAGCCGTCGAAGAAGTGCAGGAACGGCACCCGGGCCCGGATCGTCGCGGCATGGGCGACGGCGGCCAGATCGTGGGCCTCCTGGACGTTATTGGACGCCAGCAGGCACCAGCCGGTGGAGCGCGCCGCCATCACGTCGGAGTGGTCACCGAAGATCGACAGGGCGTGGGTGGCGATCGCCCGGGCGGCCACATGCAGGACGGCTGGGGTGAGCTCGCCTGCGATCTTGAACATGTTCGGCAGCATCAGCAACAGCCCTTGTGAGCTGGTGAAACTCGAGCCCAGCGCGCCCGCGGTGACCGCGCCGTGCAGGGTGCCGGCCGCACCGGCCTCGGACTGCAGTTCGATCACCTTGGGCACTGCGCCCCACAGGTTCTTGCGGCCTCGATCGCTCCAGGCGTCGGCCAACTCGCCCATCGGCGAGGCTGGGGTGATCGGGTAGATCGCGCAGACGTCGCTGAGCCGGTGGGCCACCGACGCGGCGGCCTCGTTGCCGTCCAGGCAGTGCCAGGCCCCGGCGGTAGTGGTGGTCTGAGCGGACGAACTCATCGGCGTACTCCTCGCAATGCGACCACGGAAGGATACCGGCCCCTGCCCGGTTGCCTTGCGTGGGGTAGGCCCGCTGAGCGCGTCCGCCCCGGCGCTACCAGGACGACTTGGTGATCCCGGGCAGGAAGCCGGCGTGAGCCAACTCGCGGAACGTCACCCGGGAGACGCCGGCCTTGCGCAGGTAGCCGCGCGGACGTCCGTCGGTGGCATCACGGTTGCGCAGCCGGACCGGACTGGCGTCGCGGGGGAGCCGGGCCAGCGCTCGCTGGGCGGCCATTCGCTCGTCCAGGGTGGCGCCGGTCCGGGCCGCCCGCCTCAGCTCCGCGCGACGCTCGGCGTATCGCGCCACCACGAGCCGACGCCGGGCGTCCGCGGCGATCTTGGCCTGGCTGGCCATCAGCGGGCCTCCTTGAACTCGACGTGCGCGCGGACGATCGGGTCGAACTTGCGCAGCACCATCCGCTCGGGGTCGTTGCGCCGGTTCTTGCGGGTCACGTAGGTGTAGCCGGTGCCCGCGGTCGAGCGGAGCTTGATGATCGGACGCAGGTCCTTGCCCTTGGTTGCCATCAGAGCTTCACCCCTTGAGCCTGCAGTTCGGCCACGACGGCGTCGATTCCGCGGCGGTCGATCACCGAGATGCCGCGGGCGCTCACCCGCAGCCGGACCGAGCGTCCCAGGCTGGGCACCCAGTAGCGCTTGTGCTGGACGTTCACATCGAAGCGGCGCCGAGTGCGTCGATGTGAGTGCGACACGTTGTTGCCGAAGCCCGGACGAGCCCCGGTCACCTGACAGGTTTGCGACATCTTGTCCCTCTGTGGATAATGAGAACCGTTATCAACTAGAGTAGCAGGTGACATGAAGACGAACATCCATCCCACCTACCGCCAGGTGGTCTTCCGCGACCGCTCGGCCGACCTGGTCTTCCGGACCGGCTCCACGATCGCCACCGACAAGACCATCGAGTTCGACGGCGCCACCTATCCGCTGGTCGAGGTCGAGATCTCCAGCGCGTCCCACCCGCTGTGGAGCGGGCGCGAACGGGTCATCGACACCGAGGGACGCGTCGAGCGCTTCCAGCGCCGTTACGGAGGTGTCCGATGAAGGTGCGCAACTCGCTGCGAGCGCTGAAGGCCATTCCCGGCGCTCAGATCGTCCGACGCCGCGGACGCACCTTCGTGATCAACAAGGCCAACCCGCGAATGAAGGCGCGGCAGGGGTGAAGCGCACGGCGCCGAGGGTCCCGGTGATCCTGATCAGTGGAGTGGCCGCCGGGCCGATGTTCCAGGCCACCATCTCGATGCAGGTGGATCTACCGGCCGCAGTGGTGGTCCGCCACGAACTCGACCCGGACCGCGAGGTGCTGGTGCGCACCGTGAGCGATGTGAATGGGGTGATCGAGCAGCTCGAGATCGACTTCGAGCACGCCTGCACCAGCTGTGTGCTCAGGGAGGATGTGGTTCCCACCGTGGAGCGGCTGGCCGCCTCCGGGCGCTGGGGCGCGATCATCGCTCAGCTTCCGGTGACCGCCGAACCGATGCAGGTGTGTCGGCTGATCAGTTTCTCGCCGCAGTCGGCCCCGCACGTCCGGATCGCCGCGACCCTGGTTGCCCTGGACGGCTCGTCGGTGCGCAATGACCTGATCGGCGACGACCTTCTGGTCGAGCGCGGCCTGCCGGTGCGCGATGACGACGAGCGGGGCGTCGGCGAAACCGCCTCGGCCATGGTCGAGTACGCCGACGTGGTGGCCGCGATCGGCGAGCCATCCACCGCCGACTGGGAACTGCTGCATGCGCTGGCCCGGCCCGGCGCTCGGCTGACCAACTCCTGCGCCGACCTGGACGCGTCCGCCCTGATCGCCGGGGTGCACGACCACGACGCCGCAGAGGACTGGGTGGCCGTGGTTCGACGCGAGCCTCTGCCCGAGGCCGGCGGCGAGCATGCCTGGGTGCTGGAGATCCACTCCGATCGTCCGCTGCATCCCGATCGGCTGCAAGAGACCATCGTCCAGCTGGGTGGTGGCGCTCGCCGCTCCCGGGGCTGCTTCTGGCTGCCCAGCCGGCCGACCCAGGTCTGCCAGTGGGACGGGGCCGGCGGCATGGTCAGCATCGGCCCGGCCGACCGCTGGGACGGCACCGGCCCGCTGACCCGGATCGTGGTGGTCGGCGTCGATGAAGGGCGTGACCAGCTGGCCCGGGCCTTCGCTGCCTGCCTGCTCACCGACGACGAACTGGCCGAACGCGGACGCTACTGGGAACTCGACTCCGACGGCTTCGAGCCGTGGCTCGGGCCGATCCGTCAACTCGAACGAAAGGCCTCCTAGATGGCAGTCCCCAAGCGGCGGCTCTCCCGCAGCAATACCCGACACCGGCGTTCGGCCTGGAAGGCGGCCCCGATCGACCTGGTGCCGATCCAGCTCGGCTCGGACAGCTACCGGGTGCCTCGGGCCTTGGTTCGGGCCTACCAGCGGGGCCTGATCGTCCCCCCAACGCACTGAGCCGTCCGGTTCAGGCAATCCACGAAGGAGAACTGATGATCCGTAAGGAACTGGTGGCCGAGGTGGCCGACAAGACCGGGCTGAGCCAGGTGTCAGCCGACGCGGCGGTGGACGCTCTGTTGACGGTGATCGTCGACGAGGTGGCTGCCGGGCGTCCGGTCACCTTGGCCGGCTTCGGCACCTTCGAGGCCCGCGACCGGGCCGCTCGGACCGGCCACAACCCGCGCACCGGAGAGCCCATGGAGATCGCCGCCTCCCGGGTGCCGGCCTTCAAGGCCGGCGCGAAGTTCCGGGCTCAGGTCGCTCGAGACTGAATCCGCCCTTCAACAGTCGCAAGGTGGACACTCTGGCGGCGTCTGGCCGAAAAGATGTCCACTTTGCGACTCTCAGAGCGGGTGAGCCGAGGCCGAGCTCAGATCGCGGCGTCCGAAACCGCCTTGAGCACCGGACGCAGCTCCAGCCACCACTGCTGCAGCGGACGCCGGTAGGTCGGATCCATCTCCTCGGCCATCTGCTCCAGCGGACGCACGTCGATCTTCGACTGCACCAGCCCCAGGTAGTGGCTCTCCCCGGTACCGGCGGTGAACTCGGCGGCCAGCACGTCCAGCGCCTTGGAGACCAGCCGGACGCCCAGCAGCCGGTCGAACGGCGAGGGTGCGCCGCCCTGCTGAATGTGGCCCAGGATGTTCTGCCGGACGTCGTAGCGGCCCTGTCCCTCCTGCTGCAGCAGCCGGGCCAGGAAGTCGGTGGTGTACAGCGGATTGGCATTCTCGTTGCGGATCGCCAAGAACAGCTTGCGACCCGACGCGAAGCTGCGCCGCAGCCAGTGGATGTCGTCCAGCAGGGCCGGCAGCTCGATCCCGTCCTCATGCAGGTAGACCCGCTCTGCACCCCCGGAAATGGCGCCCATCAAGGCCAGATAGCCGCAGTAGCGGCCCATGGTCTCCACCACGAAGGCCCGCCGGTTCGCCTGGCCGGACATCTTGATCCGGTCGATGGCCTCGGTGACCACATTGAGTGCGGTGTCGGTGCCGATCGACAGCTCCGAGCCGGGCAGGTTGTTGTCGATGGACGCCGGCACGCACACGATCGGCAGGCCACAGGTCGGGAACCGGCCCTGCTCGGCATGCAGAAGCTGGGCGGCCTCATAGCCGTCCCAGCCGCCGATGACCAGCAGCGCGTCGATCTGGTGTTCTTCCAGCTGGCGGCTGATCCGGTACAGGTCTTCGACGCCGGGGACGGTGCGGCTGGTGCCGAGGTCGGCTCCGCCGACCAGCCAGCCTTCGACATCACCCCAGGTCAGCTCGCTGATCGCGCCTTCGCGCAGGCCGGGGAAACCGCCCTGGACGCCGAGCATCTTGTAGCCGCGACTGATCCCCAGCCGGACGGCGGTGGCAGCGGCGGCGTCCATGCCCGGAGCCAGGCCGCCCCCGTGGATGATCGCGATCCGCTTGCACTCGGCGCCCGGCTCGATCCGGCTCGGCTCGACCATCTCGGCGAAGATCTTGGACGCCTCGGTGAACGAGCCGCCGCGCAGCTCCATCGCCTGCGCGAAGTCGCCGGCGGCGATCAGCTCGGGCACCTTGCGAGTCTTGGCGACGGCCTCGATCAGCGGCACCCGAGACACCCGGTTGCCGCGGAAGCCGATCACCGGACCGGTCGTCCCCGGTTCGGCGTTCAGCACCTCCATCACCGCTTCGTAGCCCAGCCAGGTGGACGCCCAGCGGTCATAGGCGCTCGGCGCCCCACCGCGCTGGACGTGGCCCAGGATGGTCACCCGCGCTTCCTCGCCGAGGATGTTTTCGATCGACTGGCGCACATAGGCCGACGTGATCGGCTGACCATTGCGGTCGCAAGCCCCCTCGGCCACCACCACCATCGAGTCGCGCCGCCCGGCGGCCCGGCCGCGCTTCAGCGCCTCGCAGAGCTGATGCTCCCAACCCTCCTCGGGTGGGTTCTCCGGGATCAGCACGTAGTCGCAGCCGCCGGCGATGGCACTCATCAGGGCCAGGTAGCCGCAGTGGCGTCCCATCACCTCGACCACGAAACAGCGCTGGTGGCTGGCCGCGGTGCTGCCCAGGGCGTCAATGGCGTCGACGATCCGGTGCAGGGCACTGTCGGCGCCGATGGTCATGTCGGTGCCGACCAGGTCGTTGTCGATCGAGCCGACCAGTCCGGCGAACATCAGGGACGGGTGGGCGTCGGCCACCTCCTGGGTGATCTTGCCCTCGGCGACCAGCTCGGTGAGGATCTGGGTCCACTCGCCACGGAACTGGTCCAGGCCGGACAGTGACCCGTCCCCGCCGATCACGATCAGTCGGTCGATGCCATTGGCCAGCAGGTTCACGGCGGCGCGCTTGCGTCCGTCGTATTCGCGGAAGTCCTTGGACCGGAAGGTGCCGATGATGGTGCCGCCCTTGTGCAGGATCGAACCGACGTCCTCCCAGGTGAGTTCGCGAATCCCGTCCCCGCCGTCGACCATGCCCTGGTAGCCCTCGTAGATCGCGAAGACGTGCGCGCCGAGACTGACCGCGGTTCGGACCACGGCTCGCACCGCAGCGTTCATGCCTTGGGCGTCGCCGCCGCTGGTCAGGATGCCGATCTTCTTGCCTGCGCCCAGCTGCTCAACCACCGGGGAAACCTCATTGGTCATGGGTTCATTGTGGTCGCTCGCACCGCCGGATGCCGACGTGCCGCGATGATCGGACGTCCAGTTCGTCCGGGTGGGCGCGGTTGTGGCCGGCGGCTCAGGCCAGCCCGAGCACTTCTTCGAGGGTGAGGGTGTTTCCCTTGCCGAACTTCGCCGCGACGGCCGTGCCGACGTAGCGGAAGTGCCACGGCTCGTAGGCGTAGCCGGTGAGCTGCTCCTTGCCCTTGGGGTAGCGCAGGACGAAGCCGTACTCGTGACAGTGCTTGTGCAGCCACTTTCCGGTGGCGGTATTGGCCATCGGCAGGCTCCAGGTCACCCCGTCCCACAGGTCGACGCCGAGCCCGGTCTGGTGCTCGCTTGCCCCCGGCGGCGCGTTGTAGCGCTTGGCCGAGGCGACGCTGGGGTAGTTGCGTAGCGCGTTGTTGTAGACCTGCTTCTGGGTGGCGTAGCTGCGGTAGCCGGAGCGGACCACGATCTTCACGCCGTCCTTCTTGGCGGCCGCCGTCATCTTCTTCAGCGCCTGGTTGGCGGTCAGATCGAGGCCGTACGGTGAGGTCGGCTTGGGCGGGCCGTAGCGTGCCGAGACCGGATGCGCCTTCGAGACGACGATCACCGAATCCACCTGGTACGGCTGGTCGAGTTCGCGCCCGGTGCGGGTGTCCTTCGCCGGAGCGGACGGGCTGACGGCCGCGGTCGGCGTCTGGCTCGGGGTGCTCACCGGCAGGCTGGCCGTGGGGCTGGCGCTGGTGGCTGTCGCGCTCATCGCGGGGGTGGGGCTGGCGTGGGGTGACCGTGTTCCCGGCTCCTGCAGAGCGCAGCCGGACGCGGCCAGAAGGCAGGCCGTGGTGAGGGCGGCAGCGAGGCGGTTCACCTCACGAACTGTAGCCACCGCGCTTCGACTCTCCGGTCGTGGTGTTCGCGGAGTCGTCCATCCAGCCAGCCGAAGGAGTGCCGAGAGGTGCGCGTCCACCGGGCCTTCACAGGCTTCGGGTCGTCGGACTCCGGCCGGGGGTGCGCGGTCGGAGTCGGACGGGTCGTCGGCGGGTCGGTGCGGGGATCACGGTCGCTCGGACTGGCACTCGGAGTCGGGCCGGTGGGAGGCGTCGGACGCGACGGGACGGGCGCCGCCGGCGTCTGGGTGGGGGACGGGGGACGAGTGGATGTCGGCCGGCTGGTCGGGATTGGCGTCCGGCTCGGCTCCGGCTCATCGGACGGTGACGCGGTCGCGCTCGGCTCCTCGGTGGGGGCCAGGGTCGCCACCGGTTCGCTCGCGGTCGGCTCGCTCAGCGGCCCCACGGTGGTCGGATCGAGGGTGGCGGTGGCCGGAAGCGGGGCGTTCGGCGAGGTGGTGCCGGGGATCGGCGAGCTCGCCGGCTGGCTGATCGTCGGCGCCAGGGTCGGTGGCTGCGCGGCCGCACCGCCGCCTCCGAACGGGAAGCCCACCCAGCCACCACTGTTCTGGGGGCCGGCGGTCATCGTCACCTCTGCGCGCGGCGGAGCCACCAGGATGCCGGCCAGCAGGCAGGCTCCGGCGGCCAACAACACATGTGCCTTGGCCATCACGTCCCCCGTATGCAGTGCGTCGATTGCGGCAGGTGCCCGCCCGGCCGATCGCCACGGTGATGGCGGTCGGGTGGGCCGACTTAGTTATGGGCGTCCGGGTCGTCCCGCGTCCGGGTCGTCCCGCAGTGCCGACCCGGCTCCCGTTGGGATCGTCACTGTTCATGAGCGTAGTTCGCGGCGCCGGGGAGGACGAGGGGTTCGGCGCCGATCCCTGCTCCGTGGTACTGCGTAGTGTGCCGATCGGGCAGGATGGGTACGTGCCCGCACCACTTCGCCTCCTCGGCCGTCATCAGGTGGTGCTCAGCCTGCCCGAGCTTGGCATCGACGAGTTGCTGCCGGCCGGTGAAGTGCTGGCCCAGGAGGGCTTCCTGACCTGGGTGCTGACCGCGGACGCCATGGACGACCTGCCGGCGCTGCGGAGTGCCTTCGGCCGCCGGGTGGTGATCGGCGTCGGCGGGGTCCAGCGTCCTGACCAGGTCGTCGCCGCGGCTGAGCAGGGGGCCGCTTTCGTCAGCTCGGACTTCCTGCTGCCGGAACTTCTGTCCGCCGGCCCGGAGCTCCCTGTGGTGCTCGGTGGGCTGACCCCGTCCGAGCTGCGCAGCGGGCTGGAGGCGGGGGCGGCCGCGATGCAGGTCGTCCCGGCCGGTGCCTATCGCGGTGAGGTGCAGGTGCTACCGGAGCTTCTCGGTTTTCCGATGCTGATCGCTCACGGGACGTTCACCCCCGAACGTGCCCGAGACTGGCTGGATGCCGGAGCCACTGCGGTGTGGCCTCGACGGCTGATCGGTGTTGAGTTGCTGACCGGGGCCACTTTGGGTGGCCTGCGCAGTCTGCTGCGGGACTGGCGTCTGGCCGACTGAGGCTAGTTGGCGGCGCGGCGGGCCCGGGAGCGGCGCTGCATCGACCGCTTCAAGGAGCCGATGGCGAACAGCGCAAGCACCGCACCCATCAGCATGATGGCGCCGGCCGCGGCCAGATCCAGCAGTTCGAGTCCTTCGATCTCGAGCATCATTCGAGCTCCCCAGTTCCGGCACGGTGGCCGGTGGTCAGAGGTGTCGGTCCCCCGGCGGAGGGACAGGCGCCTTGTTGCCGTCGATTCCTTAAGTTAAGCTGAGAGTGTCCTCAGATTACTTCAGGCTGGAGCGGAATGGCATACCAGGCGCGCCGGACCTTCGAGGCAGACGATCTCGACACTCCGGTCCCCGCAGCGCCGGCCCGAGCCGCGCGGCGAGCGAAGGGGCTGCGCGCCCGTCCGGCTGCCCAAGGGGTGATCGGACTGGCCGGTTTGGCCGTGCTGGTCACCTCCGGCGTCATCGTGCTCGGCGTGAACGGTGGTTCGGCTGCGGCAGCAGGGGCCACTCCTTCGGCGACCCTGACCCAGCCCAGCGTGACTGCGCGCGCCTTGATGGCCGACTCGCTGAGCGTCCCGGCCGCGGCCAAGACCGTCGTCACCCCGGTCCTGGGTGGTCGCACCCGGTTGTACAGCACCGGCTCCTTGAACGTCCGCTCCGAAGCCGACACCTCTGCCGCCCTGCTCGGCTCCATTCCGCGCGGGGCCAAGGTCTTCGCGACCAGCGAGATCGACGGCAAGTACCGCCGGATCGAGTTCGAGGACGGCTACGGCTGGGTGCTGGCTGCGTCCCTCTCCGATGCGGCGGACGCTCCGGTGGCCGCCGGGACCTCGATGGCGGTCTGCCCGCGCGGCTCGGCAGTAGAGCGTGGGCTGCGGGCCAAGACCATCTACATCTACCGCTCGGTCTGCGAGCTGTTCCCCGAGATCAACGCCTTCGGCGGCCTGCGTCGCGGTGGCCTCCCGTTCCACAAGAACGGACGCGCCCTGGACATGATGATCACCACCCACGTCGAGAGCGAACTGGGCTGGCGGATTACCAAGTACCTGATCGCGCACTACCGCGAGTTCAACATCGACCACATCATCTTCGAGCAGCACATCTGGACGCCCAGCAATCAGCGCTGGCGCAAGATGGCCGACCGCGGCAGCATCAACGCCAACCACTTCAACCACGTGCACGTGGCGATCAAGGCCTGAATTCGACGTAGCCGCCGACCGCCTGGAGGCATCGACCACCTAGGCTGAGTCGCTGTGAGCCCGGTTATCTCGGTTGTCCCCTCGGGGAGCCCGCCCGTCCCGGAGTGGGAGGCCCTCGCTCGAGCGGTCCGGCCGCAACGCCGCCCCGCCGGACTGGCCGGCTTCCTCGGCCGCCACCACGTCGCCCTCTTCGTACTCAGCCTGGCTGCGCTGGCCCTGGCCGGCTGGCTGCGGCTGCCCTGGGTGGGCCTGGTCTGTTGGCTGGTCGGCGCCGGCGTGGACTGGCTGGTCACAGCGGCAGCGGCGGCCAGCTCTCGCCGTCTGGCGGCGGTGGGCGGTGGACCACAGCAGCGCGCCGTGCTGCGCAGCCTGGTCGCCGCCGGCCTGATCGCCGCCCTTCCGGCGGCCACGGCGGCCAATGCCGCCCTCACCTACCTCAGTGCCGTGCTGGTGATCCAGCTGGTCTGGCTGCTGCAGCCGGCCCTGGCCGGGTGGCTGTTCCGAGCGGCGCCGCCGCTGCGCTACCAGGCCGACGCCACGGCGTCCGCCCCGATCGGCGAGCATGCCGCCGTCTACGCCCGCGGCATCGGAACGCCGGGCGTCGTGGTGGCCCTGGAGGCGGCCATGCTGGTGGTGTCGCTGCTCACCGCCGCAGCGACGCCTGACTCACTGTGGGTGCTGTTCGACTACTGCTTCGCGGTGGCGATCGCCGAGACCGCGCTGATCTACCTGGGCTGGACGACCTGGCAGGCCATGCAACTGCGCCGCCAGGCCGCCGAGGCTGCGACCACGGTGTTGGCCGAGCTGGACGCCCTGGCCCCCCGCGTGGTGATCCACCTCGGGCTCCCGGCATCCGGAGCCGAGGAGGCCGCCTCGTGGCTGTCCGCCCTGGACGCCGCCGATGGCAACGCGCTGATCGTGGTGGCGTGGGCCGGCCAGCTGAGCCAGGTGCCCCCGACCCGGACCCCGGTGGTCTACGCGCCGGGCTCGCGTGAGCGGGAGGTGCTGGGGCTGTCCTCGCTGCGGGCAGCGGTCCACCTCGGCCTGGACCAGGGGAGTGGCCCGTTGCTGCGCCGTCCGGGGCTGCGCCAGATCCTGATCGATCCGGACAATGCCGACCTCCCCGCCGACGCCGGCCGGCCGGCCGCCGCCATGGACGAGGTCTGGCTGGCCGGTCCGGCCGCTGTCGAGCGCTTCCGGGACGCCGGCGTGGAGCTCACCGACGATCAGGTGCGAATCATCGGACGACCACAGGCCGCCGCGCTGCTGCCAGGCTCGACCGGCAACACCCGTCCGGTCCTGCTCTATGCGCCCACCCTCGACGGCGACTCTCGGTACTCCTCGCTGGAGGTGATCGGGCCGCAGCTGATTGACGCCTTGCTGGAGCGACACCCGGAGGTCGATGTCTGGTTCCGGCCGCCGGCCGGAGCCACCGAGCCGTCGCAGCAGTCGGCGATCGCGCAGCTGGAGGCTCGGTTGGGCCGAGCCGGCGGTCCGCATCTGGTCACCACCGATCGGGAACTGTCGGTGGCCGAGTGTCTGAACGCCGCCGACGTGCTGATCACCGACATCTCCACGCTGGCCACCGACTTCTTGGGCACCGGTCGTCCGATCATCGCCTGCGACCCGCTGGGTCGCCCACAGCCGGACGCCATCGCCGCCCATCCCAGCCTGGCCGGCTGCTACCTGGTGCACCCGGGGGTGCGTGAGGTCGAACTCGTGCTGGGGCTGGCCCTCGGCGATGACCCGCTGCGTCCGGCCCGGGAACGGCTTCGCGACCAGTATCTGGGCAGCGAGCCGGGGGCCGCCCCGGCTGAGCTGGCGGCAAACCTGATCCGGGTGAGCTCGTCCTGAGTCGCAGGCGGACGTGGTGAAAGTTGCCGAAACGACCTCCTAGGCTGGGGGCATGAGTTCTCCCGTCGATCCCACCAGCACTCCGGCCTGGGCCGCGCTCCGCGCGCTGGCCGATAGCCAGGTCCCCAACCTGCGCGAGGCCTTCGCCACCGACCCCGGACGGGCCGAGCGGCTCAGCCTGAGCGCGGCAGACCTGTTTGTCGACCTGTCGAAGAACCTTGTCGACGACCAGATCCTGGCCACCCTGGTTGAACTGGCCGAGCAGGTCGGCCTGGCTGAGCGCCGGGACGCCATGTTCGCCGGCGAGCGGATCAACGTGACCGAGAACCGTTCGGTGCTGCACACGGCGCTGCGCCGGCCGCGGACCGACTCGCTGGTGGTCGACGGCGTGGACGTGGTGGCCGAGGTGCACGCGGTGCTGGACCGGGTCTACGCCTTCGCCGACTCGGTGCGCAGCGGGGCCTGGAAGGGCGTCACCGGCAAGCCGATCAGCACCGTGGTGAACATCGGCATCGGTGGCTCCGATCTCGGCCCGGTGATGGTCTACGAGGCGCTCAAGCCGTACGTCCAGCCCGGGCTGAGCTGCCGGTTCATCTCCAACATCGATCCGTCCGACGTCGCCGAGAAGACCGCGGACCTCGATCCGGAGACCACGCTGTTCATCGTGGCGTCCAAGACGTTCACGACGCTGGAGACGCTGACCAACGCCCGGATGGCTCGGGACTGGTTCCTGGCCAGGCTGACCGATGCCGGCGTCGTCGACGGCTCCGAGGAGTCGGCCAAGAACGCCATCAGCAAGCACTTCGTGGCCGTCTCCACGGCACTGGACAAGGTCGCCGACTTCGGCATCGACCCGGCCAACGCGTTCGGCTTCTGGGATTGGGTCGGCGGACGCTACTCGGTTGACTCCGCGGTCGGCACCGCGGTGGCCGTGGCCATCGGCCCGGAGAACTTCGCCGCCTTCCTGGACGGCTTCCACGCCATCGACGAGCACTTCGTGACGCAGCCGCTGGAGCGCAACGTCCCGGCGCTGATGGGCCTGCTGAACATCTGGTACGTGAACTTCCTGGGCGCATCCAGTCATGCCGTGCTGCCCTACGCGCAGTACCTGCACCGGTTCGCGGCCTACCTGCAGCAGCTCACCATGGAGTCCAACGGCAAGGGGGTGCGCAGCGACGGCAGCCCGGTGAGCGCGGCCACCGGCGAGATCTTCTGGGGCGAGCCCGGCACCAACGGCCAGCACGCCTTCTACCAGCTGATCCATCAGGGCACCCGGCTGATCCCGGCCGATTTCATCGCCGTGGCCACGCCCGCGCACCCGATCCAGGACGGCGAGGCGGACGTTCACGAACTGTTCTTGGCGAATTTCTTCGCGCAGACCAAGGCCTTGGCCTTCGGCAAGACTCCCGAGCAGGTCCGGGCCGAGGGGACGGCGGAGTCGATCGTCCCGGCCCGGGTGTTCAGCGGCAACCGTCCGACCACCTCGATCATGGCGCCGGCGCTGACCCCGTCGGTGGTCGGCCAGCTGATCGCCCTGTACGAGCACATCACCTTCACCCAAGGCGTGGTCTGGGGGATCAACAGCTTCGACCAGTGGGGTGTCGAACTGGGCAAGCAGCTGGCCCTGCAGATCGCTCCAGCCGTCGCCGGTGACCCCGACGCCCTGGCCGCCCAGGACCCGTCCACCACCAATCTGGTCCGCTACTACCTGGCCAACCGGGCCCGGTAGCGGACCCCCGCTGCCAGGGATTCGTCCACCGTGCACTAAACTCGCTGAGGCCCCATCGGACGGTGCGGGCCAACCAGGCGGAATGGAACCGGATGAGCATCTCCGAAACGGCCGAGCGGCTGGGGCTGCATCGGGTCGGTGCTCGCGCTGCCCTGATCCCTTACCTGCGGGAAACCTGGGAGCGGCGTGAGTTCATCACCACGATGGCCCGCTACCGGATGTCGGCGCAGAACCAGGAGAACCGGCTCGGCGCCTTCTGGTTGCTGCTGAGGCCGACGCTCAATGCAGCCATTTACGGCCTGATCTTCGGTGTCCTGCAGGGCAACCATCGCGGTGACGACTACCCGGCCAAGGTGGTCATCGGCGTATTCCTGTTCGGCTTCTTCTCGGCCTGTTTCTCCCAGGGTGCCAAGGCCATCACCGGCAACCGTCCGCTGGTGCAGTCCTTGGCCTTCCCCCGGGTGGCGCTGCCGCTGGCCGTGGTGATCGAGCAGTTCTACACGCTGCTGCTGTCCCTGATCGTGATGTTCATCATCGTGGTGATGCTCGGCCATCCGCCGGATATCCGTTGGCTGTTGATGGTGCCGCTGCTGGTCATCTACCTGCTGTTCAACACCGGGGTGGCTCTGATCACCGCACGGCTCACCGTGCACTTCCGGGATCTGACCCAGATCCTGCCGTTCATCTCCCGGCTGCTCTTCTACACCTCCGGCGTCCTGTTCGACGTGACCAGCCTGTTCAAGGAGCACCCCTGGGTGGTCGAGGTGTACAACTGGCACCCGCTGTATCAGGTGCTCACCATCGCCCGTTCGTCGCTGATGACGCACATTCCCTACGATCTGAACTTCTGGTACTACCTGAGCGCCTGGGGTGTGGGCACCGCAGTGGTCGGCTTCATCTTCTTCTGGCGAGCGGAGGAGCGCTATGGACGCGACTGATACCCGCCGCCCGGTGGTGATGGTCGACGAGCTGCACGTCGAGTACAAGGTCTATGCCAGCGGCAAGGCTGTCAGCCCCAGTGCCAAGGCGCTGCGCGGCCCGCGCGGCATTCGGACCGTGCATGCACTGAAGGGCGTCTCCTTCACCGCCTACGAGAACGAGTCGATCGGTGTGATCGGTTCCAACGGCTCGGGCAAATCGACGCTGATGCGCGCCATGGTCGGGCTGACCCCGCCGAGCCGGGGGGCGGTGTATGCCACGTCCCGTCCGAACATGCTGGGGGTGGGTGCGGCACTGCTCTCGGATCTGTCCGGCGACCGCAACATCGTCCTGGGTGGCCTCGCGCTCGGCTTCAAGCGCAGCGAGATCGCCAGCCTGCGTGACCAGATCATCGAGTTCTCCGAACTCCAGGACTTCATTGATCTGCCGATGCGGACCTATTCCTCGGGTATGCAGGCCCGACTCAAGTTCGCCATCGCGGCCTCCAAGCAGCATGAGATTCTGATCATCGACGAGGCGCTTTCGGTTGGTGACAAGCGCTTCCGTGAGCGCAGTGAGGCGCGGATCCGGGAGATCCGGGATGCAGCGGGCACCATCTTCCTGGTGTCACACTCGATGACCTCGATCCGCAGCACCTGCAACCGGACGATTTGGCTGGACAAGGGCGTGCTGATGATGGACGGCGACACCGAAGAGGTCGTCACGGCCTACGAAGAGTCTCGCATCCCGCGCTGACCTCGCACCGCGCCGTCGGGCCGGCGACTCGGAGGTCAGCTAGCCGGATCGGCGGCGATCTGAGGCGTGGCGTCCTCGGTGGGCGTCACCTCAGGGGGCTCGACCAGCCATCCGTGCGCATTGGCGGTGATCGCGACTCCTGCGGCCACGCAGAGGCCCGGGACGATTCCCCAGCTCAGGTAGGTCTTGAACGCCCCGTAGCAGGCGGCGAACGGAATCAGGACGCTGACCGCACGGCGCATCCATGGGCCCAGGGCGGACAGTCCCACGAACGAGATCCAGATCAGCAAGTACCACTCCCGGAATGCCGGGGAGCCGAGAATCACCGCCAGGGACGCACCGGCCAGGAAGTCGAACGGACGGTGCCGGCACCGCACATAGAGCACGGCCACAGCCACGATGGCCAGGGCCAGCGCGATCGAGTTCGTCACCCCGAACAGCTCCGGGGACGTCCGCTGTCCCAGCAGAGTGCGGACGATGATGATCCCTTCGCTGAGGATCCGGGCTGGGGTGCCGGTCCGGACTGCGTTCATTGACGAGGCACCGGCCTGGGCCGAGGTGAGCACTCGGGTGCCGAAGCCGCACAGGAAGCTGACGGCCACCATCGAGGCCACCGCGATCGCCACCGAGAGCGCCGTTCGGGCGATTGTGCGCGGCCACCGCTCGGAGCGAGTGGCCGGGGCCAGCAGCGCCACCGGTACCGCAGCCAGCAGCGCCGGCTGTTTGATGGCGGCCGCAACGCCGACCATCAGCGCACCCCAGACAAGGCCGTGCCGGCGCAGCGCCAGGACGAGCGCGACCGCCATCACCCCGGACATCAGCATGTCGATGTGCATTCCGCCGAAGCCGTGGATCAAGGTGAGCGGATTGAAGATGCCCAGCCACAGCGCCTTACGCGGGTCGACCCCGGCGCGAGCGGCCAGCCGCGGCAGCGACCAGGCCAGCAGGCCGAGCCCAATGGCGGCCAGCACCCGCATGGCCACCACGGTCCAGTACCAGTTGGCTCCGGTGGCCCAGGTGATCAGCCCCATCAACCGCACAGCCAGCGGAGGGTAGACCGACATGGTGCCGTACCAGGTGTCGCCCACCCGGAAGGGGCTCCCGGTGGTGCCCAGGCCGGTGACGTAGGGATCGATGCCCCGGCTCACCATCCAGCCGATGTCGGAGTAGTAGCGGGCATCGGAGGACAGGATTCCGGCCAGCGGGAGGAGCGGCAGCGCCCAGAACACGAAGACCAGCCAGAACCGCGGACGCTCCCGCTGCGCCTCCCGGCGCAGCAGCATCCAGGCCAGCAGAAGCAGGGCTATCCCTAGAAAGGTGATCGCGCCACGGGCATCGGGATCGAAGGCGTCGTTGAACCGACGCGCCCACGCGGAGTGCTCGATGGCGTCATCGCGGGCCATCCAGGCGATGCGTCCCACGGCGAGAGTGCAGGAGCCCAGCAGGCCGACCCAGGCCGCAGTCGGCACTGCTGCACGAAGGCCGGCAGGTCGGCGGGCTCTGGGGCGTTCCACGTCCTCCGAGTATTCCCGCCCGGCCAAGGGCCCGCCACCTGTGATCGGCCTATGAGCGAAACCGACCCTGAAATGACCGGTCGGGCCCGCTACGGATCACTTCATGGTGATGGGGACGGCCTGACCCGAGTCGAGCGACGTGGGCGTGGTCGCCGTGGAGAGCCGGTACTGGGTGACCGCGCCGTCCTGCACATTGATCCACACGCTGGTCGTGGCGTAGCCACTCTTGACCAGGCGCAGCCAGTGGCCCCCTTCGGCCAGTCCACGAATGGTGAAGTTGCCCGAGCTGTTCGTCTGAGTGACTTCCTCCACTTCACGGTCAGCGGTGGAAGCAGTCAAGGAGGTGACCCAGACCGTCTGCAGAGCGACACTGCTGGAGTTCTTCACGGTGCCGGTGAGGACGGCCCCGGTGACCAATGTCGTGTCCGGTGCGGTGACCGTCGACCCGGCGCTGGGAACCGAAAGCACCGTGGCTGTGCTGGAGACGGTGGTGGTGGCTGCGTCGGTCACCCAGCGCGACACGTAATCGCCGGTGCCCAGATAGGTGAGCAGCACCTTGTAGCTGCCAGGCCTCACGCTCGCCGAGTAGGTGCCCGAGGAGTCCAGATCCGACTCGGCGACCAGCTCTCCGGAGCTGGTGTAGATCATGGCCTCCACGTCACCGGGCGCAGGGCCGATCACCTTGCCGGTGATGGTTCCTCGCGGCACCCGAGTCTTGGCGATCTGGTAGGCCGAGCGGTCGCTCTTCTGCGCCTTGAGCGCGTCAACCACCATCACCCGGACGTAGTACGTGGTGTTGTTGGCCAGGCCGGTCAGCGTGACGCTGCTGTCCGTGGCCGGCACGTACGTTGAGGCCGACGAACTCATGCTCGAACTGGTCGAGTACTGCACCCGGAACTGATAGTCCTCGGCCACGTCGGCGGGAGCGTCCCAACTCACCTTCACGGTGCTCGGCGTCTGCTCGCTCACCTGCAGGTTCGACGGTGCCGCGATGTCGTAGTTGGAGGTGGTGAGCTTGATCTCCTTCGAGTACGGGCTCATGGTGATCTTCGGCGTGTAGTCGGCCGTCCCCGGAGTTCCGATCGCGGGCTGCTGCACCGCCACCTTCAGCCAGTAGGCGGTGTTCCGCCGGAGATGATCGCTGGTGTCCTTGCCGTACAGGGTGAAGTTCTCGACCTGATTCCAGACGTAGCGGGCCTTGTCGGTGCGGTTGTAATAGCGCACCTGGTAGCCCGGCGCGCCGGAAACCGGCTGCCAACTGAGCTCGACCCAGCTGCTGGCGATGTTGGCTGCGGCCAGACCGCTCGGGGCACCGTAGCTGTAGAACGTCTTGGCGCTCTTGGAGGTGTTACCCCAACTGTTCAACTGATTCCCGGACGCGTCGACGCCGACGACCTGGAAGTAGTAGGTCTTCTTGGCGCCGAGACCGGAAATGTTGGTGAACGGGGTGGTGATGGCCGCGCCCTCCACCGTGGTGACGGTGGTGGCACTGCTCATCTTCGATGACGTCGAGTAGCGCACCCGGTAACTGGCCGCACCGCTGACCGCGGTCCAGCTGAGCTTGACCACATCGGCGCCCAGCGCCTTGGTGGTGGGCTTGGGGCCGGCGGCCGCTTGGGCGACATTCACGCCGGCGAAGCCGGTCAGGGCGAGGGCGAAGGCGACGATCAGGGCCAGGCGTCGCAGCAGGCTCGGAGTTCGGTTCATCTGCAGCCCCCTCACTTGCACTTCTTCGAACCCTGGTTGAGCTCATACCAGCCGGATAGGTACTCGCCGTAGACCCGGCGCAAGTCGTCCTGGTACGCCGAGGATGCTCGCCGAGCATCGAAGGTCAGCGTGTGCTCCTCGCTGTAGCGCAGGCCAGCGGTGGACATGTTCGCGGTGCCGAGCATCGCCCGTCCGTTGTTGCCGGTGGCCGGGCCGACCAGAATCAGCTTGGTGTGCATGGCCACGGCCGTACAGCGGTAGCTGATCTTGGCCTTGTTCAGTATCTTGATCACCGTCTTGGAGATGGTGGTGGAGCCGCCCTGCTGAGTCATCAGCATCCGGACGTCGCAGCCGCGCGACTGCAGCCGGGACAGCGCATTGGCCATCGTGGTGGCCTTGGTGTCGGTCAGCTTGAACATGGCGATCCGGACTCGCTTGTCCACCGTGCAGTCGATGTTGTCGAAGGCTGCGATGTACGGGTCGGTCACGCTGAGCGGCTGCGGGCTGAAGGTGATGTAGGTGCCGCGGCCGGCGTCGGTGCCGTGCGGATTCAAGGTGTCCACCCAGATGCCGCGCTGGCGGCTGCTCGAGAGGTTCTTCTTCAGTATTGCCGGGAACCGGGAGTTGCTGGTGCAGCCGTAGCGGGCGCAGGCCGCCATGCCGTCGTAGCGGACGTTCAGCTGCTTGGTCAGCTCGCGGTCACCGTAGATGACCGTGACTTCCTGCAAGTAGTTCCGGATCTGGCTTCGCGCCCAGTTCCCCGAGGACGAGATCACTGCGGGCTGAGCCGAATCGGCGGAGCGGGCGGTGGCTGATTCGTCGTTGTCCCGATCCCAGATGGTGTCGCTGATCGTCACGAACTTCTCGTGGTTGATCGCGTAGGGGAAGGTCTTGGTCGAGTTGGTGTTGAAGCACCCGTTGATGCACTTCTCGATGCCGCGGGTCGCGACCGCCGTGCCGTCGGAGTTGGTGCTGAAGCCGGAGATGCCGGCGATCGTGAGCAGTCGCTTGTTGATCAGCGACCAGGCCGAAGCGGGCGTGATCGAGCCGCCGTCGAGGACCAGGCCGATCTTCACATTGCGGTTCTTCTTCACGTACTCCAGGGCGTCATAGATGACTTCGGGATCGGACTCCGGACGGCTGCCCAGAGTCGAAGCCGGGTCTGCGCCGGCCTTCAGACCGGGCTGGGTCATCGTGCCGATCGCCCGGATGAAGTACATGCCGATCTTGATCTCGGAGTTGTTGGCCGCTCCGCAGATCACCTGGGCGATCTTCTTGGGGAAGTCCCACGGGGTCTGGTTCAGCGGGTCGTAGTAGCCCCGCACTTCCATGTCGTCGATGTTGAACCAGGCCTCGACGGCCCGCGGCTTCTCGGTGAAAGTTGGGCACGCTGAGGTCGTCGGGACTGAGATCACCGAGTCCTCTGTGTCGAAGCTGAGCGCTGCGGCGTGATTGGCCGTCAGAGCCAAGGACACTCCGATGGCGGCAATCGCTAGCGACGGCCGTATGGCTCTGACTTGGCGTTCTCCGACACCCATACTCTGAACTCCGTCCGGCTGACCTCGGTGCATCACTGCGCCCACTTGGGTATGACACGGTTTGATCTAGCATAGACACTAGACCTGTGAGACGTTGTCATCGTGACAATTAGTTGACCGGAGAGCGGGGTACGGATGGCCAGGAACTGGACGAGGGTGTCCGTGGCGATCGCCGCAGCCGTCCTGGGGGCCTTCCTGATTGCGCCCTCGGCCCAGGCAGCATCCACCCTGGTGGCGACCAATCCGTCGGCCCATGAGGAGCTCAAGGAGCGTCCCGGCTGGGTGACTTTGGCCTTCTCCCGGACCATCGACAAGGCTGTGGTGAAGGTGCTGGTGGTGGGTGCGGACGGCCGCAACCGCGTTGCCGGCGACCTGATCTACTACGGCTCTTCTGTGATGGTGCAGCTGGACAACGACCTGCCCAAAGGCACCTACACCGTGAAGTACCAGGTGGACCGCAAGGACGGTCAGCCGGAGGGTGGAGCCTTCCAGTTCGCCTACGGCAAGGGGACTTGGACTGCGGTGGAGAAGTCGTGGAGCGGAACGGCCGAGCAGCCGCCGGAGATGGCCAACCCTGATCCGCAGGGGACCGGTCCGGCTGAGCCGAGCGCCAGCGCGTCCGCCGAGCCCACCGCGACACCCAGTGCCGCCGACACGGAGGCTCCGTTCGCAACTGCCTCCGCATCGTCCAGCTCCACGCCGGCACCGGGCGCGGCCAACAGCTCCACGCTGTGGTACCTGGTCGGGGGCGGCGTTGCCGCGCTGCTGGTGGCGGCCGCGCTGGGCTGGTGGCTGATTCGCCGTCGCGGCTGAAGTCGCCAGCGCCGAACTCTGAACCGGCTTACGACCAGCCGGCTGCGTCCAGGGTGTTGAACAGCGCCGACCAGCGGGCCAGGCAGCTCTCCGGGCTGAATCGGTGCACCGACTCTTCGGCGGCCTGACTGAGCCGATCCCGGAGTGCCGGATCCCGCAGGATGTCCAGCGTCCGTTCGGCCAGCTTGCGCTCGTCCCCCTCGGGGACCAGGAACCCGGTTCGTCCATCCTCGATGATGTCCGATGGTCCGTAGCTGAGGTCGTAGGACACCACCGGGCAGCCATAGGACGCCGCCTCCAGCACCACCAGCCCGAAGCCCTCGTAGGCGCTGGTCAGCAGGCAGGCGGAGGCGGAGCGGTAGACCGCGGCCGGATCGGTGGTGTAGCCCTTCAGGCTCACCGATTTCTCCAGCCGAAGCGAGCTGATCAGCCGGCGCAGCGCGGCTTCCTCCGGTCCGCGACCGTAGATCTCCAGCCGGGCCTTCGGCCGGTGCTTGACCACCTGAGCGAACGCCCGAATGGCGTGGTCGAGCTGCTTCTGCTGGTCGAGCCGGGCCAGCACCACGACCAGCTCCGGATCGCGCTCCACCGGAGCGGCCGGAGCTGGCAGCTTCACCGGATGCGGGATCACGAAGAAGTTCTTCTGGTGCCCGTAGTGCGCCTCGGCGTCGGCGCGCTGGGCTGCGGTGAGGAAGACGATGGCATCGGCTTGGGCATGCCGATCCAGCATCGGACGGTAGGTGGCCCGCACCTTCGACACCGAGTAGCCGCTGGCGTGCGGGTTGTGCAGCACATACAGCCGCTTCACATTGGGACGGCGGTAGTCGAGCACCTCCGGATCGGTGCGCCGCGACTCGACCGACAAGAAGACGTGGTCGTCGCCGATCACCCGATCCAGGTATTCGTGGATCAGCTCGATATGCGAGTGCAGCACCTTGACCGGCCGTTCGTCGGCGTCGAACATCGTGATCCGCTCCACCTGAGTGGTCAGGTCGTCGGGGTTGACCACCAGCCACTTGCTCATGAAAGCGGTGTCGTCGCTGCGGTAGTAGATCTCCTGGCGCGGCTTGTTGTAGTGCAGGTCGTAGTAGGTGGTGCGCCGGATGTGTCCGTCGGTGCCGAACTCGTCGCGCCGGGTGCGTCCGCGGTTCTCGTTGAACCAGTCCCGCACGATCAGCCGTCCGGCGTAGTCGAAGCGCTTGTAGAGGCGGTACACACCGTTCTCGAAGTAGCGATAGACGCTGCCGTCGGCATCCTTGATGTAATCCATGCCCGGCTCGTCCACCGGGTGGGTGATCGGGTGCTTCGACGGCTCGCCGACCAGCGAGTCGTACAGGTTGATGATCCGGACGCCGTCGCCCAGCGCACCGCGTTCGTCGATCTCGTGGGCGACATCGTCCAGCTCGGCGGAGTAGTTCATGGTGAGGATCTCGCACTGCACGCCGCCCTGCTCGGCCAGCAGCTTCGCCTTGGTTAGCACCGAAGCGGTGCGTCCGGCATAGCGGCGCGGGATGGCTCCGACCGCGAAGATGTAGCGGGCCTGCGGCAGCGGACGCAGTTCGGGGATGGTGTCGTCCCGGGTCACCCGGCGCAGCGCCTGCGCGCGACGGGCGTTGCCACGCAGAAGCCGGATCCTGCGGACAGCGGATCGGGCCAATCCGGCGGTCCCGGTGGCCGCCAAGCCGCGTTTAGCCAGCGTCCGCAGGTTCATCGGAGCCTCCTTGGGGGTGGTTACGCCGTATTGTCTCCCGAGCGGACGGAGCGGCGCTGAGGTTTTTCGCCAGTGACCCGAATAATGCTGCCCAGCGCTGAACGAAGGCAGCCTCACTGAAGGTCTGGGTGGATGCCTCGGCCGCTGCCGACATCGCCGCCTGCCGGTCAGGGTTGCGCAGGACGCGGATGATCGCCTCGGCCAGCGCGCGCCGGTCGTTGGGCGGGACCAGATAGCCGGTGACGCCGTCCTTGACGATGTCGGCCGGGCCGTAGGCCAAGTCGTAGCTGACCACCGGGCAGCCGTTCTGCAGGCTCTCCACCAAGACCAGGCCGAAGCCTTCGTACTTGCTGGTCAGCAGGGACAGCCCGGCGCCGCGGTAGACCGCGACCGGGTCGGTGGTGAAGCCGGCCAGCTTCACATTGCGGGTCAGCCCCAGACGGCGGATCTGCGCCTGCAGCGCGCCGGACAGGACGCCGCGTCCGTACACCTCCAGCCGGGCCTTCGGGACGGCCTTGACCACCTGAGCGAATGCGTCGATGGCGTGGTCGACCTGCTTCTGCTGGTCGAGCCGAGCCATCATCACCACCCGCATCGGGTCGCGTTCGATCGGCTCGCGCTGCTCCGGCTCTGCGATCGAGTGCGGGATCACGTGGTAGCTGGGGTGCGGCCCGAAGTGGGCTTCGGCTTCGTTCTTCTGCCGGTTGGTCAGGAAGACGATGGCGTCGACGCCGTCGCTGGTCAGCATCGGGGTGTAGATCGGTCGGATCCGATGCGGGTCGTCGTAGGGCGGACGCAGATGGGCGTTGTGCAGCACGTGGATCTGGCGGACGTTCGGACGCCGGTAGCCGAGCACCCACTCGTCGATGCGGCGCGCCTCGCAGGTGAGCATGGCCGGCCGTCCGCCGATCAGCCCGTCCAGACTGGCGTGGATGATCTCGTCGTAGGAGTCCAGGTAGCGCTCCGGGCGTCCGGCGGCGTCGAAGGTGGTCACCCTTTCCGGGCTGCGCACCTTTGTGACCGGGTCGACCGCCCACCAGATCCCCAGCCGGACCGAGCCGTCCCGGCGGTGCAGCAACTCCTGGCGGGCCACTCCGTAGTACCTGTCGAAGAAGACGGTGCGTCGCTGCTCGCCGTTGGGCCAGTACTCGTCGCTGCGGATTCGATTGCGGGCTTCGTCGAACCAGTCCAGGACGATCGGACGCCCGGCGTAGTCGAGGCGCTTGGACAGCCGATGCACGCCGTGCTCGAAGAAGTGGAACTGGCCGGCCGCCTGATCGTGCTCCCAGGCCATCCCCGGTTCCTCGAACGGACGGTGCAGGTCCGCGTCGGCCAACGTGGTCGGGTCCGGGAAGTAATCGTGCAGACTGGCCGCCGTGACGCCGTCGGCGAGCAGGCCGCGTTCGCGCAGATCATGGCTGATGTCGTCCAGCTGGGAGGAGTCGTAGGCGGTCACGATCGTCGAGCGACGTCCACCGCGCTCCCACAGGAGTCGGGTCTTGGTGAGGATCGAGGCGCTACGTCCGGCGTGGTTTCGGGGGAGCACATCCACAAGAAACACATAGTCGACGTCCGGCAGCTCAGCCTCATTGCTCATACGCCTGACCCCCTATTCTTGGCACATGATACCGACCGGCCTGCGAGCCAACGCGGGACCGGCGGCCTTGGCGACAGATCGGAGAACTGGCCAGTGGTCAGGGTAATCACCTACGGCACCTTCGACCTCTTTCACGATGGTCACCGGCGGCTGCTCGAACGTGCCAAGGCGCTGGGCGACTACCTGATCGTCGGGGTGACCACCGAGAACTACGACGACTCCCGAGGCAAGCTCAACGTCGCGCAGAGCCTGATGGAGCGGATCCGCAATGTGGTGGACTCCGGGCTGGCCGATGAGGTGATCATCGAGGAGTACGAGGGCCAGAAGGTCCAAGACATCCAGAAGTACGGCGTCGACATCTTCGCGATCGGCTCGGACTGGCTGGGCAAGTTCGACTATCTCAACGACTACTGCCAGGTCGTCTACCTCGAACGCACCAAGGGCGTCTCCAGCACCCAGCTGCGCAACGAGAGCGCCGGGGTGCTGCGAGTCGGCGTGGCCGGCGCCGGACGGATCGCCGCCCGGTTCGTGGCCGAAGCCCGCTTCGTCAGCGGCGTCAGTGTGGAGGCTGTCTACTCGCGGCGGTTCGAGGCGGCCCAGGAGTTCGCCACCCGACTCGAACTGGAGTGGGCCAACGAGAGCTACGCGGACATGCTCAAACATGTCGACGCGGTCTATGTGGCCACCCCGCATCACACCCACTACGACTATGCGCGTCAGGCGATCGAGGCAGGCGTCCACGTGCTCTGCGAGAAGCCGATGACGCTGAGCCGCGAGCTGACCGCCGACCTGTTCGCCCGGGCCGAGGCCGCCGGCGTGGTGCTGCTGGAGGCGGTGAAGACCGCATTCTCGCCGGGCTTCCAGCGGATGGTGGCGGTCGCGCGCAGCGGCTCGATCGGTCAGGTGCGGTCGGTGGACGCCACCTTCACCAAGCTGGTCGGGGCGGGGCGCGAGTTGCACGGCGAGGACGGCGGCAGCATCTCCGAGCTGGCCACCTACCCGCTGCTGGCGATCGTGAAGCTGCTCGGCACCGGCTACACCGATCTGCGGACGGTGTCGCTGCGCCCCGAGGGCGGCGAGGTGGAGGTGTTCTCCAAGATCGACCTGACCTTCCCGCATGCCGTGGCCACGGCCCGCACCGGTATCGGCGTCAAGGCCGAGGGCGAGCTGATTGTGGCGGGCAGCCGTGGGTACATCTATGTCCCGGCGCCGTGGTGGCTCACGGAGTACTTCGAGGCTCGGTTCGAGGACTCTCGGCAGAACAAGAAGTACTACTACAAGTTCGACGGCGACGGGCTGCGCTACGAGTTGGCCGAGTTCGCCTCGATGATTCGCAGTTCGGCGCCGGAGTCCTTCAAGCTCCGCGCGGCGGAGTCGATAGCAATGGCGGCTATGATCGAGTCCGCCCGAACGGGCGCAGTGTTCATTCACTGAGAGTTCACCACAGCTTAAGGAGCGCCCGTTGAGTCTGGGGCAGACCTTCCCGTTGAGGTACGCGACCAGGATCACGGGTCGACTCGGCAGGTCCAAGAACAAACTGGTTCGCGGTGCCTACGGGGCGGCTCGGACGGCCGTGCGCCGAGTCGTGAACACGGTCAGCCCGCTGCAGTTGGGCTGGGTCGGCGCCCTGCAGACGGCACGCTGGATCGACCAGACGACCTTCGAGATCTCCGGCTGGTCCTTCGAGCGTGGCATGGATCTGCAGGCGAATCCGCCGGTGATCTCGGCGCGGCTGCACAGCTTCGGTCAGCCGGACATCCCCGGCACGGTCACCGGCTACGACGAGCCGCTGGCCAACACCCGGATGCGGGACGGACGGCTGAACTACACCTCGGCCGGCTTCGTGGCCCGGTTCGACGTCAGCGAACTCATCCAGCGGGCCACCACGCGTCCGCGTACCTGGCGGGTGCTGGTGGACGTCCGCTCCGGCGGCACCAAGGCCAGCGGCGGCTTCACTCGCCGCGTCCAGCTCGGCTCGGCCAACCACCTGTTCGCCCGGGTCTTCGATGCCGTCCAGATCGCTCCGCTGTGGGTGGAACGGCGTGGGCTGGTGTTGCGGGCCGAGCAGCCCGCCGTGGTCGCTGCGTCCGCGCAGCTGGATGGACGTGAACTGGTCGCCCAGCTGCGCCTGAACGGAATCGAGTTCGGCTCCGCAGCTCTGGTCACTCCGCAGGCGCAGGTGGCCCTGACCGGGGCCAGCGTGGACGGAGTGGTCCGGGTCACCGGCACCCTGGCGCCGGTCGATCCGCACGGCCTGACCAGCCTGAGCGATCCCGACGAGGACGAGGGCATCTTCTCCCCAGAGCTGGCCGCCGAGACCACGGCGGTGCTCAGCGGCCGGATCGTGGTGACCGACGCCCACGGCCACCCGCATGAGGTGGCCACCACCCTCGACCCGGACAGCCTGGAGGCCGCCGAGGCCCTTCCGTTCTGCTACCCCGGACCGGACGGCACTCTGCGAATCCGGGATACCGCCGCCATGATGGTTGTGGACGAGTTCAGCGTTGAGGCCGAGCCGAAGCCCACCCTCCGGCTGCGTGGCCGCGCTCTGGGTGACCTGACCGGCTGCACGTTGGCCCTGGTCGGGCCGCGGGCGATCCGTGATCTGACCCTCGACCTGCACGATGACGGCTCCTTCGAGGCGTCCGGCTCATTGTTGGCCTCGACCTGGGGCCAGCCCGATTCGCCGCCTCCGGCCGGCCGCTACACCGTCCGCGGCCACACTCGCGACGGACTGTGGTTCCGAGTTTCGGCGGCCATCCCGCTGACTCAGGATGTGCCGAAGGTCGTGGACCTGGATCGATTCCGGGCAGTGATCGGAGTCGGGGAGGGGCGGCGTCCGTCCATTGCGGTCGAGGCGCTGCTGCGACCCAAGGAGATCGGCGCCTACCGGCAGGAGAAGCTGGCCCGGCGCTACCAGCGACCCAGTCAGTCGATCAGCGAGCAGTTCTACTTCGAGTCTTTCGGTGGCACCCAGGCCACCTGCAACCCGTTCGCGCTGGACCGTGAGCTTGCCCAGCGGCTGCCGGACGCACCGCGGTTCTGGGGGGTCAACGACGCCTCGGTGCCGGTGCCGGACGGGGCGATCCAGGTGGTCCGCGGGTCCGAGGCCTGGTGGAAGGCGCGGCAGAGTTCGCGCTTTGTGATCACCAACGAGTGGCTGAAGAACAGCTATTGGCATCACCCCGAGCAGGTGGTCCTCCAGACCTGGCACGGCTCGATGCTGAAGCGGATCGGCCTGGACCGTCCGAGCATGGACCCGCTGCAGCGCCGAGTGCTGCTCAAGGAGCGGGCCAACTGGGATTTCCTGCTCTCGCAGAACGCGCACAGCACCGAGATCTTGCGCAGCGCCTACGCCTGGGACAAGGAGATCTGGCAGGAGGGCTACCCGCGTAACGACGCCCTGCTCACCGCTGACCGCACCGCCATCCGGCGCAGCCTCGGTATCCCTGACGACAAGATCGCCGTGCTCTACGCGCCGACCTGGCGGGAGAACCGCACCGAGATGGTCACCTTCTTGGAGCTCAGCAGCCTGATGGAGGCGCTCGGCGATGACTATCTGCTGCTGCTGCGCGGGCACTCGCGGACGCTGAACGCCGGCGTGGACGTCCGGCTACCGGGGGTGCTGGACGTGACCAGCTACCCGAACGTCACCGACCTGTTCGTGGCCGCCGACACGATGATCACCGACTACTCCTCGGTGATGTTCGACTATTCGGTCACTGGTCGTCCGATGATCTTCTTCGTGCCGGACATGGACGACTACCGCGACTCACTGCGTGGGGTCTACTTCGACCTCTCCGAGGTCGCTCCCGGCCCGGTGCTGGCCAGCCAGGGTGAGGTGGTCGACGCCGTGCGCGCCATCGAGTCGAGTGCGCCGACCTATGCCGAGGCGTACCGGAAGTGGCAGGCCCGCTTCAACGCCCACGACGACGGCGAGTCCGCCAAGCGGGTCATCGATCGGTTGCTGGCGCTGCGCTGACCTCGCTCAGGGCAGGGTGGTGGTGGCCCGCACCAGGTTGTGATCGGAGGGGATCACCCCGACGAAGTTGCCGGACGAGTCGACGTTCACCACCGTCTCCCACTCGGGCACCTCGATGCTGGGGGAGACCCAGATGTAGTCCAGGTAGGTGCCGTTGATGTAGCTGAAGCTCGGTGCCTTGCGGGCGTAGCCGTTGTAGCTGGAGAAGTTGGTCCGGATCCGCTTCTCGACGGTCGCACCCGGGGTGGTCTTGGTGGTCCGGTACGCATTGCCCAGCGGATCGACGAAGCCGGCCGCCCGCATCGTGTCGTAGGGGCCGTTGACCGGCACCGTCCACTTGTGCGAGTTGAAGTCGCCGACCACATAGGTGGGCAGGCTGCGTCCGAACTCCTTGACGACGTCGAGGATCTCCTTGGTCTGCTGCACCCGCAGGTTGAAGTAGGTGGACGAGCCGTCGGCGTCGGCCTTGTTCTCCAGATGGGTGTCGGCGAAGAAGAACCGCTTGCCGGTCGCCTTCTGTTCGAAGACGGCCCAGGCCACATAGCGATCGCCGCCGGTCTTGCCGACCCGGGCCAGGAGCTTCGATCCCTGGTCGACCAGGCTCAGCGTCGCGCTGTTGTAGACGATCTTGGTGCCCTGCGAGGCGCCCTGGTCGCGGTAGGTGCAGTTGGACGGGGTGGAGGACTTCACGCAGTTGTTCCGGTTGGTGTTGGTCAGCTTGTAGGGGCTGCCCAGCCGCTTGGTCAGATCCTCGAACTGGGACAGGCTGATCGGGTTGCCGGCCGAATCCTTCAGCCAGCCCTGCGAGGCCTCCTGCAGGCCCAGGACGTCCAGCTTCTGGGCCAGGATGTTCTTCACCACGGCGTCGCGACGCTCGTACCAGGTGCCCTCATTCGGCAGTGCGGTGTAGCAGTTCGCGCATTTGACGTTGTAGCTGCCCACCCGCAGGGTGCTGGCCGGGGCCGCCGTGGTGGTGGCGCTGGCCGTCGTCGTGAACGAGCTGAGCGCGCTGGAGCTGGTCGTGGCTGCGGTCACCACCCGCAGCCGCAGGTAGTAGGTGGTCTTCTCGGCGAGCCCGGTCAGGGTCGTGCTGGTGCTGGTGGCGAAGACCGAGCGCGCCGCGGTGAAGCTGGCGCTCTCGGAGTAGTCCAGTTGGTAGGTGAGGCCGCTGCCCCGGCTCTTCCAACTGGCCGCGATCTTGGTGGCACCGGACGCGCTGGCCTGCACCGGCGTCGGCGGCAGGTAGCTGGCGGCCGGCGAGGTGAGGGTGGTGGTGCTGGCCGCGGACGAGTAGGGGCTCAGGTTCGTCCCGTCGGTGCGGATCACCCGGACCTTGAAGTAGTAGCGCTTGCCGGAGCTGAGCCCGGACAGCTCGGCCGAGTTCGTGGTGACTCGCCGGTAGGTCGCGTTGCTCATCGACGAACTCGTCGAGTACTGCACCCGGTAGCCGGGGGCGTCCGCCACCGCGGCCCAGCTGAGGGCCACTGAGGTGCGTGCTGTCGCCGTGACCGTCAGTGATCCGGGAGCGGGCTGGCCGCCGGAGCTGGCCGAACTGCCGGCGCTTTGCGCCGTCGTCGCCGAGACCGTCGGGGAGTAGGCCGACAGGCTCGTCCCGGCCGAGTCGATGACCCGCACCTTGACGTAGTAGGTGGTGCCGCCGGACAAGCCGCTCAGCCTGTAGCCGGTGCCGGTCACCCGGACGTAATGTGGGTCGCGGAAGCCGGAGTCGGTGGCCCAACTGATCCGATATCGGTCGGTATCACCTCGCGACGCCCAGGTGAGGGCGAGGCTGTCCACCGCCGAGCCGGTGACGGCCAGACCGGACGGGCTGAGCCAGCGGTACCCCGAGCTGGCCTGCGTCTTCGCCTTGATGGCAGCGGAGTACTTGCTCAGGTTCGCGCCGGTCGAGCTGATCGCGCGGACTTTGAAGTAGTAGGTCTTGCCGGCCTTCAGCCCGGTGATTTCTCCGGAGGTGCCGGTGAAGCGGACGTAGCTGGCCCCGCTCATCGAGGAACTCGTCGAATACTGGATCCGGTAGCCGGGGGCGCCGGAACTGGCCTTCCAACTCAGGGCGACCGCGCTGCTGCTGGTGCTGACCGCCCGCAAGCCGGACGGCGTGGCCACGGCGGCCTGCGCCGGTGCGGCCACCAGCGCAGTCAGCAGCATGGCGAGCGCGGCGATCGCGCTGGCGATGCGGGCACGAATGGGGAAGTTCACGTACCAGCTCCAGTGTTCATCCTGCAGAAGGATTTCCACGATAAGTCGGGGCCCGCAGATCGGGCTACTACCCGGCTTCGAACCCTCAACCGCCGCTAAAGGCCTTGATAAAGGCCAACAGGGCCCGCCACGGGCCGTCTGGGGCGGGGTTCCTTGGTCAGCTCTCTGGCAACCAGACGGTCGCGCGCACCATGTTGTGGTCGGACGGAATCGTCCCGATGAAGCGGCCCGAGTCGTCCACCTTCACCACGGTCTCCCACTCGCTGACCCGCATCTTGGTCACGAAGATGAAGTCCAGCTGCGTCCCATTGTCGTAAGAGAACCGGGGCGCCTTGCGCTTGTAGTCGTTGTAGGTGGAGTAGTTGGTGCGGACGCGATTCTCGACGAAGGCGGACGGCGCGGCGCTGTGGCTGCGGTAGGTGTTGCCCAGTGGATCCAAGAAGCCGGCATTGACCATCATGTCGTAGGGCTTGTAGCCGCCCGACATCCACTTGAACATGTTGAAATCGCCGACGACGATCGCCGGGGTGCCCTCGGGGGCCAGCTTCTTCATGGTCGACAGCACCGTGCTGGTCTGGCGAACCCGGACCGCCTTCTTGCTCTTGCCCGGTTCCAGGTGGGTGTCGCCGAAGACGAAGATGCGCCCGGTCAGCTTGTGCCGCAGCACCGCCCAGGCCAGGTAGCGGCGGGTCTTGCCGCCCTTGGGAAGCGGGGTGACGCCGGTCTTGATCACCTCGATGGTCGTGGTGTTGTAGACGATCCGGTTGTCCACACCGGCTCCGCCGCCGATGTCGTGGTTGATGGTGACCGCGTACGGCGCGCCCAGGCCGTTGACCAGGTCCTGATACTGAGAGACGCCACGGCCGGGCAACCGGCCCTGTGACGCCTCTTGCAGGCCGATCACGTCCGGCTTCTGGGAGAGGATCGTCTCGACCACGGCCGACTTCCGCTTCGCCCAGGAGGCTTCCTTGCCGCGGCGGCAGCTGGCGCACTTGATGTTGAAGCTGGAGACGACCAGCGGGACGTCCTCCGGAGTCTTGACCTCGGTCGGCGCCGACCAGTCGGTCAGCGGATCGCCGTTGTCGGAGACGCCGCGGACGCTCAGGTAGTAGGTGGTGTCCTTGGTCAGCTTTTCGAAGCTGCCGGTGGGCTCGTCCAGCGTCTTGGGGTCGTCCAGGCCGGTGGGGGACTTGCTGATCGAGGCCTGGTACTTCAGGTCCTTGCCCAGGTCGGTCCAGGTGGCGCTGACCGAGCTGGTGGTCTTCTCGGTCACCGTCACCGCCGGCGCCGGCGTCGGGAAGCGCGACGACGAGGTGGTGAAGGTCAGAGTGCTGCTCCAGGGACCGATCGAATCGCCGTCTGGCTGGAAGCTGGCCACTCGAGCGAAGTAGTCGGTGCCCGGGGTCAGTCCGGTCAGCACGGTGGACGGCTCCAGCGAGGTCACCCGGGTGGCGTTGCCGAAGTCGGAACCGGTGCTGTAGTCGATGGCGTAGCCGTTGGCGGCGTCCACCGGCGACCAGGCCAGGACGGCCATCGTGGGGCGCTGGCTGACGGTCACCGTGGCGGGAGGAGCGGGCAGCGGATCTGCCGAAGCCGAGCTGGCAGCCTGAATGCCGACCAGCATTGCCAAGGTCACGGACACGGAAACGAGTCGGCCCAGTAGCCGCCTGCGTTTCTCCATTGCATCCTCCGCCGAAGCGATGATCGAGCCCCTGAACACCGGCCATCGCTGAACTAGAAATTTAGCATGCTCTCAGGTTTCTGCCGAGAGTGGCTGTCGGGCGGCCCAGGCGGCCGGCCCGGGAGCGAGTCCCGCGCGCGGTGGCACCGCGAGGACGTGCGAAAATGGCGCCCATGTTGTCCCTGCCTTCCTTGCTCAGCGAGCGCGTCGCGGCCGTCGCCGGTGTTGATCCGGAGTTGCGTCCTGCGACCCGTCCCCAGTTCGGCCACTACCAGACCAATGTGGCGCTGCGCCTGGCCAATGAGCAGGGACGCCCGCCGCGCGAGGTGGCCGCCGAGCTGGTCACCAAGATCGACCTCACCGACCTGTGTGAGCCGCTGGAGGTGGCCGGGCCGGGCTTCATCAACCTGCGGCTGCGCGCGGACGTGCTGGCGTCGGTGGCTACGGCTGTCCTGACCGAACCGGGCGCCGGGATCGGCAAGGCCGAGCATCCGCAGCGGGTGGTCGTCGACTACTCCTCGCCCAATGTGGCCAAGCAGATGCACGTCGGCCACCTTCGCTCGACGATCATCGGCGACTGCTTCACCCGGGTGCTGCGGGCTCAGGGTCACACGGTCATCCCGCAGAACCACATCGGCGACTGGGGTCGCCAGTTCGGCATGCTGGTGGAGCAGATCCTCGAGGAGGGTCTGGACGCGGCGTCCCTCGACCTGCCTGAGGCCGAGGCGCTCTACCAGCGGGCCAACACCCATCTGAAGGAGTCCGAGGAGTTCGCCGCCCGCTCGCGGGATCGGGTCGTCCTGCTCCAGTCCGGGGACGCCGAGACCCGGCGGATCTGGCAGCAGCTGATCGAGATCTCGCTGACCGGCTTCAACGCCACCTATGCGCGGATGAACGTGCTGCTGTCCAACGCCGACCTGGCCGGAGAGTCCATTTACAACGCCGATCTGCCGGTGGTGGCCGCCGACCTCGAGGATCGCGGCATTGCGGTGGTGGACGACGGCGCGCTGGTGGTCTTCGTCGAGGGCTTCAATGCTCCGGCCATCATCCGCAACGCCCAAGGCGGCTTCGGCTACACCTGCACCGACCTGGCCGCGATCCGCTACCGGGTCGGCGACCTGCAGGCCGACCGGATGATCTACGTGGTCGGCGCGCCCCAGACGTTCCACTTCGAGCAGGTGTTCGCGGTTGCCCGGATCGCCGGCTACCTGCCGGACGCGGTCAGTGCCGAGCATGTCGGCTTCGGCCAGGTGCTGGGCGCGGACGGCAAGAAGTTCTCCACCCGAGAGGGCACCGCGGTCACCTTGAACTCGCTGCTGGACGCGGCCGAGGAGCAGGCCGCGCCGCCGATCGCGCTGGCCGCGATCAAGTACGCCGACCTGTCGTCCGGCTTGCAGAAGGACTACACCTTCGACGCCGAGCGGATGGTGGCCACCACCGGCGACACCGGTCCCTACCTGCAGTACGCGCACGCTCGGGCCAACCAGATCCTGCGCAAGGCCGAGGCCGAGGGGTACACCTTCGAGACCATCACCGTACTGACCGAGCCCGCTGAGCATCAGGTCGCCCTTCTGCTGAGCCGCTTCGGCGAGATCGTCGCCCAGGTCGGCGAGACCTTGCAGCCGCACCGGCTGTGCGGCTACCTCTACGAGTTGGCCGGTGCCCTCAGCGTGTTCTACGAGCAGTGCCCGGTGCTGAAGAGCGAGGGCGAGGTGCGTTCGTCCCGGCTGGCGCTGTGCGCGGCCACCAAGAAGGTGCTCGCCACTGGCCTGGACCTGCTCGGCATCGAGGCCCCCGACCGGATGTGACCCGCCCCGCAGAAAAGGGGACAGTCCCCTCTCCTGCGGTCGTCGCTGGCTCACTCCAGATACTGCTGGCGCAACTCGATCCCGATCTGGGTGGCATCGAGCTGGGCTAGGGCGTCGTCCACCATCGTGGACGGGTAGCTGCCGACTCCGCGCAGGTCGAGCAGCCTGCTGCGCTGCGCGTCGATCACCGCGAGCCGCAGGGCGGTCAGCTTGGCGATGTCGGGCCGCTGAGGGTCGTCGTCGGAGCGATCCAGGCGGGCGCGCCACTTCTCGGCCAGTGCGGCCGCGTGCTCGTTGCCGCTGCTGGACAACCGGGCCAGAGCCGCGGCGTCGAGCTCGGCCTGCAGCGCGTCCCACTGTCCAGGGTCGGTGGCGCCGCGTCCGTCGGCAAGGCCCAGCTTCTTGGTCAGCGGCTGCAGAGTGAGCCCCTGGATGATCAGCGTGCCGACGGCGACCATGGTCGCCACCAGGATCACCAACGAGCGGTAGGGCACTTCGGACGGGAGCGTCTGGGCGGCCGCAATGGTGATGGCGCCACGCATGCCGGCCCAGACCAGGATGCTGCCCTCTGGCCAGCCCAGGCGCTCGGCGGCTAAGTAGTCCAGGTCGGCGCGGCGCCGATCGAGCATTCGCTGCCACTGGCCGAGCCGATCGCGTCCGGCGGACTCGCGAGGGGAACCCTGCCGAGGAATCGGGCCCTGAGCCTTCGGGAACCCTTCGCGAGGCGCGGTGCCGGCGTCCAATTTCGCCTGGATGTGGACGATCCGCTCGCGGCCGGCCTCGGCCCGTTGATGCCGCCGGGCCAACTGCCACACCGACCACGACACCATGCCCACCCGCAACACGACGACCACGGCACCGAGCAGCACGGCCAAGACGGCCGGAAGCAGCAGGCCGGAGTCCCCGGTGTCGGCGGCCAGTGCCGGCAGCTCGAGGCCGACCAGCAGGAAGACCGCACTTTCCAGAATCAGTTCGATCGTCTTCCACACCGACCGCTCGGCGATCCGGACCTGGGCACCCATCCAGGCCGGCGTCCCGTAGCCGGTGACCAAGCCGGCAACCACGGCCGCCACTAGGCCGGACGCGCCGACCTCCTCGGCGGGCAGGTAGGCGGCGAAAGGAATGATCAAGGACAGCGCCACATTGGCCGAGACCTGGTGGATGCGTCCTCGCACGACCAGGTTGAGCCAGCCGACGAGCCCGCCGATGGCGAGGGCCCCGACGACGGCCCAGACGAACTGGCCGGCGACCTCCAGCAGCGAGACCCCGATCCCGATGGACGCCACCGCGGCCCGCAACAGAACCAGGGCGGACGCGTCGTTGAGCAGGCTCTCGCCCTGCAGGATCGTGACGATCCGCTTCGACACCCCGGCTTTGCGGACGATCGAGGTGGCCACGGCGTCCGTCGGGCTGATCACCGCGCCCAATGCGATCCCCACACCCAGCGGCATCCCCGGGACGATCGCCACGGCCACCAGCCCGACGACGACCGCAGTCAGTGCCACCAGCACCACCGAGAAGACCGAGATCGTCGGTAGATCGCGGCGAAACTCCATCACTGGGGTGTCCACGGCTGCGGCGTACAGCAGCGGCGGCAGGATGCCACCGAGAATCAGCTCGGGAGGGATCGCGACCGACTCGACCATCGGCAGCATGGTGAGGCCGAAACCCAGTGCCACCAGCAGCAGCGGGCTGGCCACTCCGATCTTCGGGGCCAGCGTGGACGCCGTGACGACCAGCAGGACGCCGATGATGGCGACGACTTCGAGTTCCATGCCAGCACTCTAGGCGGCGGTATCAGCGAACCCGCAGAAAAGGGGACTGTCCCCTTCTTCTGCGGGGGACGACCGCCGGCGGGTCGAAGGGTCAGTCGCCCACCCGCAACTGCGTGAACGCCTTCGTGGTGATCGTGGCCGGTGCGGTACCTGTCGCCTTCACCGCTTTGTCGTCCACGCTGACCTTCGGCAGCGACGGGCCCCAGCCGAAGAGCTGCACCTCCACCCGAGAAGCCGGACGTTGGTAGGTGCCCTCCGTCGTCCATTTCACGGTGAGACCCTGGTCATCCTGTGAGGTCACGAAGGTGGACAGGAGCGACTTCCCATCGCGGTAGCCGAAGCCATCGCCCTCGTCCTCGTAGAGCCGACTGTTCGCCTGTCCGCGGTACACCTGCAGGATCAGCCGATCCACGGGCTGGCTGGTCGATTGCCGAACCGGCCACAGCGGCAGGACTGTGCCGGCGCGGACGAAAATCGGCAGGTCAAGACCGGCGGTCACACTCAGCGTCCGGCCTCCGGCCAACGGCGTCCCACTGCCGTGGCGGTACCACGTCCCCGGCGGCAGGGTGACCATCCGACTGCGCGCACCTTCGGCGAGGATCGGTGCGACCAGCACCGAGTCGCCGAGCAGGAACTGATCCTCGATTCGTCGGTAGGCAGGGTCATCGGGCCGCTCGAAGAACATCGGCCGGACGATAAGGCTGCCGTCGACCGTGGCCTTCTGCACCTGCGTGTAGAGGTAGGGCAGCAGTTGATAGCGCCGCTCGATGACCCCGCGCAGCTGGTTCGTCATGGTGGTTCCGTAGCTCCACGGCTCACGCTGCCGTGCGGTCCGTGCCGAGTGGGTGCGGAAGAACGGCATCATCGAGGAGACCTGCATCCAGCGCAGGTACAGTTCGGCCGACGGGTCGCCACGGAAGCCGCCGGCGTCCGAACCCGAGAACGGGATGCCCGAGATTCCCAGGTTGCACAGCTGGGCGATGCTCATCCGCAAGTGGTCCCAGTTGGCCAGGCTGTCCCCGTTCCACGTGGTGGCATAGCGCTGGACGCCGGCATAGCCGGCGCGCGTGATGACGAAGGGTCGCTTGTTCTTGTTGGCCGCGGTGAGGCCCTCCCGGGTGGCGCGGGCCATCTGCATGCCGTACACGGCGTGCCCGCCGCCGACATGAGTGTTGCCGTCGCCTTCCCAGGAGTGCTGGACCAGGTCCGGCAGGGTCTTGGCGTCGTCGAAGGTGCTCGGCTCGTCCATGTCGTTCCACAGACCGTCGAAGCCGTTCGCGGCGAAGCTGCGGACCTGTCCTGACCACCACGCCCGGGCTGCGGGTGCCGTGAAGTCTGGGAACTCGCTGGCTCCGGCCCACACGTCTCGGACGAGGCGTCCGCCGTCGGGTGCCGCCAGGAAGTGTCCGCCCTGCCGGCCGGAGGTGTAGGTCGGATAGGACGAGTCGACCTTCACGCCGGGATCGAGGATGGCCACGCCGTGAAAGCCGATCGCGCGCAGATCGCTGAGGAGTTGCTTCGGCGCCGGGAACGCGGCCCGGTTCCAGGTGAAGAGGCGGTAGCCGTTCATGTAGTCGATATCGAAGTGCAGGGCGTCGCAGGGGATCTGCAGTTGCCGGAACTTCGCCGCGATCGAACGGAAGCGGGCCGCGTTGGGGTAGCTCCATCGGGACTGGTGATAGCCCAGCGCCCACAGCGGTGGCAGTTCCATGCGTCCGACCAGGGAGGTGAAGCGCTCGACCACCTGCTGCGGGCCGGAGCCGACGATCAGGTAGAGGTTGGCCGGTCCGCGATCGGACTGGATGCTGAGCTCACCGGAGTGTGCACTGTCGAGATCCACTGAGCCGCGGGCGGGGTTGTCCCAGAAGATCCCGTAGCTGAGCGTGTTGCGCTGTCCGAGATAGAACGGGACGCTCAGATACAGCGGGTCGGCACCCACCGGATACGAACCGGCGTCGTAGTTCCACATGGAGATGGTGCGACCGCGCAGCGAGAGCGGCAGGGCTCGCTGGCCCAGGCCGTGGCAGGTCTCATCGTCCGGGATTCGGAGCCGCCAGCTGAAGCCGCCACTCGACGCGACGAAGCCGTTCTCCGTCTCTTCGATGACCGTCTCGCCTGAGCTGCTCTGGGCGCTGATGGCCCCTCTCTGCCGGGCCACGCTGATCTGGAGCTCATCGGTGTGCAGGGTGATCAGATCGCCGTCCTGGCTGACTGTCGCGCCGGTGGCCGGCAGCTCCTCCGGAATGGCATAGGAGTAGCCGAGGGTCTGGCCTTCGACCGGGGTGATCCGGATCCGGACGATGCCGGCCGCGACGGCGGCCACTGACACCTGACCGCGCGCGGTCGCCTGGTTGGTGATCTCCGCGGGCGGCGTGGCGCTCTCGCTCGGCGATCCGCCCTGCGGCTTCGGGCTACTCGGCTCGAACCACCGCAGGATCCCGCTGTACCACACGGCACCGCCCAGCCCGGCGACGGTGGCGGTGCCGAGTAGGGCGCGTCTGGTCCAGGTTGCCGCTGCGGAGCGCTTCTTCGGCTCCGGGGTCGCCGGCTCCACCCAAGCCCGGCGCGGAATGTGTGGAATCGTCGGGTCCCGATCAGGCTCAGGCACTGAAGACCTGGACGACGTTGCCGGCGAAGCTTGTCACGTAGAGCGTTCCGGTTTGGGAGTCGAGGGCCAGACCCGTTGGCCGGCTGCTGGTGTGCAACGATCGGACCACTCGCAGAGTGTTCAGGTCGACGACCGAGACCTCGTCACTGTCCAGGCAACTGACGTAGGCGACGCCGGCGGCATCATCGACCACGATCCGTGACGGCTTCTGGCCGACCCCGACCGTGTTGATCACAGCGCCGGCATTGAGGTCGACGACGGTGACCGAAGCGCCGACATAGTTCGCGACCAGAGCGAGGCGATGCTGTTCCGAAATGGCGACCGCATTGGGATTCACCCCGACCGGCAAGGTCTTGCTCACCGAGCCGCTATCAAGGTCGACCAGGGTGAGTTGCCCGGCGCCCCAATGCGCGACATAGGCCGTTCGGGTTCCCGGCAGAATCGCCATGTCACGGGGTTCATCGCCTCCCGGAATTGACCCGGCGTCCGAGCGGCTGGAGAGATCGATTCGTTGAATAGCCGAGCTGCCTTGAGCCAGCACGTAGGCGACGTGGGTCTGGGTATCGACGGACAGCCGCAGCGCACCCGACGCGGTCGGGATGCTGCCGACCTGTTGCAGATCGTCCAGGCTGAACAACTCGATGCTGCGACTGCCTTCGCAGGCCACCAGGAGTAGCCCGGTGTCCTCATCCACCACGACGCTCTCGGGCTTCTCGCCCACGGACAACTCGGTCTCGATGGCGCCTGTTGTCGACGAGATCACCTCTACGCTCGCTGATCCGAAGCCGGCCACGAAGACCCGCTGCCGATTGACATCCAGTGCGATGCCGTGCGGGTTGGTGATGCCCAGCGGAATGGTCGCCGAGATTCGATTGACGCCTTCTCGCTGCTGAGGCGAGTTCGGTTGGGTGGAGGTGGTCGAGCCAGGCCCTTGCGAGCCTCCGGGCGCGGTCGTCCAGACTGTCGTGGTGCTGCCCGGCTGTGAGCTGGTGCTGGCCTTGCCCGGAATCCGGCTGATCGCCCACCAGCCAACGCCGATGGCCAGGATCAGCGCCAGGGCCACGGCGCCGACCACGATGATCAGCTGCCGCTGCGCGCCGGGCGAGCGAGGTTGCGCGGGCGGCATGGATGGCATCGACGGCATCGACGGCATGGACGGCATCGAGTCCGACCCGCCCATCCCCGAGTCGTAGAGCGTGTCTCGTCGAACTGTGGTGCCGGCCAGCATCGTCGGATCGGCCGGCGGGGGCGGGACCGGGGGCAGTGAGGTCGGTGGCAGCGGCGTCGAAGGAAGCGGTGATCCGGTCAGTGGCAGGGTTTGCCGGATGCGAGTGCGGTCATCGGAGGGAACCGGCGGCGCCGAGGGCGTTGAGCCGGCGATTCGTACCAGTTCACGCAGCTGGGCGACGGCCTCGACCGCGGTGCCGGGCCGTTGCGCCGGGTCCTTGGCGAGTAGGCCGGCGAGGGTCTTGTTGAGCGCGAGTTCCGCAGGCGACGTACCCCAGACCTGGGGGATGGGGGCGGCGAAATGCTGTTGAGCGACTTGGAAGTCGGTCCCGGAATACGGGTTGTGGCCGGAGACGAGCACCCAGAGCAGGCAGCCCAGCGAGTACAGGTCACTGCGTTCGGTCGCCGGCGCCCCCTGATGCCGCTCGGGTGCAGTGAAAGCCATGCTGCCGGCCAAGGTGCCGGCCTGGGTCAGTCCGGATTCCTGGCCTTGCGCGATGCCGAAGTCGCACAGATAGGCGAACAGATCCTGTCCGGTGCGGGCCAGAAGGATGTTGCTCGGCTTGATGTCCCGATGGATGATCCCCTGAGCATGGGCGTCGGCCAATGCCGAGGCGATCTGGGCACCGATATCGGCAGCCAAGGCGATCGGAAGGGGGCCGGTGTGGCGCAGGTATTCGGCCAGGTCGCCGCCGCTGACCCACTGCATCGCCAAGTAGAGACAGCCGTCGACCGTGCCATGGTCGAATACCTGAACGATGTGCGGCGAGTCCATCTGGGCCAAGACTTCGGCTTCTCGCGAGAAGCGGGCCGCGAAGGAGGGATCACCGGAGTACTTCGGGTCGAGTACTTTCAGAGCGACCGTGCGGTTGAGTGGATGCTGCTCGGCGGCGAATACGACGCCCATGCCTCCGTGACCCACCTGGCGGGTGATCAGATAAGCGCCGAAGCGGTCGCCCACCTTGGGAAACTCAGTCACAGCTTTACCATCCCTGCTGGGGTATTTGCTGCTGATGCTACAAGCGTGAACAGGAGTGAAAGGCGTTTCTCGGCAAAGTCGGCAGCCTATTGGCCGGCTCCTGACTGCGGAGCCGGCCGGTCCGGCACGTCGGGACGACTAGCTGGGGTCGGCCAGCTGGCCGACGAACACTGGGGCCTGGCTGGGCACGTGCATCAGCGCGTAGCTGAACGGGCGGTCCAGCACCAGTTGCTTCGGCTCGGACGGGGCGGCGCCGGCGGCCATCCCGCCGGCGGTGGCTGCGGCCGCCTCGATACCGTCCGCGGTGACCTCGATGGTGGCCTGGTGAATCAGGAAGTCCAAGTACAGCTTCTCTTTGGTGGTCATCGCGGAGAAGTCGGCCAGATCCGGGTTGAATGCCAACTCGACACCGAGAGTCTCCAGCACCGGACGTAGCTGGGTCTTGTAGTCGGTCTTCCAGGCCGGCATCCGCAGGTTCACCTCGGCCGGGGCCGCGGCCAGCACCTTCCCGAACAGCCCGGACGGCACCGCGGCCGTCGAGTGCTGCTGGGTGGGCAGCACTGTGACCAGGGCGAAGTCATTGTTCTTGCAGTATTGGACGCTGCCCTGCCAGTTGTCGTCCTCGAACCAGGGACGCATTGCCAGCTGGCCCAGGAAGGGCACCTTCACGCTCTTGTCGGGGGTCCGGAACTCCTGGTCGCCGAGCTTGTCCATCGCCATCGCCCAGGCGGCCCTGAAGTAGACGGCGTTGACCAGCACCATTCGGGTCGATGAGGTGACCAGGCCCTGATCGAGCAGGTCCTTGATCTTGTTCTTGGTTTGGCCGGCCACCCAGTCGTTGATGTCCACGCGAGTGTCGTCGGGGTGAGTGCCGAAGTCCACCTGGTTCAGCGGCGCGCCGTAGGCCTTCGCCAGCCGATCGAGGAATGGCTGCAGCCATTCCAGGTCCTTCTGGCCCCACAACGCGTTGGCGATGTTCACCTGGACGTCCGAGGCCTTCCGGAACGCGGCGGCCTGGCTGTTCAGGGCGTCCCCGAGGGCCGGGGCGGACGCCCCGAGCAGCGCGTCCAGCTGGTCGGCGGTCTTGCCGACCGCGCCCTCGCGGATCATCGACAAGGCGATCCCGATCGACCACGGCGAGATGATCAGATTCTTCGGCTTGGGCGCCAGCGACGCCAGCAGGGACGCCGCGAAGTCGGCCAGCACCGGCCCGCTCACCGCCGCCGCGCTGCCCGAACCGCTCGGGCTCACGCTGGGCCGGCTGGTGACCGGTGCCGCGCAACCCGGAATCAGGCTTACTGCGCCCAGCGCAGCAGCCAGAGTGAAGAACTCGCGTCGATCCATAGCTATGGCCTTCCTGTCACCACAGACACGTCTGCGCCGAACCGGACGTTGCGCTTCCGGCCTGAGGCCTGGGGATCAGTCGGCGTGGCGCGCCGCCTTGTCGGCAGCCAGCGCGGCGGCACCGATGATGCCCGCCTTGTTCATCAGCACGGCCGGGACGATCGGAGTCTTCAGGACCAGCTTCGGCAGGAACTTGTCGGCATTCTTCGACACCCCACCGCCGACGACGAGCAGATCCGGCCAGAACAGCGCTTCGAGCGTCTCGTAGTAGCGCTGCAGCCGAGGGACGTACTCGTCGTAGCTGAGATTCTCCGCAGTCCGCACCGAGGCGGCCGCCCGCTTCTCGGCATCGAAGCCGTCGATCTCCAGGTGGCCGAGCTCGGTGTTGGGCACCAGCACGCCTTGGTAGATCAGGGCGCTACCAATCCCGGTACCAAGCGTGGTCACCATCACCAGGCCGTCATTGTCCTTGGCTGCGCCATAGCGAACCTCGGCGACGCCGGCGGCGTCCGCATCGTTGACCAGCACCACATCGCGGCCGAGCCGCTCCTCGAAGATCCGCTCAGCCGGGGCGTCGATCCACGACTTGTGGATGTTCGCGGCGGAGCGGGTGACGCCGTGGGTGACCACTGCCGGGACGGTGACGCCGATCGGGCCGTCGCCCATCTGGCCGGCGAATTCGGCCACAATCTGGGCAACCACGTCGGCCAGCGCCTCCGGAGTCGAGTTCTCCGGGGTGGGGATGCGGACGCGGTCAGTGGCGAAGTCGCCAGCGGTGAGATCGACCAGGGCACCCTTGATTCCGGAGCCACCGATGTCGATCCCGAGGACGGGTTGGTTCTGCATGGCCCAACCCTAGCCAGAGCGGCGGGCCGGCGCTGCTCGTGGTCATAGACTCGGCGCGTGACTACCTGGTTGGTGACCGGCGGGGCCGGCTATATCGGTGCGCACGTGGTGCGTTCGCTTCTGCAGCAGGGGATGACTCCGGTCGTCCTGGACGATCTGTCCTCGGGCCTGGCGAAGTTCGTCCCGGACGGTGTGGCCTTCATCCAGGCCGACATCAACGACACCGCCACGGTGACCAAGGCGCTGACCGATCACGGCTGCGTCGGGGTGATCCACGTGGCCGGCTTCAAGTACGCCGGGGTGTCGGTGCAGCGTCCGCTGCACACCTACACCCAGAACGTCACCGGCACCGCCAGCGTGCTGGCCGCCATGGAGGCGGCCGGAGTGCAGCACATCGTCTTCTCCTCCTCCGCCGCGGTCTTCGGCACCCCGGACACCGAGCTGGTCACCGAGAGCTCGGCCACCCGTCCGGAGTCGCCCTACGGCGAGTCGAAGCTGATCGGCGAGTGGCTGATCGCCGACGTGGCGCGGGCTCGCCAGGGCTTCACCGGGGTCTGCCTGCGCTACTTCAATGTGGTCGGCTCGGCCACTGATGCCTTATATGACGCCAGCCCGCACAACCTGTTCCCGCTGGTCATCGAGGCCTTGCTGGCCGGCAAGACGCCGCGGATCAACGGCACCGACTATCCGACCCCGGACGGCACCTGCGTGCGCGACTACGTCCACGTCGGCGACCTGGCCGACACTCACGTCGCCGCGGCCCGCGCTCTGGAGGCCGGGACGCCGCTGAAGCCCGCCTACAACCTGGGCAGCGGCACCGGCGTGAGCGTCCGGCAGATCATGGACGCCATGGCCGAGGTGAGTGGGATCCCGTTCACCCCCGAGATCGCCGACCGGCGGCCGGGCGATCCGGCCCGGATCGTCGCCGACGGCAGCGCCGCAGCCGCCGATCTCGGCTGGAAGATGAGCTACTCGCTGTCGGAGATGGTCTCCACGGCCTGGTCGGCGCGGACCACCTCCGGCCCGGCCTGAGCCGGGTCGGCGCCGCCCACCGAGCCCGGCCCGATGGTGGGATCGGACGCGACTCGCTGCCGCTGTAGGCGGCACAGCTCGGGCAGCTCGGTGGCCAACTCGACGGCGTCGAGGCCTTCGGCGTTGACCATCACCTGGTGACCGCCGGTCTGGATTCGCAGATCCGCCAGCCCCAGCCGGCGCGAGATCGGGCCCTGGTGGGCGCTCAGTGACTGCGCTCTGGCCAGCGGAACCACCTGCCAGCGTCGGACCAGCCAGCCGTGCCGGGTCACCACGAAGCGTCCATCGTGGCCCCAGCGCAGGAACGGCCCCGACAGCGGGTGCAGCCAGCGGGCCCGGGAAGGCACCTGGCGATCGGTGAGCTGTTCCCAGCCGCTGCCCGGCCAGATCGCGTCCAGGCAGGTGCGCACCTGATCGAGGCTGCCTGCCGGCAGCATGATGCTGGAGACCTTGTCCGAGTCCTGCTCGTCGGAGATCGAGAAGCCGATCACCTCCAGATCCACCCGGTACAAGCCCAGTCGGCGCCACAACAGTGACTGGCTGACCTGGACCGCCTGAACCCGTCGCGGCGGCAGCGAATGGCTGGACAAGGTGGTCAGGCCGCGGGTGATCCGCAGCCCGGAACTACGGCGCGACAAGGTGTAGTGGAACTGCTTGAGGACCCGTGAGCTGACCAGACCGAAGATCGCGCTGGCCGCGGGCACGGCAATACCCAGGCCGACCCAGGGGTGGCCCACCCAGGCGGCCGCCGCGGCCGCGATCACCAGCCCGATGATCGCGGTGAGCAGCTCATGTGTGGTCAGAGCGGCGACGACGAGGGTTCGGGTGGGCACGGTGACCAGCACCTGGTCGTGGCCGCTGAGACCGGTCAGCAGCGAGCCGGTCTCGGCATGAGTGATCACTTCGGCGGGACGGACGCCATGAGCCCGGGCCAACAGGTAGTCGCGCATGCCGTGTGCGCGAGCCAGGGTCAGGAAGCGGACCTTCGGCCGGGCGCCGCTGCCGATGTCGATGCTGACCTCGGCCAGCCCGAACATCCGGGCCGCCAGCGGCTGTACCACGTCCACGCCCTGCACCTTGTCGTAGGCGATCCGCTGCGACTGCCGAAACAGCATCCCGGTGTCGATGCGCAGTTCGTGGTCGTCGGTGACGAAGTGGGTGAATCGCCAGGAGATGAAGCCGATCAGCCCGGCAGCCAGCGTGATCAGGGCGATGCCGCCAATGATCAACTCGATCGGGGGCAGCCGGAACTCCCGATCCGAGCCATCGGGCAGGAACTCCTTGCCGATGCCGATCAGGATGGCCAGCAGCACCACCCAGCCGCGGATCAGCGGAGTGAGCGGGTGCGGACGTTCGGCCGGCCGCGCCGCAGCGTCGTCAGTCGTGGACGACTGGGGTTCGGGCACGCTCATAGCGGCAGAGCCTGCGCCTCACCGGCGGCGATCAGACGGTCACGCAGACCGGCCGCGACCTCGGTGGTCACTGCCGGGATGGTGGCATTTGAGGCCATGCTGGCGGTGACGATCTCGACGCTGGCCAGGCCCCACAGCCGGGCGATCGGCCCGGACTGCACCTCGACCGACAGCATTCGTCCATACGGGACGGCGCTGAACTGCTTGTTCCACAGCCCGGAGGTGATCAGCAGGTCCTGCTCACGCTCCAGGTAGGCGAAGCTGCGCGCCCAGCGCCCGGCGCGGACCACCCGCCAGGTCGTCCAGGCCACCCCGGCGGCTGCCACCAGCCACATCGGCCAGCCCCAACTCGCCAGGAGCCCAGCTCCCACGGCGGCGGCAACGGCCAGCGGCAGGTTGATGGCCAAGGCCCCCAGCCGCTTGGCTTTCGCCGCATTGGACGGGAGTCGTTGCCAGTCTGCGGTGACGGTGAACAGCTCGCTCATAGAGACGAATCTAGTGGCGCCGCTTCTTGGCGTTGCGCACCTCGACTCCGCCGAAGGCGACGAAGCCCTTCACTGTCACCTTGGGGGCACCTGCCATCGGGGCGGCGACCTTGCGGGTTTCGGCACCGCCGAAGACGGCCGCCACCTGGTTCTCCACGGTGGTTCCGACCGGGACGGTCAGCTCGACGCCGCCGAACAGGCAGAACACGTTCACCTCGATGTTCTGGCTGGTGAAGATCGCCTGGGTCAGGTCCAGTTCGACCCCGCCGAACATGGTCAGGATCGACGTGTTCGGACGAACCTCCCACTGGCCGTCCCTGCTGGTGCCGGAGAAGATCGCCACGATCTGATCGGCCGGCTGCTCGGAGGTGGCCGGCCGATAGCTCACCACCGGGGCCGGCTTGGCCGCCACCAGGTCACGGGTCAGCGGGACCAGATCATCGAAGGTCTGTGCGGCCAAGGCGTCGGCGATCCGACGATCGCGGTCGTAGGCGCTCAAGTGGCCTTCGGAGTGGGCTGCGTTCAACAGCGTGATCACATGCTGGCGGTCGCTGTCCGCGACGCCGAGATCGCCGCCGACGGCCGGGCCGACGTCGGTCGGCTCCAAGGGATTGCTCATGACTCGAAGCTAGAGCAGATCACCGGGCTGCGGGAAGTCGGGACGAGCGCTTCCGGGGGACGTTGGGGGACGTCCCTGAGCGCTGTCAGGCGATCGGTCGGACTGCCTAGACTGCCGCCATGATGAGCTTCCTGGCCGAGGATCGTCCGCTGCCGCCGCTGGCCGGCGACGAGGCGTCCACCCTTGTCGGATTTCTGGAGTACCAGCGGGCCACCCTGGCCTGGAAATGCTCGGGGCTGGACGCCGCTCAGTTGGCCCGGACGGCGGCCTCCTCGACGATGACGCTGGGCGGACTGATGCATCATCTGGCGCTGGTCGAGGACACCTGGTTCGGCCATCGATTGGCCGGGGCCGCGCCGAGTGACCCGTGGGCGAGCGTGGATTGGGATGCCGACCCGGACTGGGAATGGCACGTGGCTGCCGACCTGGAGCCGGAGGTGATCTTCGCGCGCTGGCAATCGACGGTGCAGCGGTCCCGGGCCCAGGTGGCCGACGTCCTGGCCGCGGACGGACTGGGCCGGCTGGCCGTGCGTCCGCGCAGCAATGGCGAGGTGCCGAGCCTGCGCTGGATCCTGCTGCACATGATCGAGGAGTACGCCCGGCACAACGGGAACGCCGACCTGATTCGGGAGAGCATCGACGGTCAGACCGGGGAGTGAGCCCGGGGTGGCCGGCCAGGGTGGAGCCACCCTCTCGTTGAGCCCGGTGGGTCGCGGCCCATGCGCTTGAGTGGAGTCACTGGTGAGTTGGCCAGTCCTCTTATGGCGCTAGGAGTGTTGTGTCGGTTCGGGTTGCTCGTCGTCGAGTTCTGGTTGGGGCCGTGATCGGTGCCCTCGTCACTGCAGGCGTGGTGACGGCGGCGGCACCCTCAGCTGTCGCGCAGGAGACACCGACGATCGGTGCGGTCGCGCCCAGCGAGGTGACGGTTGCCGGCGGCAGCGCCGCGGCGACGTCCGTCCGCTCCGCCTCGATGGCCGCCGCCACCATCACCAAGCTCTCCACGACGACCGGGCCGACCTCCGGCGGGACGAAGCTGACCATCTATGGCAAGCGCTTCAGCAAGGTCACCCAGGTGTGGTTCGGAGATCAGCCGGCCACCCGCTTCACGGTGAACTCCAGCAAGAAGCTCACCGTCTGGTCACCGCCCGGAGCAGTGGGCACCGTCCAGGTGAGCGTTGTCGGCGCCTACGGGACCAGCCCGGCGTCGACCAAGGCTCGGTTCAGCTATCGTCCGGCGCCGACGATCGCGACGCTCACCCCCGATGCCGGGCCGACAAAGGGCGGCACCAAGGTCACCATCACCGGTACCGGCTTCACGAAAGTCCGGAAGGTCTACTTCGGGACCAAGGTCGCGGCCAAGCTGAAGGTGGTCAGTTCGACCACGCTGCGGGTGGTGGCTCCGCGCCAGTCGGCGGGCAGCGTGCCGGTGCGGGTGGTCACCGCCTACGGGACCAGTGAGGCCGTCTCGGTGGCCCCGTTCGGCTATCTGGCGACACCCACCGTGAGCAGTGTCAGCCCGTCCGTGGGTGCCAGCTCGGGGAGCACCGAGGTCACGATCAGCGGCACCAACCTGAGCCGGGCGAGCCGGGTCACCTTCGGCGGCCTGCGGGCCACCCGAATCGTCGTGATCTCCGACACCCAGCTGGTCGCCACCACCCCCGCACATGTGGCCGGGACCGTGCGCGTCCAGGTCAGCACCCCGGGCGGCAGCAGCGCTGATCGGTCCGCGTCCCGCTTCACCTACCGCGCCGCCTCGCACGAAGCAACCGCGATCGAGGCCGAAGTCCTCACCCTGACCAACCAGGCACGTTCTGTTGCTCGCACCTGTGGCGGGCGGCTGTACCCGGCCGTCGCCCCACTCGCCTGGGATCCGGCCCTGGCCGATCTGGCGCTTGCGCACAGTCGAGACATGGCTGCCCGCGACTACTTCAGCCACACGAATCCTGACGGGCAGGGGCTGGCCAAGCGGATGGCCCTGGCCGGCTACCAGTTCAGTGCGGCCGGTGAGAACATCGCGGCCGGATATCCCACCGCTGCTGAGGTCGTGGCGGGCTGGCTAGCCAGCCCCGGACACTGCGCAAACCTCATGTCTGCTTCCTACAAGGTGGTCGGGATCGGCTTTGACTCCGGTAGTGGGCGGTACGGCAGCTACTGGACGCAGGACTTCGCCACCGCGAGGTAGGGCAGCTGAGCGCTGTGCAGTGAGCTGCGGTGAACCGCTCCGACTCGAGCCTGCGCGGAAGCCGGTGATCGTCCCCGCCGGATGCCGGATGCCGGATGCCGGATGCCGGTGGCCTGGTCAGGCCTGGGTGATCAGGCCGTTCTCGCGGGCGATGCCGACGGCGACCAGCCGGTCGTGGACGCCGAGCTTGGTGTAGACGTTGCTCAAATGCTTGTGCACGGTACGTGGCGAAAGCCCGAGCCGGGATGCGATCGTCCGGGCCAGCAGGCCTTCGGAGAGCAACTGCAGCACCTCGACCTCACGCGGGGTCAGGTTCAGGGCGGCGGCGGCCTCGGCGGCATCGCGGGCGGCCTGAGAGGACACGCAGGATGCGGCCACCCGCGGCATCATGAAGGTCACCGGTGCGACGGCCTCGGCCAGCAGGGCCTGGGCGTCCGGGGTGAAGCCGTTGCGGCGACTGACTGCCAGCACTCGGGCCCGACGCTGAATGGTGTTCTCGTCGAACTCGGGTCCGATCAGGACGACCTCACCCAGAATCGGGTGCTGGCCGCCACGGAGCAGGCTGTTCGGATTGCGTCCACCGCTGCGGGCTGCGACATCGGCCAGGGCGGCCACGCTGCGGGCGTCTGGGACGGCGGCGTGCACCCGGGGACGCCGGGACGGATCGAGACCGATGAGGACGGCGACGTCCGCATTGCTCGCCTTGGCCAACGCGCGACAGATCAACACCTCGGGCTGCTCACCCTGGTCGATGACCGCCAGCGTCTGCGCCATCAGGTCGACGAGGGTTATTGCCCGGTCTTCCCTAGTCACCTTCACCGCCTCTGCGTTTGGGGTCGCCTGTCGTGCCGGCGAGAATGTCCGAGTGCCAGTGTGTCAGAGAACATGGCTAGTCGGCATTGTTTCCACCTCGGACGCGGCGGGCGATCCTTGTCGGCGCGGTGTGCGAGCGCTCCGCGCGACCGGCTAGACTGCTCTCCGCGCCGTTCGTCGGTGCCTGCGGATGTAGTTCAATGGCAGAACATCAGCTTCCCAAGCTGACAGTGCGGGTTCGATTCCCGTCATCCGCTCCAGTGAAAGCCCTTGTCAGAGGCCAGTTCGGTAATCGAACAGCCTGAGGGCTACGGGTCACTCACTAATCAACTCACTAATCTGAGGCCAGTTTCACCCCCTCTGGGCGGCCCAGAACGGCACTTGGGTCGCTCGGATTAGTGAGTTCCAGGCGTCGAACTCACTAATCTGGAGGAGCCCTGTCGAGGCTCCGACTCTTCCACCCTGGGGTGGGTGTGGAAGAAGCGACCCGGCAGCGGCGCTGCCGGGTCGTTCTCCTTCGTAGGGGGAGGGATGGTTTCGTTGTGAGGGCTGTGCCCTCGTGGTGTCGGTTTCGGCGGCGCTGCCTCCTTCCGGTCGTTGTTTCCCTGGGGGTGGGGTCAGTGGCGCTGTGTCGCGCGCTCGAGGGCGACTTTGTTCGAGATCGCGGCGTCGTGGGCGATGCCGCCCAGCCGCACTGTTTCGTGGCGGATCTCGAAGATGTCGTCGAAGGCAAGAGGCAGCACGTCTACGGCGAGGGCGGTGAACAACTCGCCGTCGATGCCGTGGGACTCGATGATCGTTCGATCGTCCTCGTCGTAGCTGCAATCGAACAGCTCACGGGCGTTCACGAACGGCAGGGTGATGGAGTCTCGGTTGGCATCAGCCACGGGGAGGACCAGGTCGGTCAGGTCGACGGTGTCGTTGATGACCGGCGGGCGGGGGTGAAGTGTTGGGTGAAAGCGCTCATCTTTGAGGCAACGGTTGCTGATTGCGTCGTTACGTTCTAGCACGAAGACCTGCACGCGGGGGCGGCAGTGGTGGCAACCGAGGGGCTTGGCTGGGCGCCACCAACACCTGTTGTGTAGTCGCGCTTTGCGCCTGCGCCGGTGTTCTCCATTGCTGTAGCGGGGACTGCAAATAGGGGGCAACCATGACTGTTCACGTTCGAGGCGTCTTGGCCGGGGTGTTCGTTTCAGGCTTGGCGTTGCTTGCGCTTGTTCCACCGAGTGTCGCTTATGCAGCCCCTGAGGACGGGTTGCGGCTGGGTGCTGACACCTTCGGCACGGCGGTCCGCACCTATAACTGGACGTTGGCGAAGCAGGCCGACGCGACCACCAAGCAAGTGGAATCGCCCTCGGCGACCGCCGACTTCATCTGGACCGTGACCGCAACGCCGAACGGAAGCACTGACTCCGATTGGTTCGTCACCGGGCAGACGTGGATCAGCAACGAGGGTGCTAACGCCGTAGACGCCGATCTGAGCGTCACCTACGGCACGAAGAGCTGTTGGGTGCCCGTCCAATCGGTCAGTCTCGATCCTGGGTGGGACCTCCCGGTGCCATTCAACTGTGACGTCGCTGCGCTTCCCGACTACGACGCGCCCGTGATCCTGACTATCGGCTCCCGCAGTTGGGAGCTTCCGGTCAGCTGGTCGTTCTCAGAGGCGGGCGCCACCGTCACTGTGACCGACGACCAAGGTGACCGGGGAGCCTCCCCGGTCACCTTGGGTACCGCCGTGTGGGATAAGGCCGGCACCCCGACGGTGTTCAACTACAAGCAGGCGCTGGAGGGGCCCACCGGGTGGGCAGGCTCGATTGAGTACACCAACACTGCCGCTCTGCTTGACGGGGCGGTGAAGGCCACGTCGACGGTCACCATCACGCCTCCGAGCGAGCCGATCAGCACCCCGACGGTGACGCCGACGGTTGAGCCTACGAGCACGTCGGTGGCGACGCCCACGGTGACGCCTACTGTGACGCCGACGGTTGAGCCTACGAGCACATCTGTGGCAACGCCCACGGTGACCCCGACGGTTGAGCCCACGAGTGACCAGTCCGGAGACGGCTCAGACGGCTCGTCCGAACTCGCCTACACAGGCAGCGAAGTCGGATCTGCGGCGCTGCTGGCCGCGGCGTTTGTACTCATTGGGTCGATGATCCTGTTGGGTTCGCGGCGCCATAAGCGAGCCACCCGACGGATCTGACGGCGGACCGCTGCTGCCCGGTCGAGCCGCGTCTTGTTGCAGGACCGCCTGGGGAGCAGGCATTGGGCGGGGTCGTGGCCGTGTCAGCAGCCAGGGCCAGCGCGATGAGTGGGCGGACGTGCAGCGCTTGCGGTGAAGCTCGACTCGTGCGGGGTTACGGGTGGCACCGGATCCGCCATCAGTGCACTCGTCTCATGTACGCGTAGCCCAGGGCAAGTCGCAGTACGCTCAGCAACGTGACCCGACCAGCTCAAGTTGCTGACTTTGCCGAAGCTGCCAGGAATGAGGCCGCTTTGCTGTCCGGTGCAGCTGCCGAGCTTGGCCAGACGATCTATGAAGTGGCCAAACGCAGCGGGCTACCTCTGTCATCGGTCAGGAACGCGCTGTCAGGAACCAGGCCCTCGCCGCAAGGCAAAGGTCACAAGCCCGTACCCACCCGGGTGAGTGATGAGGTGTACGCAGCCCTTGCTGTTGAGCTTGGCCTCGACCGTGCCTCTGTCGAGCGGGTGGGTCGTGAAGGGGCGGCGGGGCTTATGAAGCTCAGGGCCGCAAGCGATGAGCAAGCGGAGTCGGTGCGTGGCGAGCTTGCGGGGATGACCGCTGCCGAGCTTGTCGACCTCATCGCTCAGGCGACGGCCGAGTTGGCCAAACGAGGTCGTTGAGCATCGCCTGTCGACCGGCTCAGCCCGGCTGACCCAGGAGGATCCACGCCACGGTTGCGATGACCGCCCACATCAGCAGCGCCGGCCCGGTTGCGAACATCACACCACGGGCGAAGGCCACGCCTTCATTACCGGAAGCCGGCTCGGAAGCCTTATCGGCATCAGGCGCTCGAACCTGCGCCTCAGCCATCACAGGCGCACCGCCTTCGAGCGCTTGGTGAGCAGCCCGTCGAGGTGGGCCTCATAGGAGGCGACCACGGCCGCATCACTCGTCGTGAATCCGAGTTCGTCGTTGTAGTAGAGCGACTGGTGCAGCCAGTTCGGGCTGCCGGCCGTCACGGAATGCACCCGGCGGCCATCAGCGGTGTGCCCGTCGATGATCACGATCTTGGAGTGCATGATGTCGCCCTCACTGCCGTCGACCCTGCGGATCTTGACCTTGGTGCCGGCCAGATCAGCGCGAATCTCGGCGCCCCAGGTGTTCGGGTCGCCGATGATCGTCACCTCGCAGCCCTTCTCAGCCATGCCAGCCAGTTGCTGGGCGAGGTAGCGACGCGGCCTTGACCACATCGCCATCGCAACCTTCACGCTGCCACCGGCCGAGCAGTCCAGCTCGCCGAACTGCTGGTAGTACGGGTCGTGGCTGCGACCGACCTTTTCCCCGGCTGGCAAGACCATCGGGTACTGGGTGAGCGACGTCGGCCCCGAAGTGACGGCGTCATGAGTGGCGGCGGGGTTGTTCGGGTCGACGCGCAAGGCATCGAACCTGCCGAGCAGGAAGTCGTACAGCAACTTGTCATTTCGGGTAACCAGAGCATCGTTCGCCTGAGCGTTCACGGCGGCTGCGGTCAGATTCCCGGAGGGGATGACGGTGACATAGGTGCTCGAGCCGGCCTTCGAGACCGCGAGGAACTTGCTGTGCTGATACGGCCGGGTGACACCCTTCCCATCCGCAGTCGGGTAGGTGTGGTCGGAGGCGCAGGCATAGCGGCAGGAGACGACGAAACTGCGGGCAGACTGCTTTGTGCCCAGCTTCGCTCGCAGCGCCTTGGTCGCCTGGTAGGTGCCGTGGTCGTCGACGAGAACCCGGACCTTCACACCGCGCCTGTGTGCCTTTACTAGGGCGTTGACCACTCGGGAGTCGGAGATCGAGTAGGTGGCCAGTGTCACAGCAGCGCCCCTCGGTGCCGAGTTGATAAGGCCGATCTGCAGATCGGTGATCCGGTTCTGCGCGGAGGTGCGTGTCGACCACGGATCGTTGAAGACCGTTGTTCGGGTCGCCGGGCGGCTCACCTGCGGCGTCACGGCGGTGACCTGCGCCGCAGACGCTGCAGCGGCAGCTTCCACGCGAGTGGACAGCGCAACGGAGCCGACGCCGAGGACGAGGGCTGTGGTGAGTGCGGCGGCCAACAGCCGGCGCTTCGGGGACAACAACATGGGGCGCTTCTTTCGGGAGGGGGGCTAGTGCGGTACCCGTGATGTGGGGCGAAGAGGCCGCCGCAAGGGGAACGGCCTGGAACCAGAGTACACGCATATGTTACGCGTACCTGCAACGGAGGTTCAGGAGCGTTGGGGGCCGGTAGTCCCATGGCTACCGACCCCCTCGGGGCCGTTACTGCGCGGACATCCCCTTTCGCTTGATACCGATCACGACAGCGGAAGCCGCCCCCAGGAGCACGAGGACGCCGGCGCCAGCCAATGCGATGTCCACAGCCGTTGCCGTCGGCAATGCTGGTCACGGTCTCAGCCGGCGTTGCAGTGGCGGTCTCCGTGGGAGCCGCCGTTGGGCCCGAAGTCGGCTTCGTGCCGTAGGGGTACGCGTGTGGCGATCACCGCGACGCGGCGAGCACCTTCTTGGCTCCAGCGACGGAGCAGTAGCGTCCGTAGCCCCTGGAGAGGTAGGAGCCGCGGACCAGCGGGACGCCCGTCAGCTGCGTCATGCGATCGGCCTGGCAGTCGACGCGGGCATTCGAACCGTTGTAGCCCTTCGCGCCAGCGTTCATCCACATTCGGTTCCAGGAATGGCGAGACGCCTTGAACTGGCGGGCGTGCATGACCTCGTGAGTGATGACGTAGCGCAGACGAGCGCCACCGCCACGAACAACCTGGGGCTGGATGCGGATCAGTGTCCCGTGGCCATTGGCAGCGGAGCCGGGGAAGGAGGTCCCCCAGTTGGGGTTGGAAGCGATCCGGATCACCGTTCCACGAGGGGCGCCGGCAGCCTTCGCCAAACGGAGGACCCTGGCCCGCTGTGACTTGGTTCCGCCGGTGACCCGAACCTGCGGGAGGGGGATCGTTGCCCTGGACGTGGCGGCGGCGTCGGCCCTGGCTTTGGCGGCGAGGGCGTCAGCCTTCACCTTCGCAGCGATGGCCTCGGCAGTAGCCTTCATCTTCGCGTCGTAGGCGGCGGTGTCAGCATCGATCCGGACCTGAGCATCAGCGGGGCGTGTGCTGACGCGATCAGCGGCGACCACAGCCTCCGCCGGCGTGGCGCCCGCGTTGATGAAGGTGGTGTAAGTGGCAAACCACCACGCTGCATCCATGGCAGTGGTGACGGCAATGGATGCCTGAGTGAAGCTCACAGTGGATGCGGCTGTCGGCTCGGCGGCTTCCGCCATCGTTGCCGTCAGGCCGAGGCTGAGTGCGCCGGCCACGAAGACGGTGGCCATGCGGCGGGAGATCTGGGGGGTGTTCATCGGGTAGATCCTTTGTTAGCGCAATCGGCGGTTGCAGATCGCTGTCATGGATAGAGCGGGCGGGGGCACGCAGAACCGGCCGCGGGTAGCGGCGACAGCTGCGTTTAGCCCCGGGCGGGGGCCGCGCGGAGACGCGCGGTCTTCTGGATAGGTGTCGGCCGAAGGCCATCGACGGAGGGGCGCGTCAGCGGCCCACTTCTCGGCCCTTGGGCCTTGCCACAGGCCCTCCGGGCCGCGCAAGCGGCCTCCCCCAACGACTGGCCCAGACCCATTGGCCGACCCGAGGGCGAGTCGACAGACCCACGCCCAAATACGCTGAGTGCATGTCGGCCATAGAAGAGAACAACGCTGAGTCAAAGGTGATCCACGTGGGCGCACCCACCAGCAACTCCACCCCTGACCTCATTCAGCGGGTAGGACACTTCATGGAGATGGCTGAACGGGTTGAGGCGAGCCCGCTGTTTGGCACCGAGCCACTGATGTACGAGGTCACCCTGACCGTCGACCTGAAGACCGAAGTGGTTGTCGACGCCAGCGCAGAACTAGGGGACCAGGACCCCGACCAGTGGGAGCTTCTCCTGACACGGGAGCGGGCGCTCGTGTTCAACGAAGATGACTCAGTGCACATCACGAAGCTCGCTGCAGCGATCGGACGTGAGCATGAAGGACTACGCCCGCTGACGAGCGTGCTGGGTCAGCAGTACCGGAAATGGAAGGACTGGATGGCGTTTGGCGTGGTGCAGTGGACCACATCTACGCCGGAGGCGATCCCTTCGGTAGCCGAGTTGGCAGAGGAGGCCAGGCAGCAGCTGAACTCCGCCGAAATGACCACAGATCTAGCGCTCACCAAGCTCTACGCCAACGCTCTGCTGTGGCACTCGGATCCCGACAAGATCGCGGTCTGGAACAAGATGCCACCGCAACTGAAGGATGCGGCTCGCAAGGCCGCCGAAGGTCGGGCGATCACCGCTGCCAAGTTGGTGCACATCGTCGCAGAAGCCATTCGGTCCTGTCGTGTAGCCGGCTACGACTTCTAAGGCAGGGCTGCAGTGGCAAGCGAACCTGACGCTAGGCCTACGATCCTCAGCGGCCCTGCTGAGCCATCCGTCGAGCAACCTCGTCCAGAAGTTCCTGATTGCTGTAGCCGCTCAGGTCGTTGGCCCGAGCCACCTCGGTGCGCATCAATATCGCCGCGCTATCCCGGCCCACTCGTTCGATCTCGGCGGCGGGGATGCCGAGGGTGCGAGCCAGCTTCGCAAGGACGCGATCTGACGGGTGGCTGGCTACTAGGCCTCGGCCGGTCACGTGGCGGGAACCAGCAAGGGCGTTCCGCACGCTGCCCGAGGCTAGGCCCGTCCTGGCCACGAGGTCATCGACAGTGAGCTGGAGCTCGGCGGCATAGACCGTCAGCAGCTTGGCCTCAGGAACGTCCTCCACGCGCAGACCGTAGCGCCTTGTGGCTCCGACGGCTACCTCGTAGCGCCACACAGCATCAAGAGCTCTGATATACGAGGTAGTGCTACACTGTGTGAACGACCCTCGCGACAGATAGGAAGTATCCGCTTTGAAGACCCCCTTCATGAGCCCGGCCCGTGTGGCTGTTGGCCTGGCTTCGGCGTTAGTCCTGCTCAGCTCGACCGGCTGTGCCGGACCAGACTCGCCCCCCAGCACCCCGAACCCAGTCGACGTCGCCTCGTTCGCGGCCGACTGCCCAACCACGGCGATTGAGGCCGTGTTCAGCGACGACTACGTGATGCTCAAGGCCCCTCTCGACGCGGACGGCCACCCACGGGCACTGCCGCAGGTTTCCACCATGCTGCCCGTCGAGTTGGCGATCGGCTACACCGAGCTCGCTGACCCGAAGCCGGAAGGCGACCAGCTGACCGCAGCCCTGGCGAAGGCTGGCGCCACCTGGCTGGCTGATCCGGCGCATCAGAAGAGCTACGGGTTCGAGTGGGGCCTGTACACCGGGGTTGTCGGCAATATCACTCCGGCGATCAGCGCCGAGAAGGCGCAGGACCTCTTCGCTGATCATGGTTGCCGGGTCTCACTGGGCGAGGTCCAGCCGTCCAGCGTCACCATCGGAGATTGATGGAGCTGCACATGGCAGGCAACGACGAACTCGCAGGACAGGACCTCAACGACCGCTCGCCCCGTCGGAGGGCAGCCCTCGCCCGCAAGGAAGAGGAGCAGCGCAGGCGGGCGGCTCTCGACGATCAGGATTTGGAGATCCAAGCCCAGGAGGACCGGGCAACAGAACTGCAGCGGATGGCCGAACTCGATCAGTTGGCTGCGGCCGGCTCGGTAGCTGGCGTAGGAGAAGGTCTGGAACGGGAGAAGCCTGAGGTCTGCGCCGTCGGTGCGGACGGCCTTCAGGACGTTCTCGACCGGGCTGCCGAGGTTGAGCGCGCCTCCGTCGCTTACGCAGACGCCCAGACAAACGAGGACGCGGCCATCTCCGAAGCAGAGGCCCGCGCCACCTACGACGCCGCGGTCAAGGCCCACGAGCGGGCGTTGGCCCGTGAGCGCCAGCGGGCAGCAATGCGGGGCCTGTTCGACCAGCCGACGCAGTTCGCCCTCGCCCAGAAGGCAGCCGTCGCCGACGCCGAACGGGCCTGGGAAGGCCTCGGGGAGACCGAAGTGAAGCGGGTCTCGGCTCTAGTGGAGCTGCGCGCTGCACAGGCCGAGGGTGCGTGGTTGGTCGAGGACGCTCAGGTCGAGGCCGTCCAGGCCTATGACGTGGCAGAGTCCCGCGCTGTAGCGCTCGGTGTCGCCGTGGCAGAGCTCCCCCGGGCCAAAGCATCCGCTCTCGAAGTCCATGAGCCTGCCAAGACGGTTCAGCCGGAGCCTGCGGTGGTTGAGCCGCGTGAGCTGGAGCCAGAGCCGGCCAGCGCTCCGAGCGTCGTCGAGCCGTCAGAGAAGCCGGCGGTGGAGGCCGTGCGGGAGCAGGCGCGGGAGGTCGTGCGGGAGCAGCCGGGGGCCGACAGGCAGATGGAGTGGATGCCGTCGCAAGAGCGGGTCGAGGAGCAGCCGGATGAGCCCTCGCACCCGCAGGAGGTCCGGATCGCACCTCCGACCGAGCGGGAGTCCAGACGGGCCGCCAAGCGACAGCAGCGCAAGCTGAACCAAGCGCTGGCCCGCGGGCGCAGCATTGATGGCCTCATCGAGGGCGGACCGATGCGGAAGACCGGTGAGAAGGTCACACTGAAGCCCGGTGGGCTGCTCGGTCGGCCGCGACCGGTCCGCAAGGAGATCGTCCGCACCAACGGCCGCTACACCGAGGTTCAGACCTGGGAGAAGCCCGGGCGGCTGGCGGAATGGCGGATGACCCGGCGATCCCTGACCGAGAACACCCGCGAGCGCGGCATCGGCCGGGGACAGACTCTCCAGCCGGTCCGCACCACCAACGGGGCTGCGATGATGGCGCCCGCCAAGGTGGAGCGGCCGGTTCAGCAGACGCAGGTTCAGCAGGCTTTGGCGCGAGAGACGGCCTACCAGGCGCAGCTGGCACGGGAGCGGGCCGAGGCCCGCAAGGACGGGCAGGAGCAGGAAACCGTGGACGCGAATCCGGCGGCCAAGCCCCCGATGACCTCGGCCCAGCGGGCTGCTGCCAGACGTGCCCGTGACGCTCGCGCGCAAGGGGAGGGAGGCCTGTCGAGGTAGCGGTTCCCATCAAAAGCAACAGCCCCCGCATCCAGTGGATGCGGGGGCTGTTCGTTGTACTGGCCGTCGCCGGGGCCTACGTGCCGTCGTCGAAGCGCAGCTGGCTGATGTCGAGGAGCTGCACCAGCAGTCCGGCCTCGTTCAGGACGTCCGGGTCGTCGCCGGGCTTGGAGCCTCGCAGGAGCCGACCCTCGTTCTTCGACCTCGGCAGCAGGGAAGCCGCCGTCTTGACGGGCACCATCTCGGTCGACCTGGTCTCGTGGCCCTGGTGGTCAATCGAGCGGCGTTCACGCTCCTGTTCGCCGTACCACCAGGCAGCGTTCTCGAGCATTGCGCGTTCGGGGGCACCCACCAGAAGCAAAGTCGTTGGAAAGACCTGGCGGAGCTCCTCCATGCCCTGGACCCCGTAGCGCTTGGCCAGCTGGCTCGTAGCCTGCACCGCCACCAGGAGCGCCAGACCCATCGCCCTGCTTTCAGTCACGACCGTCGGCAGCTTCGGCCACGGCATCGTGTTGCAGAGCTCGTCGACGACCAGCAGCAAGCGAGGCAGGCGCACCTTCTCGGTCTGGTTAGCTCGCCACCTCTTGGAGACCATGTCCACGCAACTGACGGCTGCACCGGCTGCGACGCCCGTGGCCGGGGCGATGATGAACAGAGTGCTGGCCGGATGGCTGAGCATGTCCGGCACGAAGGCCACCTCGTTGGCCCAACCGCGAACGGTGGAGCGCAGCCACGGCGACACGGCTGACTTCATCGTCACTGCGATGGAGTCACGCATCTTCGCATCCAACAGACTCGCGGAGGTCAGCTCCGCGGCCAAGATGGGCGAGAACTGATCGGAGTTCTCCTGGAGCAACTCACCCACGGTGCCAGTCAGCTGGGCGGCGCGCTCCAGGCCCCCAGCCAGCTCGGAACCGCTCTTCTGCAGAATGGCGATCGCGGAGTCCCAGCTGGCCCCCTCCAGGCTCAGCGGGTCAGGCTTGTCGGCAGCATCGACAGCCTCACCTTCGTCGAGGGTCAGCTTCGACACTGCGGCCATCGCCCAGGCCATGGTGGGGGCAGCCCGGAGGATCGCCGCGAGGGGCGCTGTGGAGACCGACTCCCAGAAGGCGTCACCACCTCCAGAGCCGTTCCCACCGCCGGCGCCGGCGGCACCCGACTGCATCAGGATCGCGGCCAGATCGAGGGCGTCATCGTCGGTCTGCGCCATCACGGCCGGGTCGACCACCACGCGGTGCACGCCGGCAGGCACGACGTCATCGGGCACCTCGCCGGAGAGGTCCAGCAAGTAGGTGCGATTGTGGCCACCCCAGGCCAGGCGCTGCTGAAGGCAGAGATCGACGAGGTCGGGCTTGGAAGAGACGGCCACCACAGGGCCTTCCCACATCAGGATGCCGGGTCCCAACACGCGCCTGCTCTTGCCCACGCCTGTGGGGCCCGACACGAGCAAGTGGGGCCCAGTCACGGCCGGGACGCCATCGATCATGCCGCCATAGGGGGTGGGCGGCTGCTTGTACGGGGCGCCATTGGGATTGAACAGACTCACTGGGGGTTCCTCTCGCTTGTGGGTGCTACATAGTAGCACTACTATGTTAAACAACCCTTGATTTACCAGCTCTCCTTCCCGGAGGCCCCCAACAGAAAGGCAGCACCCCACTCATGGACCTGTGGACACAGATCCCCCAGGGCATCTGGCCCGGCTATCAGCGAGAGCGCGGCACCTACGTCCTCGCCCGCGCCACCCACCACCCCTCGGCCCGACGACGCGGTCAGCGACTGCTGGCGATCGGCGGCCGGCTCGAGCAGCGGGCCAGCGGCTCACTTGACCGTGCCGAGACGACGGTGATCACCCCCAACATCGCCAAGCGCATCTGGCGCCGCGGGGAGAAGGCCTCGTCGAAGCTGGCCCGGATCACTGCCTTCGGCATCGGCGCCCTGGCTGTGGCATGGCTGACCGGCTTGGGCTGGCTCGGCGCCTGGACGATCTACGCCATCTGGGTGGCTCTCTACACCCGCACCTACAAGCTCCGGCCGAAGAAGGCGGGGCCCACCGACGACACCTCGAAGGCTGCACCCAAGCGCACCGTGACCGTGCCGGGAGCACCGAAGAAGGCCTCGGTCGACCCCAACGATCGGATCCACCGGTTCGGCCCCCCGAACTGGAAGCTCATGGCGGTCATTGCGGCCGTGGTTGCAGCGGCAGGTCTGGCCGCAGGCTTCACCGTCGACGGCATCGACCCGTTCTGGCTGCTCCAGCTGGTCGTTGCGCCGGCCGGGGCTGCCTGGCTGATCCGGGCCTATGGCTGGGACACCGTCGTAGAGATGACCAAGGTCGCTCAGCGCAAGGCGGCGCCGATCAAGGTCGGCGCACGCAAGGGTGCGGACCCCGGCGAGGAGCCGCTGCCGCAGCAGATCACGGTCCGCCGGGCTCGTGTAGCGGAGGTGACCGAGACCACCGAGTCCACCACCACCATCGCTATCGAGGTCCCCGAGGTTGAGCTGCTGGAGTCCGAGCCGGCTGCAGTCCAGACGATCCGGCGGCGGGTCTACATCGACGACGACCCCGGCGAGCTGAGCGGCCCCGTCGACCTCGATAGCGACGCCCAGGACGAACCCACCCCCAACGACAACGAGCCCGATTGGGCCGATGAGCCCGACGACCTGACGGTCGACTACACCCCCGAAGGAGCCAAGCGGTGATGACGAACGAGCGGCCCACCGACGCGACCCGGGTGACCAAGCGCGAGTTCATCAAGCTGGTGGCCCAACGCGCTGGGGCACCGGTGGCGATGACCAGCAAGATCTACGAAGCCGCCTTGGCTGAGGTGGTCGCACAGGTTCGTGCAGGCCGGCACGTGAACTGGTCCGGCTTCGGCCGATTCCATCGACAGCTCCATCGTGGCGCACCGTCGCCCTACTACGGCGGGAAGCAGCTGCCGGCGTACTGGGTCCTGAAGTTCTCCGCCAGCCGTCCGCTGAGCAATCTGTTGGGCCTGAGCGACGCAGCCCTCCGCGGCCGTCGGGTGCCTGGCACAACGCTGATCCTCAACGACGACGGCGAGACCACGGATGGGGGCAGGTCCTGATGTCCGACCAGATGCACCCCTACGTCAGCGGGCTCGAGGCCCAGATCCAGATCGAGGAAGCAAGTCACGCCGCGACGATGCGCCAGCTCATGGCACTCCGTCGGCCGGGTGGGTTCCTGTGGGCGCCCGAGGACTGCCCCAGGATCGATTTCGTCGAACTGTCGGCGCTCTATCCCGAGCAGGAGCTGTTCCAAGAGTTCGCTGCCGACATCCATCATGAGGACGGTGTGGGCGGCGACTCCCTCGGCACGATGGGCCGGGTCAGCGGCTTGGTCGGCTGGGACGCCGCTCTCTGGGGAGAGCCCGGCGCACTCTGGAGCACAGCAGACGTCATCAGCGACGAAGTCGCCGAGCATGGCAAGCAGGCAGAGCAGATCTTCGACTCCCTGCTGGATCGCGACGCCGCCGACGTCCGGCACCTGCTGATCCTCAACAGGGTGCGCCTGCATCCCGAATACCGAGGCCGCCGGCTGCTCGGCCAGATCGTCGACAACATCCTCGAGATCCTTCCCCTGGAGCCGGAGCAGACTCTGGTTACAACCTGGCCCGAGCCACAGGATCCGGACGGCCACTTCTCCGACAACTGGCCCGGCCGCGGCGACGCTCTGGTCCACATGCGTGCTGCACACGAAGCCGCCGGCTTCCAGCGCTGGCGCGACAGCCGCATCTGGTGGCGCGTCGGCAACAGCGTCCAGCACTAGCCACCACTACCCGCCCCACTGACAACGGCAGGGCGCCACATCGAAAGGAACCCATGACAACGACACGCACCGAGCGGGTGGCAGCGAAGGTTGCCACCGGCATGAGCAACCTGGATGCCGAGATCGCCGTGGAGGAAGAGCTGCACGCTGAGAAGTTGGCGAAGTTGAGGGCCGCCCAGCAGGCCGAGAACGAAGCCACCCGCGCGATGGTCGCCGGGATCCTCGAAGAGCTGCACCCCGCCATCTACACCAAGGTGATCGAGGAGGCACGCGCACGCCGCGCCAAGAAGAAGTCGGCACGCAACGCTCGTGTCCGTGCGAGCCGGGCGACCGAATCGAACGGCAACAGCAACGACGCGGAGGCTCCCGCGGAGCAGGAACTCTCAGCGCAGCCCGAGTACGGCTACCCCAGCGTCGCCTAAGCACGCTGCAACAAGGACCCGGCACCACACGGTGCCGGGTCTTCTGCTTGCTACCGCCAGAGGGGGTCCAGGGGGAGGGCGCTAGCCCGTCCCCTGGCAAGCGTCGTGAGGAAGACAAGCGAAGCGCCGTCTGACGAATGACTTGCTTGCCAGGCAACAGAACCCGTACCATGAGCACTGGACACATCGCTGAATGTGTCGCTGCAACCATCGCGGTTCCGACGGGCTGTTACCGGCCCGTTCGTCGAAGCTAGCTGCCGCGTACAGCATCCTCCACTGCACCACTGACAGCCACAGCTGTCGTCGCGGCACGCAACAGAAGGGAGTGGCCCGTGGCCTACAACGGCGAGGATCGACGTCCTGCCGTCCGAGAGTCACCGCTCACGGTTCGGCTGTCACAGGACGAGCGAAGGGCGATCGCGAAGCGAGCGCACCAGCTCGGACTGGGAGTCAGCTCCTACGTTCGTGCCGTCGTGTTGGACGCGGCTGCCGCTGGCACCGTGCCGGCCTCGGTCGCGCCGGCCGTCGAGAGCATCAGCGTGCCGCGGGAAGTCGTGGACCTTCGGGTCGAGGTGAACCGCGTCGGTGTGAACCTGAACCAGCTGACGCGGCTGGCCAACAAGAGCGGGGTGATGATCGCCGGCGAGAACGACGACGTCGACACTGTGCTCGCAACCCTGATGGAGGCACGCGAGGTGCTGCGATCGGTGCAGGGGGCGCTGGGAGGAATCACGCGGGCGGACCAGGCTAGTCACAGGACCGGTGGCACGACCGAGCAGGTGACGCCGTGAGCTACACCCACGTTCGACGGATCAGCCACACAAGGGCGCTGGCCGATTACCTGGCACATGGCACCAAAGGCACGGCCAAGTACGTGATGCATCGGGTTAACGGCACCACCCGAATCGCGGCCATGACCTGCGACGTCGCTCCGCTGGGCGAGGGTCACTCCGAGCAAGAAGTGATCGATGCGTTCGTCCAGCGGGCCGAGGCACTGGCGGCAGCACACGGACGACAGGTCCAAGCCAGGTCGCTGCTCCAGAGCTTCGAACGCGACGAGTTCGACCCGACCAATCCCGAGGACATCCAGCGGGTGAACGACCTGGGCTACGTGTTGGCCAAGGAACTCCACCCCAAGAGCGACGTCTTGGTGATCACTCACATCGACGGTGCCGGCGGCCATCCGCACAACCACATCCTGATCCTGAACCACGACAACGAGACCGACCGTGCACTGCGTGGCGGCGACCTCCACTGGCAGCTCCAGCAGGTCAACGACGAGCTGATGCGCGAACAGGGCTGCAAGGTGCTCGAGGTCGGACGCTCGGTCGATGCCCTCAGTTTCTGGGAACAGCGGCGTGAGGGCGAGAAGGTCAGCGAGTTCGACAAGTGGCTGGGCGACAGCATCGAGGATGCCCTGGTCGATGCCCGCAGCGTTGACACAGCCAGCTACAAGGCGGTGTTGGCGGAGAGCGGCATCACGCTGGTTGAGACGAGCTACACAATCAAGGCCAGTGCCGACGGCAGCACCCCGGAGCACGAGAGCGTCGGCTGGACCTACAAGGCGATGGATTCCTTCGGGGACAGGGATCGGGAACGCCGACGCAAGGCCAGTGGGCTGAGTGAGGAGTTCACCAGGGAGGGTGCACAACAGATCTTTGAGATGAACAAGGGAAGGCAGCATGGGCAGCAGGGCACCGATGGTGCAGCAGCGGATCCTCGAGCAGGAGCGCGAGTCATCGACCTCGGAACTGTTGAGCGCATTGACCTTGATGCGATCGGAGCAGGCCGAGATGATGGCGAAGGTCGCCGAGCTGATCGAGGCGCAGAACGCGACCAGCGAGGCGCTGCGGCTGATCGCCAGCAGCCCGAACGGGGCAGCCAGTCCCGCCGGCTCGGCGACGGGCTTGGCCGATCGCGTTGATGAGCTGGCCAAACTGGTCCGGTCCAAGACCACGGTCACGGTCGACATTGCGCAGTTGGCGGACCACCTGGTTGGACCGGTGGGTCGGTCCATCGACGAGCGGGTGTCCCAGACCGCGGTGAAGGTGGGCCAGATGCTGGACCAGCACGCGGCCCAGATGGACCAGCTCGGCGGCTCACAGGCGGCCGATGTGCTGGCCCAACTGCGGACCGCCACGGCTGCCCTGGACCGGGCCGAGGCCAGTGCGGGGCAGCTGCGCAGGAGCCTGACTTGGCACGGCATGGGCCGGGTGGCCCAGGCGATGGTGCCGTTCGCGGTAGTCGCCGTGGTGCTGGGCTCGCTGGTGCACACCTACACCTGGGCCATCGGCGTCGGCCCGCTGTTCGCCTGGGCATGGGCTAGCTTCGCGGCGGCCACCGACTCGTGGACCAAGCTCGGCATCGGGGCGGCCACGCTGGCTGTGGCGCTCGGCCTGACCTGGCTGATGGTCCGGGCCGGCCACTGGCTCATGGACCGCTACCGCGGTTGGTGAGCCGTGGGTCGGTGGGCCGGTGAGGCGCTGTGGGATAGGCCGGTGGGCCGTCCTGGGTGGACCACGGTGCTGGAGCAAAGGGCCAAGTGAGCCACCACGGTGGCTCACTTGGGACGGGGGACTGTGGCCCGGTGGGTCGGGGGCCCAGGAGAGTGGACCGGTCCGTGGGCCGGCTGCGGTGTGCCGGTGGGCCGGGCTGGTGGGTCAGCTGGGTGGGTCAGGTTTGCCGGTATTGGGTCGGTTCCCGCGTCTGCGCCGCTCGGGTCGCTTTGAGTGCGAAGTCTTCATTTGGCGAGCCACACCCTCAGGATGCAGCGTCCTACGATTCCTTCATGACGACCGACCCGTGGCAGGCCGCGTGGCGCGAAGCGGAGCAGCGCGAAAGCGAAGAGACTCGGGCCGCGGCCGCCGCAGCAGAGAAGGCCAACGCTGATCGGCCACTCCTCGAGCGGGGAGCGGCGAGACTGCGCGAGATCGGGCAGCGCGCTGCGGACGAACTATCACGTGGCGGCGTTCCGCAGCCTCCGACGTGGTCCTACACGGGACGTCGAGAAGGCTGGCAGCGGACGCCAAACCCAGGAGTGTGGAGCCTGCGGGTTTTCGGGATGTGGTCTTTTGCCGTCACCGCCGACGGACTGTTCAGGACGAACGCGTCTTTGACGTCGCCCACGCATCCGCTCCAGCCGCCGTACGTATGGGTCGCGGACCGTCGTTCCCAGGTGGTCTCGGAGCTCTGCTGGACCCAGTCGGAGTACGGCGAGGCACTGCGCGCGCCGTTCCAGCTCGAGCTCAGGCCGTGCCGAGTCGACTGGGTTGATCCGCCCGAGCGGGTGGTTCCCGACACAACCCAGGCAGGGATCACCGTGAACGGCGACGGAGAGCCCATGTGGTGGACTCTTGGCAACACGCCCCCATCACACCGGTACCGGTTCGAGGAACTCGCCGCCAAGGACGTAGTTGAGCAGATCACCCAGCATCGCGGGCACGCCTGACATGTGACTGCAGGCAGCTCATCACCTGGCCGCGTTGGACCGCGACGGGTCGCCGCAGGACGGCACGTGAGCCCCGAGACGTGTCAGGGCGAGGCCTTGAGAAGAAGAGACCCCTGCAGCCATAGCTGCAGGGGTCTGTCGGTAGTAGGGACGGAGATGATTGGGTCTCAGGCGGCGATCACCTCCTCTTCGTCGTCCGCGGCGGAGAGGCCCACGAACGCGTGGATGACCGCGTGGGCCTCGGGGTTCTCGTCGAACTGGACCCACAGCGGGCCGCGGCCGCGATGGAAGCCGTCCAGTTCAGCCGGCGTCATCCGGGCGCACATGACGGACTCGAGCCGCGCCGCGGCGTCGGGGATGACCGCGCAGGTGCTGAGAAGGCTCCAGGCTGCGAAGAGCTGCTTGGTGGTCAGTGTCTGGAGCTCACTGGTGAGACGCGCGGAGGCGATGGGGGTGGGGTGGACGAGGTAGGGGATAGCCATCACTGGCGGCCTTTCTGGACGTGGAGCCACTCGGGCTCGCTTGTAGGGGGTTTGGCGAGCGAGAGATGCCGGCCATGAGCGGGGGTACGTACTGGGTGGGCCCAGTACCGGCGGTTTCCTTGCGCATAGACCCCTCGGAGGTGCGCAAGCACCTCGCGGTGAGGCGTAGCCGAGCTGCTTGTGGCCGGCTTCAGAGGGTGACTCCGCCCGGGTGATGCGGGCGGAGTCACACTGTGTTCAGTCCTCGACGCCCCTCAGGAACTCCTCGCGGATTCCGGCGTCTTCAATCCAGATCGGGGGCTCCCCCTTAGGAACGCTGAACATGCCGTAAGGGCCGATGTCGACGGGTCCCTCGTCCAGGAGCTGTGCGAGCGTGGCCTCGACGTCGACCGGCCGGTGCTCGTCGATGAAGATCCGCACCCACTCGGGGCCCCAGCTGCCGTCAGAGGCCTGCACCTGGACCAAGCCGGTGTAGGCGTCGCCGTAAAGCCAGGTCACCATCGTCAGTTCCGGATGCGCATCGACCCAACGTCGGGCCGTCTTGAGTGCAGCCGTCTGACCGGCGCACGCAATCAGATCGCCAAGCATGGTGCCGCCCCGTCGGTCATAGATCCCGACCACGAAGCAACTCACGCCACACACGTTGAAGGCGATCACGCACTCGAATGTCCCGTCCCCCCAGCTGGCCTCGAGCTCATGGGGCTCCGGCCAGTGGTCGAACTGGGCCGGCTCGGCTCCACCCCAGCTAAAGAGGCGCACGTTGATGAGGTCGATTCGGTGGGCATCCATCCAGCTGCGCGCCGCGGTCAACGCCGCGCTACACAGCAGGGCGTGCGTCTTGTTGTCGAGGCCGGGTGCAGCCGCGACGGCACGAAGGTCGTCGGTCGATCGGTCAGCCTCGGCGATTGTGCTGGTGTTCATGATGGGGGTCCTTTCGGAGAGTGGAGCCACATCGGACTCGCTGGTAGGGGTTTGGCGAGCGAGAGACGCCGACTGTGAGCGGGAGTGCACCCCGGGCCGGACGGCCCGGGGTGCGTACTGGGCGGGCCCAGTACCGGCGATTTCCTTGGTCATCAACTCCCCGGGGCGCGCGAGCGCCCGCGGCGAGGAGTCAGCCGAGCCGCTTGTGGCCGGCCTCAAGGGCGACGGGATCGGAAACGCACGGTGCGTGCTCACGATGACGATCTCTCGTGATTGGGGTGGGACCCTCAGGCGGTCCCTGGTCAGCGCGACCAAGGACCTGGCCGAACGCTCCGCGTCGTGTTCCACAGGCGAACCTGTTCACACCGACATCTGCCGCAAAGCGTACCGCCATGGTGTGACACTGCTCATCTATCAATCGAAACGGCGTGTCGGAAATGTCGGGTTCCGCTGGAAGACTCGCACTCATGAAGTTCAACGATCTGTTCGAAGAGGAGTTCGGCCCTGCCGGCTCCTGGACGGCATCGCATCCACCGAGATCGGTGCGAATGGATCTCGTGCAGCAACTGGCCAAGGGACCGCTCCCCGGTGACGACGCGCTGGACACAGCGATCGCGCTCACGCAGTTCGTGCTCGGGCAGTACCAGGCCTACGGAACCGACGGCAAGCATCAGCTCAGCGACATCGAGTCACGCGAGGCGCTCCGGTCCCTGCAGGCAGTCCTTCGTCGCCTAGGGATCACCTTCAACCCGCCCTGGAGCGATTTCCCGTCGTTCCGCATCTACTGGAACGCGCACGAGGGACGTGGGAGCTGGCAGGCCCGGCGCGAGATGTTGGCCGATCAGTTCGAGCCCGCACTCAAGGCTCTCGAAGCCGCCCAGGACCAGGCGGCGGCCAACAGCCTGGCCACGGGGGTATCACCCCGCAAGGAACTGGGTTGGCCAACGGTCGACGACCAGATCGAGCAGCTCCGTCACCGGTTCGCAACTGCATGCACGCCAATCGACTACAAGGATGTCGGCAACCGCTGCGTGGGCGTCCTGGAGGCCCTTAGCGCGCTGGCGTACGACCCCGCACTGGACTGCCCCGCTGGGGCCCAACCGCCCGCTATCGACAAGACGGACCTGCGCCTTGGTGCCTACATCGACCGCCGGCTGCCTGGGGCGGCGAACGAAGAGCTGCGTGGGCTGGCCAAGAAGGCATCTGCCCTTTCGCACAAGATGAAGCACTCACCAAAGGCCGATCGGACCTCCAGCGGCATCGCCGCCGACGCCACCATCTTGTTGGCGAACATGCTGCGCCGACTGAGCGACGCGTAGCACCCCGCCTGCGGCCGACTACCGTGACCATCGACTGAGGGTGAGGGGAGGACTTTGGACGGGCAGCAGGTGCTGATCATCCTCGATATCGATGGAGTGCTGAACCCCGTCATGGGCGAGGACCACAGCCTTGAGATCGAGTCGTGGCGCGCTGAGCTGGTGCGCACCCTGGCCACGCTCGGGCAGATCGTCTGGGGATCGTCCTGGGCTGCTGAGCAGCTGCGCCTCCTGTCCAGCGCGATCAAGATTCCGCCAGCCCGGTCGATCCGGTTCGAACCCAACCCCGACCACCGTGCTGCCACGCCGAAACTGGCGGCGGTCCGCTACTGGGTTCAGCGCCGCGAGCTTTACGAAGATCTCACCTGGGGCGCCGTGGTGTGGGTCGACGACTCGCTGCGTGAGGACGCGTTGGTTTGGCTGCAGGGCCTGGAGGTGCCCGGCCTGGCTGTGGTGCCCGATCGGAGGGTTGGGCTGACCGAGAGCCACCTGGAGGAGATCCAGACGTTCCTGGAGCAGCTGGGGTAGCCCTGCGAGCGGGTGCCCGAGCGGACCACTTCCCCAAAAGTCCGACCAGCCGCGCAGACGTCGTGCTACAGATGTGATGTGACCGCTCAACAGGTGAATCTCTCGTTCTTCAACTCTGCCTTCCAGTACCCCTACGCGCTCCGACAGCTCGACTTCCAAGTGGCGATGCAGGACGTGTACGACTTCTTCAACGACGTGAACTCGATGCTTGGGGGTCGAGGACTCCAGCGTCTCGACGACATGATGCGGCCTGCGAACCTTTCGGGCACCATCTCCGACATGGTGACCGACTCAATCGCGAAGGGTTCACGTGGCCTGGTGCCAAACCAGTACCACAACGGTCACCCCGACCTGCTTCAGCGGGGTCAGTACAGCAACGATGCTGTGGAGGCAGGTGCAGAGGGCGTTGAGGTGAAATCGACACTCAAGGCCGGCGGCGCGGTCGACACGCACGGCCCGCGCGACCAATGGATGTGTGTGTTCGTCTACTCCGTGGATAACGACACCCAACCTGCGAGCGCCCGAGAACCCCTCACCTTCCGCGAGATCTACCTGGCCAAGGTGGAGTTGGCCGACTTCCGACTCAACGGCCGCAAGACAGACAAAGGGACCCGCACGGCGACGTTGGATCGAGCGGGACTCCAAAAACTGCGTCGCAGCTGGATCTACCTTGACCCGACATGGGCGACACCGACCCATGAGTATCTGCGCAAACTCAGTGTGCAGCCCTGAGAACCGCTTCAGTCGTCCACTGACGGTTCCAGATCGGTCCTCACCGCGAGCTTGGCGAGTTTCTCAATCGCAGACCCAGCGAGCCTCACAAAGTCCGGATCCCTCTCCACACCCAGGGAGGCATAGCCGACCGCCTCCGCGGCAGCCAGCGTGGAGCCGGAACCCGCGAACGGATCGAGCACCAGACCCCGGCCAAGCGGCAATGAGGCTCGCACGATCTTGCGCAGGAACGCCTGCGGTTTTAGGGAAGGATGTGGCGCAATCCGCTTCTCAGTGGCGTTTGTGGGTGCCGAGCGGATGACATCTCCAAACGGCTGGCTATCCGAGATGCGCCGGAACCCGCCGGTCCCCCAGGTGCGCAAGTTCTCCGCCGCGGTGCCGCTCAGTGGCTTCCGGAAGAGCAGCCACGGCTCCCACTGAGACCTCGGCATGACAGAGACGTCAGGGAACTCGGCGTGAGCTCCCTTCGGCCGGTCACCGCCACGAAGGGTCTGGACGAGCCGAATGATCTCGCCGCGGCGCTCTAGGCCGCCCTCGGACAGAGCGCCAGCGACGATGTGCGAGAGAAGTGGGTTCGACGCCACAAAGACGTTGGCTCCGGGAGTGAGAACTCGAACCAAGGCGTTCGCGAACGCGCGGAAGAAGTCGTCAACGAGCTCGAGGTCGTCACGCGTCAACGTCGTGAATCTCGGCAGTGGAGCGCGCTGGACACCGTCAAGTGTGGGCGGTATTCGCCACACACCACCCTTCCGGGCCCGAAGTTTGAGCTGTTCCTTCGCGCTGTACTCAACCACTCCGTATGGTGGATCGGTCACTACGGCGTGAATGCTGTTTTCAGGTTGGCGGGCGAGCCAACTGAACGCGTCGTCTTGGAACAGCTGTGCATTCCCGAAACGGACCTTCGGTGAGTACAGGTCGTCCACTCGGGAGGTGAGACCGTACTTGCCGCGATCGACCCGCATGACCACGTCGGGCACGTTGAGGTTTAGGAACGAGCGGACGCTGGATGGCGTGGCGCGATGTCCAAGAACATGACCTACGGAGGTCTCGATTTCCGCCACCGAGAGCACTGGATTCGGTGATTGAGCCAGGATGGCGACAACTGCATCCCGGATCTGGCCAGGGCGAGTGCGAAAGTCGGATCGGTCGGCCAGAGACGTCATGACGTCAATCTTAGCATCAAATGACGTCTACAGCATCTTGTTCGGGACGCGAGATCTGACCCGGCGACAGCCACCGCACCCTTCGATCAAGTCGCCTGGAGGTAGAGGCATCAATCGCCCCTCTCGCGAACCTCAGGTTCCTCAGCCCCGTGGGTAGCTCTGTAGCGGGGGACCTTGGCACATCCCACCGTAGACGGGAGGAGCCGACCCTGTCCACAGATTCGCTCACCTGTTCGATAATGGGCGGGTGTCCGAGCACCTTCACCCAGCACCGCTCAACTCACTGGGCCCACCTCCGGGGCCCAGCGGCAAGCACTACATGGGCCGTCAGCTGGTGTTGGCCCGTTTGGTGTGGCGGGATCGAGCCGAGGTTGTTCCCGCGGTGGCGCTGTGGCGAGAGGCTGGCCACGTCTGCGTTGAGTGGTCGCCGCGGCGCGGCATGACCAGGCAGACCTGGCTGCTGGAGGCTGATGTGCGGCCGAGGATGCAGATCTGAAGTAGCGCGCCGGGTCAGCGCCGGTCGGGGTCTAGGTCGGTGATCGACGTCACCGGTGTTGAGGTGCGGTACGTGACCGTGACCCCGTCACCGACGACTTCGACGGCATAGATCATCGACGCTCCGACCCGCGGCGCTACCACCCAGCGCAGCACCTGCAGCGTGGCGCCATCGCGGCGCAGCCTGGCCGAGGCCACGGGATCGTCCGGATCGCGCACCCTGGTGATCGACTCGGAGCCATCATCGGCGTGCTGCTCGAGCAGGTAGATCGACCCCGATTCGGTGCGCACAATCCGAGCTCCCACAGATCGAGTCTGGCAGGTCGGGGAGGCCTCAGGCCGTCAGGATGGTGAGGGTCTCGAGGAGCTTCGCCGAGCGGGGGAGGCTGGTGGCGAACGCCGCCAGGGTGGACGGCTTTCCTCCTCGGTTGAGCCAGGCGCGCAGGGCTTGGACTCCCGTCTCGTAGCCGAGTTGACCACGAAGTCGGAACGCATCGGTGATGGACCGCTCTGCGCTGTAGATGCCGATCTGCAACCCGTCGGTGCCCGGGATGGTGATGAGCTCACGGCCGAGCTCGAACGTGGCCGCGTCGAAGGAGTGGAAGCGGATGGCGGCCTTGGTGGCGGGGATCCTGGCACCACGTGGGAGCGCGATGTCGAGCGCCTCAGAAATGTCGTCAATGAGGTTGTGGTAAGCCAGAGCCGAAGTGAGGCAGACCGTGGCGTCGTGCCGCCGGGCGGCGGCCTCGACGAGCTCCCAGTCGACTGCGGGGGCATCAACGGGCCGGTACAGGCCGCGGGCGATGCGCTCGTATCGACCGGCTCGCTCTCCAGCCCACAGCTGTGCTCTCGGCGTGGTCCGAGTGGTCAGCAGGGTGGTCATGCGGGTGCTCTCTGGGTGAAGACGAAGTGTCTACAACTAAGACTAGCTGTATGCGGTCAGTTAGGCGACGCTGTCGGCCGCTGCCGGCATGGTTGGGCCGTGTCGCCGAAGGCCGTGGGCTGAGCTGGGTGGCAGGACCAGTGCTGCAGAGACCGCTCAGGGTGGGCAGAGTGATGGAGGCGCTCGGGCTGGGTGGGCGGCTAGGCAGGGTGCCGGCAACGAGCAGTCGTGCGGTAAGCGCCCAAGAAGGGCGCCCATCGAGCGGTAGGGGTACCTCGGGGCTCCGCGAACTGGGCTGCAGGGCGTTGGGTGTGGGCAGCCGGCCGTGGCTGGACGAGGTGCCGGGCGGCGGATGGGGTACGCCGCGGGGGTGAAGGTGGATAAAAGGGGAGAAAACTAGGCGGATTTCAGTCGCTCGTGACGAGAGACCAAAATAATCAGATATTTCGGTCTCTATAGGAGCCTGACCCAGATCGGGCCGTGGTTTTCAACTTTTCTCCACTTTCACCAGGGCGACCCGGGGGTGCGGGCTCTGGGGTCGCGCGCGGTGCTCAGTGGCTGTTCATCGGGCGCTTGGCTAGTCCGGGTGAGCTTGCCCGGCCGTGCAGCCAGGCCCGTGTAGCCGACCGGGGTTGCTGAATCACAGCCGGCGACGTCCTCGCCGGCCCCATGCGAACTCAGCTGGGAGTGGGACTCCCGCCGGCGGGCAGCAGGCCTTGCCTGCGCGCGGTAGCGATGCGGTCCCGGGTGGATCGGGCTGACACACCGGTAAGGTCAGCGATGGCCTGCGTCGGGTTGTCGCGGACTGCCTGAGCGACGCGGTAGACCTCGGCAAGCTCTTCCCGTGATAACCGAATGTGCTGCTGCTTGCCGAGTGGTGGTTGTTGCTCAGCGGCTCGTCGGTTCCCGAGGTACCGCGCCACTCCCGGGCTTGTGCCTAGTGGGTCTACTAGCAGGGCATGGGGGAGCAGCCAGCGCAGGATGCTTTCCGGGGCTACTCGCCGCAGGAGCACTCCGGTGAGGTCTGTACCCTTGCCGACGTCTACGAGCAGGCCTCGGAGCACATAGCTGCTGGTGCGTTGTGAGAACTCTGTGTGCACTCGCAACCAGACTGCGTCGAGGATGTCCTCCTCTGGCTCCGGCGGCTCTGCGGGCTCTCCGGGCACATAGAGGTAGCTGACCGGCTCCTCGGGCAGCCGCGCGCCCTCCCCCGGTGGGGTCTCCGTGTACGGCCCTTGAGCCACGATCTGGGCCGGCGCCCACACTCCGCTGGCCAGCTGGACTTGTTCTTCCGGGCTCTCCGTCTTGACCCACTCCCACCCAAAGGCCGCGATCGCACTTGAGTGTCCATCTGGCATGACTTGAGCCTATCGCGAGCGGCCTGGGCAGGGGGTGGACGGCGTGAGCAGGAAACGCTCCTAGCGTTGACAGAGAGAGGAGGGTTCGACTATGTTTGGTGACATGCCGAGACATACCGAGGAGGTGATGGTGATGTGTGATCATGCCGAGCCATTGGTCGAAGAGCCGGATGCCGCCGCGCTGGCCCACGAGACGGGTCGCAGCTTCCGTAACCGCCGGTACAACGGCACGGGACCCCCCTTCATCAAAGTCGGGCGGAAGGTGCTGTATCGGCGCCGGGCCGTCCTCGACTGGCTCCTCGAGCATGAGGTGCCGTCTGGCACGGCTGCCTGACCGGCAGCAACGTGGACGGCCCACAACTTCACATCCACAACCCCTTGCGGGCTCCTTGAAAAAGGAGAAACCCCGCAGCCGCTCCAACGGCCACGGGGTCATGATCAGCCCAGAAAGACCAATCTCCTATGACAACTACGATACTTGATCTGCCTACAGATGTCACTGTCGGCAGCCAGGCACCGGTGCCCCCGGGCACCCCGGCTCGGGCTGCCCGCCGTGACCACGCACGGGCCTACCACGCCGCGCTCTACGGCCGGTTCCAGACCGCTGGCGAGATCACGCTATGGCAGGACCAGTACACCCCCACGCGCTGGCTCGACGTCACTGACGCCGATGGTTTCGCTGACGCGCTGTCCTCGATCGACACCGGAACGGTGTTTGTCCCCGTGGTGCCGCGGGTGTCCCACCCCGTTTCTCAGTGCAGCTCCGGCTCGGTGGCCAACCTTGCAGAGACGGCTGAGGCGCTGTTCCTCGACGTCGACATCGCGACGCCTGAGTCCGGCAAGCCAGCAGCGGGCGAGTCCGATCTCGGCTACCCCGCCTCCCATGAGGACGCCCGCGTCCTGATCGACCAGTACCTGACCTCCCGTGACCTGCCGCTCCACGTTCTGGTCCGGACCCCAGGCGGCTACCAGGTTTACATCCTGACTGAGCCGCTCGATCGCGCTACCTATGCCGACATTGCCGCTCGCCTGGAGACTGATTTGCTGGCCTGGCTGGCCGAGCGGGGCGTCACCATCGACCGCGGCGTGACCACAACCCCGACTCGGCAGGGCCGGGCCCCGGGCTCGCTGCACTCCAAGCCGGTCAAGGGCTCGACCGCGGGTGAGCGCACACCCCTGCGGCCCGTGACGCTGGAGTCCACCTCGGATGCCTCGGCCGTGAGGTTGTCGCACCTGGAGTCCGTTCTGCCTACCCTGCAGCCGACCGGCTCCGGAGCCCTGCCGGTCGTGGCTGACGGCGCACCTCGGGTATCCGACCAGGTCGCTAGGGCACTGTCCGTGCGCGATCTGATCCCGTTGCTGGGCTGGTCCACCATCGAGGCCACGTCCAACCAGACCACGGTCCACATCAGTGATGCTGCCCAGTCCGACGTCAACGGTGTGATCTACCACGGACCGAACGCCCCACACGAGCGGGTAGTCGTCTACTCCGCCACGAGTGCCGACGAGGTCGGTGTGCCGGCTGGGCACCCCCAGACCAGCTTCGACCTGCTTCAGGCCCACTGGTGCGCCGGCGACTTCCGCCGCGCCGCGCGCCTGTGCGAACGCTACCGGCGTGCCGACGGTACCTTCGATGCTCTTGGGTTGCTCGGCTTCTTGAGGTTGAACCCGGACCTGGCGCAGGTGGACGCCACTGGTGCGTCTGCTGGTGCAGGCTGGTCGGCGTCCCTGACTCGCGAAGCCGCCGCACGCCTGGCGTTCCGCGGCGTCGATCCTGACGTGGCGGCCGCCCGCGGCTACGAGTCGCTCGACATCACCCAGCTGCCGACCAGCTACGCCGACGCGACCAAGCACTACCACCTCGAATGGGGTTTGAGGGCTCCCGTGCACTGCCTGGATGGCACCACGACCGAGACGGCGCAGTTCCGCGGGCGTGCCTACTCCGACGCTGAACTGGAGGAGGCTGAGGGCAAGCGCAAGGTTGGCCGCCCGACCACGAAGATTCCGCCGGTCGGCTCGTTCGGCGTCCGGCCGTCGGAGCCGTACCCGACCCTGGCCACGAATCCGCTGGGCCGCCCCGCGGTCGGTAACCCCACTGTGCCACTCGTCGTCACCGTGGCCGCCGACTCTGATCGAGGTGGGGAGACCGCCGGTTGGGGCCAGGTGCAGGCTGATGCGGTCCTTTCCGCAGCCCGCGCAGAGGCGCTGTCTCTCGCCGTCGTCCATGCCCCGGACTGGCAGCACCTGTACGCGGCCCCGGGCTCGCCGCTCAACCAGACGCGGCAGGGCCAGCTGGCCTCCTGCTGGTCCCGCGTACCGCTACAGGGCCGGGATGTCTACCTGGTGGGTCGGTGCTCGTGGCGCAGGGACGTGGGGCTGGTCGCGACGGCACAGGCTTTGGAGGCCCGCGGTGCGCATGTGCGCATCGTGAACGTGCCGCGGCCGGATCGGTCGGGGCCCCGTGTCGCCACCTATGACCACTCGACCTGGGACATCAGTGACGAGCTCGCCACGCGTGGCCACAACCGTCTGCGGTCCCTGCTCGCGGAGGCCTTGGACATCGCGACCGCTGCCCGCTACTCGACGATCCCGGATCCCGAGTCTCCGGTCGAGATCACTGAAGTGATCGTCCAGGATCTGCTTGCGGATGCCGGCTACGTCTACGACACCACGTCGAAGACGTGGCTGGTCGACCGCGGGACCCACATGCAGCGCGGCGGTCCCGGCTCCAACCCGAGCTACCGGATCACCCGCATCCTGCGGGACCACGACACCGTGCTCTCCTCGGTCACGATGCTGCGCGAGATCATCGCGGCGGTCTCGCGGGACGCCCGCATCCAGGTAAGCACCGCTGACTTCGACGATGACCCGTTCGTGATCTACGCCGCAAACGGCGTCGTGGACCTCCGCACGGGGAGCATCAGGCCTCGCAAGCGCGGTGAGCGCAACCTGAAGTGCACGCCACACTGCTACGACCCGGCCGCCGCTGCTCCGCTGTGGCACGAGTTCTTACTCACCGCCATGTGCGGGGATCGGGAGATGGTCGACTACCTGCAGGAGCTTGCTGGGCTGGATGTCATCGGCACTGTCCTGGAGGAGTCGGTCACTGTCCACGTTGGCGGGGGCTCGAATGGCAAGACCACGGCATCGGAGACCAAGCAGTATGCACTGGGCCCGTATGCCATCTCGACCCCCTCGGAGTGGCTCAGCCAGCAGCCCAATGGGTTTCAGCATGGGCGGTTTCAAGGAGCTCGACTGGCGGTCGCCGAGGAGCCCGACAAGAAGTTCGAAGTCCATTCGGCCGGCCTGAAGCGGCTCTCGTCCAGAGGGGCGATCTCCGCGGAGATCAAGGGTGGTGAACTCTTCGACTTCCGACCATCCCATCGCCTCGAGATCCCATCGAACCACTACCCGTCGCTGTCGGACTCGACCGATGGTGCTTGGCGCCGGTTCGTGATTGTGGAGTGGCGGCACCAGATCACCCGTGACCAGATGGACCTGTCCCTGCCGGCGCGCCTGCGCGGCGAAGCGCCCGGGGTACTGGCCTGGATGGTGCAGGGTGCCATGCGGGTACTGGCTCGCTACGACGCGCAGCTAACATCCGGCGCCCGGTTCCCCGACGGCCTCGTGCCTCGCCCGGAGTGCGTCCAGGCTGCAGTGGCAAGCACTCGGGCCAGCAATGACCGGGTGGGCCAGTTTCTGGCTCAGATGTGCACCGTGGCGGATGATGCCAAGGTGCCGCAGGCCGAGCTGGCGAGGGCCTTCAAGTCGTGGGTCGAGGAGACGTTCGGCGACCGGCCGTGGAGCAGCCAGGCGTTCAACCGCGAGATGCAGGACAAGGGCTTCCGGTCCGGGGGCTCCACTGGCAAGCCTGTTTGGTTCGGCGTCCGCCTCGGCGCCCCCACCGACATCGACCCGGGAACCGCTACTGCGGCCCTCCCCGTCGTTGCGGCCCTCCCCAGCAACACCAGCTCGGTTGCTCCGAGCGATCTGGCGCTGGCCGCGTCGGACGAGGAGGTCGAGCTGTGATCACGCTCGCCGTTTCGGCGGCCCAGGTTTCCGCAGCGCTCGGGTGGCTGTCGAGCCACCCGGGGCGCCTCCTGGTGGACACCGAAACCACGAGCCTGGACGTCCACGCGGAGGACTTCGTGATGGGCGTGGTCTCGATCGGACACCATGACGGCGACGCCTTGGTGCTGGAGGGTAGGGACCGTGTTCTGGTCCGGCAGGTGTTGCTGGCTGCGTTTCGCGACCGTGACCAAACGATCTGGGCACATAACGCGTCCTATGACGCCGGGGTGCTTCGCCGAGCCGTCGACCTGAAGTTGTCGTCACTGATGGACTCGATGACGGCGGCCAAGGTCATCTGGCCCGGACGCCCCGAGGGCTACTCGCTGAAGGACCTGCGACCGACGACCAAAGCCGCTCAAGAGGCACTGCGCGCAGTGTGGGCAGAGCAAGCTGAACGGTTTGGCTGCACGAAGCCAAAGAAGACTGAAGCCGGGTGGCTGCCTGACGCCGTCCGGCATCTGCGGGTCGAATCCTGCCCTGAGCTCGCAGCCTATGCCGCTGAGGATGCTGTCGAAGGTGCGCGCCTGGTGGAAGAGATCCACCGGTCTCCGTACATTACCCAGGCACTCACTGAGGTAGTGACGGATCAGCTGTGGCGCTGGACCGGCTACGAGGGCTTCTGTATCGACACGGTGGGCCTCACCCAGGCCAGGGCTGCAGTCCAGGCGGAAATCGGCGCTGCCACCGAGCTCTACGGCCTGGACGTCACCGCGAACACCAGCGCTCGCAAGATCTGGCTCGACAGTCACGGGGTGGTTCCCGCGCTCAAATACGACCCGAAGAAGCGTACCTACCGCCCCTCGCTCGACAAGAAGCACCGGAAGCTGGCCGAAGTCCCGGCCGGCCGCGAGGTGTGGTGGGCTGACGTCTGCGCCGTGATCGACCGCGCTGGCCTCGCTGGGAAGTTGAAGGAGATCCACAACGCCCTGGACCCCACGGGCCGCGTGCACCCCACGATCGGCGCGATCACCCCCCGCGGCGCGACGGGGCGCATGTCCATTTCCGGGCCCGCGCTCCAGAACCTCTCCAACGAACACGTTGAGCCGATGGGCTCGCTGCGCAGTCTGCTCCTGGCCGACGAGGGTCGAGTCTTGGTGGGCGCGGACCTGGATCACGTTGAGCCGTCGATGATGGCAGCGCTGTCCCAGGATCCGGCCCTCGTGGCCGCTGTGGCCCCCGGCCTGGATCCCTACCTTGCGGTTGTGGAGGTCGTGTGGGGCACTGAGGCCGTCCAGTACACCGAGACTGGAGCGCTCACGCCTGCCACGGCCGCGTACCGGAAGCGCTCCAAGGTCGTCCTGTTGGCTCTCATGTACGGCATGACCGCCCGAACGCTGGCCAGCTCGCTCGGCGTGTCCGAAGCAGAGGCCGCCCGGATCCGAGAAGCAGTGCTTTCGGCATGGCCGGTAGCGCGGCAGTGGATCGACACCGCGCAGTACTACGCCAAGGTCGGGACTCCGCAGCACACCCTGGCCGGCCGCCCGATCGCGAGCTGCCTGGACAAGCCATATCGGGCAACCAACTACCTGATCCAGGGGTCCGCAGCAGACCTGTTCAAGTGGATGGCTGGCCGGGTAGCAGCGGAGTTGCCTCAGACAGCCCGGCTCTACCTCCCGATCCACGATGAACTCGTTGTGGAGTGCTTGCCCGAGGATGCCGAAGCCGTTACCGAGATCATGCAGCGGTCCATGACGGTGACGATCGCCGGGGTGACCTTCACCGGGGAGCCGAAGGTGCTTGGCGAGCGGCTGATCCATGCCTAGCCGGCGATCCGCATGTTCAGAGGGTGGAGGACTACATGACCGAAGTGAAGGAGGCAGCGTGAACGCGCCAGTCGAAGAAGTACAGGTGACGATCGAGATCCCGGACTGGGGTGACCCCGATCGCTCCGAACCTGCGTGGCGGGTGGCGGCTCGGCAGTACGACCAGGTGGTTGCCGAGCGGGCCGCTCTCGAAGCCCCCGCACCGGTTCGGGTGATCGTGCCTGTCAAGGGTCGCGCCTTGGTCACGGTGCCGCTGGCCGAAGAGGTGCCTGACGATGTGTTGCTGGCCTGGCTTCAGGCGTTCAACGGCAATCAGGCGAAGACGTCGGTCGCCGACGGCGTGGGCCTGATCGCGCGAGGACGTGCCCGGAGGATGGCCACAACGCTCGCTCGGTTCTACCGGTCGTGCGAAATCCAATGGGAGTTCAGCGAGGTAGAGCTGTGCACCCACTCCTGCAACATCGCGAATCCCGGCACCGACTGCGTTTGCTGCTGTGGAGGCTCGTTCCACGCCGAGGGGCGTGGCGGTCATGCTGGAAACGCCGGTGTCACGGTGTTTGTTGCCGCCGAATCGATCTGGACCCGCAGGGAGATGGCCGGCCCGGGCCAGTTCGCGAACCTCAAGGTCGTGCCCGTCGCACCTGTGGCCGCCGAGTGGCGTCCGAGCAACCAGGGCTACGGCATCGTTGGGGCCGCGGTGGTTCCTGGAGTGGCTGCGGTCGTCAAAGCGAATGATGGACGGCGCACCTTGGTCGTCGCGGGGCCCGCGGTCGGAGCCCTTCTGGACGGGCGTCCGATCTTCAGTACGACCGGGAGGAAGTTCGAGCTGAACTAATCCGACACGGCCCGACTGGGCAGAAGTGTCCCTAGAGTGCTGAACGTGACCGACAGCTACCGGCGCGCACAACACTTGGTATCGAAGGGGTACCAGCACAACTTCGCCGACGGTTGGCGAGTGGCGGTACTGGATGCTCGCACCGGAGCCGTAATCGACGGCCGGCGTCGGATCCAGGAGAACTGGACCGTCGATGACTTCTTGTCCGTGGAGCAACCGGACGGGAGCCTCGACGACGGACTCGAGCGTGATTATGCAAGGCGTGAGCAGAGGTTCCTCAATGAGGTGCGTGCCATTGCGGCAAACACGGTCATCACTGACAAGCGGAAGGCTGCAATCGATGCCCTTGCGGCCGCTCACCTCGCTCGGAGCCAATCCTTCGCCGAAGCTCACAGGTTGGCCGCCATGGAAGCGCTCGACGAGGCGCCCGACCGGCTCGCTCGCGATCCACGGGCCCTTGCGGCCTTTGTGAAGCAGTATGGACGTGCCCCTCAAGCCGGGGAGTTGCAGGCGATCGTGGCCGCCGCCGCCCGGAAGTTCGCGGCGGAGCCCGACCTCTTTCCTTCAGGGGTCCGGCGCGTCGATGCAGGCATCCGAGAGATGCTCGGTAAGTGGACAGTCCAGCTGGTCGAACTGGCTGACACACTCCCCGGTCTCGTCCTTCCAGACAACCCGGTTCTCCATGGGAGAAGGTCAGAGGGACGGTTCGGGTTTCGGGCAGGGGTCGCCATCGGTGATGCCGACACCATCATCGTCCCGATCAGGCGGAGACTTGCTGCGCTCTACTCGGGGCAGCCCGTTGCGACCGTGCGGGTCACCACATTGGCATCGCTGCGCTGGATCAACTCGCTTCTCCTTCGATCGGCGCTCACTGAGGTGGCCTGCCACCCAGATGACGCTCAAGAGGTCTCGCGTCTGATCAAGAACCTCGACCGGTACCCGCCCCACCTCTTCGACACCATCAGAATCCACTGAGGCTACTCGCGGTGGGCCCACCGAGATCTCGGCCTAGACATCCGTCCTCAATGGGGCAGCGTCGCCCCGCGTTGCAGACCGCCCAAGTAGGTGTCTGTGCTCGCGGGCAGGATGGGGTCATGAAGCTGAGTGAGCTGACCACTGGACAACACATCGCGGCCCGGGTTGAGGGTGCCGCCAAGCGCACCGCCCCGATCGAAGTCATCTACCGCGGCCGTGTGCCTGGGAAGAGCCGGGACACGGTCCTAGTCGAGATCGCGACCGGTCCGGACGCCGGTAAGCAAGCGATCGCCTCACTTGGTCGAATCCTCGGTCCGTGGGACGAGGTTCGCGCCGCGCTCCGCGACGAAGCGGCCGCCCAGCGGCTGGCTGCTGCCGATGACGCGTGGCCGGAGGCTGAGCGGGACGCCGTCGACCTCTTGTGGGCGCTCTTTCTGTCTGGGCAGTCGCTCGATGACCCGGTTCTGTGGCAACAGCGGGCCGGGCTCCCTGGCTCTGCTCGAGACTTCGATCCTGACAGCTACCAAGACCGTCACGGGGGTTGGCATCTGTCGTTCGCCACTCAGCTAGAGGCGGTGCGTGGCGTCGTTCGGAACGAAGTCACCCTCATTGAGTCGGCAATTGCGCTATGGGAGCTCGATCTCGGACGCTACGAGTCGGGTATCAGGTCGATCGTGGCCAACGCTGCTGGCATTGCGGTGATCCGCGACTGGATCGCGGAAGCTCGGGCCAGCAGCGATAACCCGGAGCTTCAGCACTTACGCAGTCTCGTGCGCGCCACTGCCAAGCTGCTTCGTGATGCTGGCCGTGACGACGAGGCTGACGCCCTCGACGGCGCCCTCGACGGAGGAATAGTGAGGTAGCCACCGCGGCTGACCAGACCTGTCACCAGCCAATCCGCCACCCCTTGCGCCCCTGCAGCCAACGCCTGCAACCGCCGATTGGAACTGGGTGGCTGAAACAGGGCCGGGTGGATGTGACTGGCCGGCTGGAGCAAGGTACGAAGAACCCCACCGACCGTTTCCGGTCGGTGGGGTTCTGATCTTCAGTGGTGGGTGCAGAACAGAGGAGGCTCACAGCTGCTGCTGTGAGCCTCCCGCTGGGTTCCAGTGTGAGATGGGTCCGGGGCCTCTTGGCCCTCAAGAACTCCCCGGAGTGCGCGAGCACTCCCCTTGTCGGCTTGCCCAGCACCCTCATGAGTCTCAGGCAACAGCCAGCTCGGCCAGCTCAGGCTCGGCAAGCCACCTCGAGAGCGTTGACCGGCTAACCCCCACCTCGTCGGCTGCCTGTCGGACGGAGAGGCCCTGAGCGAGGAGCTGTCGAGCCTGGACGACAGTAGCCGCCCGATCGGGTCTCGCTGCGGTGGCCGGCGCGGTCTGCGCCTCCAGGGTCGGCTGCGGCTCATCCGGTGCCTCGACCGCCACCTCGATAGGTGCGAGCTCGGTGATCGCCTCGGTCGGACGCTGCGCCGGCGTAGGTGCGACGGCACGTTGCGGCGCCCGGCGGTTCCGGCGAACTGGCTCACTCACGATCAGGCGGATGAGGGATTCTGTGGTCCAGAGCACTGCTAGTGGTGGGAGTGATCCAAGTGCAATTGCGGTCCACCGCGCAGGCCCTTCAGCCACGCTCGTCGAAGTCCAGGCATGAACACCCTGACTGAGCGTGCTCAGGCCGACCAGCACAGCCGTTCCTGCCCAGAGCAGCCCGGCCGGAGCCTGCCGTTGGCGAGCCACGGTCGCGCTGACCGCCCCGATGACCAAGCCCAGGTCTACGACTAGCGGCAGCCCCCAGGCGGCCCATCCGAGCCCAGCCCAGGTGCCAACGGCGATCAGAGCCGGGGCGCCCACAACGAAGGCCGTCACGGCGAGCAGAGCCAGCCCACGAACCGTCCATCGCGCAACAGCGGGGTGGTCGACGTCGATCCGGGCTGTTGTGCTGGTGCTGGGGGCGCTCAGCATCAGGCCTTCTTCGCGCGACGCTGCAGCTCCGCAACAGCGGTGGTGATCGTCGCCACCAGGTCGAGGTTCGAGGTATCGGCCAGTTGCTTCTTGCGGCCTGCAGCGGCGTCCTTGGCAGCGAGCGCCTGCTCCATGAGTTCGGCCGCATCGGGCCGACCAACATCGGCCACAGCATCTGGGCTTAGGCCCAGTTGTAGAGCCAGCTCGGCGTAGACGTGGGCAGAGGCTCTGGTGGCGAAGCTGCCTTCGGCGTGGCTGCGGGAGGCGGGCAGAAGGCGGGTTCCCCTCACCGCGTTCTGTGTTGTGGACAGTGCGATGCCACTGGCCTTGGCCAGGCGGTAGGCCGTGAGCCCGCGGGCGGCCGCCGCCTCTCGCAGCAGTGCTGCCTGGGCGGCGATCACCGGGGCCTCAGCGTCGGAGATGTCACGGGCGGTTGTCGCCGAGAAGCGATGGTGCCTTCCGGGGCTGGTTCCGGTCATGCAGTTGTTCCTTCGGAGTTGGGGTTCTGGTTGTGGTGCGTGTATAGTTTACACGCACACGTTAGATGTACCCGATTACGCAACCGGGTCCCACCCCGCACCAGGAGTTCACGATGGTCATGAAGACCCGGCTACCGGACACCGCCGCGAAGAAGGCTGCCCTCTACCTGGCGGCCACCCTCGTCCTGGCGGTCGTCGGCTCCGGTCAGTCGGCCACGGACGTCGCCACCACCCCCACGACCATGCCGACGACAACGTCCGGAGTGGCCGAGTGAACGGATCGCTGAGCAGGGCCAGAACCACGATCGGTTATGAGCCGAGGCCGCTTTGGCCGCCTCGAGCCGGAGCTCACGGTCAGCGCAGCGGGTCAGAACCCGACCAGAATCAAAGGATCGAAACCGCATGACTTCTGAACCGACGGGCCGTCGGATCGGGTATGCCCGTGTTTCCACCGCTGGCCAGGACCTCGACACCCAAACCCGCGCCCTGACCGCGGCCGGGGTGGCTGCGGCGGACATCTACTCCGAGCACATCTCGGGCGCCAAGGCCGATCGCCTCGAGCTCGAGCACGCCCTGCGGACGCTGCGACCTGGTGACGCCCTGGTGGTGACGAAGCTCGATCGGCTGGCTCGCTCGTTGAAGGACCTGCTTCAGATCGTCGACCAGATCGAGAGCGCTGGCGCATCGCTCGTCGTACTCGACCAAGCAGTGGACACATCAACGCCGGCCGGCCGGCTGTTCATGCAGGTGATCGGAGCCGTCGCCGAGTTCGAACGCGCGCTGATCAGCGAGCGCACCAAGCAAGCCCTCGTCGGTCGCCCGCGCGGCCGCTCCGGTGGTCGTCCCCGCGCCCTTTCCGAGGCGCGGCTGGCTCGGGCTCAGGACCTCTACGACGCCGGCGGTATGACGCTGGCCGAGGTCGCCGCAGTCGTCGGCGTGAGCGTGTCCACCCTCAAGCGCGGCCTCGCCGCAGCCGGTCAGGTCAACGCACAGCCGACCTGATCCCCTCGAACGCAGAACGCAGTAACAACCCCTCGAAGAAAGGCAAGTCAAGTCATGTCCCCCCGTTTCCGCACTGGCATCACCAGCGCACTCGCCGGCCTCGTGTTGGCCGGCACCCTCACCGGAGCTGTGGCGCCGCCGGCATCCGCAGCCCCGACGGCAGCTTGTCCGGCTTCGGCCGTGCACACCCTGCTGGAGAACCCCAGCGCGCTGATCTATCTCGCAGACGCTCAGGGCCGGGTGCCCTCCAGCATCACCGGCTTCGAGCCCTCCGTGCTGGGGCACGACATCATCGAGGACTCCGTCTCGAGTCTTGCGCCGGGCTACGACGTCGACCGTCTGGCCGAGTTCTACGCCAACTGGCTTGCCGAACCGGCGAACCAGGCCTCGTACGGCAAGTCCTGGGCGTTGTTCCATCTGAACAATGAGGGTGAGTCCTGGGCGGACAACCTCTCCGAGGCTCAGGATCGGCTCGGTGGCGCTGGCTGCAAGGTCGCCCTGAGCGGTACCGATCCCGACGCGAGCCTCGAGCAGATCGTCCCGATCTTCGATTACGCCGTCATGTACGACGGCGGTCGGCACAAGGTGGCACTCGAGCTGAGCACCTGGGGCTCGGGCTACACCGGCAAGGTCAAGGTCACCATCTACCGCTGGCACGGATCATCGATCGGTTCCTACCGAAAGGCTGTGTGCAATGAACTCCGTTGGAAGGACGGCGCCGCCAAGCGTGCCGAGAAGGTGTTGTCCAAGACTGTGAAGGTCACCAATCGGGCTGTCAACGGTGTCCAGACCATCACCTTCAAGACCCCGCGCCGCGGCTGCATGATCGCCGTGGTGTCCACTGCGGGCGAGCAGAAGACCACCGACGGCGTCCGGATCAAGTAGTCCGGCCGCTCGAACGAACCACAACAGCCCCACCGGGAGTGCCCGGTGGGGCTGTCTTTCTCTGGGTCTACGGTGCGGCGCATACCGGAAATGCCACATGGCGGGCGGCCAAAAAGGTGTCAACGACTGAGATCTGAAGGATTTCGGCGTGGACCCAAGCGCGTTCTGATAACTGTTGTGGGCCCACACCCCGGGCTCCCGCTCGGCCTTGCTGCGTTGGCGGCATCGCCCCAGGACGAAGGTAGACCCCTCAATGCTGCGCCTGCCCATTTCTGCTCCCGGAGTCTCCTTGCCGCGTTGGCTGGTGCTTCTGGTTGTTGGAGTCCTCTCGGTTGCGTTGACCTTCGGGTCGGATGTTCCGACGGCTCGGGCTGAGGAGCCTGCGCCGACTCCTACTCCGGCTCAGGCGGCGCCGAATGCTGATAGTGACGGGGATGGCACGCCGGATCGCCCGGATCTGGTTTCGGCTGGGGTGACTGCGCGAGTGTTGGGTGTTGCGGTGGAGGATCTGTCGCAGCGCACCGAGTCGGTGCGTGTTCTGGTGAACCCCGATGGCACTTCGGAGCAGGAAGCGCATGCGGCGCCGGTGTGGGTGAAGAACGCTGATGGTAAGTGGGTCGATGTCGACTACACGTTGGTGCCGCGTGAGGGCGGCTATGCGCCGAAGGCTTCTCCGTCGACGGTGTTGATTGATGCTGGTGGGGCGAGGGAGTTCGCCCGGATGGATCTGCCCGGTGGCGGATCGACGGTTTGGTCGTGGCCTGCGGATCTGCCGACTCCGTCGGTGGAGGGTGCGACTGCGACCTATGCGGTGGCCGATGGCGTGGATCTGCTGGTAACCGCCTCTGCGATGGGTGTTTCGACTCGGATCCGGATCAACTCAGCGGACGCGGTGGTGCCTGAGTTCACGGTTCAGGTGCGCACAAACGGGGTTGAGCTCAGCCAGACTGATGCTGGTCAGCTGTTTTTCACCGACGGGAAGGATCGGGCTGGGCAGACCTCGACGCTGACTGCGTGGGATGGCCGGCTTGATGAGTTCGGTGATCCGGTGGAGGTTGTTCCGGTTGAGGCGACCTTGGAGGAGACCGCGTCACAAGGCGAGCGAACCGACCAGGATCTGACCTTGGCTACGCCGAGCGAGTTGGTTGAGGATCCTGATGTGGTCTATCCGATCACGATTGACCCAGATGTGGCTCCGCAGGTCGCTTCGCAGGACACCTGGGTTCGTAATGGAACAACGACGATCGACACTCTCCCGTACCGGGTGTTGGTGGGCCGTATCGCCTCGCATTCGAACACGAATCCGGCCTATGGGTTCATGCAGTGGCCCTCTGGGGAGATCAGTGGCCGCAAGATCCTGAAGGCTGATGTGCACCTGTTCCAGTATGGTGCCGGGTCTTGTGCGTCACGCAAGATGAACATCCATCCGTTGGTGGGCGCATGGGACGAGTCGAAGGTCGTCTACTCGAACAAGCCTTATGGGGCTACGGATACCGGGACGTCCTCGTCGCTGACCAAGAACGTTGGCGGTGACGGCTGTGCGGCGAATGGGTTCATCACCGGCGATCTGACCAAGATGGTGCAGGCGTGGGCAGACGGACCGGCGAATGGTGGCCTCGCCAACTACGGCATTCAGATGAACGTGCCTGCGGCGAACAACAATGACGTGTCCTATGAGCGGCGTTTCTGCTCGATCAACTACGACCCGACGCACACCTCGTGCAACACGGCAGCGCGGGTGCCGTACCTGACCTTGACCTACAACAGTGCACCGCAGGCTGCAGCGCTGGTGTCGGTCAGCGCGTCGCGCACCTTTGATGGCGGGCTGTGGACGTCAGCGGCTCGGCCGACGCTCACCACGTCTGCCTCCGACGCAGAAGCATCGAAGGTCACCTACAGCTTCGAGGTGCGCACCTCTACCTCGGCGTCCACTGTTGCCTCGAGCTGCAGCAGCGCTCAGGTGGCGGCAGGCGCCTCCGCTGGGTGCCAGCTTGCGACTGAGTTGGCCGACGGGCAGTCCTATGTCGTGAGGGCACGGGCAACCGATGAGCACGGGCTGGTTGGCGATTGGTCGCAGTGGCGGGCGCTCGGGGTCGACACGAGTGCGCCGCCGACGCCAGCGGCTTCGTGTGACGGCTACTCCGACCAGAGCTGGCTCGAAGCCCGGTTGGGCGAGAGCACGACGTGTACCTTCACGTCGGCTGGATCTGCCGATTTCGAATGGCGACGGACCCAGGCGGGGACTGTCGAGGATCAGCCCGCCGTCATCGCGAGCTCCGGTACCGGTGTGACGGCGGCCATCCCTGTGCCCGCAGCGGGTGTGGTCAAGCTTGAAGTTCGTGCCAGGAACAAGGCGGGTGCCGCGTCGGCATGGCGTAGCTACACCTTCGGGGTTGGAACAGCTGCGATGACCCAGCCGATGCTCGATGACCGCTCAACTTCGACGTTCCCGGTGCAGGCGATTGCTGCTGGAGGGGCAACGGGTGCCCGCATTGAGTGGCGTTATGCACCCGACGATGAAGGCGATCTGACTAGTGGCTGGACGACCGCCAGCAAGCTTCAGCTCAAGTCGACCGGTGCGACCTGGACCGGGGCGCTGCAGTCGAGTTCTCCGCTGTCGCAGTTACCGCTGTTGACCTGGACTCCGTCGAAGGAGACGGGCATCAGTGTGCCGTCCACTGTGCAGGTTCGTGCAGTGTTCACCTATCCGGCCGCTGTCGAGATGCCGTCGCCGATGCAGCGGGTGATGCTGATTCCGCACGCATTCGGCGGCTCCTACCCCACCCAGGAGGTGGGTGCCGGCACTTTGGCGCTGTTCACCGGGGAGTACCAGGTTTCCGAGACCGACGTGTCTGTTCCCGGAGTCGGCGGGAACCTCACGATCGGTCGAACTCACGGCACTCTCACAGGTGATCTCGCGGGACCGGCCGGGGTCTTTGGGCCCGGCTGGACCGCCGACTTCGCCGGAGAAGGGACGGGAGTTGCGGGCTATGTGGTCACCGACAACTCTGCCCTTGACGGCACGATCATCCTCACCTCGCCGGAGGGAGAGACCGATGTCTATGCGCATTCCTCAGGGACCAAAGGATCGCTGAAGACCGGCACCTACAAGGGCGTCGGCGAGACGGCACTGAACCTCGACAGCCTCAAGCTGGCCACCGGCGGCGGGACCGGCATCAGTCACACCCTCACGCTCACCGAGGTCGATGGCACCATCACCGAATTCCAGCGCACGACCGCCGGGGTGTGGAGCACCCATCGGACGGTCGAACCCGAGAACAACTCGACGGTCCAGTTCATCCGAGACTCCAACGGGCTCATCACTTGGGTCCTAGCACCCGCTCCGGCTGGTGTGACGTGTACCGCGGCCACCCAGGGCAAGGGGTGTCGTGCGCTGAAGTTCACCTACGCCACCATTAGCGGTGGTTCGCGGCTTACCAAGGTTCAGTACGTCGCGTGGGACCCGAAGCCAGGCAGCGACGGCAAGCCGACCGCCTCGGCGGCTATGGCCACCATTGATGTGGCTGGCTACGGCTATGACAGCCAAGGCCGACTCACCGAAACCTGGCAGCCGAACGCATCCGGTGATACCGGAACGGGCCGCAAGACGACCTATGAGTACACGACGATCAACTCCAAGACGGTCGTCACGAAGGTGACCGACCCGGGGCTGGTGCCATGGCGCTTCGCCTACGACACGGTCGGCAGGCTTTCCACCGTGAAGCGAGCTTTGGACTCGGCGGTAGGTGCCGGCGACTCGACCTGGACTGTTGCCTATGACGTGCCATTGTCTGGTGATGGTCTTCCCGATCTGACCAGCAGTGCCGTCGCGGGCTGGGGGCAGCTTGAGGCGGACGCACCAACCGGTGCCACTGCCGTGTTCGAACCAGACCGGGTGCCGGCTGCCACGCCGAGTAGCGACGACTGGCCCTACGCCTCGGTTTCGTACTTTAGCCAGGCCGGACGGACCACCAACAACGCCACTTTCGGGGCTGGTCAGTGGTTGATCGACTCCACCCGCTACGACGCTCAGGGCAACACGACCTGGAGCTTGTCAGCAGCCGGTCGAGCTCTCGCTCTCAGCGAACCAGAGCCGGCAACCGCGGCCGACAAGTACGCGAGCCTCACTGTGTACAACGAGACCGGCACCCGGGTTGAAGAGACCTACACGCCGATGCGTGAAGTGGTCCTCGACAACGGCAACACCGTGATCGCCCGCACAGTAACCAGCACCGTGTATGACGATGAGGCCGATCCCAGCTTGATGCCGGGGCGGCCTACCAGCGACGTGCCCGAGGGCGGCTACCAGCTCGCCGTCGAGCAGCGCATCTCGGTTACTGACCGCATTCTGCCCAAGTCAGATGGCAACACGTGGGACACCCGTAAGGTCCGCTATCGCTACGATCCGGTCGTGTCCGGGGATGCGTCCGGGTGGGTGCTCAAGGTTCCCACTCGCACGCTCAGCCAGGATGGCAGTGACTGGGCAACCACGATCACCCGCTACGACGCCGAAGGCAAGGTCGTGGAGACCCGCACCCCTGGCGGTACAGCGATCACCAACGGCTCCGCCAACGACACCTACTCGACCAAGACCGTCTACTACACAGCGGACGCCTCCGCCGAAGTGTCGAGCTGTCGCTCCAAGCCGGAGTGGGCAGGCAGCGTGTGCATGGTGAAGACGGCCGGCGATCCGTCCACCGGTTACCCGATCCCGGCCAAGACGACCACTGGCTACAACATCAGAGGCGCAGCCACCCGGCTGGAGGAGACCTCCTCCACCTGGACCCGCGCCACAGTGACCGGGTTCGACTACCTCGGACGTGAAACGTCCAGCAGCACCGGGCTGACCGACCACACCACGATCAGTGGCACGACCAGCTACAACCCGACCACCGGCGCGGTGACCTCCACCACCCGCGGCGGAGTGACCGAGGAGTTCACCTACGATTCGTGGGGCCGGACCCTCACCGCGACCGATGGCGCCGGGAACACCGCCACCACCACCTATGACACTGCTGGACGCACCAAGACGTTCAATGATGGGAAGGGCGTCTACACCTACACCTACGACGGCACCGATCTGCTTGGGAACGTTGAGCATCGCGGGCTGACGACCAGGGTCGATCTCGGCTATGTCAGCGGCGACACCGACCAGGTGTCCGGTGCTTACGACGCTGCCGGGGCGCTGGTGAAGGAGGCGTTGCCGGGCGGCTACGCGCAGGTGTGGACGCGGAACTTGGCCGGCCAGGTCACGGCGATGTCTTACAGCCAAACGTTGGCTGGGGTGACCACCCCGATTCTTGGTTTCACTCAGACCTATGACCATCTGGGTCGGGTTGTGCAGGCGACAGGCCCGGCTGGGAACCAGCGTTACACCTATGACGATCGGGCCCGGTTGTCGAGGGTGCAGGACACTGGCACTGAGGGTTGTACGACTCGGGTCTATGGCTTTGTTGGTGACAGCAACCGGACGAGTCTGACCAGCTATGGCCCGGATGCTGCCGGTGGCTGCCAGTCCACGACCGCTTCGGGCTCGACCAGCTACAGCTATGACGGTGCGGACAGGTTGACCACTGCGGGTTATGTGTATGACCGGATGGGTCGGACGACGACGGTCCCGAAGGTGCACACCAGTAATGCCGATGACGCGTTGGCTGGAGATTTGGCGGTCACCTATGCCGCCAATGACATGGTGGCTAGCTTGCAGCAGACGGTGTCCGAGCCGGCCAGTGGTGTGGCGCAGGTACGCAAGCAGACGTTCAGCCTGGATGGCTCTGATCGGGTTTCGACGACGAAGGGCTTCACAGACGGGGTCCAGCTGTCGGAGTCGTTGAATCACTACGACGGTGAGAGCGATAGTCCGGCGTGGACCTCGACCAAGACGCGTCCGGACGCATCAACAGCGTGGACGACCACCTGGAACCGGTACGTGTCGGATCTGGCCGGTGGGCTCGCGGTTGATGTGGATGATGCCGGTGTCGCCAAGCTGCAGTTGGCGAACCTGCATGGCGACATTGTGGCGACCGCGACGCTGGGTCAGGCCGGGATCGACAGCTACACCGAAACCGACGAGTACGGCCAGCCGAAGACCGGCACCTCGGCCAGGTATGGCTGGCTGGGTGCGCACCAGCGAGACGCCGACACTGTCGGCGGACTGACCTTGATGGGTGCCCGCCTGTACAACCCGACCACCGGACGATTCCTCTCGATCGACCCCGTCCCGGGCGGTAACGACAACCGCTACACCTACCCCGCCGACCCCATCAACAGGCTCGATCTCGATGGACGGGTTGACTGGTGGCTCGTTGCTGATATCGCGCTCACCGTGGCAACGCTGGTGGTCCCAGGCGGGGTTGTGGTTGGTGCCGTCGCCCGTGCGGCGATCTTGGGATATCGGGCCTACAAGGCGTATCGGGCCTACAAGGCGTTCACCGCGGTGGCTAAGGTTGGGCGCATAGCCCGGGGGGCCAAGAAGGTCGCCGATGTGGTGACCCGCGTAGTCCGTGAGGTGCGAAACACCAAGGTCTGGGTTCGCCGCTATCCCTCGGGCGGTGGAGGTGCCGGCATCAACCGGTATGGCAAGAACGTCTTCCGGGTTGGCAAGTCGAACTGGAAAGACAAGCGCACCGGCGAGTGGGCAACAGGGCTGAAGAAGTACTCGGTTCACAAGGGGAAGACTCCAGGCGAGATGAAGAAGCACTGGCCATGGCAGCGCTAGCTGGGGGTCCCGCCCCCACGTTTCCCATCGCGTCTAGCTGGGACGAGGGGCTCTATGAGAGCTTCAAGGAGATCGGATCCGATTTCGAGTTCCTCGACGAGAGGCTGCATGTGGCAGACGGCGAGCCGCTGCCGAGGTTCGTGGACGCCGTGGGCCGCAGGTATCGGATCCTGGTGGTTGCCCTGGAAGTGGTGCTCTGCGTGAACGTGCCGGTCGACTTCGATCCGCGGGAACTCAGCCTATCCGCCGGGGTATTTGCTGGTGAACCAGCAGTTGTGGAGTCCTACCGTTCCGTGCCGCACCGTGGCTTGTTGGCGCCAGGGGGGAGGCATCCAGAGAGGTGGAGAGCTCTTCGAGAGGATCAACTGCTCCAGGTTCAGGCATCACGAGAGGTGGAGGTCGTGAGTGGGTTGCCGAGTTGGCGCGCGTTCGACGATGCCTGGTTCCGTGCTGTGGATCCCGCTCCCCCCATCCAGCTATGGCCCGTCCGGCGGAGGCCCCAGGGTTAGTCGGGCACGTGTGGGAGGTGTCTGAGGAAGTGCGAGCGGGTGCTGCGACGTGGCGCACTCCTGGGGCGGCACTTGTGCGGCGAATGACATGGTGGCTAGCTTGCAGCAGACGGTGTCTGAGCCGGTCAGCGGTGTGGCGCAGGTCCGCAAGCAGACCTTCAGTCTGGATGGCTCAGATCGGGTTTCGACGACGAAGGGCTTCACCGACGGGGTCCAGCTCAGCGAGAAGCTGGACCATTACGACGGTGAAAGTGACAGTCCGGCGTGGACCTCGACCAAGACGCGTCCGGACGGGGCAACAGCGTGGACGACCGGCTGGAACCGGTACGTGTCGGATCTGGCTGGTGGGCTCGCGGTTGATGTGGATGATGCCGGTGTCGCCAGACTGCAGTTGGCGAACCTGCATGGCGACATTGTGGCCACCGCCACGCTGGGTCAGGCTGGCATCGACAGCTACACCGAAACCGACGAGTACGGCCAGCCGAAGACGGGCACATCAGGCCGCTATGGCTGGTTGGGGACGCATCAGCGGGATGCGGACACTGTTGGTGGTCTGACCTTGATGGGTGCCCGTCTGTACAACCCGACCACCGGGCGATTCTTGTCGATCGACCCCGTTCCTGGCGGCAACGACAACCGCTACACCTACCCGGCCGACCCCATCAACAAGACCGACCTCAATGGAAAGGCCTGGTGGACCCCACCGGTTAACTGGATGGCCCGTCTCATCGCCAGGGCTGCGGAGGGCTACAGAGCTACGCGAACGAAGCAGGTCAACG
>JAFADF010000049.1:0-2907 GCA_023425145.1 Actinomycetes bacterium | reverse complement strand
CATCGTTATTTTCGATGACCGCATCCCATTCTTCTATGTCGGTATTTTCCTCCAGAACTATTTCCGGGGACAGCGATACCGTCTGCTTGATGATAATATCGGCGGAGAGCTTATCCCGAACAGACTGATATACGCCCTCCAAATCAATGTCAACCTGGTCGATCTTGTTGATAAAGATAATGGTGGGGATGTTCAATTTCCGTAGGGCATGGAACAGAACTCGGGTCTGGGCCTGCACGCCATCTTTAGCGGAGAGCACCAAGATGGCCCCGTCCAAAACGGCCAGAGAGCGGTATACCTCTGCCAAGAAATCCATGTGGCCGGGAGTATCCACAATATTGACTTTACAACTGTGCCACTGGAAAGAAGTGACTGCCGTTTGAATGGTAATTCCACGCTGCCGCTCCAAAAACATAGTGTCCGTTCTCGTTGTCCCTTTTTCGACGCTCCCCGGCTCTGAAATGGTTCCGCTGGCATACAGCAGGCTTTCTGTCAGTGTCGTCTTGCCCGCATCTACATGGGCAAGAATCCCGATATTGATAATGTTCATGTCTATCCTCCATACAAGGCCCAAAAGGGCGCAAAAATCCCCAGCGGCAAATACTTTTACCGCTGGGGATCATGACTTCGGATACATAGAAACGCATTCAGCTAACATGAGCCGTTATCCGTCACGATATTTGATAAAAAGGCAAAAGCATTCTTAAATTGGGTACAAAAACCAAGCCCCTGCAAGGGGCAATTATTTTTGTGCCCATTATCAAATTTTATTTAAGAATACCTTGCCGCATGTTGAATAGACTCCTCAAATCAGGATGACAGCAGTATAGCATAGCACACTCTAAAATGCAAGAAGTTTTTACCCGCTGTCCCAAATAAATCAGGAGGGCATTCACCGGGACACCCTCCGATTTGGGGCCTCATGCGCAAATAATTTCTGTGTCCACGATTTCCGCCGCACACGCCCGAATATTGTTAGTCCCTCTGCAACTCATACCACAGACCGTTGCCCTCGTCAAAGATGTACTTTTCCATGAAATTACCTCCATTTTTTGTGATTATCGTGCGCCTACCCTTATTTTTGACCTTGCACCCCATTTCTGCTCCTTTTCGACCTGTTCCTGCTGGTAAGCTGCCTCCAGTATCCTGTCCGCCTGTTCCGGGCCAATGGCCCGTCTGACCCGCTCATAGTCCCTGACTTGCCCTTTCAAGCCGTCCCTCTCGGCACAAACCTCATAAATCCTGGCTGACAGGGAGCCGTTCTTACTGACCTCACGATCATAGGCGCTCTGCAACCGCTCAAACTTGCTCTTGAGGTCGAAGTAGGCCCGGTAGACGGAGCGCAGCACCTTGACGATCTTCTCCCAAAGGGGCTTGGCCTTTTTCTCCCGGTAGGACTTGGCCGATTCCAGCGGCCCCGCCTCCGGCAGCGTCCGCTCCGGGTCGTCGGAGAAGTCCGCCGCCAGTTTCTCCATGCCCTTGAGCAAGGGCGCTACATCGTCCAGCTTAGCCCTGGCCTGGGCCGCTTTCTTCTCAGCTGATGCTGCCTCCTTATTCTTTTTGTCGGCCTCAACCTGGGCCAGCGCCGACACCTCTTGAAGCTGTGCAAGCCGTTCCTGCTCACGCTCCGTCTTGAACTGCGTAACAGTCAAATGTTCTTCGGAACTACCACGTTCCCCACGCTCTACATCGTCATAGCCAGCGGAGCGCATATGCTCAAAGAAATCATCTTGCAGGACACTGTACGACTTTCGTAGAACGGGTTTGCCCTTAGCTGTGCGTAACGGCTCCCCGGTAGTTTCGTCCAGAATGGGCTTGGACGCCCACTTCTTGCTCATGCTCACCTGCATGATCGTTTCCTTGACCTTGCCCACCAGGGACTTGTCCTTGCACCGCTTTGTCCAGCGTATCTCCTTCTCCACTACCGGGATATAAACCACATGGAGGTGGTAGTGGTACACGTCCTCCCCCAGCGCCTCGGACATGGCCCGGTTGCGCTCGTCAGCGTGCATGACCGCCGACAAAATATACTGCTCTCCGCCCACGATTTTGATTGCGGCTTTATAGGCTTCGGTGTAAAATTGTTTTGCGAAGTCATACCCGCCGTGATTGTAGAAGTAAGCGGAGTTTACATCAAAGACCAACTCACCGTATCGAAAGGCATCCTCCTTGATGCCACGGGTGGAGATCACGCCGTCGGCCTCCATTTGAGCAAACATCTCCCGATACCCGGCAGACGGGGTTTTGAAATGGACATTGAGCGGCGTCCGCTCCAGTACAATGTCCTGATTGACATAGGAATCCTTCTCACGCTCGTTGTGCTGCTGGGTGTTACCGATCTTGGTTTCGGTCAGCCTCATATTTCTTGCGTTGGTACGGTCAATACCGTCGCCTCTCGCCATAGGCAAAAATCCTCCTGTTTCAGATGTTGGGTTGTTGAAAGAGGACGGGGGTTCGGGGGAGGCACTTCCTGCAGGAAGTGTAATAACCCACTATGACACTTTCATCCCTTCGGTCTGCAAAGTGTCGTGGGCTCTCCGAGGGGGTGTGGGGGCTTTGTCCCCGGCAACATCTCCGGCCTAAGAGCCGCCGCAAGCGGCGGTTGGCCTCCGAAACGCCTCGCTGCGGCTCGGTGTGCGGTTGCCTCCCCCAGCAGGGCCGCCCTTTTACCCGCAGGGTATACTTCGCAGAAAAGGGCACCCTGCACCTCGTCGGGTCAAAGTCCGCTCCATTCGGGACGGCCTTGTGTCCATCCCTCACTCCGCTCCCTTGCCCCTCCTCTCCCCACCGCAACCGCTTCGCTGGGTTGCGGTGGGGGTGGGAAACGTCTGGGGCCGCTCCCTGTGACAGCCGTGACGACTGTGACGATGTTTCAGACACCGCCCCCGCCCTCAAAAAAGCCGTCAC
>JAFADF010000028.1:0-2689 GCA_023425145.1 Actinomycetes bacterium | reverse complement strand
ATGGTATACAGAATATATTCCTAATTTTTTCAATGTAAATGATGATTTATTTTTATGTTCAATCTTTGGAGGTGCTTTTGTAGGTACAGGATTAGGACTTGTTTTAAAAGTCTCTGCTACTACTGGAGGTACAGATACATTAGCTTCTATAATTAAGTTTAAGTTTCCATATTTCCCAATACAACAACTAATGCTAATAATTGACGGTATTATAATTTTAAGTGGATTTTTTATTTTTGGATCTAAAAATGGAATGTATGCTATTTTAGCTGTACTTATAACATCAAAGGTTATAAGTGTAATTTTAGAGGGGATGCATTATTCAAAAGCAGCTTTTATAATAACTGATAAAACAGAAGAAGTAGCAAAAGAAGTAATGGAGAAAATACCAAGAGGTGCTACAGGCTTAAAAGCAAGGGGGATGTATTCTAAAAATGATAAAGAGATGCTATTTGTAGTTGTATCTCCAAAACAAATAACTCAACTTAGGAGTATAGTAAAATCAATAGATGAAAAAGCATTTGTTACAATAGCTGATGTTAGAGAAGTGTTAGGAGAAGGATTTATAGAAGATTATAGTGAATCACTATAATGATTTCTTATAGAAAACTTAAATAAAAATAAATAAAAGTAGTATTGATAGAGATAAAAGCTTCTGATTAAATGTCAGAGGCTTTTATTGTATGATTTTACAAAATATCTAAAATGAGTTACTTATATTGTAGTGCTATAATTAAAGTGAATTCAATAATTGAAAGAAGGCTTTATTATGGCAAATGTAGCATTCAATATTAGCGAAAGAAATGAAAGCGGTAAGAAAGTAAGAAGATCTGGTGAAATACCTTGTGTACTTTATGGAGAGCATTTAGAAAAACCTATATCTGCAAAAATAACTAGAAAAGAAGTGGATAAGCTTTTAACTTGTGCTAAAAGTTCTATATTATCATTAAATTTAGATGGTAAAACAGAGAATTGTGTAGTAAAAGAATTGCAAAAAGATAATTATGGAAAGGTAATACATATTGATTTTCAATATGTAAATAAAGATGAAAAGATAAAATTAAAAATACCAGTAATTTATACTGGACAAGGTATGCTAGAAAGTAAGAGATTATTCTTAGAAACATTCTTATCAGAGGTAGAATTACGTGGAGAAGCTGATTTATTACCAGAAGATATAGAAGTAGATGTATCAGCTTTGAATTATGGAGATACTGTTTTAGCAGGAAGTTTAGCATTACCAGATGGAATTAAGCTTGTAACTAATAGTGATGTAGTATTGGCAAAAGTAGATGGTAGTGAAGTTGTCGAAGAGGAGACAGAAGAATAATTAAGAGATTTTATAGATTGGAAGCTGTTGTACGTAAGTATGACAGCTTTTTTTGAATGGTATATAAAAAAGCACAGGGATATGTCAGTGCACAGTTTTCAGCATGAGCGTCAAGTTAACCCAATAAAATACTTTTACTATATTAGCCATGGAAGGTTTCTCCTAGAGTAAAAAATATAAAAAAGTAGAATCCTCTTAATATAAAAAAACACAAAGGAGGATTCTACTTATGAAATTACCTTTCAATGATAGTATTAACAGTATTAAAAATTTTATTAACACATTTAGTGAAAAAAAGTTAGCAGAGATTGCAAAAAAGACAGGTTTTATTAAACGTGAACGTGAAATCACTGGAAGTATATTTTTTAAAGCTTTTGTTTTTGGATGCATGTGTTTAAAAAGTGTTACCTTGGAGAATATAGTGGATTATATGAAAGAGGTTGATCCAAGTATAAGAATTAGCAAACAAGGGTTAAGCGATAAGCTAGCCGCTGGATCAAAATTTTTGGAGTATATTTACTATAATATTCTTGGTGAATTTATCAACAATACCTTTGGTGATAATGTTCAATTATCAGATGAAATTAGAGATGTCAAAATATTTGATTCTACATTCATAGAACTACGAAATGACTTACGTTCGTATTACAAAGGGTATACTGGTGACGCTTCTAATAGTGGATTAAAGTTAGAAGTTTTATATAGCTTAATGTTTAGACGGGTTATTACTAATGAAGTATTTAATGCTGTAGATAGTGATACCGATTTTGCAAATACAATTATTAATTGTGTTAAAGAAAAAGAATTATATATCGGAGATCTTGGATATTTTAATGCTTATATGTTTAAAAAAATCGCTGAAAAGCAAGGATATTTTTTAAGCAAAATTAAGAGCAATACTGCTCTCTATCGAGAAGATAGTGACGGTAAATTAATAAAAGTAACATTACAAGAATTAGTTGATAAAAGTTCTAATGGTGTTATTGATACTACACTTTATGTTAATTCTAAAAAAGATAATAGAATAAAATGTAGATTTGTTGGTACAAAACTTACTGAAGATCAAGTAAAAAAAATGAAGGCTAAAGGTAAAAAGCTTAAGTCTCCAATATCTGACTGGACCTTTTTAATAACGAATGCTTCTTCATCTGTATTACCTGTAAATAAAATTTTTATGTTTTACAGACTAAGATGGCAAATAGAATTAATATTCAAGTGTTGGAAAAGTTATGTTAACATAGATAAAATAAAGGACAAGGGAATACACTATGTACATTGTATGTTATATGGAAATCTTATAGGTATAGCATTTATGGAAGGAATCTATAATGATTTGAATAAAGAATATCAAGCTAATGT
>JAFADF010000056.1:0-3596 GCA_023425145.1 Actinomycetes bacterium | reverse complement strand
GTTTTGAATCAACCCACTTAGCAAGGAGCTCTTCTTTTACGACTAAGAGGTTATATTCATCCTCAGAACTTAAATATAATTCCCAATACTCAGATGAATCCTCTAGTTCTCCAACTCTTACGCCATTAAAGAGTTTGTAGCCTTGAGGTAAGAAGGATGTTTGTTCTTCATCATGAATAACAAATTTAATTTCATCAACAATATATTCAGCCATTTTAAATCATCACATTTAAATCAAAATTCACTTCAAATTATTAGCTCTATTTTATCCATTTTAAAACTTTAATTGAAAATAAATGAAAAAGGTTAGCAAATACTAGTTTTAAGAAGGAAATATTCAATATAATATAAAAAAATTCGATAGGTAAAGTGATTATGAAAGAAGTTGGTCTATTTTACGGAACATACACTGGCGTTACAGGTAACGTTGCAAAAAAAATCGTTCAACATTTAGGTGAAGAAAATGTTGATCTATTTAATATCTCAACTGATGGTGACAAGATGAAGGATTACCAAAAACTCATCATTGGCACTTCTACTTGGAGTATTGGTGAACTTCAAGAAGATTGGGATGCTTTCATGCCTAAACTTCAAAAAATGGATTTTACAGGAAAAACTGTAGCCTTATTTGGAACTGGTGATCAAGTAGGTTACCCTGATACCTTCTTAGATGGCATGGGTATGTTATACGAAACCTTCCAATACCGTGGCGCTAAATTCATAGGCTTCTGGGATACAAAAGGCTATGATTTTACAAGTCCCCTACCACTATTGGATCATGACCATTTTGTGGGGTTAGCCATCGATGAAGACAATCAGCCTGAACTTACTGATGAAAGAATCGAAAAGTGGTGTCAACAGATTAAACCTCAACTAGGTCTTTAATTTCTCCTTTCTTTCGAGCAACCAAAATGGACCATTTTGGTTGCTTTTGGCGTTTTCTAGATTTTTATCCCCAAAAACTTTATAATTACGCGTCAAAATATTCTTTATTAATCTAGCTTAGGACATACTATGAAAAATCTAGATAGAATGGGCTTTGCATCCAAATTAGGTGGATTGCTAGCTGCTGCAGGCTCTGCTGTAGGTTTAGGAAACATTTGGAGATTCCCAACTCAGGCAGGTCAAAACGGTGGTGCTGCCTTCTTATTAATTTATATCGCTATTATCTTATTCTTCGGAATTCCTTTACTACTTTCTGAATTTGCTATTGGTCGTCATGCTAGAGCAAACGTAGGTAATGCTTATACCGTTTTAGCTCCTAATTCTAAATGGAAAATTGTTGGTATCGGATCTGTTGCAGTAGCCTTCGCTATCATGTGCTACTACAACGTAGTTGTAGGCTGGGTTGTTTTTTATTGCTACGATGCTATTACTGCTAATTTCGTAGATTTAGGTAACCAAGCTTTAACTAATAAAGATGCCTTTGCAAATCACTTCTTAGAGTTCGTAGCTAACCCATGGAAACCAATTCTTTGCTTAGCTGTAGTAATCGGCCTAATGCATATCGTGATTGTATCTGGCGTACAAAAAGGTATTGAAAGATCTGCAAAAATCCTAGTTCCAGCATTATTCGTAATTATGTTAATGCTTGTTATCTTTGCTGCTACTATGCCTGGTGCTAAAGCTGGTTATGAGTTCTTCTTAAAACCTAATTTCTCTGCTATTGACCACAAAGTTATCTTATCTGCTTTAGGTCAATGCTTCTACTCATTCTCTTTAGGTATGGGTTTAGTAACTTACGCTTCGTACTTTAGACGTGATGTAAACCTAAACAAAACTGCATTCTCAATTGCAGGTTTAGATACTTTAGTTGCAATTCTAGCTGGTTTAATCATCTTCCCTGCTGTATTCTCAGTAGCTGGTATGGAACCATCTGGCGGTGCAGGTTTAGTATTTATTTCTTTACCTAACGTATTTAACTCTGCTTTAAATAGCATTCCATTCTTAGCTTGGTTAATTCCAACTGCTTTCTATGTAATTCTATTCACAGCAGCTATTACTTCTTGTATCTTCCTACACGAAGTATCAACAGCTTTCTTAGCTGAAAAAGCAAACTTCTCAAGACACAAAGCAGCTCTAATTATTTCTATCAGCTGCTTCATCATCGGTTGCGTTGCAGCATTATCAATGGGACCTTTAGGCTTCATTAAGATCTTTGGTATGAACATCTTTGATTTCTTAGATTTCTTTACTGCAAAGATCATTTTACCTCTAACAGGTCTTGGTGCAGCTCTATTCGTAGGCTGGAGAATGACTACAAGACAACTTTGGTCAGAATTAACCTCAGACGGTCGTTTCAAGTTTGTTTGGTTAGTACCATTCTTAGTATTAGTAAGATATGTAATTCCTGTACTTATCGTAATCATCATGGTAACTCAGCTTATAAGCTAGTTAATTACGTATCTTTACATTCTAACTATTCAAAAGGAGGCAAATGCCTCCTTTATTTTTTAACTTATCACTAATTTGCTATTCATTTAGCTTTACAAATGTTTTGCAGTTGTAAGACATCAAATACTGCTCAAACATCTTATTTTATGCACTTTTACGAGAGTTAAGATTTTTTTCTTATGTAGTGTGGGAATTTAGGCAATCTTACTATTTCTGCCCAAACAGGAAAGCTTTCTTCTTATTTCTACCTTTAGAATTGTTTAGTAGTTGCAAGGCATTAAAAACCTTTACAAGGCCTTATTTTATGCACTTTTACGAGAGACTACAATTTTTTATTATGTAGTGTGGGAATTTTTACAATTTAAAAACATCATTTGTTGCTTAATGTAGTCAGTTCTCTCATCTGTCATAAAAATAAAGGAGGCCTAAGCCTCCCTTTGTAAGATGAACTACTTAACTTAATTACTTCTTTAAACCAAGTACATTGTAAATAGTCTTAAATAAGTCAGTTTGGTCAGTTAAGCCCATTACGTTAATTGCTCCAGGACCGTAAGCTGCAATTCTTAATTGAGCACCTGTGTGACCTGAATTGTTAACATCCTCTGAGTTACCATATGAAATTGACATAGGTGCACCATCAGCAGTTATAACTGCTAAAGTGTAACCAGGAGCAACAGCCTTTGGATAAACGATTTGAGTTGCGTGAGCATGATCGGCAGTTACGATAACTAAAGTATTGCCATCCTTCTTTGCAAAGTCTAAAGCTACTTGAACAGCCTCATCTAAGTCCATAGTTTCACCGAATTGACCACATGGGTTGTTAGCGTGAGCTTGCTTATCGATAGAAGCACCTTCAACCTGTAGGAAGAAGCCCTTTTGGTTAACCTTTAATAGGTCAATAGCTTTCTTGGTCATAGCAGCAAGAGTTGGCACACTTGCGTTTCTGTCAGCATTAACTTCGCACTTAACTGGAGGTAAATCTAAGTTACCGTGGAAAGATGCTTGAGGACCCTTTAGACGAACTGGCATATTACCTTCTGCAAATAAACCTAATAGAGGAGCTTTTTGATCTGCCTTCTTTACTGCATCCAAGCTAGATGCATCAGTAACAATAGTAAAGCCTTCAGCTTTAGCTTGATCTAATAGTGACTTATCCTTGTACTTACCAAAGGTTGCAAGCTCTTTGAAGGATTTCATACCAC
>JAFADF010000027.1:0-3097 GCA_023425145.1 Actinomycetes bacterium | reverse complement strand
TGAAACTAGTGGACTTGGAGATTGGTATGCAAATACTGATAGATTGCCAAATGGAATTTCAGGATTGTCTAGAAAAATAGAAGAGTTAGGGATGAAATTTGGATTATGGTTTGAGCTTGAAATGGTTAATAAGGATAGTGAGTTATATAGAAATCATCCTGATTGGATAATAAAAACTCCAAATAGATCAAGTTCTCATGGAAGAAATCAATATGTTTTAGATTTTTCAAGAAATGAAGTTGTAGATTATATTTTTGAAATGGTAGATAAAATTTTAAGTGAATCTAGTATTTCTTATATAAAGTGGGATATGAATAGATGTATTACAGAATGTTATTCAGCAGCTTTACCATCATATAAACAAGGTGAAGTATTTCATAGGTATATTTTAGGTGTTTATGATTTATATGAAAGATTAATAAATAAGCACCCATATATATTATTTGAATCTTGTGCAAGTGGTGGAGGGAGATTTGATCCTGGTATGCTATATTATGCACCTCAATGTTGGACTAGCGATGATTCTGATGCTATTGAACGTATTAAGATTCAATATGGAACTTCTTATGTTTACCCAATAAGTAGTATGGGCGCACATGTATCTATAACTCCAAATCATCAGCTTTTCCGTAATGCTTCATTAGAAACTAGAGGAAACGTTGCATACTTTGGTGCCTTTGGATATGAATTAGATTTAACTAAGTTAACAAAAGAAGAGCATGAAATAATTAAAAAGCAAGTTAAATTTGTAAAAGAATATAGAGAGCTTATACAAAAGGGTACATTCTTTAGGTTACAAAGTCCTTTTGAAAGTAATATTTCAGCATGGATGGTTGTATCAGAAGATGAGAAAGAAGCTATAGTTGCTTATTTTAAGGTATTAAATGATGTTAATTGTCCATTTAGAAGAATGAAATTATACGGGTTAAATGAAAACTTATTATATTCAGTAAAGGAAATAAGTAGTTCATCTAAGGAAAGTAGAAATAGTGATATTAATATTAATTCAGATAAATTTAATTCATATTATGGAAGTGAGCTAATGAATTTAGGATTAATAACTACAGATCCATCAGCAGGACAAGTATTAGATGATGGAGAAACTTGTACAGATTATTGGTCAAAAATTTATGTGATAAGAGCAAAGGAGAAATAATATGAATTTGAAAACTAAGAGAATACTAATGGCATTTATAGGTGTAGTTGTAACGGGGATTAGTATTGGAATGTTTCAATCTTCAGCATTAGGAACAGATCCATTTACTAGTTTTACAACTGGATTATGTAATGTTACTGGATTACCTTTTGGAGTTTTTTATACTATATTATGTGCTTGTATTTTAGTAATTGTATTCATATTAGATAAACGTTATATTGGTCTTGCAACTATATTCAATTTAATTGGAAATGGATTTATAGCTGATATAAGTAGAAGTTTTATTGAAAGTATTATAGTAAATCCAAGCTTTTTAATTAGAGTAGTATTATTAATTTCAGGTGTAGTTATAATGTGTCTTGCAGCATCACTATATTTTACAGCTGATCTAGGTGTATCAGCTTATGATGCAATTTCTAAGATTATGGCTGATAAGAAGGTAGCACAGTTTAGACTTTGCAGAATTTTAACAGATTTAATTTGTGTAATTGTTGGATTTTTATTAAAGGCTTCAGTTGGAATAGGAACTGTAGTTACAGCATTATTTATGGGGCCGCTAATTCAATGGTTTAATAATAATGTTTCTGAGCCGTTATTATATAAAAATAGTGAAAATATACTTTGAAAATTAATTTTTAGATTAATAATAGTAATTAAGTAAAATCATTTAAATAAATATTGATAAAAGATAAAGAAAAACGGACAAAATATATTGTCCGTCTTTTTTATTACATAAAGTCTAAAGATTTAATTTCAATTTCAAGTCTTTTCTTATGTTCATCTCTATTAGCTTTTCTATATTTAGTAGGAGTTAACCCAAACTTGTTTTTAAATACTGCTGAATAAGATTCGGGATTTATATATCCGCAGTTTGAAGAAATTTCCTCAATTGATTGTTCGGTTAAAGTTAAAAGTTCGGCAGATTTAGTTACTCTAAAATTAGATAAATAGTCTTTAGGTGATATTCCTAAAAATTTATTAAATAATATATATAAATAACTTCTACTAATAGAAAGATGTTTAGCAATATCATTAACCGTAATTCCTGATGAATAATTGTTTTTTATGAAGCTAATTGCATCACGAATATAGGGGTTTTTAGTTGTAAGTTCCTTACTTATACTATCCTTAGAAATATTACTATCATTAATTAATAATGAGAAAAATTTATACAATAGTCCCTGTAAGTAAAATTCTTCTTTTAAATTTGATTCATTATGTTTAAGCATTTTGAATACTAATTCTTTCATTTCATTTGAATTATCGTTTTTAAATATTAAATCGTTGTGATTTAATCCAATTTCATGAAGATATTCAGGAGCTCTTGGACCTGAAAAACCAACCCAGATATATGTCCAAGGGTCTTTACTATCTGCTTGATAAAATGTTCTAATATTTGGTTCAATTAAGAATCCATAATTTTTTTCAAGGGTATACTTTTTATCATCAACATAATAATAGCCTTTTCCGGATAATACATAATGAATTATGTGATTTGCTCTTACTGCTGGGCCAAAATTATGTAATGGGGCACATTTAGCATGGCCACAAAAGCATAGATAAAAATCCTTAAATTTTATATTAGATAGTTGTAATACAAAAGAATCTTCCATAACAATTCCTTTCTAATTATAGATATTTAGAGCATAAAGATTTTCAAATATAAATTATATTATATAGTTATTTATCATTTTATTCTATACATAATAATTTCATGACATAATGATTTTATATTATAGAAAATATAATTGAATTTACTTAACTGGAAATTAATATCATAATAACTAATTTAATTAAAATAATGGTTATTATATTTTAAGTAGGGAAAACTAAAATCGTTAAATTATTAAAGGTTCGCAGCCAAGTTTAATAGACAAAAGTAGGATCCATATAATGGATAATAATAGTTTATCATATACAAAATATAACTGCAAATACCAT
>JAFADF010000016.1:0-2645 GCA_023425145.1 Actinomycetes bacterium | reverse complement strand
AAAATATGACCATATATTTAACGGTAAGCTACGCTTTTCCATCGGAGCTAAGATATTTAGCGACCATCGCGATATCAAGCTTGAGGATATTATCGATGAAATCATTATTGAATTCATCTATTTCAGCCATTATAAAACAACTGTTCACAATGACATTATCGCAGAGGAAGAACGCAGAAAGCAAAAAGCGATAAAGGATGAGGAATTAAGAGTAATATATAACGATGAAGCCGAGAAATTTAATGCCCTCGTTAATATTGCCAATGACTGGAAGGCAGCTCAGACGATAAGAGAATTCCTAAACTTTATAGCTTCCTCAAAAGATAATGTAAAATTTCCGCAGGAGTGGATAGAGTGGGGGCTCAAAAAAGCGGATTGGATCGACCCTCTATCGGACAGAGAAGACGAAGTATTTGGAAAAAGAAAACATGCCGATTCTAATGAAAAAAAGCATTGAAAAATAAAGAACGCAGCTATTATGGCTGGTGAGCTAATTGAGAAAAAGACGTATCGTACAGTCTGAAATAATAACGTACAATGAAAAGGTTCAGATATTGACTGCGTCGTGTAAGAAAAAGAGGAAGAGACGAAATGTCATATAGCCAATAATTGGTTATTTGAAAATCGACTACGGAATGGCAAGGACTTATTTACAAAGAATGCTTAAGAGATGAAATCAACGCTTGTGGATACAACCTGAAAAGGCTCCTAAACCACATGAGAGCTTTTGTTTATATTTTGCTTTGTATAAAAAATCCGCAGAAAAGAGGATATTCTGCGGGATTACTGAACCTTGATGATACCTTCTGACTAAAATAGAGGTTTTTCAGTGTCGACGACATCTTTGTGTGTTCTGTACTGAAATAAAAAGGGGAAGTCTTTATCGTAGCGACGCGCTATGCGCCAAGCCAAGACTAGAATTGACCTGACAAGTACAAAGAGAAGGGCATAACCGTCAAAGAGGTGATGGAATGGAAACTAAAGTATCAATACGTTTTTTCAATGATCGTGAGGTACGTGCAGTTTGGGATGAAGATAGCAGCAGATGGTTGTTTTCAGTTCTTGATATTGTAGCGGTACTTAGAGATGAAGACGATTACGAGAAGATAAGGAATTATTGGAAATACTTGAAAGCAAAATTAAGGAAACAGGGAAATGAACTGGGTAGTGTCACTACCCAGATGAAACTGCTTGCTCCTGACGGAAAAAGACGAATGTCCAACGTAATGAACTATGAGCAGATTATTGCCCTTGCAAAAGAGTTTCCTTCAAAAAATGCGAATAGATTTATAGAATGGTTTACCTACAGTGATGAAACGGTTGACGGCAAAAGCAAAAACAAGGCCTATGCCCTGTGGAACAGTTCATTTATGAGCAATATAGAAGTTGGTACTGTGAAAGGCCTTAAGCAGATACATGCATATCTGTTTGGCGGCTTATATGATTTTGCCGGGCAGATCCGCTCGAAGGATATCGCAAAGGGAGGCTTCCAATTTGCAGTGGCGCGGTATCTGGACCAAACCCTGCTGAATATTGAAAAGATGCCGGACGAAGACATTGATCAGATCATAAGCAAATATATCGAAATGAACGCGGCGCATCCATTTATGGAGGGCAACGGCCGGTCGGCACGTATATGGTTGGATATGCTTTTGAAAAAGCGCCTCAGCCTGTGCATAGATTGGAGCAAAGTTGATAAGAAAAAATATCTTGACGCGATGACGCGAAGCGTTGTTAACGACATAGACATTAAGAAGCTGCTTAAAGCCGCGCTTACAGATAAAACGAACGACCGTGAGATCTTTATGAAAGGTATAGATTATTCATATTACTACGAAGAAAATTGAAATTTTAGACAGGCTCGCCCTCCAACGACATCGTGAAAAGAGAAAACGTATTCTTCGCAGCGACCGGCGTCACCGACGGCGACTGGCTCAAAGGCATTAACCTGCGATTATGACTATGACCGCGCGTTTTTATTAACAGACGTACCTCTGCAGAGGTTCTCTTGTTTTATCCTTCTTTGTTCTGCGTCCAGTTTCGTCACCTTTCCGGTCATCTCCGCTGACATAAAACCTTAATAGTAAATACATAGTATAATGATTATATTATGCTATGTATATGCTATAACTATAGCAAAAAGGAGTGGGAAAAATGGCACAAATTAGCCTGCGAGTTGACGACGACGTAAAGCACAACGCGGAAAAAACCCTTAACGACATCGGCTTGAGCATGTCCGCGGCAATAAACATCTTTTTAAAAACAGTGGCGAGGGAAAAACGCATCCCCTTTGAGCTGTCCGCGGACCCCTTTTACTCCGCAAGCAACATCCGCTATTTAGAAAACGTTATGCGCGACATAAAAGAAGGAAAAGCGCGTTTCACTGAGCATGATCTGATCGAGATGGACTAATACGGATCTTGTGGGAAGACAGGGCTTGGAACGACTACCTGTACTGGCAGACTCAAGACAAGAAAACGCTCAAAAAATAAACGCGCTGATAAAAGACATCCAGCGAGGCCTATTGACGGTATGGGGAAGCCCGAGCCGCTGAAAGGGCACTTGGCGGCCTATGGAGCCGGCGCGTCGACGAAGCAAACCGAATCGTCTATTACGAGCAAGACGGGACAATCTATATCATATCC
>JAFADF010000051.1:0-4347 GCA_023425145.1 Actinomycetes bacterium | reverse complement strand
GTTTTGAGTTCCACCTCCATTTTGGGTTCCTCCTCCGTTTTGAGTTCCACCTCCATTTTGGGTTCCTCCTCCGTTTTGAGTTCCACCTCCATTTTGGGTTCCACCTTTTCCTCCGTGTCCACCTTGACTTCCAGTTCCAGAATTAGGTTTCCAAGTACCTGATGTGTTATACTTCGAATTTGTATAGTTTGTCCCTGTATCACTATCATTCTCATCAATACTAACTACTTCTTCTTTTACATCTTCATTAGTATCATTAACTTTTGCTTCATTATCAATAATAATTCCTTCTTCTACTTTTTTTACATTAAAATTTTTCTCTATAAATTGTAGTGGCAATAAACAATCATTTTCTATTAATTGAATATCAAAAGAAAAATCCGGAAATATTAACTCGTTATTATTTTCTTTAATAACTTCATATGTAAATGGTACTACCTTACCATTTATATATCCATGAGACAAATTATCTTTTATCACCAATTCTTTATCCATAATTTTGTATATAACCGTATTTCCTTCTTCTTGTATCTCTAAAGTTCCTCCCGAATTCTCTATGAAATTTTTTATAGAAACCACTTCTATACCATTCTTTATTTCGATAGGTGTTACATTATCATTGGCTTTTACAAACATTTTATTATTAAATAGTAAAATTACAATTAATAATAATGAAATTATTTTCTTTAATTTTTTAACCACTACACATCTTCTCCCATCTTATTTATTTTAGTTTATCATTTGTGTAATATATTGTAAATCTCCTATTAATAAAATATCTCAAAGCCTATAACCTTGAGATACCTTCTAATTTATTTATCGTATTTACACATATATTCTTTAATAACTAACCTTCATAATTTTATTTTATAAACTACACTCTTAAAACAAAATAGTAACCATATGTAAATAACTACAGTTAGTATACCATATATTATTACTCTTAAAATTCTTACTTTTATTATAATAATATTTGATATAAAAAACATAATCAGTATAGTCAAACCACAAACAATAAATATCTTTAAATTTTCTATAACAAATTTTCTTTTACTATACATTATACCAAACATATTTTTAAACCTTCTAAATATCATTACATATGATATTATTGAAGTTACAACAGTACCTAATACTACCCCATATAAACCTATTGTTCTTGATAAAACTAAACTAATAGAAATATTTATAATGCTAGCAATAATACTATTCTTAAAAGTACTCTTTGTATCTCCCTTTGCATAAAAATATCTATAAAATAAATCCCTCATCGCATTTATCGGTAATCCAAACATATAGATACATACACAAATATATACAACTTGTGAAATTTCATTAGTAAATTTCCCTCTTTGATACAATAAAGATATCGCATCTTTTCCAACCACAAAAAATCCTATCACCATCATACACATTATTGCATTAAAAAAAATCATATAACTAAAAAAATGGCTATGATCTTTTTCATCTTTGATACTATACGCAATCTTAGGGTATATATATGTCATTATATTAGCTAAAAACATACTATTTATCATAGTCATAATGCTATTAGAATAAGATAATATAGATATCTTTCCTGTGCCTAATGTTGAAGATATCATAGAATCTGTAAGTAATGATACTTGATATAACCCTGCACTAAACATAGTTGGTATAAAAGTTCTTATCATTTCTTTATACTCATTACTTTTTATATCCATACATACTTATATCTATATCCATCTTTATAAACAAAAAATAATTGAATAAATACACTTATAAATGTAGTGAATAATATATATATTGCATACCTGTATATAGATAACTTATTATCTATAAGTAAAATTATAAATAATAGTATATTACTCATTAACACAACAACTTTAGGGAAATTAAACTTATTATTACACTGAAAAATTGCATTACTTATCCCTTGAAATGAAGTTAATAATTGAGTTAATAAAGTAATTCCTAGAATTCCACAAGCTATTTCTACAAACTTACTTCCTCTTAATTGAAATAATTTAAATATATATCCTTTACTCATAAAAACTATAACTACAACTATAATTACAACAGAATATAAAACAGTTATAAAACTATTAATAGATTTACTGCTCTTTTTATTTATAATAGCTGGAATTAGTACAGTTGTTATTCCTGTGCTAATAAAACTAAAAATAAACATAGCTATAGTATTAGTAAAGTTAAATGCATCCATTTCTATACTTGCTCCGAAATTAGATGCTGTTATTGAACTTTTTAATAGGACTATAATTTGTGTACACATAGTTAAAAACATCATTAGTGATAACTGTCTAAATGCTTTTCTATTAGTTTCCATATTATCTACCCCAAAATGTATTTATCTAAAATTTCAAATTGTTTTTCAGATTCTTTAAAAATGTTTCTATCATGTATTTTGTTGTCTTTAATACTATCTATTACATCTTCTATATCTAAATCTTCTATATCTTGTATATACGTATAATGAGAATCCAAATTAATATCTTTTAGCACATTATATGTTTTTTCACTATAAATAATTGGATATAAACCTTGTCCAAAAACTTGTGATAATATACATGCATGAAATCTTGTTCCTATTATTAATTCCATACTACTAAAATAACTTAAAAATTTATCTAAATCTCCATCATATTCTATAACTCTTATCTTATCTTTTTTCTCTTCTATTTTATCTATTATTTCATTAATTACAGACATATCTTTTTCTTTTTTGCAAAATGCAAAAAAATATATATCATAATCTTCTTTCAAAAACCTATAAACTATTTCAATTATCTTATTTACATATTTATCATGATATAGGCATAATTTTTCTCTACCTTTAAGATTTATTAATGATATACCTAAAGTTTTTCTCTTTTTTTCTTTTTTTTGATTCTTCAATTGAAAAACTATATCTGGAGCTACTCTACAATTACTAATTTCCTTATTAAATAAGTTAAATGAATAATTATCTCTAAAACATATATCTGTACATTTATTAAATATATCTTTATATTTTCTATAATATTCTTCTGTATGAAAAGGTCCAAAATTAGATCCTATAAAAAAAATTTTTTTTCCTTCAAATTTCTTAATAAGAGTTTCTCTTTCCATATATTGATTTTTCCAATTAGAACTTTCAATAAAAATTGATCCTCCTATATATATAATAGCATCAAATTTTTTATAATAAGCTTCATTTTCTAGTTTAAGTTTTTTTATAATCCTATTCTTAATTTTTACAAATTTATATTCTTTATATATTTTATTATATTCTTTATCATATGTATTCATTGTCCAAATTACATCTTTATACCTATCAAATAAAATTTTAAAAAATAAATCATCACCTAAGTTTTCTTGCATATATCCATTAACTAAAATCCTCTTCATACATATTTCCTTTCCTATGTATTAAATACCTTTTTTAAATTATTAATCATTACACTATATATATATCCTAAGTAAAAATTTAAATTAAATAACTGAAACTTAATCTTTATTTTTATATTCATCGACTCATAAATTTCTTCGCACAAATAATTCTCTTTTATAACTATTTTTTGTTTTTTCCATCTATCATATAATTTTTTACCTATTTTCATATCAATTTTTCTTTTATTAATAATTGGACTAATATATAAATGCTTAAACCATAATAATTCCATTTCCTTTATATTCTCTTCAAATATATTATTTTTTTTTAGTTCATTTTCTACATATTCTAAAGACTCAATTATTTCTAAAGTTTTAATAGACATTTTTTTTGTTGTACTATTGCTACGTTGATAATAATAGTAATAAGGATTATTTAACATAACTACTTTTGGTTTATTAATTGCAAGCTTTATATTAGTAGCCAAATCTTCTCCCATAGATATATCTGTCATATTTAAATAATCACTTTTTTTCAAAAACTCTATTTTATATAACTTATTACACATAGAATGAGTTATTTTTTGCTTCAATAACAATTCTAAGTATTTATCTTTACATACATTCTCATAAATATTTTCAGCGCTAACCCTTTGTTTATCATCATATACTATGGTAAAATTATAAATAATAATATCACAATCATTTTCTTTAGCAGTCTTATAACCATCATTTGCAAAATTCATATCTATCCAATCATCACCATCAATAAATGCTATATACTCTCCACTGGCATTTCGAAATCCTGCTTTTCTAGCAGCATTAGCTCCTCTATTTTGTTGAGTAATTACTCTTATTCTGTCATCTTTTCTCTTAAACTCATTCATTATTTTCAATGTATTATCTGTAGATCCATCATCCACCAATATTATCTCTATATCCTTACAGCTTTGATTTATTACAGATAAAATTGATTTT
>JAFADF010000041.1:0-3037 GCA_023425145.1 Actinomycetes bacterium | reverse complement strand
TGGCCAATGAAGTGTACCTCGCCCTCCTGATGCAACAGTACAATCTCTATGTGGCCGCTCTCTTGCTTCTCGCCTTCGTCTGTGTCGAAAAGGATCTGCCGGGACTCTTCGCCCTCATCATCGTCGTCGGTCTCCTGACCAAGATCTACGGAGCTATGGGAATACTGCTTTTCCCTTTCCTCAACCGGAAGAAGGAGGCGGTAATCCTGGGGCTCACCTTTTTCGTCGTCCTTATCCTCTTACCCGCCCTTTTAACGAAAGGGGGATGGACGCACCTCGAAAGCCTGTACCGGAGCTGGTTTGAGACACTGGTCTCCAAAAACGGAGACAACCTCTACGCGGGACAGCAAAACCTGGGGCTCCTCGGTATGGTGCGCAAGACCCTCGGACTTCCTCCCTCTTTCAGCGACCTGTACCTGATGATTCCCGGCGGCATCCTGCTCCTTTTGCCACTCGTGAGGAGGGCGCAGTACGGAAGTGTCGCATTTCGGTCGCTGTACCTCTCGAGCATCGCGCTCTTCACCGTCCTCTTCTGCACGGGGACGGAGAGCAATACGTACATCATCGGCTATATAGGCATCGCGCTGTGGTTCGCCGCCTACCGCACCGGGGGCAGTCTCGCAGAGCAGATTCTCTTTTGGGGCGCCCTCTTTTTCTCCTTCTCCACAAGCGACCTTCTGCCGCACGCCCTAAGGTACGACATCATCCAGCCCTACGCACTTAAGGCGCTCTTCCCATCCTTGATTTGGTTTTACCTCATTTACCGTCTCCTCACCTATGACTTTGGATCTGATACTGCCGGCGTACAAACCCCTTCCCGAGTGGGAGAAGTACGCCGAGATGCGCATTATGCGGCTTAAAGCTGCCTACGAGGCAGAGACGGGGCAAGTGCTCGACCTGAGGCTTTTCGTCGTACCCGACTGCTCGCCTTACGGACACGGGGCAGAAGTAAGGGCATTTTGGGAGACGCGCCCGTTCGAGACCGTGTACGTCGGGTACGCCCGAAATAAGGGCAAAGGTGGCGCGATACGGGCTGCTATGCGGCTCTCGACGGCTCCTTTCGTGATGTACACCGACTGGGACTTCCCCTACACTACGGGCTCCATGAAGGACACACTTCTGGAGCTGGAGGACGGGGCGGACTTGGTACTCGCCGATCGGCGCAAGGAGACGTACCTCAGGGTGATACCGGATCGGAGAAAAGCGCTCTCCTTCCTCTCTCACCTTTTCAACCGTATCCTCCTCTGCCTTCCCACGGTAGACACTCAAGGGGGACTTAAGGGGCTGTCGGCAAAAGGGAGAGACGCGTTTTTGGAGACGCGCATCGACCGGTTTCTCTTCGACACCGAGTTCGTCGCCCTCGCCGTACACCGAAAGCTCTCGGTGCGGGTCATCAGCGCCGCCATACGCCCGGACATCCGGCTCTCCGACATCTCGCCCCGCACGCTCTTAGCCGAGCTCCCGGGGCTCTGCAAAATCTTTTACGCACGATGGTTATCCTAAGTTTCGACATAGAGGAGTTTGACCTCCCCACAGAATACGGTATCTCTATCTCTCCGGAGCGACAGATCGAGATCTCCGAAAAAGGTCTGAACAACCTCCTCGATCTCCTTGAGAGCGAAAAGGTACCGGCTACTTTTTACAGTACCGTCCGTTTTATGGAAGCCGTCTCTCCGGAGACACGGCACAGGCTCGTGGCAGGGAAAGACTTCGAGATCGCGTCCCACGGTATGCACCACGGCGCTGTGGGGAAAGGCGACCTCCCCGCCTCCAAGACCGCACTCGAGCGCCTCACCGGGAAGGACGTCACGGGCTTCCGGATGCCGAGGATGATGCCCGTCGATATGGATGAACTCAAAGCGGCGGGTTACTTGTACGACTCCTCCCTAAACCCTGCCTTCATTCCGGGACGCTACAACAATCTCTCTCTTCCGTCCGTCCCTTTTGCAGATCGGGGCGGCATCATCCGCCTGCCGGGACCTGTGACCCCCACGCTCCGGATTCCGCTTTTCTGGCTCGGCTTGCACCACTACCCGCTTCCGCTGTACAAGGCTCTGTGCCGGCTCACGCTTCGCAAGACGGACTACCTCCAGCTCTACTTCCATCCATGGGAGTTTGCGGACTGGACGAAAGAAAAGGACTTGTCCCGCGTCCCTTTTCTCATCAAAAGAAGAATCGGCTTTCCTATGATTAAGCGACTGAAGTCGGTCATCCGAAGCTTGAAAAAAGCGGGCGTGGCGTTTGGCACGGCAGCCGGGGAGTGCGCCAAGTCCACATCTCTTTTTTACCCCACAAAACACGCTTGATCCACGCCCCTATTCCCGACCTCTCCGGTCGGGAGAGCGGTCTGACCAATGAGGCATATCGAAAGTGAGATTTCGGTACGCCCACATCAGACCACAACCTACACTTCCAAAGCCACCATAAACGAGACACGTACCGAGGAGATCTTCCCGGTACGTGTCTCGTCTCGCTGTCATACAGGCTGAGGCGGTAGCTTTGGTACGTGCAAAATTTTCAATACGAAAATATCTTCGGCAAGACGCCCGACAAAGAAGAAAACAATAAAAATAAGTCCATTTTAACGAAAGTATTTTGTAACTTTACACAGCGTAAGAACCCACAGAGTCCGAAATGAATTTTTTAAACAAAAAACATTCGGGCTTATTCTTAAAAACAATTCTTTCTTCATCAACATTCTAATCAGGTAACAAACGACATGAAGACAATCACACAAAAGACTTTGTCCGCGCCTGTGTGTGTGTGTGTGTGTGTGTGTGTGTGTAAGAAGCTGAGCGCTCTGCTCTTGGCTTTCTTGCTCCCGTTGGTTGTTTTTGCCCAAAATAACGTCACAGTCTCCGGTACCATCCTCGACGAGCAGGACATGCCCGTCGTCGGCGCAACCGTGGCCGTGGTGGGGCAAGCCAACAAAGGTGCACTCTCCGACTTGGACGGGCACTTCTCCATCACCGGCATACCCGCAAACTCCACCCTCCGCATCTCCTACGTGGGCTACAAGACCCAAGAGATCGCCCTC
>JAFADF010000032.1:0-3005 GCA_023425145.1 Actinomycetes bacterium | reverse complement strand
AAGAATCATATATATTCAGTGTTTTTGGAGCCTGGATAAAGATGTCGAGAAGTTCTACCTGCCGAGAAACATCAAAAGCAAGATTGAGCCGGAACGTGGCGCCATAATATCCAACGATGGCAGGCTGCTTGCGATTTCTACCCCTATGTACCAGCTGTACATGGACTGCACGGTAAGGAAAGATTATTTCAAATCACAGAAAGAGCCCATGAAATTGGAGCAGGAGTGGCTTGCGAAGGCAAGGGCGTTCTGCAATGGCCTGGCCGAGGTGATGGGAGACAAGAGCGCCGATGAATATTACAGAGAAATAACGGCCGGAAGGCGAAACGGCGAGAAATACCTCAAGATAGGGAAACCAGTGGACAGAGAGACTTATCTGAAGATGAAGAAGATGCCACTGATGAATGAGGGCCAGTACAAGAGCGGCATCATAGTAGAGACTAAGGACTCCCGCCAATATCCTTACGGCACTCTGGCAAGGCGAACGATTGGTTATGTGAAAGACAATTCAAACTCGAACGGAAACAACCACATAGGACTTGAGGGCAAATATGACTACGTGCTGCACGGAGAAGAAGGGAAAGTGTGGCTGAAGTCCACCGAGAACGGGAAAATCCAGAATTACGACAGCACATTCGTTAAGCCGCAAGACGGATACGACGTAAGGACTACGTTAGACATCACGCTGCAGGACGTAGCAGACAAGGCGCTTAGGAAACAAATCACCGACGATAAGAGCATCGAGATGGGATGCGCCGTAATCATGGACGTGAAGACAGGTGCCATAAGAGCAATGGTGAACCTGATGAGGGATTCCACAGACCAGAGCCTGAACGAGACATACAATATGGCCATAGGGCTGAGTTCAGAGCCTGGTTCGGTGTTCAAGGCCACCACGCTGATGACAGCGATAGAAGATGGCTACATCAAGTCTTTGGACGACAGCATACCGACTAACAACGGAATAATCCCCGGATACCCGCCAGACGACCACGTGAGAGGAATGAAATACATCTCCTACCTGCATGGCTTCAAGATATCCTCGAACTATGTGTTCCGTTACCTGGCAGTTCACAATTATTCCGACAATCCGAAGAGATTCATTGACAAGCTGTACCTGTACAAATTAGGCCAGGCATGGGATTTCGACCTGGATGGCCTTCAGCCCCCGTATGTTCCAAATCCAGAATCATCATCATGGAGCGCTACCGACCTAGGCTCAGTAGCCATGGGTTACGCAGTGAAAGAGACTCCGCTGCACGTCCTTACGTTCTACAACGCCATCGCAAACAAAGGCAAGATGATGAAGCCATACCTCGTGGAAAGCATAGAGCGAAATGGAGTAGTGAAAGAAAAGAGGGGACCTAGCGTGCTGAACGCATCAATTTGTTCAAAAGCCACCGCAGACACCATGCTTAGGGCAATGAAGGCCGTGACTAGCGAAATGGGAGCGACTGCCTCAAGGAAGCTAAGAGGAGCGAAGCTGCAAGTGGCAGGAAAAACAGGGACTTCCAGGCAGACACTTACCGGGGAGCAGATAAAGAAATATGGAATGCAGAACCCTTACGTGACTAAAGACGGCAGCTATACAAACCTGGCGACCTTCGTAGGGTTCTTCCCTGCCGATGAGCCTAAATACAGCGCAATCATCTGCCTGAAATCTTACTTGATCCGGGGAAGCGTGTATGGAGGAGTGCTACCAGCGGCAGCATTAAGAGAAATCGTGGATCAAATCTACACCATGGATCCCGATTTGGGAGAAGTGCTGCACGAGACAGGCAAGATGCCGGAATTCAAAAAAGGCCAGCGACAAGAAAGCCGATGAAAAGGCCGGCAAGAATATGGCCATAGAGAAGCGGAATGGGAAAAATAATAAATGAATATATGATATTAAATGACATCATAGCAGATAGCGGGGTAGTCTCGGTGACCGGCGACAGGTACATCGAGATTTCAGACATCTGCAACGATTCCAGGAAAGCGACCCCGGGCTCTTTATTCATAGCAGTCAAGGGTCACGATGCCGATGGACAGACCTACATCGCTTCCGCCATCAAGGCGGGCGCGGTAGCAGTAGCCTACGAAGATGAAGACATCCTGGCTGAGCAGATTGCCAAGGCAGGCGGCGGAGCAGGGATAGCCTTGGTGAAAGTAGAAAATTCCAGGCATGCCGTGGCCATCATGGCAGCGAATTTCTACGATAACCCGTCTCGCAAGCTCACTCTTATAGGCATAACCGGGACGAATGGGAAAACGACTACCGTAACCCTTCTTTACAACCTGTTCATGTCGCTTGGCTACAATTGCGGATTGCTGTCTACGATTGCGAATTTCGTAGGGAAGCATCGCTCCGAGACGGAAAACACGACTGCCGACCCAATCACTATAAACTACTTAATGAAAGAGATGGTGAATGAGGGCTGCGAATACTGCTTCATGGAAGTCAGCTCCATAGGCCTGGAGCAAGAACGAGTCTCTGGGCTGGAATTCAAAGTTGCCATATTCTCTAACCTCACTCACGACCATCTGGATTATCATAAGACTTTCGCTGAATACTTAAGATGCAAGAAATTGTTCTTCGACAACCTGGGGCCGAATGCCGTCGCAATCACAAACGTGGATGACAAAAACGGGATGGTGATGGTGCAGAATACGAAGGCGAGAGTGGTGACATATTCTTGCAAAGGCATGGCAGATCACATTTGCAGGATAATGGAAGAGAGCATGGAGGGCATGCTGCTGAGAATCGATGGCAGAGAAGCCTGGACGAAGCTCATCGGCCAGCACAATGCCTATAACATATTGGCAATATATTGCGCCGCTCTTGCCGTGGGGGCAAATCCTGACGAGACCCTTGTGAAAATCAGCGGCCTTGGCCCCGCGACTGGCAGGCTGGAGAACAGGAAAGGGCCTGATGACATCACAGCCGTGATAGATTATGCCCACACTCCGGATGCACTTGAGAACGTACTGAAAACCCTGAAGGACATCGATAAGGGTAGGAC
>JAFADF010000060.1:0-2966 GCA_023425145.1 Actinomycetes bacterium | reverse complement strand
GTGTAGACGAATTGCTTTACCTTCGATTAGAACAGGCTCGAAAGCTTGAATACCTAATCTGTGAAGGGTAGGAGCACGGTTCAACATAATAGGATGTTCACGAATTACTTCGTCTAATACATCCCATACGATTGGATCTTCTCTTTCTACCATCTTCTTAGCAGCTTTGATGGTAGTAGCTAAACCGCGTAACTCTAAACGGCCATAGATAAATGGCTTGAATAACTCAATAGCCATCTTCTTTGGAAGACCGCATTGGTGTAGACGTAAGAAAGGACCACAAGTAATTACAGAACGACCTGAGTAGTCAACACGCTTACCTAATAAGTTCTGACGGAAACGACCTTGCTTACCCTTAATCATGTCAGCAAGTGACTTTAAGGCACGCTTGTTTGAACCAGTGATTGCACGACCACGACGACCGTTATCCATTAAGGCATCAACAGACTCTTGTAACATACGCTTTTCGTTACGTACGATGATCTCAGGAGCTGCTAACTCTAACAATCTCTTTAAACGATTGTTACGGTTGATAACACGACGATATAAATCGTTCAAATCAGATGTAGCAAAACGACCACCGTCTAGTGGAACTAATGGACGTAAATCAGGTGGTAGAACTGGTAATACAGTTAAGATCATCCACTCTGGCTTGTTACCTGAATTGATAAATGATTCAATTAGCTTTAAGCGCTTAGCAAACTTTTTACGATTTGATTCTGAAGAAGTTGAATCTAAAGCCTCACGTACAGCTTTTAATTCTTCCTCAAGATTAATTTGCTTTAATAAGTCTAGAACAGCCTCAGCACCCATCTTAGCGGTGAAATCATCACCATACTTAGATAATGCATCTACATACTGCTCTTCGGTTAGTAACTGACGCTCAGATAATTCAGTCATACCTGGATCTGTTACAACATAGCTCTCAAAATAAAGTACGCTTTCAATATCACGTAACTTCATATCAAGCATTAAACCGATACGAGATGGTAGTGATTTTAAATACCAAATATGTGCAACTGGGGATGCTAACTCAATGTGACCCATACGCTCACGACGTACTTTAGCCTGAGTTACTTCAACGCCACACTTATCACAGATAGTACCACGGTGTTTTAAGCGCTTGTACTTACCGCATAAACACTCATAGTCTTTAATAGGTCCGAAAATCTTAGCACAGAATAAACCATCACGCTCTGGTTTAAATGTACGATAGTTAATAGTCTCAGGCTTCTTTACCTCGCCATAAGACCATGCACGGATCATCTCAGGTGAAGCTAAACCAATTTTGATTGCATCAAAATCTTCAAGGCGTTGCTTAAATGCATTGCTACGATTAGCAAATTTACCTAAGCTATCGCTAATCTCAAGATCAATTGGTGCATCTTCGGTTTTAGCTACTGGAGTCTGATTAACTAAACCTTCTAAAAGGTCGTCGTTTTGACCGTTTTCCATATTGCTCACAACAGTTTCTCCTATTGTTGTCGCCACAATGGGGGATTACTCCCCCACATCTTGAAACTTATTCCTTGCGGACAAGATCGATATTGATACCAAGTGAACGAATTTCACGTAATAGAACATTGAATGACTCAGGAATACCAGCTTCCATAGTGTACTTACCGTCAACAATATTCTTATACATCTTAGTTCTACCATTAACGTCATCAGACTTAACAGTAAGCATTTCACGAAGTGTATATGCAGCACCGTATGCTTCAAGTGCCCAAACTTCCATTTCACCGAAACGCTGACCACCGAACTGAGCTTTACCACCAAGTGGCTGCTGAGTTACTAATGAGTATGAACCAGTAGAACGAGCATGCATCTTGTCATCAACTAAGTGATTCAACTTAAGCATGTACATGTAACCAACTGTTACTTTACGTTCAAATGGACGACCAGTTCTACCATCGAATAAGGTCATCTGACCTGACTCAGGTAAATCTGCCATGCGCAACATCTCTTTAATGTTCTCTTCTTGAGCACCATCGAATACAGGAGTTGCTACAGGTAAACCATCACGTAAGTTGTTAGCAAGTACCATTACTTCGTCATCAGACATTGATGAAATATCAACCTTCTGAGAGGTATCACCTAAATCGTAGATCTCTTGTAAGGTCTTACGAATTTCAGCAATAGCCTTCTGTTGAATCAACATCTTGTTGATCTTCTCACCAATACCCTTAGCAGCTAAGCCTAAGTGAACTTCAAGAACCTGACCGATGTTCATACGAGAAGGCACACCTAGAGGGTTTAGAACCATATCTACTGGGCGACCAGTCTCATCGTAAGGCATATCTTCGATAGGGTTAATTCTTGAAATAACACCCTTGTTACCGTGACGACCAGCTAGCTTATCACCAGGCTGAATACGACGTTTAACAGCAACATATACCTTAACAATCTTTAGAACACCTGGAGTTAAATCATCACCATCGGTGATCTTCTTCTTCTCAGCTTCAAACTTGTCCTTGTACTCTTGGGCAAAGTTTTCTAGACGAGCAGAGAACTCTTCAAGTTGTCTTTGAGCCTTATCATCGCTTAGAGTTTGCTTTAATAAGTCTTCATCAGCTAAAGCATCAACAGCTTCTTGCTTCATGCCATTCTTTACTAAATGAACACGAACTTGATGCATTAGACCTTGAGTTAAGAAACTAAATTCTTCATCTAAATCTTTCTTAGCTTGATTTAAATGCATCTCTTCAATTTCTTTTGCTCTCTTGTCTTTCTCAACACCTTCACGAGTGAAGATTTGAACATCAACAACAGTACCAGTTTCACCGTTTGGTAAACGTAATGAAGAATCCTTAACTTCTGATGCCTTCTCACCGAAGATTGCGCGTAATAACTTTTCTTCTGGAGTTAACTGGGTTTCACCCTTTGGTGTTACCTTACCAACTAGAATATCGCCGCCTACAACTTCAGCGCCTACGTATACGATACCTGCCTCATCAAGTTTAGAT
>JAFADF010000025.1:0-81968 GCA_023425145.1 Actinomycetes bacterium | reverse complement strand
CTACAGCGTCGAGGTGAGGGACGCCACTAGTGCCACGTACTACGACGACATGACCGTCGTCTGGAGTGCGCGTGCGGTGGATCCTGTGAAGGAGTTGGCGACCGAGATTCCGCTCTTTGTGAGCGCGGTGCCTGGCTACACCGTGTCGGTGGCGGAGCCACGGTGGCAGGGCATTGGTGAGTTCTCCATTGGCTATGTCGAGGCTGAGCCCGACGGAGTTGGCGGTTCGGTGATTGTGCAGCCGGATGCTCTCGCTGTAGGCCAGGTGAAGTGGCAGGGCGGAGTGGAGAGCCGGGACACCTTCCTTTCGCGTGTCTCCGGTCGAGATTTCGGATGCCCCAGTGGCTGAACGTTGGGTGGGCATGCGTCCCCTTGTCGGCTGACCCCCGACCGATCAGCCAGGCTGCGTCCGAATCTGGTCGATGGCATGGTGATCTTGGCCGTGGCGCTGTTGATGGCACTGGCTCCGTAGGGCGATGGAGGCCGAAGAGGTATGTGGCTTTGGGTGTCGCTGGTGGTCGGCTGGCTGGTTCTGCTGGTGGTGGGTATCTGGGTCACGGCGGTTGCTGGCGGCGGCTGGTCGGGTGGGGTTCGCACACGCCTACTGGCCTACATGCCGGCGTTGGGAATGCAGGTGAGCTCGATCGCTTTCGGTGTGTGGGCGCTCCTTCCCGGAGTCTCGCAGGACGACTGGTCGTTGATGTGGGTTGCCATCGGCTGCGGGGCGGTCGGTCTTGTGCTGGGCATCTGGTACTCGGCGTTTCCCTGGTGGGAGGACGCCGAAGGCTACGGACCGTGAGGCTTGGTGGCGGGTCACTTCGCTCGAGGGTCGGCTTGTGAGGCGACGCCGGAGCTAGGTCTCTCGTGAGACCGTGGGAGAGCTGGGTCCGGCAGTCGGCTGCGGCTGACCTCGTGCGTGAGCGCGGTATGGCTGGGACAGGGGGGTCGATGGAGATGATCAGCATCGCCGCGTTCTTTGCTGCAGAGATTCTGGCCATGGTGTTGACGTGGGCGGATCCGGTTCTTTCGGAGACGTGGGAGCGAGCGCTTTGTGCCCTCGCTTGGCCTGCCGCGGCGGTGCCCATGTTCTTGTCGGGAATGGAGTTCGCGACACTCTGTATCCTCGGGGCTCTCGTTGTGGGTGCCGCCATCGTCTCGACGGGGGGTCAGCCCGGCGTGTTGTTCCTTGATGCCCGGTCGGGTGGCAGGGACGGGCGTGGTCGGCTTTGGCGTCGGGTCGCCGGGTACGTCGGGGTGATTCTTGGAGGCCTGGCGGGCGGCTTCTGGCTGGTGTCCTCCGAGGGCCTCTGGTGATTTGAGCCTCTGAGTGATGCCCCTCGTCGGCACGGGCTCGGGCCCGCATCGCGAGTAGAGACTGTGCCTTAGCCGGGCCCCGTCGCCGATCCTCGTTCATTGGTCGCGCATCAGACGGAAGGTTCATCGTTGCTTAGCTCGAAGGTTCGCCGTGCGCGCGTCGAGCGCTTCCTGACCGGCGTCCTCGCGACGCACGATATCCGCAATGCTGGGATGGAGTGGCTCGACCTCCACCACTGGGACCTGCACTCAACTCGAAGACCGCGCCGCTACCCGCGATGACGAAGATCCAGGAGTCTCCGTCCAGCGCTTGTCTCGTGTGATAGGTACGTGTAATCTATCTACCTGATAGATGAGTGCAAGGTGCTTGCCGTAGAGCCCACTTTTCCGGCGCCACGCTCAGTCTCCCCACACAAATGGGCGGCACGGCCGCCATCCCCCAAGGAGCAGCAGCCATGAACGAGAACGACGAAGTCGAAGAGACTGCGGCCGGCGCCCGGATCAGCAAGCGTGACCTGGTTCGCCTGGTCGCCAAGCGGGCGGGCGTGACAATCGCCACGACCGAGAAGGTCTACGAAGCGCTGCTGGCCGAGGTGATCGCACACACCCGCGCCGGCAGGCAGGTGACTTTCACCGGCTTCGGCCGCTTCTACCCGCAGGTGCACAAGGGCCATCACGCACAGTTCGGTGCCAAAGATCAGGGCCGTCTGCCCGACTACGACGTGTTGAAGTTCGGCGCCTCTCGGGCGGTCGGCAACTTCTTGGCTTTGGACGACGAGACTGCCCAGGCCACTCGGGTTCCGGGTACCACCCTGATCTTGGGTGAAGCGTCTGACGATGCAGAGTTCGACGAGGGCGATGCCCGATGACCGAGCACTCCAACCACACCGCGTTCGACTTGAGCCCGGTGGCTGCCAGGCCGGTGTTGGCCTTGCTTGTGGCCGCATCGGCGGCCCTGCTCGGCCTGTGGCTGCGTACCGGATCCCGCGAAGTGAATCGGCATCCCGTCGCGGACGACGAGAGTGCCCGCCGTGCCCACGTGCCGGATACCGACCTGCTCTTGGGCGGCCTCGTCAGCAATAAGCCTGCTCCGGTCGAGTCCGACGATGCAGAGTTCGACGAGGACGAGGCGGCCGAGTGATGCGGGCGACCCACCAGCTCGATCTGAGCACCATGATGGCCAGGCTGGTCCTGGCGCTGCTCGTGGCGGCCAGCGTGACCCTCTTGGGCCTCTGGCTCCGCGCCAGCGATGCCCTCGGCTTCGTGTCAACCCTTCTGGCCGTGACGATCTCGCAGATTGCTGCTGCAACTCTTCGTGGCGAGCGGATTGGGGCACCGACAGCAGCCTCTGTGCGTTTCCAGCCGCTCGTCGACACCCTGGCCGCGTACCCCGGCGGCCGGATCCTTGGCAGCCGCGGCTTCAAGCGCGGAGTGACCGCCTTCGGCATCGGCGTGGTCGTAGCGACCGGCACCTCGATTGTCTCGGCGATCCTGTTCAACAGCGCGCCCATGGCGCCGATCTGGCGCGGCACTGTCGCCTTGGGACTGATCCTGCTGCCGGTGAACCTTTGGCTCGCCTGGACGCGCTCCAAGCAGCAGTTCACCGGAACCCAGTTCGCCGCCAAGATGGCCGACGCGCTGCGCGAGGTTGTGAAGCCCGGCTCCACCGCCTCCGATGAGGCTGCGACCGGCTGGCAGAGCCTGCCGGCGAACGCACGGATCGGGATCGTCGGCGTGGGCAAGACGGTCTTCACCCTGGTCAACCGCGTGCTCATCCAGATCTTGGTGCCCATCGTGTTCAGCGGCTGGGTGTCGATCGCGGCGGTTTCAGTGGTCACTATCACGGCCATTGCTGGCGGCCCTGTTTTCACCCAGCTGGGCAAGTCGCTCATGGTCAAGCCCACCCACGAAACCTCCGAGGAGAACTGATATGCGCTACCGCAAGACCGCAGCAACGCTTGCCGTTGTTCTGCTGGCCACGGTGGGGGTTGTCACCCTTTCCGGGTGCAGCTCCCAGGCTGGCGCCGCCGAGGCCAAGGTCAAGGAGTATTTGAGCGCGCTTGCTGCGGGCGATGCGGCGAAGGCCCACCGGCTGAACCCGTACAGTCCGATCCTCACGGCAGAAGGCGCCGCGGCGTCCGCGGCCGCCCCCGCTCACCTCACAGCCGTGAACGTCGGTGGCTTCGTGGAAGCGAAGAAGGACTTCGACTCGATCCCGACGGCGATGCCCTCACCCACAGCCTCGTCGAGCGCTGGTCGGGCCGACTGGTCGGGAATTGACTGGGAAGATGAGACCTGGACCGGTGGCAAGGATGATTCGTCCTTGAAGGACGTGCGGTCCATCACCCAGGGTGTCGTGCCGGTGACCTTCAAGGTAGGCGACTCGGCTGAGCGCACCGCGGCGATCGGTGTGGCGTTCGGTCGGGATTCCACCGGTGCCGAGCAGTTCGCATTCCGCTCCGTCGTTCTCAGCAACGATCTCGCGGCGACCTATGGGGCGGCCAAGGCTGTGCCCGCGTTGCCACCGGCCTCGGTCAAGCTGGCCGGCGGAACCGCCGGTGAGACCGACAACGCGACGCCGTGGTGGGAGACGGTGGGGCAGAAGGTCGACGACGCCACCACCATGCTCAGCCGGGAAGCCACGATCTCCGGCGCGAAGGTCACGCTCACTGAGAACAGCCTGCTGCTGCTGCCCGGCGTCTACGACATCGCGGTGGGCCAGCCGAGTGAGGGTGCCCTGTGGGCCGCATCAGCACCCGCGCCGCAGACAGTCGCCCTGGCCCCTGCTGATGAGCACGTTGTGAAGCTTGGCGCACCGACTGTGACTGAGGCTGGCAAGGCCCTCGTTCAGGCAGAGCTCCAGAGGCTGGCTCAGGCCAAGTTCAACGCGATGGTGGACTTCACTCCATCAGATCGAGAGCAGGTTTGCGGGACGCTTGCCCCGAGTATGTGGGGTTCATCCCGCTTCGAGGATGACACCTTCACCGTCCGGAACACCAACATCGCCAACGGCGGGATCTCGATCGCAGCCGTCTCGTCGAACAAGGCCACCGGCACCCGGGCTGGCAACGGCTCGGATTCATTCGCGGACGGCGCCTTCTGTTCCGGCCAGGCGAGCGCCGACGCAACCAGCTACACCGTGCCGGTGGAGGTGGAGACGTCCTCGCTGACGCCGGGCACGGTCGCAACGGCGGACGACGGCACGTTCACGACCACAACCCCGTGGTCGCTGGCGATGACCACCAAGGTGTCGACGTTCGGCAACGCCGACGCCGCCGGCAAGAGTGTCCCCTTCGGAAAGCCAAAGGTGAAGACCACGTACACCGCCACGGTGGCGATCAACTGGCTGCCCTCAGGCAAACTCACCGATGACGGCAAGGTCGAGGTGAGTAACCAGTGAGCAAGGGCACCAGCCGGCCCACCAGCGACGCCGATTCGGCAGCGTCTCCCAGCTGCCATCGGGGAAATGGCGCGGAGGGTTGGCGCAGGAGCGCTCAGGTGAGGCACGGAAGATGGGTGCATGAGTCCAGCGGGGGCTTCTTCATCCAGTGCGGGCGGCGAGGCAGTGAGCCTGGCCTCAACGCCAGCTGGTCAGGCTTGTTCGGCAGCTGCATCCTGCTGCGACCGCAGAGCCTCGGCAGCGCGGGCGGTCCGGCCGAGGATGAGCTCGTTCAGCAAGAAGAATATGTCCGGGTCGTTTGCGGGTTCCCCGATAGAGCCGTCGGCGTTGTGCGCCAAGAACATGGCCTCGACAACCTCAACAAGCATCGTGAAGGTGTAATGAGGGTCGAGGCGGAGCACCGCACTGAGCGCGACGAGTTGCCGGCCAGCATCGCTGACCTGCCCCTTCGGCTCCTCGGGGACGGCGAAGGCGAGCACCTTGTTCAGTGCACCGATCGCTGAAGGCAGGTCGGACACCGCTTCGTCGCGTACCTCGCTTTCGGTCTTGCCCAGCACCGCGAGATCCTGATCGAACGCGTCGCGGGCTTCTGGGGTCAGGCTGAACGTGAGCCGATGCAGATCGTCGTCCATCTTGAACCCGATGACGCCGGTACGAAGTCTGGTGGGCAATCCGACTTCAGCCAGGCCACGCTCATCGCCGGCGTCTAGCCGCTTGCGCATCGACTGCGCGAACACCTGGATGAGATCAACGGCAATGATGTTGGTGAACTCCTCAGCCAGATCCTCATCAGTCATGCCTTTGGAAGCCTTGTAAGCGTCATAGACGGCGCTAACTCTCGGCCCCAACGAGACCGTGAGACCAGCCCCGTCGGCATCAAGCTCGATCTCGATCTCGTCACGGCTGAAGACATCCTCGGGCTCGACCTCGGTCGCAGTGTTCTCAGGGCACATCGGGGACTTCTCCAATCGGGGCAGGTGTGCAGCCAGGCACAGAGGGCGGCAAGGCGTCGCGCGCTAGTGGCTCATATTCGAGGCCATCATCGACGCGCCGCTGATCCACCGCAGACCGACCGCGCCTAATCACCCACCGAATCACCCGACCGGGTGCCACAGCTGCTCAGCTGTCAGGGCCGCACCTTGATTCCACAAAAGTCGCCTGCCGAATGAGGCCGTTTTGGCCCGGCCGTCTGGCAGAATTGTGTTGCGCCCGAACGATTTAGAAGGGTGTAGGACACGCCAGGCTTGGCGGTGGTCGAGCATCGAGAGATCGATGCAGTACTTCCTCCGCTAGAGGTCTCGTGACCGACGAGTGGCAGCTTCACCCTGGAGCAACTGCGTGATGTCGGATTCTGTGAAGAACGCCCGCAGGCAACTCGAAGTGTGATTGATCGCTTCGAGGAATATCCATGACTATTGCCACCCCTGGCGCCCCTGCTACCACTGACCAGCTCACCAAGCGCCGCCAGAGCCGCACGAACGACTCCGCACGCACCATCGAGCGGCCACCGTTGCCCCAGATGGTGCTTACCGTCGACGAAGCCGCCGCCGTCGCCAAGTGTTCACGCGACACCATTCTGCGAGCCCTGCACTGCACTGATCCGGCTGCCTACCCTCCGCCTCTGGCTGCGGCCGGCCGGCATGGCCCGGCTGGCGCCTGGCTGATCTGGCCCACTGATCTCGAGACTTGGCTGCGGCTGCTGGTCCGCTATGCCGCCTGAGAGGGACTAGCTGTACCCGACCAGGACCTTGGCTGCGGGCGAGGGCCTGAACGGGCGAGAACACCTGAGTGAGGTTGTGGCTTGTCGAGGGCTCACCAGCTCGGAGGTTCTCGCCCCACGGTGATGCTCGAACAACCCGCCGGACCGGATCAACGGACCCGACCGCGACTACGTTCAGCTCTCTGAGCATTCGGCTGCGACTTGGGCGGCCTGCGCGCTACTTTGGCCGGGTGGGGATATTCGATGACGCTGTCGCATCTGGCCGTCAGAACCAAGCGGACGAGCAGAGACGGCGTGCCGCCTATCTAGCGGCATGCCGTCAAGCGGCAACTGAACAGACGCGATGGATGAACGAGATTGCACCCCAGTTTGCCCGAGCGGCCACGAGTTTGAGGCTGCCTCTGGACAACGGGCCGCGTTCGCCCTTCTTCATGCGGGGGTTCTGGGGAGTCTGGGTTCACGGCGGCCCCGAGGACGAGTACGGGATGAGCAAGTGGTCTGCGCACTTCGGCATCGCCAAGAGTGGCGACTGGCGACACATGTACGCGGACCGGAATGAGCGTGCTGTCGGCGCAGATTGCGTGGCGGCAGGCTTGACCAGGGCGGACTTTGATCGGGCCTTCGCAAAGTTCCTGTCGAGGGGCTAGGCGGTAGTTCGTGAGCCCTGGGTGATTCTCGGGGTTGTGGGCCGGGTCCTCGCTCGTGCATCAACCGTGGGTTGCTGGGTAGGTGAGTTGGCCTGCCTTTACGACATAGCGTCTAGCCAGTCTCTTCGGGGTCCGAGGTCGGCTCGGTCTCGTCGATCGCGTCTGCGACGCGCTCCAGGGCCGCCCTGGCCTGGTTGCGGCTCTGCTGGCCGTACAGGCCAGTGGTTTCGGGCTGGGTGTGCCCCAAGATCGCCTGGATGACCGTCTCCGGGGTCCCGCCCTCGCGCAGCAGGGTTGCTGCACCGTGGCGCAACTCGTGGATCGTGTAGGGCTTCCCATCAGGGCGGCCCACACCAGCCATCTCCTGGATCAGCTCCCACTGGCTGCGATCGGTGGTGTCCCGGCGAGGGTAGGCGCCGTCGTCGTCGGTGAAGACCAACCCCCAGCGGTTGTCCGGTGCTACCTCTCGCCACGTCTTGAGGGCCTCGAGTAGCGGTTGGGGGATCGGCAGCACACGCAGGCTGTCGCGCTTGGGGCGGATCAGGTGGAGTGAGTCGATCAGCGGCACACCATCGAAGCCATCGGGCACCAGGAAGCGCCGTCGGGATCGGGGCCCGTCGTAGGGAACCGCCTGGAGCTGCCATTCCAACCTGTAGGTCGGATCAGTGCTGTCCAGATCGAGATCGGTCCAGCCGCACCCCTGTGGCTCGGACAGCCGCAGCCCGAAGAAGGCCCGCATCCGCCAGATCGCGCCCTCCTGGGGGCCGAGAGCATCGGCGGCATCGAACAGCTTCCGGACGGTGTCTGCGTCGACCTCGCCCTTCTTGCGGGCTGCCTTGACGCGGGGGAGTGCTCTGGCAAAGACGAAGTCGGGTACGTCCCAACCCTCGCCCTTGGCCCAGTTCAGAGCCATCCGGAAGTTGCGCATCACGTTGTTGGCGGTGCGGGTGCTGATCTTGGTGGCGGCTTTCTCAAGCCGGGTCCAGTCCTCGACAGCCAAGGCGTCCACGTCGATGCTGCCGAGCGCGGCACGGGCGTGCTTGTTCAGCAGCGACTTCACCGTCGGATAGGTCTTCGGGCTGGGCCACTCGCGCTGGCCCCAGGCCAGATAGGCGTCGATTAGGTCGGCCACGGTTCGCGAAGGTGCTTCCACCGGTGCCTGCGCTGGTGGCCGGCGGCCCCGCGGGGAGCCGATCTCGGTGCCAGAGACCTTGGCGATCTCCGCATCCATCCGCAGCGCCAAGATCACCTTCTCCGGATCGGTGCCATCAGGCACCCGGCGCTCGATAACTCGGGGGAGTCCGTTCGGCTTCCAACCCGCCGTGATCCGCACGTAGGTGACATCACCGCGCTGCACGATCCCACCGCTACCGTGGGAACGCTTGGGTCTAGGCTGCTCGGAGGTGGGCACGAGCGAGAGCGTAGTGGTGCGGGCAGGCCAGCTTTGGCGGGGCTCCGAATGAAGCTGAAGATGACGCTCGGGGAGCCCCAGCGCGTCTCACGATGTGGGACAAGTCCGAACTCACTAATCAACTCACTAATCCGAGGCCTCCCAGGGTGGTTCCAGACCCCACCAAACGGCTCGTCTTGAGCGTGAGCGACACGCTCCGGCCTGCCATTGTCAGATTCCCAAGCTGACAGTGCGGGTTCGATTCCCGTCATCCGCTCCAATCCAGCGTGGGTCTCCCTGCGGTCGCATCCGCCTGCTGGCCGGGTCTCCGCTCAACCTCCCTCGGCACATCCCATCGACCGGCTCGCGCTACCGATCGGAACCCTCGCTGCCGGAATTTCGGTAGCACGAGTTCCCATCGGTAGCGGGAACGGCATTCGCGACGACGCTCGGGAGTCGAGCCGAGTTCGGTCCGCATCGACATTGGGCCGCGCCTGGCTGGAGCTGGATGCCATGATGGCCGGGTCGGGACAATGAGGGACACCAGGCGGAGGCGGACCAAGATGACTGATCAGGAGCGCGCAGAGTTCGGGGCTCGAGCGAAGCAGGTGGTGGCTCAGCTGAGCCGGGCCACCAAGATCGGATTGCTGTCCGGCGCCGACTTCTGGAACACCAAAGGCCTGCCCGAGCACGGCATCTCCCCGGTGATGGTCACCGACGGGCCGCACGGGCTGCGCAAGCAGCTCAGCAAGGCCGATCACGTCGGGCTGTCCGACTCGGTGCCGGCCACCTGTTTCCCGACCGCGTCCGCGCTGGGCTCGACCTGGGACGTCGAACTGCTCGAAGAGGTCGGTGCCGCGCTGGGCCGGGAGACCCGGATCGCCGATGTCGCGGTCCTGCTCGGACCGGGGCTCAACATCAAGCGGCACCCGGCCGGCGGACGCAACTTCGAGTACTTCTCCGAGGATCCGTTGCTGTCCGGCAAGGCGGCCGCGGCCATGGTGCGCGGCATCCAGTCCGAGGGCGTTGGCGCGTGCGTGAAGCACTTCGCGGCCAACAACCAAGAGGACTTCCGGATGCGGCTGGACACCCTCATCGACGAGCGGACCCTGCGCGAGCTGTACCTGACCGGCTTCGAGATTGCGGTCACTGAAGGCGAGCCGTGGACGGCGATGTGTTCCTACAACCTGATCAACGGCGAGCACACCGGCGAGTCCCGGCGGCTGCTCACCGACATCCTGCGCGAGGAGTGGGGCTTCGACGGCCTGGTGATGAGCGACTGGCTGGCCGTGTCCGATCGTCCCACCGGCGTTGCGGCGGGCCTGGATCTGGAGATGCCCAGCAGCCACGGCGGCTGGGACGCCCGAGTCGCCGCCGCCCTGGACTCGGGACGGCTCAGCGAGGCCGACCTGGATCGGGCCTGTGTCCGGGTCGTCGAACTGCTGCTGAAGGCCGCAGCCGGCCGCCGCGCGGGCGAGCTCTTCGAGCGACTCGACAAGGATGCCCATCACGCACTGGCCCGCCGGGCAGCAGCCGCGGGCACCGTCTTGCTCACCAATGACGGCCTGCTGCCGCTGGCGCCTTCCGGACGGGTGGCACTGATCGGCGCCTTCGCCGAGCAGCCGCGCTATCAGGGCGCCGGCAGCTCGCTGGTGAATCCGACCCAGCTCGACACGGTGCTGGAATCGCTGCGGGCCCGGCTGGGCGAAGGCGTCGAACTCGACTATGTGCCCGGCTATGACCCGAACACCGGCCAGACCAGCGCGGCACAGCTGGCTCGCGCCCGGGCTGCCGCAGCCGCTGCTGACCAGGTGATTCTGCTGGTGGGCCTGCCGGCGGCCTGCGAGTCGGAGGGCTTCGACAGGGACGACCTGCGGCTTCCCGCCGGCCAGGACGCGATCGCCAAGACCGTGCTGGCAGCCAACCCGCGCACGGCCGTCGTGGTGATCGCCGGCGGTTCGGTCGAGCTGGACTGGGCCGATCAGCCGGCCGCGCTGGTGTTCGGCTACCTGGGCGGTCAGGCGGCCGGTTCGGCGTTGGTGGACGTCCTGCTCGGCGATGTCGAGCCCGGCGGACGGCTGGCCGAGAGCTTCCCGGTCACTGCCGCCCAGCTACCAGCCCACGACAACTTCCGCTCGCACCCGACGCAGGTGCAGTACCGGGAGTGCCTGAACGTCGGCTACCGCTTCCACGACACCTTCGGGGTCGCGCCCAGGTTCTGCTTCGGTCACGGGCTCGGCTACACCACCTTCGAGTACTCCCAGCTGGAGGTCAGCGGGGTGGGCACCCAGTGGGAGGTGTCGTTCACCCTCACCAACACCGGCTCCCGGGCCGGCGCTGAAGTGGTGCAGCTGTACGTCCATGACGTCGAATCGTGCGTGGCCCGGCCCGACCAGGAGCTGAAGGCGTTCAGCAAGGTCTGGCTGGAGCCGGGGGAGAGCACGCAGGTCAGGCTCAGCCTGGGTCGGCGTGCTTTCGCCGTCTACGACGTTCCGGCCGCCGACTGGCTGGTCGAGGCCGGGCAGTTCGAGCTGCGGGTCGGCGCCTCCAGCCGGGACATCCGGCTGCGCGGGACGATCGAGGTGGATTCCGCGGATCGGGTCAGCCCGGCCGTGAAGCCGGCCTCGGCGCTGGCCACCGAGAACGAGTTCACGGCGTTGTTCGGCAGCCGGCTGCCGGCCCCGAAGCCGCTGCTCCCGCTGCATCTGGATTCCACGGTGGACGAACTGAAGCTGCGTCCGCTCGGTCGTCCGCTGTACCGGCTGCTCCGCGCTCAGGCGGAGGCCAACTTCAGTGCGGAGGACGAGGGCGGCACCGACGCCATGATGGAGCAGCTGATCGGCCAGATGCCGCTGCGCGCCCTGGTGACGTTCTCCGACGGGAAGCTGAGCCTCAATGCGCTGGAGGCGCTGATCCGGGTGCTGAACGTGGGCCTACGCCGGTAGGCCCACGCGCTAGAGAACGGTCCGAACCTGCGGGTAGTGGCAGGCCACCAGGTGGCCCGGTTCGAGCTCGGTGGGCATCGGCACTTCGGCCGCGCAGCGCTCGGTGGCGATCGGGCAGCGGGTCCGGAATACGCAACCCGACGGCGGGTTCTGCGGGCTGGGCAGATCGCCGGTGAGCAGGATGCGCTCCCGGTCACGCCGCGGCTCGGGCACCGGCACCGCCGACATCAGAGCCTGCGTGTAGGGGTGCATCGGACGCTCGTAGAGCGCGTCCCGGTCGGCGACCTCCATCACCTTGCCCAGGTACATCACCATCACCCGGTCGGAGATGTGTCGCACCACGGACAGGTCGTGGGCGATGAACACGTAGGCCAGGTTCTGCTCCTGCTGAATGTCCTCCAGCAGGTTGATCACCTGCGCCTGGATGGACACGTCCAGGGCCGACACCGGCTCGTCGCAGACCACCAGCTTCGGCTTCAGGGCGATGGCCCGAGCCACCCCGATCCGCTGCCGCTGGCCGCCGGAGAACTCGTGCGGGTAGCGGTTGTAGTGCTCGGGGTTCAGGCCGACCCGCTCCATCAGCTCCTGGACGGCGCGCTTGGTGCCACCCTCGGGCTTGATCCCCTGGATCAGGAACGGTGCGGCGATGATCGCACCGATCGGGTGCCGCGGGTTCAGCGAGCCGTAGGGATCCTGGAAGACCATCTGCATCTGGCGACGCAGGTGAGCCAGCTCGGAGCCAGTGGCGTTGGTGACGTCCCTGTCCTCGAACTCGATGGTGCCAGAGGTGGGCTCCAGGAGTCGCAGGATGGTCCGGCCGGCGGTGGACTTGCCGCAGCCGGACTCGCCGACCAGGCCCAGGGTCTCGCCGGCTTCGAGCTTCAGCGACAGGCCGTCCACGGCCTTGATCGGGGCGCCCTCGACGCGCACCAGTTTCTGTTGGTAAGTCGGGAAGTGCTTGCGCAGATCCGTCACGGTCAGCAGGCTCACGGTCTCTCCTACAGCCTCGGGGCGATCTGCTCGGCGAACAACTCGGCACGCTTGGGCGCCGGGATCAGGCAGCGCGAATCGTGCTTGGGATAGGACTGGATGAGCTCAGGCACCACCTGGTTGCACGGCGCGGACGCATACTCGCGGAACGCGCAGCGCGGGTGGAAGGCGCAGCCCGGCGGAATGTTGATCAGCGACGGCGGGTTGCCGGCCACCGGCACCAGCCGCTCCAGCCGGGTCCGGTCCAGCCGCGGCATCGACGTCATCAGGCCCCAGGTGTAGGGATGATCGGGGGCATGGAAGGCGTCGTCCACCTCGGCGTACTCCACGCACTTGCCGCCGTACATGACCAGGACGTCGTCGGCGATCTCGGCGACCACGCCGAGGTCGTGGGTGATCATGATGATGGCCGAGCCGAACTCCTTCTGGAGGTCGCGCATCAGGTCCAGGATCTGCGCCTGGACGGTCACGTCCAAGGCGGTGGTGGGCTCGTCGGCGATCAGCAGCTCGGGGTTGTTGATCAGAGCCATGGCGATCATGGCGCGCTGCCGCATACCGCCGGAGAACTCATGCGGGTACTGATCGAAGCGCTTGTCCGGGCTGGGAATGCCGACCCGGGCCAGCATGTCGACCACGGTGACCTTGGCGGCCTTCTTCGAGACGTGGTGGTGCACCCGGATCGCCTCGGTCAGTTGCTGACCGATCGTGTAGTACGGGTGCATCGCCGACAGCGGATCCTGGAAGATCATCGCCATCTTCCGGCCACGCATGGCGCGGATCTCTTCGTCGGTGGTCTTGAGCAGGTCGACGTCGTCGAGCCAGATCTCGCCGCTCAGCTTGGCGCGGGAGCCACGGTGCAAGCCCATGATGGCCAGCGAGGTGACCGACTTGCCCGAGCCGGACTCGCCGACGATGCCGAGCGTGGTGCCCTTCTCCAGGTCGAAGGTCAGGCCGTCCACGGCCTTGACCACGCCGTCATCGGTGGGGAAGTAGACCTTCAGGTCGTTGACGCGCAGGAACTTGTTCATGAGGCCAGCTTCACTCTCGGGTCGATGAAGCCGTAGGCGATGTCGACCAGCATGTTCGCCACCACGATGAAGGTGGACACGATCATCACCATGGCGACGATCGTCGGGAGATCCATTGTGGTCACCGAGTGCACCGCCAGGTAGCCCAGGCCATGCAGGGAGAAGACGCTCTCGGTGATGATTGCGCCGCCCAGCAGGCCGCCGAGGTCCAGGCCGGCAGCGGTCACGATCGGGGTCATCACCGCACGCAGGCCGTGCTTGAAGATGACCGCCCACTTGGCGACACCCTTGGCGTTGGCGGTGCGGATGTAGTCCTCGCTCAGCGTCTCGATCATGTAGGCGCGAGTCAGGCGGACGTAGCTGGCCGCGAAGAAGAAGGCCAGCGTGATCCACGGGAGGATCAGGTTCGCTGCCCACAACGCGGGGTTGTCGGTGAAGTTCACGTACTTGGGGATCGGCACCCAGCCCCACTTGATGGCCGGGAAGGTGAGTAACACCAGGCCGACGAAGAAGGTCGGTAAGGAGAACCCGATCAGCGCCGTGCCGACGATGCCTCGGTCCTGCCACTTACCCTTGTTGAGCGCGGATATGATGCCGCCCCCGACGCCGATCACCATCCACAGAATGAACGCGCCGATGGCGATCGAGAGAGAGATGGGCCAGGCTTCCGAGACCATCTCGTTGATGGTGCGGTGCTGGGAGGGGGAGTAGCCCAGGCACGGTGCCGGGCACTTGACGATCTGCTCCGGGTGATCCTTCTTCAACTGCTCGTTGTCGGGGAACTCACGGCCGACGACCAGGCCGGCGAGAAACTTGCCGTACTGGACTGTGGCGGGCTGATCGTAGCCGAGGGCCTTGCGGTTGCCCTCGAGAATTGTGGGAGTGCAGTTCTTGCCACAGGTATATCGGGCGGGGTCGATCGGTGAGGCGAAGAACAGAGCGAAAGTAGTCGCTGTGATCAGGAAAACCATGACCACGACCGAGGCCAATCGCCTGAGGATGTAATAGAACACGCAGTCTCCTAAGGGAGCTGGGGGTGCGCCCGTGGGCGCACCCCCAACCCTTACTTAATCAGTGCTTGACGCTGATGTCGGCCAGATCGTAGTAACCGGTGAACGTGATGTTCACGTTTGCGCCCTCGACATTGCTGCCGTGGACGAACACGAACTGATCGTTGATCAGCGGGATGACGGCGAAGTACTTCGTCGAAGCCTCCGCGTCAAGCGCACCCCAGGCCTTGTCGGCATCGGCACCGGACAGGGCGTAAGCCTTGTCGATACCAGCGTTGAAGTCCTTGTTGGAGAAGTAGCCGTAGTCCTGGCCCGGGCCGCCAGCAGAGATCTGGCTGCGGGAGTCGAGGAGCTGCGGGATGACGGTGGATGCCGACGGGAAGTCAGCACCCCAGCCGGCCCACATGGCGTCGTACTTGGTGGCGTTCTCCGGCGACTGCAGGGTGCCGTAGTACTGGTCGGCCGGGATGCCCACCAGCTCGGTGTCGAAGCCGGCTGCGTCCCAACCGGACTTCAGGCCCGCGAACACCTTGTCGAGGGTGTCGTTCTTGCGGTAGGTCACCTTGATCTTGACCGGGAGGGTCAGACCGGAAGCCTGCAGGGCCTCCTTGGCCTTGGCCGGGTCACCCTTGTCGCCCGCCAGCAGCGGGGTGTTCGGGAAGGAGGACAGGGCCGGGTTGATCAGGGAGTTGGTGGCCTTCACGACCTGGTCGCCGCCGGCGGCGGTGACGTAGGCGCTACGGTCCGTGGCCAGAGCCAGGGCCTCGCGGGCCTTGTCGTTGCTCATCACCTTGGACTTGAAGTTCGGCACCAGGTAGCGGGTGTAGGGCGAGGGGACGATCGTGTAGCGACCGTCGGCGCCACCCTGCACGTTGGACAGTGCGGTGACCGGAGCCTGATCGAAGGTGATCGCGTTCTGGTCGTCGCCCTGGTTGGCGATCAGGCGCTCGTACAGGGTCTCCTGGGTGAGCGACTCATCCCAAGTGATCTTGTCCGGGTAGGCCTTGCGGATGGTGTCGGTCTTCGGATCCCACTGATCGTTGCGGACGAAGGTGCCGCCCTTGTTGGGGGTCCACTCGCCGTCCAGCTTGTAGGGGCCGTCGGAGAAGATGGCGAAGTTGGACTTGTCGCCCTGGTCCTTGTCCTTGCGGAAAGCACCGAAGGCGGTCATGGTTAGCGCCTGGTTGAAGTCACCGGCCGGGTTGGCCATCTTGAAGGTGATGGTGTTGCCATCGCAGGTCACGGCCTTGTCGAACAGGTCCTGACCGGTCTTCTTGTAGGGGCCGGCGTACTTGGACGAGCCGTCCGCGTTCTTCGGGATGTCGAGGTACTGGATGGCGTAGTTCGGGCCACCGGTGATCACGTCGACAGCGAAGGTACGGGAGATGCCGTACTTGAAGTCCTCACAGGTGACGGCCTGGCCGTCCTCCCACTTGATCCCATCCTTGATGGTGAACTTCCACTCCTTGGCGTCTGCGGAGACGGTGCCGGTGTCGGTTGCCGCGTCAGCGACCAGCGTCGAGGGTTCGCCGTCCTTCGCCACCGGGCCGAAGGTGGTCAGGGTGCGGGTGAACAGACGGTTGCCCGCCTCGATGTTCACGCCGACGTAGACCCGCTGCGGATCCCAGTGCTCGGTCGCGGTGCCGGACAGGATGGACAGGGTGCCGCCTGCGGCGGACGCCGGAGCGCTGCTGCCCGCCCCACTCGCGCTGGGTGCTGTGGTGGCCGAACCGCCGCCCGCGCAAGCGGTGGCAGTGAGACCAAGCGCCAGCACGGTCGCCACACCTGCGACGATCTTCGTGCGCTTCATTGGTTCTCCTTCTTGGTTTTGTTGCGGAGATCTGTTCTTCCCGGTCACTGCCGATCGGCTTTGGGATCCAGCGCGTCGCGCAGTCCATCGCCGAGCAGGTTGAACGAGAGCACCACCAAGAACAAGGTGACGCCCGGGAAGATGAAGTAGGCCGGATCCGAGTTCGCGTAGTGCACGGAATCATTCAGGATCGAGCCGAAGGACGGGGTCGGGGCTTGAATGCCCACCCCGAGGAAGCCCAGCGCGGCCTCGGTGGCGATGTTCTGCGGCATCACCAGGGTCGTGTAGACCAGGATCGGCGCCCACAGGTGGGGCAGCAGCTCCTTGAAGTAGATCCGGCGCCGGTTGGCACCCAGGGAGCGCGCAGCCTCAATGAACTCCCGCTCCTTGAGGGAGAGCACCTGGCCACGAATCACACGGGCGAAGATCGGCCATCCGAAGAAGCCCATCACCAAGATCATGAAGATCATCGAGGCCGGGGTTCGGTCGGAGCCCATGGCCGCTTGCAGGATGTCGATCACGATGGTCGACAGCGCGATCAGCATCAGCGTCTGCGGGAAGCTGAGCACGAAGTCGGTCAATCGAGACAGCCACCAGTCCACTCGTCCGCCGGCGGTACCGGCGACCAGGCCGATCACCGTACCCAGCACCACGGAGACCATGACTGCGCAGACCGCGACCACCAGGGAGACGGTGAGTCCCGCGACGACGCGGGCGAAGATGTCACGACCGGTACCTGGCTCGACGCCCATCCAGTGCTGCGGCGACACTCCGCCGAAGGCTCCGATCGGAAGCGAGCCGAGGCCGCCGACCAGCTTGTCATTGCCGTTGTACGGGTCGATCAGCTTGAGTGCGGTCAACGCCGGCGCGGCGACGGCGAGCAGGACGAAGAAGATTGCCGCTCCCATTGCGACCATCGTGCCCCGGTCTTTGGCCAGCCTTGCCCGGGTGATCTGCCACGGAGTGCGACCGGTGATCGAGACGGCACCATCCACCGCAGTGGTGTCGGCCATCCGGTTCCCCTCTTTCATTCAAAAAACCCGAAGGTAGCTGCTCAACGGGTGGTCGGTAATGTACCACGCCTCGGTTAGGGGTGTAATGGCTAGTCCGGGCAGGGTTGAGCGTTATCAAAGCGTGATTTTTGGGCTTTCGTACGGTGATCTTGTGGGGCTCTCGGGCGGCTTTGGTGGACGTCCCGGCCAGGCGTGCACCGCCCACATGCTGGACATTCTTGCTTGTCTGGGCCGGGTTCGGGGCCGGAGTTGGAGGGCGCAGCCGCGCTGTCGTCAGCGGGCGCGGGAAGCTCCGATCGAACCGACGCCGATGCGTGCAGCTCCCGGCGTCGAGGCCCGGCCGGGCCTGCCGGAGAGGTCCACCTAGTGACACAACTGCCACGGGTGGATCCGGATCGTCCGGCGGGCCGAGGACGCGCGGGAGCCGGCGGACCGGTGGGCCAGGAGGGGATAGCCGGACCGCCCGGGATAGCGCTAACATGTCCGGGTGACCAGCACCAATGTTGCGGCTGACGTCTTCACCGCAGCCTTTTGCGCCGAGCCCGCCGGATTCGCTCTGGGTCCGGGACGTGCCAACCTGATCGGCGAGCACACCGACTACAACCTCGGCTTCGTCCTGCCCTTCGCCATCGACCGTGCTGCGGTGGCCGCATTCCGTCCGCGCACTGACCGGCAGATCCGGCTGGCCACCGACTTCGCCCCTGGGGTGATCGAGTCGGACCTGGACCACCTCGAGGGCGCCTCCGGCTGGTCGGCCTACCCGCTGGGAGTGGCCTGGGCGCTGGGTGAGTTCGGCGCCGACCTGGACGCGGCCACCGGCTTCGACCTGGCCCTGCACTCCGACGTCCCCGTCGGTGCCGGCCTGTCATCTTCTGCGGCGATCGAGAGCGCCACCGCTCTGGCGCTGGATTCGATGTGGGGCCTCGGCCTGGATCGGCGCACCCTGGCCCGGGTGGGCCAGCGGGCCGAGAACGTGGTGGTCGGTGCTCCGACCGGCATCATGGACCAGTCCGCGTCACTGCTCGGCGAGACTGACTCGGCCGTCTTCCTGGACTGCCGCAGCCTGGACGCGTCCGCGGTTCCGCTCGGCCTGGACGCCGCCGGTCTGGAGATCCTGGTGATCGATACCCGGGTCAGCCATGCCCATGCCACGGGCGGCTACGCCAGCCGTCGCGCCCAATGTGAAGAGGGCGCCCGGATTCTGGGTGCGGACTCACTGCGGGAGGTCGGAGTGGCCGATCTCGACCGAGCCCAGCGCGAGCTCAGCGACGTGGTCTACCGCCGGGTGAAGCATGTCGTCACCGAGAACCAACGGGTGCTCGACACGGTGGACACGCTGCGGACGGCTGGTCCGCGCCAGATCGGCGCCCTGCTGGATGCGTCCCATACGTCTATGCGCGATGACTTCGAGATCTCGGTTCCCGAGCTGGATCTGGCCGTCGAGGCGGCCCGCGCCGCCGGTGCCCTCGGTGCCCGGATGACCGGTGGTGGCTTCGGTGGCTCGGCGATCGCGCTGATGCCCGTCGACCGGGCGGCGGACGCTCAGGTGGCGATCGCTGAGGCGTTCGCGCGGGCGGGGTTCGAGGCTCCGGTGCAGTTCGAGGTGCGGGCTGTGGCCGGCGCTCGGCTGCTCTGATCCGCACCGATTTGGGCCTAGAAATGGCTACGCCCCGCCCGGGATGGGGCGGGGCCGGAGTCCCCTATCCCTAAAGGACCTGCCATTTGGCTTTCGCCGATCATCAATATAGTCATCCGTTTGGGGGAATGTCGGGAAATCGTGCGGTCAACCGCACGTGCGCGTCGCACCCTCCCGTTGCCGCCGTCCTCGACCCGGGCCCGGCGGCGCCGGACAGCGATGGTATGGTCAACGGCGAAGACAGGGGAGCGCCGCTGGGGCGCTGAGAGTGCGGACGGCCGCAGACCCTCGAACCTGATCCGGTTAACACCGGCGTAGGGAGTCGGGAATCTCCCCGGGGCGACACCCGGGCCCTCCAAGCCTTATGGAGGAGAGATGTCGAAGAAATCGCTGGTACTGGCATTGGCCGGGGCGTTGCTGCTCGCCGGCTGTGTCGGCCCGACAGCGTCCAGCCCGAGTGCGACGGCGGGGCCGGCGAGCTCGTCCGCGCCCAGCGAAAGCACGCAGCTGCGGGTGATCACCCATGATTCGTTCGCGCTGCCGGACGCGCTCATTGCCGAGTTCAAGGCTCAAACCGGCTACGACGTGGTGTTCAACGCTCCCGGCGATGCGGGGACCGTGGTGAACCAACTCGTCCTGACCAAGGCTGCGCCGATCGCCGACGTGGTGTTCGGCATCGACAACACCTTCGCCGGGCGGGTGTTCAGTGAGGACGTGCTCAGCCCCTACACGTCGACCGCGCTGCCGGCCGATGCTGCTTCCTTCGCGGCGGACGGGTCCGGCCGGCTGACTCCGATCGACTTCGGCGACGTCTGCCTGAATGCCGACACGAAGTGGTTCCAGGCGAAGGGCCTGGCCGTCCCGGTCAGCCTGGACGACCTACTCAAGCCGGAATACAAGGACCTGCTCGTGGTGGCCAACCCGGCGACCTCGTCCCCCGGCCTGGCCTTCCTGCTGGCCACCATCGCGGCCAAGGGTGACCCGGGCTACCTCGACTACTGGAAGGCGCTGCGCGACAACGGCCTCAAAGTGGTGAAGGGCTGGACGGAGGCGTACACCGTGGAGTTCTCCGGCTCGTCGGGTAAGGGTAAGCGTCCGCTGGTGCTGTCCTACGCGTCGTCGCCCGCCTTTGAGCCGGCCACCCAGTCGCTGAACCAGACCTGCTTCCGCCAGATCGAGTACGCCGGCGTGGTGGCCGGGTCGGCCAATCAGGTCGGTGCCGGCAAGTTCATCGACTTCCTGCTGAGTGCCAAGGTGCAGGCTGCGATCCCCGATCAGATGTACATGTATCCGGTGGATTCTTCGGTGAAGCTTCCCAAGGACTGGGCCGCGCACGCCGTGCTGCCCGAACATCCCTTCACGCTGCCGGCCGACCAGATCAGCGCGGGCCGGGACGGTTGGATCAAGGCATGGACGGCGGCAGTCATCGGCTGACCCGCCCCAACGGGCGGGTTCTGGGCTGGGCGGCATTGGCGATCGTGCCGCTGGCCTTCCTCGCCGTCTTCTTCGTCTGGCCGGTGACCTCCCTGGTGGCCAGGGGGTTCACCGACCAGAACGGCTTCAGCCTGGCCGGGGTGAGCGAGGTGCTGGCTGCCCCACGCACCTGGCGGATCGTCGGCCAGACGCTGATTCAGGCGGTGCTCGGCACGGTGATCGCGGTGGTGCTCGGGGTGCCGGCCGCCCACCTGCTCTACCGCGTCCGATTCCCCGGACGCCGGGTGCTGCGCGCCGTGGTGGCAGTGCCCTTCGTCCTGCCCACCGTGGTGGTGGGGGTGGCCTTCCGCAGCCTGTTGGCCGCGCAGGGGCCGCTGGGTGGGCTCGGCCTGGACGAGTCGCTGGCCGCCATCGTGGCTGCGCTGGTCTTCTTCAACTATTCGGTGGTGGTCCGCACCGTCGGAGCGTTGTGGGCCCAGCTCGACCCGCGCGCCGGTGAGGCGGCCCGCAGCCTGGGCGCGAGCCGCTGGCGGGTGTGGTGGACGATCACTTGGCCCTCATTGGCTCCGGCGGTCGCCTCTGCTGCGGCGCTGGTGTTCTTGTTCTGCGCGTCCGCGTTCGGCGTGGTGCTGGTGCTGGGCGGCAACGGCTGGGGCACGGTCGAGACCGAGATCTGGTATCAGACGACCCAGCTGCTCGACCTGCGGGCGGCCGCGGCGCTGTCGATTGTGCAGTTGGTGATCGTGGTGGCATCACTGTTGGTGGCCAACCACACCCGAGCCCGCCAGGAGCGCGCCCTGCGACTGTCCGGGAAGCCGGCGGAACATGATCTGCGTCCCTCCGATCTGCCGGCCGCGCTGGTGACGGCCGTGGTGGTGCTGGGCATCCTGGTCACTCCGCTGGTGACGCTGGTCGTCCGCTCGTTGCAGACGGCCGACGGCTATGGCCTGGCCAACTACCTGTCCCTGGCCACCAGCGCGGAGGCCGGGTTCAGCACCGGGGTCTGGGCTGCGCTGGGCAATTCGTTGAGCACGGCGGCCGTGGCCACCCTGATCGCCGTCGGGCTCGGGTCCATAGTCAGCTTCCTGCTCTCCCGACGTCCGTCTTCGGCGGCCGGACGGGCGGTGCTGGCCGCGGCCGATGCCGCCTTCATGCTGCCGCTGGGGGTGTCGGCGGTCACCGTGGGCTTCGGCTTCCTGATCACCTTGACCGCACCGCCGCTGAACCTGCTCGGCTCCTGGCTGCTGGTGCCATTGGCCCAGGCGGTGGTGGCGCTGCCGCTGGTGGTGCGCAGCCTGCTGCCGACGCTGCGGGCCATCGACCCCCGGCTGCAGCAGGCCGCGGCCACCCTGGGGGCCTCACCTGCTCGGGTGGTTGCGACCATCGACGCCCCGCTGGCCTGGCGAGGTTTCGGACTGGCCATCGGCTTCGCCTTCGCCACCAGTCTGGGTGAGTTCGGCGCCACCAGCTTCCTGGCCCGGCCGGATCGTCCGACGCTCCCGGTGATGATCTTCCGACTGATCGGACGCCCGGGCGCCGAGAACCTGGGCACGGCGCTGGCGGCTTCGGTGGTGCTGGCGCTGGTCACCGGGACAGTGATGGGGCTTGCCGAATGGATCGGACCAAGAAAGGGGCAGCCGTGGTGAACGGTCTGCAGGTGCGTGGGGCCAGTGTCCGTTACGGCTCAGTGGTCGCGGTCAGCGACGTCTCCCTGGAGGTCGCTCCCGGCGAGATTGTGGCCCTGCTCGGGGCGTCCGGTTCCGGTAAGTCGTCGCTGCTGCGTGGGGTGGCCGGGCTGGAGCCGCTGGCCAGCGGCAGTATCGGCTGGGACGGTGTCGAGCTGACCGCCACCCCGGTGCATCGGCGCGGTTTTGTGATGATGTTCCAGGACGGCCAGCTGTTCCCGCACCGCAATGTGGCCGGCAATGTCGGCTACCCGCTCACCGGCCTGTCCCGGACGGCGCGCGAAGCGCGGGTGGCCGAACTGCTCGAACTGGTCGGGCTGGCCGGCTACCAGGCTCGTCCGGTCACCGATCTGTCCGGCGGCCAGGCGCAACGGGTGGCGCTGGCCCGGTCGCTGGCTGCGAAGCCACGCCTGCTTCTGCTCGATGAGCCCTTGTCGGCGCTGGACCGGGGGCTGCGCGAGCGGCTGGTCGAGGTGCTCGGATCGAGTCTGCGGGCCACCGGGACGTCCGCCCTCTACGTCACCCACGACCAGGATGAGGCGTTCGCAATTGCCGATCGGATCGGCGTCCTGATCGACGGACGGCTGCGCCAGCTCGCGCCCGGCCCCACCCTGTGGCGCCAGCCCGTGGATGCCGCGGTGGCCGGATTCCTGGGTTATGAGCCGATCCTCAGCGCTGCCGAAGCCCGTGCGCTGGGCTGGCCGGACTCCGGCGCGAGCGGACGGGTGGCAGTCGGGCCGTCCGGGCTGGTGGAGCGGCCGAACGGGGTGGCCGTGCCCGTTGTCGAACTGCGCCACCGGCGTGGGCCGAGCCTGGCCGTGGTCCGGCTGCCGGGCAGTCAGCTCGGCCAGGTGCAGCTGTCCGCTGAGGGGGCTGTGGCGGCCGAGGTGCGGGTCGGCCTGGAGCCGTCCGGCTGCGCCCTGGTTCCGGTGTCCGACTAGGGCAGGTGTCGGCGAAAGTGGCGTTGCCGCGGCGTCACTGTTGGTATCGCGCAACAGCGACGCCGCGCGATGGAAGAATGCGCACATGGCAACTCCACTGGTGGCACCGCCGCGCGAGCGGCGAGTGCTCGGCGCAGCGGAGTTGCTGTTCTCCACCACCGATGCCGGCGGGGTGATCGACCAGGCGAACTCGGTGTTTCTGCGGTTGTCCGGGTATCGCCGCGAGCAGCTCGTCGGGGCTGCGCACAACCTGGTCCGGCACCCGCAGATGCCCGGTGCGGCCTTCGCGGGCATGTGGCGGCTACTGGCTGCGACCCGTCCGGCACTGCTGTACTTCCGCGATCTCAGCGCGGACGGACGCCCCTACGACGTGTTCGCCACGGTGGTGCCGCTGGGCGACCGGTTTCTTTCGGTGCGGGCCCGTCCGCTGGCCAAGAACTGGTGGCGGCTGGCGCACAACGTGAACTCCCAGGTCGGCGCCTTCGAGGAGCAGTGTCGGGCCAAGGGCTGGAGCCGGACCGACGCAGCCGCTCTCGGGCTGGAGCAGTTGGAGGCCGGCCTGGCCGCGTCCGGCTATCCGAGCGTGGAGCAGTTCGGACGCTCGGTGCTGCTGGCCGAGGTGCAGGCCCGGCTGGATCGGGGCGTGCGGATCCCGGCTCGTCCGCTGGCCGATGGCCCGGCCGCAGAGCTGCTGGCGGCGACTCGCGGCCTGGAACAGGTGCTGGTCGACTGGCTCGATCGCTACGACCGGCTGCAGGATGCCGCCATCAACCTGGCCGACTACACGCCCCGCCTGCTGGAGATTCTCGAGCAGAGCCAGGCCGCAGCCGAGGGGGTCCGTTTCGACAACCCCAGTGGCCGGCTGGAGCCGGCCGCGGTGTATCTGCGGACCTGGGCGGACACGTCGCGTGAGGTCGCCGCGGTGCTGGCCGACCTGCTTGACCAGCTCACCGAGCTGCGGCACAGCTGTGCGTTGGCCCGGGCCGAGCTGGCGCTGACCGTGCTGCACAACATGGCCGCCGGCCAGTTCGTCCTCGAAGAGATCGACGAGGTGCCCCAAGCGGGCGCGATCGGCATGGCGCTGGCCGACCTGGGCCGGGCGCTCACCGACGATCTGGACGAGCTGGTGCCACAGGCCACCCGTTGCCGGGAGTTGGCCGCTGAGCTTGCCTATCAACTCGACGGGGTGACCGGCCTGTTGGAGTTGCCGCAGTCACTGATCCGGGAGTGGCTGGTCCGGGTGGCCGAGGGTGGCGCCCACTCGTCCGCCGAGTTCGTCGACTGGGTCAGCGATCATCTCGACCGAAGTGAAGCCGGCATCGCCACGCTCAGCGGGCTGGCCAATTCGGGACGGGAGCTGTCCGCGCTGCCTGACCTCGGGCCGATCCGGGAATGGGTGGAACTGGTGGCCCAGGCGCGCTCTCGCCTGACCTGACCCCAAGCCCGGGCCGCTGCGTGGCTGCATCAGGGCGGATCGGCCTTGAGTGCGCGGGCACACTGGATTCGAGATCGCTCGGAACAGGGTTCGCCGATCCTTCCGATGCCTGGTCCATCCGGAGTGGGTCGGCCACCGTGCGGCCGGCCCACTCTCCTTTCCCCGACTGCCTGGGGACGGTTCCTTTTCCGTCCACCCTGGTGAGGTGCTGTCGAGGTGGTTGGACCGGAATGGAACCGTCCCCGCTGTCGAGGTGGTTGGACCGGAATGGAACCGTCCCCGTTTGTGCGGGGGAGTCAGGCGGCGAGCCGGCGGACCTCGGCGCGTAGTGCGGGCGTCCAGGTCTCCGCGGTGAGCCCGGCGCTGACCAGTCCGACCACCGAGTAGAGCATGAACAACAGCGCCGGCCCGACCCAGCCGAGCTGCAGCTGAAGGACGGTGGCCAGGTAGGGCGTCGCTCCGGAGATCACCGACGAGAGTTGATAGGCCAGCGAGGCCCCTGAAGAGCGGACGCTCGGCGGGAACAGTTCGGCGAACCAACTGCCCTGGGAGCCGGCCAGGGCGTTCTGGCTGATCGCGAACGAGACGGTGAAGGCGATCACCGTCAGCCAGCGGTCGCCGACATTCACCAGCAGGAACATCGGTACTGCCCAGCAGATGTTGAAGGCGGTCACCGCCAGATACTGCGGACGCCGTCCGACCCGGTCGGTGAGCCGCGACCAGGCCAGGGTGGCGAACACCCCGACCGCGGCGGCGACGCACAGCGCCAGGATGGTGTCGTCCTTCTCGGCCAGTGACGGGATGGAGTTGGTCAGATAGCTGGTCAGATAGGTGATGGCCAGCCCGTACCCGCCGGTCTCGGCGACCCGCAGTCCGACCCCGCGCAGGAGGTCGCGCCACTCCCGCCGGACCACCGCCACCAGCGGATCGGGGACGAGTTCACCGTCGGCACGAATCTGCTCGAAGACCGGTGACTCCGGCACCTTCGACCGGATGACCAACCCGACCACCACCAGCACGATCGAGCACAGGAACGGCACCCGCCAGGCCCAGTCGCCGGGCAGCTCGACCGAGGCCAGGAAGACCAGGTTCGCGGCCAGCAAGCCGACCGGGAAGCCGGATTGCACCCAGCCGGTGAACCGGCCTTTCTCCTGCCACGGTGCGTGCTCGTAGGTGATCAGGATCGCCCCGCCCCACTCGGCGCCGTAGGCCAGCCCCTGCAGGATCCGGATGCTCACCAGCAGGGCCGGCGCCCACAGTCCGATCGCCTGGTAGGTGGGCAGGAGCCCGACGGCGAAGGTCGACAAGCCCATCACCAGCAAGGAGGCCACCAGGACGGGCTTGCGTCCGAGCCGATCACCGAGGTGACCGCCGATGATGCCGCCCAGCGGACGGGCCGCGAACCCCACCCCGAGCACGGCCAGCGCCGACAAGGTGGCGGCCATCGGATCGTCCGCAGGGAAGAAGGCCGGGCCGAGGTAGAGCGCGGCGGCCGTGGCGAAGCCGATGAAGTCGTAGCTCTCGATCACCTGGCCGACGGCCGCACCGAGGGCGACCCGTTTCACCTGGTCGGTGCCGTGGATCGGGCCGCGGAGGACGGCTGTGGCCGAGGGCGGACGCGGCGCGAGTGGCTGGTCGGAGCCTGAGGTGGCGGAGGGGCTCGGCATGATGCGGGTCAGGCCGGTGGCGGTGCCGTGCTGGCCCGCAGCACGAGCTGAGGCACCCGCAGCAAGGGGTTGGGGGCGGTCTCGTCGGTGAGGACGGCCAGCATCACTTCCATGGCATCGCGGCCCAGCTGGGCGAAGTCCTGATGCATGGTGGTCAGCGGCGGGGAGAAGTGTGCGGCCTCCGGGATGTTGTCGAAGCCGATCACGCTGACCGAGCCGGGGACGTCCCGGCCGGCTTCGGTGAGGGCGTGAATCAGGCCCAGGGCCATCTGGTCGTTGCCGCAGAAGACCGCGGTGAAGTCGTCCTCCAGCAGCCGCCGCCCGGCCGCATAGCCGCTGGCCGCCGACCAGTCGCCGACGATCGGGTCATGAGCCACCAGATCGTGTTCGGCCAGCAGATCTCGCCAGCCGCGAGCCCGTTCCAGGGCGTCCATCGACTCCAGCGGCCCGGCCAGATGCCGGATCTTGGTGTGGCCCAGTTCGACCAGATGCCGCACGGCCCGCTTGGCCCCGGCGTACTGGTCGAGCGAGACCCGGTGCAGATCGCTGCCCTGCGAAACCACGCCGAGGAACGGAACCCCCAGATCCATGCTCTGCAGCAGCCCGAGCGCGGCGCGATTGGAGGTGATCAGCACGATCGCCTCCACGTTCTGCCGCACCAACGTCTCGGCGGCTTGGCGCAGCGCGAAGGCGTCCGACTGGAGCAGGCTGGCCATGATCACCGCATAGCGCTCGTCCCGGGCGGCCTCGTTGAAGTAGACCGCCGTGGTGGACGGACCGTACTCGGGCAAACCGGTGGTGATCAGCCCGATCGTCCGGGATCGGCGGGTGACCAGGGCGCGAGCCGCGGGGGACGGGATGTAGCGCAGCTGCTGGATCGCTCGCTGCACCCGCTCCCGGGTGGCCGGACGGACGTTCGGTAGCTCGTTGAGCACGCGCGAGACGGTCTGGTGGGACACCCCAGCGAGGCGGGCAACGTCAAAGATCGTCGCCGCCTTGGTGCGTTCTTCCTCGGTCGTCACCGCCGTACCTGCTGTCCCGGGTTTGCGGACTCCAACGGTCCTCCCGGGGCCAGATGCTACCGACACCGGATCACTCAAGCCCGTCTAGAGGTGAGTACCTTCTGCAGCACAATGAACACCAGCAGCAGCGCGCCGATGAAGATCTTGGTCCACCAAGAGCTGAGCGTGCCTTCGAAAGTGATCATCGTCTGAATCAGGCCGAGCACCAGCACACCCAGTGCTGAGCCGAGGACGAACCCGTAGCCGCCGGTCAGCAGGGTGCCACCGATGACGACTGCGGAGATCGCATCCAACTCGCCTCCGACACCGGTCAAGGCATAGCCCGACAGCGTATAGAAGGAGTACAGCAAACCGGCCAGTCCCGAGCAGAAGCCGCTGATCACGTAGACGAGCACCTTGGTCCGGGCAATGGGCAGGCCCATCAGGGTGCCAGACTGCTCGCCGCCGCCGATGGCATAGGTGGTGCGGCCGAAGCGGGTGTACTGCAACACCCAGACCGCGATCACCAGAGCCACCAGAGCGATGATCACGCTGGCCGTGATCGACAGCCGCGGGCCGAGGATGATCGGCTGGGCCATCGAGGTGAAGAAGGGGTCGGTGATCGCGATCGACTCCTTGGCGATGATGTAGCACAGGCCGCGAGCCAGGAACATGGCCGCCAAGGTGGCGATGAACGGCTGGATCTGGAAGATGTTGATCATCAACCCGACCAGCAGGCCCAGTGTCGAGGTGGAGACCAGGATCAAGACGATCACGACGACCGGTGGCATCCCGACCTGGAGCCCCTTGGCCGCGATGATCGTGGACAGCGCCAGTACGGCGCCGACGGACAGGTCGATGCCGCCGGAGATGATCACGAAGCTCATCCCGATCGCCAGCACCAGCAGGTAGGAGTAGCTGACCAGCAGGTTGAGGATCGTGGTCGCGGAGAAGAACCCGTTGTAGCGGACGCCGCCGGCCACGAACATCACGATGAACAGCAGCCCGGTGACCAGTACCGGCCCGGACTTGGGGCTGGTGAAGGCGTCGGTGGTGCGGCCCACCGCCGCGGCGAATCGGCTCTGCGGAGCGTCAATGGTTGTCATCGGGCCACCACCGGTTCACTGGGACGGGACGGAGTCTTGGCGGGTTTCGGTCTGGAACGCCATCGTTCCAGCGCAGCGGTCGTCGTCGGCGACTGGAGCAGGGTGACCGCCACCACCACGGCAGCCTTGAACACCATGGTGGCGATCGGCGGAATGCCGACGGTGTACACGGTGGTGATCAGGGTCTGGATGACCAGGGCACCGACCAGGGTGCCGGTCAGCGAGTAGCGTCCGCCGTTCAGCGAGGTGCCACCGAGCACCACGGCCAAGATGGCGTCCAGCTCGATGAACAGGCCGGTGTTGTTGGCATCAGCCGCAGTCTGGTTCGAGGTGAGGATGATGCCGGCCACCGCGGCCAGGAGGGCGCATAGCCCGTAGACAAGGAACAACAGCCCGCGCGCCCGGACGCCGGCCTGCCGGCTGGCCTCGGGATTGATGCCGACCGATTCGATCAGCATGCCCAGCGCCGTCCGCCGAGTCAGCAGCGCCACCAAGGCCAGTACCACGGCGGCCACCACCGTGGCGAACGGGACGCCATAGATGAAGCCGGAGCCCAGGAACTTGAACGGAGTGCTCTGGACGGTGAGGATCTGGCCCTCGGTGATCAGCATGGCGATGCCGCGGCCGGCCGTCATCAGGATCAAGGTGGCGATGATCGGCTGAATGCCCAGCACCGAGACCAGCATGCCGTTCCACAACCCGAGCACGAGTGCCAGTGCCAGCGCCACCAGGACGGCCACAGCCACCGTGCCGACATTGTTCGGATCCGGTGAGGTGAGGATGATCGAGCAGGCCATGGCGCCGGCGATGGCGCACAGGCTGCCCACCGACAAGTCGATGCCGCGAGTGGCGATCACCAAGGTCATTCCGACCGCGATGATCAGGGTGGGGGCGCCGTTGCGCAGGATGTCGATCAGCGAGCCGAACAGGTTGCCCTCGGCATTGACGGTGATCGACAGGAAGCCGGGAACGTTGATCACGTTGATCGCGATGAGCACGACCAGCATCACCAGCGGCCAGAACAGCCGGTGGCCGATGACTTTGAAGAAGATGTCCTTCACGATGCTGCTCCAGTCTTGATCTCGGAATCGGCCGCCCCTTCGGCGATGACGGCCAGCAGGTCGTCCACGCTCAGCCCGTCGTTGACGAGGTCGGCCACCTTGCGCCGGTCGCGGAGCACCACGATCCGGTTGCTCAGCCGGAGCACTTCTTCGAGCTCGGCGGAGATGAACAGCACGCTCAGCCCGTTCTCGGCCAGCGAGTAGACCAGCTTCTGGATCTCGGCCTTGGCTCCGACGTCGATACCGCGGGTGGGCTCATCGAGGATCAGCAGCCGTGGCGCGACGGCCAGCCAGCGGGCCAGCAACACCTTCTGCTGGTTGCCACCGGACAGGTTGCGGACCAGCGCGTCGGCGTTCGGGGTCTTGATGTTGAGCGCCTCGATGTAGCTGGCGGCCAGCTCGTCCTGCCGCTTGCGGGGGATCGGACGGAACCAGCCCCGGTCGGCCTGCAGGGCCAAGATGATGTTGTCGCGGACCGACAGGTCGTCGACGATGCCCTCGGCCCGGCGGTTCTCCGAGGAGTAGGCGATCTGGTGCTTGATGGCCTGCCGCGGGGTGCGCAGCTTCAGCACCTTGCCGTTCACCTTGAGCTGGCCGCCGTCGAGCCGATCGACGCCACCGATCAGGCGGGCCAGCTCGGTGCGTCCGGAGCCCAGCAGGCCGGCCAGGCCGACCACCTCGCCGGCATCCACCTGAATGTCGATCGGGGCAATCGAGCCCTTCCGGGTCACACCCTTGGCGGACAGGAAGGTCACCGTCTTGGCGTCGGCTTCTTCGTCCTTCTCGGTGGCGTGGACGCGGCTGCCGAGATCCTCCAGTGCGGTCAGCTCCTTGCCGATCATCGCCTGGACCAGATCGATCCGCAGCAGTTCGGGAGTCAGGTATTCGCCCACGAGCTGGCCGTTGCGCAGCACGGTGAGCCGGTCGCTGATCTCGTAGACCTGGTCGAGGAAGTGGCTGACGAACAGGATCGCGACGCCGCGCTCCTTCAGTGAACGGATCACCCGGAACAGCTCGGCAACCTCCTCGGTGTCGAGGCTGGAGGTGGGTTCGTCCAGGATCAGCACTTTCGCCTGAATGTCGATGGCTCGGGCGATGGCGACCAGTTGCTGGACGGCGAGTGAATGGGAGTTGAGCAGGGAGTTCGGGTCGATGTGAAGGTGCAGGCCCTCCAGGACGTCCTTGGCGCGGCGCCGCATGGCCCGCCAGTCGATGCCACCCAGGCGTCGCGGCTCGCGGCCGAGCATCACGTTCTCGGCGACGGTGAGGTTCCCCAGCAGGTTCACTTCCTGGTACACCGTGCTGATTCCGGCGGCCTGGGCCTGGGCCGGGTTGATGAAGACGACCGACTCGCCGCCGAGCCGGATCTCGCCGGAGTCGATGCTGTAGACGCCGGTGAGGGCTTTGATCAGGGTGGACTTGCCGGCCCCGTTCTCGCCCATCAGCGAATGAACTTCGCCGGGGAACATCCGGAAGTCGACCCCGTCCAGGGCCTTCACTCCGGGGAAGGTGATCGAGATATCGGTCATCTCGACCACCGGCGCTGTCGTCACCGCTTCGGTCGGGGCTAGCGGGTTCGCGCTGTCAGGCATCGTTGCTCATCTCGTCGGCTGAACCATTCCTGGGGTGCGCCCGGGGTGGGTGCGTGGGGCTTCCACACACCCACCCCGGGGGCGGGTACTACAGCTGAGCTAGCGCTCAGTACTTGCGGGTGGGCAGAGCCGTCTTGGCCTGGTCCTGGGTGAAGGTGGTCTCGTCGGTGACGATCCGCTTCTCGACAGCCTCGCCGGCGTTGAGCTTCTTGACGATGTCGATCAGCTGCTTGCCGAGGAGCGGGGAGCACTCGACGATGAAGTTGATCTTGCCGTCAGCCAGAGCCTGCATTCCGTCGTGAACCGCGTCAACGGTGACGATCTTGATGTCCTTGCCCGGCACCTTGCCGGCCGCGGTGATCGCCTCGATGGCGCCCAGGCCCATGTCGTCGTTCTGCGCGAAGACCAGGTCGATCTTCGGCTGCGACTTCAGGAAGGCCTCCATGACCTGCTTGCCGCCGGCGCGGGTGAAGTCACCGGTCTGGCTGGCCACAACCTTGAGGTTGCTGTTCGACGCGATGGCGTCGGCGAAGCCCTTGGCCCGGTCGATGGCCGGGGCGGAGCCCGTGGTGCCTTCGAGCTGGACGATGTTCACCGGAGCCGAAGCGCTCTTGTACTCGTTGGCAACCCACTCGCCGGCCTTCTTGCCCTCGAGCACGAAGTCGGAGCCGAGGAAGGTGGCGTAGAGCGAGGTGTCCTTGGAGTCGACTGCACGGTCGGTCAGGATGACCGGGATCTTGGCAGCCTTGGCCTCATTCAGGACGGCGTCCCAACCGGTCTGGACGACCGGGGAGAACGCGATGTAATCCACACCCTGCTGGATGTAGGAACGGATGGCGCTGATCTGGTTCTCCTGCTTCTGCTGAGCATCGGAGAACTTCAGCTGGATCCCGGCCTCCTTGAAGGAGTCCTGGATGTCCTTGGTGTTCGCGGTGCGCCAGCCACTCTCGGCACCCACCTGTGCAAAGCCGACAACGATCTTGTCCAGCGGCTTGTTCGCGGCACCGCCGGCGCCACCGCCCGCTGCGGGGGTAGCCCCGCCACTGCAAGCCGAGAGCGCCATGACCAGCGCAGCGGCTGCGAAGAGACCAACGGTCTTCTTCATTCTGAACCTCCTTGTTCGCAACCCGCGGTGATGCAGGAATCACCGCGGAGAACGGCCGCCCGTGGCCGTAGCGAAATGTTAGGGCTCACATGTGAGCCCTAACAATCGGCTGTGACAATCCGTTATGAACTCGTTACCGTGCCTAGTGGGCGCGCCTGAGAGCGCTTGCCCCAGCTGTCACATGAGCGCTCACAATTGGGCTCCAAGATCGGCCTCGACTAGGGACTTTGCGTCCCCGGACGGGTGACGTCCATCTTTCGTCCGCTGCGACCCCCGACCTCGGGACGAAAGGGGACGGTTCCCGTTACGTCCCAGGGACGGCAGCAGCAAGCCCGGTCGGATGACGGGGACGGTTCCATTTCCGTCCAACCCTCTCGTAGCGGGAACCTTGGACGGTAATGGAACCGTCCCCGGGTGCTCAGACGAGAGGGACGCGCAAGGTGAAGGTCGATCCCTGGCCCAGTCCGGCCGAGGCGGCGCTCAGCGAGCCGCCGTGGCGAGCCAGGATGCTGCGCGAGATGGTGAGCCCGATCCCCGAGCCGGTGTCGCCGACTGATCGGGAGCCGGGCACCCGGTAGAAGCGCTCGAAGATCCGGGGCAGTTCGGCTTCGGCGATCCCTACGCCGGTGTCGGAGACCTCGATCACGCCAGTCCCGGCGTCGCGTCGACAGCGCAGCTGTACACGTCCACCGCTCGGGGTGGCTCGCAAGGCATTGCCGACCACGTTCGTCACAGCCTGGGCCAGCCGGTCTGCGTCCACCTCGGCGGGCAGCGGGACGTCACCAGGCTCGATGACCAGCGTGATACCGGCATCCTCGGCCTGTGGACGCAGCCGCTGCGCGGCCCGTTCGGCCACCTCACGCAGGTCGGCGCGGGCCGGATGTAACTCCAGTCGGCCCTCCTCGGCCTTGGAGAGCATCGACAAGTCATCGCCCAGCCGACGCAGCCGGCGCACTTCGTCGCTGATCTGGGACAGGTTCGCCGGGGTCGTCGGCAGCACCTGATCGATCATCCCCTCGACGTAGCCGTCGATGACGGTCAGCGGAGTGCGCAACTCGTGGGCCACCTCGCCCAGCAGGCGTAGTCGGCGGGCCTCCGTCTCGGCCAGCGCTGCGCCCAGGGTGTTCACATCGGTGGCCAGCCCAGCAAGCTCGATCTCCTTCGGGACGTCCACCCGGGCCTCGTACTGGCCCTCGGCGATGTCGCGAGTCGCCCGGCGCAGTGCCGCCAGCGGGCGTCCGATCCGGTAGGCGAGCAGGACGCCGAGGATCGTGGCGGCCGCCACCCCGATCAGGGCTCCGATCAGCAGGGACGAGTCGACCGCTGACGCGAACTGGTCGCGCAGCATCTGGCCTTGTCCCTGGCCGGCGCCGCCGCGTCCCATGCCCGGGTTCGGATTGCCGCGCAGGCTGGCGTCGAACAGTGCCGGAGCCAGTGCCCGCACCACGAAGAAGGTGGTCACCGCGCCGAGTACGGCCACCAGCAGGTGGGAGAGCACCATCCGGGCGCTGAGGCTCTTCATGAGGTCGTCGCAATCGGTGTGGGCAGGAACTTGTAGCCGACGCCGCGGGCGGTGCCGATGATCGAGGGCGAGTTCGCGTCGTCGCCCAGAGCGCTACGGATGCTGCGGATGTGGACGTCCACCACCCGCTCATCGCCGTAGAAGTCGTAGCCCCAAACCCGTTCCAGTAGCTGGGCCCGGGAGTAGACCCGGCCCGGCGCGGTCGCCAGGGCCAGCAGCAGCTCGAAGTCCAGGGCGGACAAGGTGACCAGGCCAGCCGCGGTGCTGGCTTCGCGACGCAGCGGGTCGATGGTCAGGCCGTCGAACCGCAGCACTTGATCGTCGGTATCCGGCGCCGGGTCGCTGCGCCGACGGCGGAGCACCGTCTTCACCCGTGCGACGACCTCGCGGGGGCTGAACGGCTTGGTGACGTAGTCGTCGGCGCCGACGCTGAGCCCGACCAGCTTGTCCACCTCTTCAGAGCGGGCCGTGACCAGGATCACGTAGGGGTCGATCGTGGCCCGGATCTTGGCCAGCACGTCCAGGCCGTTGAGGTCGGGAAGGCCGATGTCGAGCAGGACTAGATCCAGTTCGGAGCCTAGGCGAGCAGCCAGGTTGAGGGCGTCCGCTCCGGTGGCGGCGGTGATCACGTCGAAGCCGTCGGCCTCGAGGTAGGCCTTCAGCACCGACTGGATCTGCGGCTCGTCGTCGACGACGAGGATGCGCTGTTTCATCGGTCTCCTTCGTGCGTACCCTCAGCCTAAGGTTGCGGCTCGGCTGCGGCGCCGAAGCCGGGGTAGCCATTGGCGGATGACCACCCCGGCGAGAGGTAGGAGGTGGGTGAGATCAGCGCAGCGGGCAATCGGCCGGACGCTGGACGGTGCCGGAACGGCCCTGACCCATACCCCGGCCCTGGCCCATGCCCATTCCCGGCTGGGTGCCGGTGGTCTGGCCGCCGCGGCGTCCGTTCTGCATGCCCTGTCCGTTCTGGGCGCCGAGGATCTTGCCGTCCTTGGCTGCCGTGAACGACCGGAGGTGATTCTCCGAGCCGAAGGACAAGTTCGTGAAGACCTGCTTCGCGTCGGCCGCAGTGGTCTCGGCGATGGCCGCCTTCAGGTCGGCGATGTCCTTGTTCTCGATGGTGATGCCGACCTGATAGGCGTCTGTCAGCGACGTTGAGCCGGTGCTCACCAGTGAGGTGTACAGCGACTGCAGATCGGCGTTGGCGTAGCTGCCATCGGCCCGCGAGTCCGCCGGATCGGCGATCCCGTAGCGCTGCAGCAGCAGGCCCATGCTCTCGAAGTGCCACTGCTCGCTCCGGGCGATGTTGGCGAAGACCGGGGCGGTCGGGTACTTCGCGGCCAGAGCGGTGTAGACGTCGTGAGCCAGCCGCTCCTCCTCACGCATGAAGGTGAGGTTCTTGGTCAGTGCGGCGTCCGCGGACGCCGTGGCGGTGGGGGTTGGGGTGGGTGTTGGTGCTGCCTCGGCGATGGCCGACCAGCCGATCATTCCGATCGCGATGGCCGGGACGGCCAGTGCGATGCGCTTCATCCAGGTGTTCATGGGGTGCTCCTTGTGCTCGTTGTTCACCGTGATGAGACGAAGTTAGGAGCCGGGGATGAAGCCTCCCGCGGGGCTTTCGTGAAGCTTGTGTGAAGCCGGGGACGGTTCCTGTTACGTCCCAGGGGCGATCGGGTGCGAGGTTGGGACGTAACAGGAACCGTCCCCGTTTTGTATCAGGAGAGGAGCCGAGGGCGGGGGTGGCCCGTCCCCGGCTTCCGAGGAGGTGTTACCGGTCCAGGCCGTAGGGCAGGGACGGGTTGGCGGCCTCGATCTGGACCAGCCGGTTGTACTTGGCGATCCGCTCGCCACGGGCCGGGGCGCCGGTCTTGATCTGGCCGCTGCCGGTGGCCACGGCCAGGTCGGCGATGAAGGTGTCCGGGGTCTCGCCGGAGCGGTGCGAGACCATCTGGCCGTAGCCGGCCTCGCGGCAGATCCGCATGGCCTCCAGGGTTTCGGTGACGGTGCCGATCTGGTTCACCTTGATCAGGGCGGCGTTGGCAATGCCGTCCGCGATGGCCGCGGTGATGATGGCCGGGTTGGTGCAGAAGTTGTCGTCGCCGACCAGCTGGATCTTGTCGCCCAGGGTGGCGGTGAGCTGCTTCCAGCCGTCCGGATCCTGCTCGCCAAGGCCGTCCTCGATGCTCCAGATCGGGAACCGGTCGACCATCTCGGCGTAGCGGGCGACCATGTCGGCGCTGCTCAGCAGCCTTCCGTTGACCTTGTAGCCGTCAGCCGTCCAGAACTCCGAAGCCGCCGGGTCGAGGGCGATGCCGACTCCCGCCTTGCCCAACGGGTAGCCGGCGTCGTTGATCGCAGCGACGATCAGCTCCAGCACCTCCTCGGGCTCGGCCAGGTTGGGGGCGAAACCGCCCTCATCGCCCAGGCCGGTGGCGTGTCCGCCGGCGACCAGCCGCTTGCGCAGGGCGGCGTAGACCTCCGCGCCGGCCCGGACGGCCTCGCGCATCGAGGTGGCCCCGATCGGGCAGATCATGAACTCCTGGAAGTCGAGCGGGTTCGGGGCGTGAGCGCCGCCGTTGAGCACGTTGAAGCAGGGCACCGGCAGCCGGTGCGTCCCTCCGATGCCGGGCAGCCACTCGTACAGCGGCTTTCCAGCGGACGCGGCCAGCGCCCGGGCCAGCGCCATCGACGTGCCGATCAGGGCATTCGCGCCGAGCCGGGCCTTGTTCGGGGTGCCGTCCAGGTCGCGCATCGCCTGGTCGACCTCGGCCAGACTCGTCCAGCTGCGTCCGGATAGGGCGGTGTTCAGTTCGCCGTTCACGTTGCCGACGGCCTTGCTGACTCCGGAGCCGCCGAAGCGGGCCGGATCGCCGTCACGCAGTTCGACGGCCTCCCGGCTTCCGGTGGACGCGCCGGACGGAACTCCGGCCTCGGCCACGGTGCCATCAGCCAGACTGACCGTCACGGTGAGGGTGGGGCGGCCTCGGGAATCGAGGATCTCGATCGCCTGCACGCCACTGATTTCGAAAGCCACTGAAGGCCCCTTTCGCATCCGTCCGGTTCCCCTGTGGAACGCGGGTGGGTGCACGAGGCGAGGGGGACGAGAGGAGGCGGGCCTACCTCGCGTCCACTGCGTCGTGCACGAGATAGGGACTGTTGGCCGCCGCAGCGACAGTTTGGGTCAGGTGAGCCCCACCGCCTACCTCGACTGTAGCGCTGGCCAGGGAGTTCCGAGTGGAGACCGCCGGTGGCCGATCAGTGCGGACGGGTGGCGAGCAGGCGTCCGCTGAGCAGGCTGAGCAGCATCCAGGCGGACGCGTAGCCGAAGGCGACCTGCGGCGAGACCACCGACCACAAGACGCCGGCCACCACGGTGGCGCCCAGGTCGCCGATCGACTGGACCAGGCCGAGCAGCCCGAAGGCGTGGCTGCGGTTCTCCGCCGACACGGACAAGGCGACCACGGACGACTCGGCGGTCTCGGCCAGGCCGATCCCGGCTCCGGCCAGGACGAAGCCGACGATCACTGCGGCCAGCCCGGTGCCGAAGGCGAAGGTCAGGTAGGCCGCCACGAAGCAGGCGCCACCCAGGGCGAACGCGGCTCGCGGGTTGCGTCGATCGACGAGTTGGCCGGCCAGCAGCGCGCTACCCACCGCAACCCCGTTGTGCCCGGCATAGGCAAGGATCGCTGCACTCGCTGCGGCGGCCGAATGCCAGCCCGAGCCGATGAGCAGGTCGGTGGCCCGCAGGATGAGCAGGGTGTTGGCCAGGTTGCCCAGCTCGAAGAAGGAGACCGGGGCCAGGGTGCGCCAGATACCCTCGCGACGCAGTTCGCGCAGATTCAGTGACAGCCGCGCCTTGGCGGTGCCGGTGGTGAAGGTGGCCCGGGCTTCGCTGACAGCCACCGAGATGGCGATCGCAGCCAGGGCGCCGGGAATCAGGGCCAGCATGATCGTCCAGCGCACACCGAACACGCCGACCAGCACCGAGGCGAGCAGCGGACCCAGGATTGCGCCCAGATTGTCGCCGGCCCGCTCCAGGCCGAAGGCGCGTCCGACGCTGCCCTTGTCGGTGAGGTCGGTGAGCACCATGTCGCGGGCCGGTGAGCGCAGTCCGCGGGAGACCCAGGCGATCGCTCGCAGGACCGCCACCTGCCAGACGGCGGCGGTGAGGCCAATTCCGGCGGTGGCCAGCGCAGTGCCGAGGTAGCCGCTGCGGGCCAGCCAACCACGGCGCTTCGGATCAGCGGCCAGTGGACCGCCGGCCAGCTTGCTGAGCCCGGTCAGGGCGTCCGCGACCCCGTCGATCGCAGCCAGGGCGGACGCACCGCCGCCGAGCACGCCGGTGACGAAGCCGGGCAGCAGCGAGGTGGCCATCTCGTGGCCGGCATCGGAGAAGAAGGACGCCGCCCCGACGCTGGCCACGCCTGGAGTCAGCCAGGCGGCCTGGTCCTGATCCTTGGTCGGTTGTTCGGTCACGTCCGTCCTCTGCGCATCGCCGGATCGATCCTAGGCCTGCGCCGGTGCTGCCTTGACCCGTCGAACCCGGATGATCCAGGGCAGGTACAGCAGCGTCCACAACAGCGCCACCAGTACCAGCAGCACGGGAATGTAGAAGCTGCCGGCGAAGGCCTGGATCGGCTCCAGCGGCGAGCCGGGGGCGCCGGCATTGAGGAACCAGAAGTTCGTCCCGAAGGCCTGGTTGGCGCTGAACCCGATCAGGCCGCCGACGGCGCTGATCACCACCACCCGCCACAGGTTGCGGACGTCGGGCACCAGATCGCCGCCGACAAGCCGCATCACCAGGTAGCCGAAGATCAGGCCGTGAATGGAGAAGCTCTGCCAGGTGAAGATGTTGAAGATCGGCCGGGTTGCCCAGTCGGGAAACAGATTCGCGGCCAGCGCGCCCCACCAGCCCATCGCGTAGAGGAAGTCTCCGGCCCAGCGGTTGGGGCGAAGGGCGTCGATGAACACTGCGTAGGTGGCGAAGGCGCACAGGTGCAGTGGCAGGATCTCTGGGCTGTACCAGCCGTTGACGAGGTAGGTGGTTTGGCGCAGCACCTCCAGCATCAGCACAGTCACACCGATGGTGAGCCGAGTCCGGCGGCGACGTTCGTCGCTGGCGCGCCGGTAGCCGATCGCCAGGGCCACGACGCCGACCCCGATCAGGGCCAGCACGCCGAGGTGGATCGGGTAGAACATGCCGAAGCCGGTGCCGTCCGGAGTGGGCCGATTCTGCGGGACGAAGAAGTAATCCCAGGTCCAGGTCAGTTCGCCCATTGCGGTCTCCTTCGACGCCGGACGCCCGGCTGCAGACATTGTGCTGCCCGGCTGCCCCCGCCGGTGGGATCCCAGGGTGGCGTCGGTGGCCGCGCCGCGGCCGGCGCGTGGTGGTAGCACTGCCCGGTTGGCAGTTGGTTGATGTGTCAACTAAACTGGCGCTATGACCGAACGGACCCCTCGGTGGCTGAGCGAGGAACAGACTCAGGCCTGGATCGCGCTCGCCTCGATGATGGTCTGGCTGCCATCGGCATTGGACGACCAGCTCGAGCGCGATGCGGGGATGACCTACGTCGAGTACACGGTGCTGTCGTGGCTGTCCATGCAGCCCGGACGGACGTCACGGATGAGTGATGTGGCCTCGCTGGCCAACGTCAGTGCGTCCCATCTGACCCGGATCGCGATTCGGCTGGAGTCGCGCGGCTGGCTGACCCGTCGGCCTGACCCCAACGATGGCCGGGCCACCTTGGCCACATTGACCGAGGCGGGCTGGGAGAAGGTCGTCCAGACGGCTCCCGGCCATGTCGAGGAGGTGCAGCAGCTGGTCTTCGACGGGCTGTCTGCGGCCCAGGTTCGGCAGCTGCGGGTGATCGGGGAGACGGTCGCCAAGGCGGCTCGGCCGGGGCTGTGCCTGCCGTCGCCGGGCCCCACCGACTGAGCCTTCGCGGTCGAGCCGTGGAGTGGACGGTAATGGAACCGTCCCCACGGATTGCGCTGACGAGGGTGGACGGTAATGGAACCGTCCCCGGGTCAGCGGCGACGAGGGACGGGCTGGCCGGCCAACTGACGGGATACGTGGCTGCGGGCGTGGGCCACGGCGGCGTCCAGGTCGTCGAAGACGTGCTCGCGGGTGCGCAGCGCTTCGAGGACGCCGGCTCGGGCGGCCATCCGCTGGTGTCGGTTGCGCAGACCCTTGATCAGCACGGTCACCCCGCGGGCTTCGAGCAGCTTGACGATCTCGGCGAGCCGGTGGGCGCCGGTCGGGTCGAGCAACTCCACGCGGGACAGTCGCAGCACCACCACCCACGCGTCGGCGTCGGCGATGTCGTCCATCACCCGGTCGGCCGCACCGAAGAACAGTGAACCTTCCAGCCGGAGCAAGGCGATGTGCTCGTCCCCGGGACGAGCCGGGCCGGGCAGATCCTGGTGGGCAACATGGGTGGTGTCAGCCAGGGCCCGCAGTGCGAAGAAGGCGGCCAGCACCAGCCCCACCTCGACCGCGGTGAGCAGGTCGAGCAGCACCGTGCAGGCGATGGTCACCACGAAGGTTGCCGTGGTGCTGCGTCCCAGCCGCCACAGGCCGCGCACCTCGCGCAGATTCACCATGTGCAAGGTGGTGGCGATCAGCACCCCGGCCAGTGCGGACAGCGGAATGCGGGAGGCCAGCCCGGAGCCGAACGCGACCACGGCGGTGAGCAGCACGGCATGAGTGACCGCCGAGAGCCGAGAGCGGGCGCCGGCGCGGACGTTCACCGCGGTGCGGGCGATGGCGCCGGTGGCCGGCATGCCGCCGAACAGGCCGGACGCGATCGAGGCCAGACCCTGGCCGAAGACCTCACGGTCGGGCAGCACCCGTCCGGTCGGAGCCATCCCGGCCGCGACCCGCGCCGACAGCAGCGACTCGATCGCAGCCAGCGCGGCGACGGCCAGCGCGGGTCCGATCAGCTCGCTGAGAATGGCCGGGTCGATCAGCGGGATGTGTGGCATCGGCAGCGACGAGGGCAACTCGCCGATCCGGGCCACCGGGAGCCCGGCCACCTCGGCCACAACAGTGGCCGCCACTACGGCGATCAAGGCGCCGGGCAGCGAACCGGGCAGCCGGCGCAGGGCCTCGACCAGGACCACCACACCCACGGCGATGGTCAGTGGCAGCCAGGCGTGGCTCCAGTCGGCGATTCGGACGGCGTCGTAGGCGGCCAGCAGCGTCCGCTCTCCGGTCGGAGTGGACGTGTCCAGAGCCAACGGCACTTGCTGCAGGGCGATCACCAAGGCGATCCCGGCGGTGAAGCCTTCGATCACCGGCCACGGAATGTAGACCACCACCCGGCCCAGTCGCAGCGCTCCGGCCGCCACCAGGATCACGCCGGCGATCACCGAGACCACGACCACCGCATGCGGACCGTGGCTGGCCACGATCGGGGCCAGCACGACCGCCATCGCTCCGGTCGGCCCGGAGACCTGCACGTGCGAGCCACCGAAGACAGCCGCCACTACGCCGGCCACGATCGCGGTGATCAGCCCGGCGGACGCGCCCAGCCCGGAGCTCACCCCGAAGGCCAAGGCCAGCGGCAGGGCGACGACGCCGACGGTGACGCCGGCGATCAAGTCGCGGCGCCAACTCGTCCGCAGGGGAGCGAGGTCGGCGGGACCGGGCAGCAGGCCGGTCAGGTGCCGGCGGATGTGGGCGGGGATCAGGGTGGGTCGCGGTGTGCTGGCGGTGGTCATCGGGCCGTTCGGTTCGGAATGAGTGGGCGGTTCAGCGGGGCTCGCCCAGCGGCGGCAGGGCGGTGGCTGCGGAGAGGTGATCGCCGTTGGCGACCAGGGTGTCGATCAGGAACCGGCGGGCGCTGGACAGCAGGTCGACGACGGCCGGGTGGGCGGTGCGGTAGAGCACGCGCGAGCCGACCCGGCGCGAGCTGACCACGCCGTACTGGCGCAGCACTCCCAGGTGACCGGACAGATGGGACGGTGAGCCGCCCAGGTCGGTGAGCAGCTCGGTGACGGAGACTTCGCCGGTGCCGTCCGGCTGATTGCCGGCGGCCACCAGGAGCTCGAGGACGCGGATCCGGACCGGGTGGGCCAGGGCACGAAACAAGTTGGCCTTGATCTCGTACAGGGGCGCTTCGTTCGGTTTCACGATTTCAGAATATCCTGAAACCACGACCTCGCTTCGCCAGACCGCTGAGCATGGACCTGTGGTCACGGCCGGGGCGACCTCGGTGAGTCGGGAATGTCAGAGGTGCCACCTACGGTTTGACCAGACGCGGATGCCGACGTGCCCAGAGCATCCAGACAACCGGGAGGAGCCGGCGCGTGATCAACCTGCTGGGCGTCACCAAGGTCTATCCGGGCGGCACCACCGCCGTCGGCGACCTGACTCTGGCGATGCCCACCGGCCAGACCACGGTGCTGGTGGGGCCATCCGGCTGCGGCAAGACCACCACGCTGCGGATGATCAACCGAATGATCGAGCCGACCGGCGGACGGATCGAGATCGATGGGGTGAACACCGCCGACCTTGAGCCGGGCGAGCTGCGTCGCGGCATCGGTTACGTCATCCAGGGCGGTGGGCTGTTCCCGCATCGGACGGTGCTGGACAACATCATGACCGTCCCGCTGCTGCTGGGCTGGGATCGGCGGCGAGCGAAATCGGTGGCCACCGAGCTGATGGAGCGGGTCGGGCTGACCGCAAGCCTGGCCAGGCGCTATCCCCACGAGCTGTCCGGTGGGCAGCAGCAGCGAGTCGGAGTGGCTCGGGCGCTGGCCGCCGACCCGCCGGTGATGCTGATGGACGAGCCGTTCAGTGCGGTGGATCCGGTGGTCCGGGAGCAACTGCAGGACGAGTTCCTGCGGCTGCAAGCCGAACTCGGCAAGACCATCGTGTTCGTCACCCATGACATCGACGAGGCCATCAAGCTCGGCGACCAAGTGGCCGTGCTGCGGGTCGGAGGCGCCCTGGCCCAGCTGGCTGCCCCCGCCGAACTGCTGGCCGATCCAGCCGACGACTTCGTGGCCGACTTCCTCGGCCATGACCGCGGCTACCGCGGGCTCGGCTTCGCCGCGGCCCCGGCGCTGCCGATCAGCGCCGAGCCGGTGGTGGCGCTCGGTGCCTCGGCCGAGGATGCCCGTCGAGTCGCTGCCGGGGCGTCCTGGCTGCTGGTGGTCGACGACGCGTCCGCGCCGGTGGGCTGGGTGCGTCCGTCCGCGCTCACCGGACGGGTCGAGCCGTCCGACCTGCACCGCGGTGGAACGCTCGCACGCCTGGGCGGCACACTGCGCGCCGCCCTCGACGCCGCACTGTCGGCCCCGAGTCGACGCGGGGTGCTGGTCGACGACGACGGCCGGCTGGTCGGCACCGTCCGGGCCGCGGACGTCCTGGCCGAGATCGAACGCGAACCGGGGGCGCGACCATGACCTGGTTCCTCGGCCACCTTCCGCAGCTGGGCTCTCTGTTGCTGACCCACGCCGTCTTGGCGGTCATCCCGCTGCTGGTCGGGTTGGCTGTGGCCCTGCCATTGGGCTGGTTGGCCCAGCGCTATCGCTGGCTGCGGGCGCCGCTGGTGGCCGGCACCGGTCTGCTGTACACGATTCCGTCACTGGCCCTGTTCGTGCTGATGCCGCTGGTGCTCGGCACCGGAATCCTCGATCCGATCAATGTGGTGATCGCGCTCAGCGTCTACACGGTGGCGCTGCTGGTCCGCACCGTGGCCGACGGTCTGGCCGCCGTGCCCGACGAGGTCGTCCAGGCGGCCACCGCGATGGGGGTGGGGCCGGTGCGTCGCTTCTTCACCGTGGAGTTGCCGCTGGCCGTCCCGGTGATTGCGGCCGGGCTGCGAGTGGCAGCGGTCAGCAATGTGTCGGTGGTCTCGGTGGCTGCGCTGCTCGGCATCGCCCAGCTCGGCTCACTGTTCACCGACGGCTTTGCCCGCGACTTCGTCGACCCGATCCTGGTCGGAATTGTGGCCTGCATGGTGCTGGCGCTGACCTTGGACGTGATGATTCTGAGCCTGAGCCGGGTACTGACCCCATGGACGCGACGGGGGAGGACGGCATGAGCCTGATCTGGGCCTGGCTGGCCGATCCGGCCAACTGGACGGGCAGCGACGGCATCCTGGTTCGGACCGTCGAGCACCTCGGCTACGCCGGCATCACCCTGCTGCTGGCTGCACTGATCGGCATCCCGTTGGGGCTGTGGATCGGGCACACCGGACGCGGACGCCTGGTGGTGGTGAACCTGGTCAACGGGATGCGTTCGGTGCCAACGCTCGGCCTGCTGTTCGTGGCCGTGCTGGTGCTCGGGCCGCGGTTGGGCGGTGATCTTGCCTTCCTGGCTCCCGCGATCATCGTGCTGGTGATCCTGGCGATTCCGCCGATCCTGGCCGGTGCCTACGCCGGGGTGGACAGCGTCGATCCGGCCGCCCGTGATGCCGCCCGCGGCATGGGCATGCGTCCCTTCGACGTGCTGATCCGCGTCGAAGTGCCGTGCGCGTTGCCGCTGATCTTCAGCGGGCTGCGGTCGGCGGCGCTGCAGGTCATCGCCACGGCGACCCTGGCCGCCTCGGTCAGCCTGGGTGGCCTGGGCCGGTTCCTGATCGACGGGCAGGCCTACCGCGACTATGGCCAGATGGCCGGCGGTGCCCTGCTGGTCGCCGTCCTGGCCGTCCTGGTTGATCTGGTCTTCGCCGCGGTGCAGCGCGCCGCGGTCTCCCCGGGACTGGTGCCCACCACGTCTCGCCGCTCCATCCGGAAGCGGCTGGTCCCCGACCCGGCCTAGCCGAGGAAGAAGGTATCGATGAAGAAGAAGCTGTTCACGGGGGTGGCTGTGGCTGCCGCCTTGTTGCTGTCGGCCTGTGCGTCCGGCGATCCACTGGCGGCCTCGCCGAGTGCCACGGCCTCCACCAGCTCGTCCAGCAGTGCGACTGCGGTCTCGATCACCGTCGGCTCGGCGAACTTCCCCGAGAGTGAGCTGCTCGCCGAGCTGTACGCCGGTGCTCTGCAGGCCAAGGGGGTGACGGTCACCAAGAAGCTGAACATCGCCTCGCGGGAGACCTATGTTCCGGCTCTGACCAAGGGTGAGATCGACCTGATTCCGGAGTACACCGGCGCCTTCGCGAAGTACCTGAACGCCGATGCCGACACCTCCAACGAGGCTGCCGCGTTGGCTTCGCTGCAGGCGGCGCTGCCCAAGACGCTCACTGCGCTGCAGCCGGCCGCCGCCCAGGACAAGGACTCGATCACCGTCACTCGGGCCACCGCGGACAAGTACTCGCTGAAGACGATCGAGGATCTGGTCCCGGTGGCCGGGCAGCTGGTTCTCGGCGGCCCGCCGGAGTGGAAGAGCCGCAGCTACGGCGTGCCGGGCCTGAAGAAGGACTACGGCGTGGTGTTCAAGGAGTTCAAGGCGCTGGACGTGGCCGGGCCACTGACCGTCCAGGCACTGAAGAACGGCCAGGTTCAGGCGGCGAATCTGTTCACCACCGACCCGGCCATCAAGGCCAACGACTTCGTCTCGCTCGAGGACACCAAGAGCTTCTTCGGGGCGCAGAACGTGATCCCGGTGCTGACCGCCACCAAGGCCACCCCTGAGGTGGTCGCGGCACTGAACGGCGTCTCGGCCAAGCTGGACACGGACACCTTGGCCACCTTGGTCACCAAGGTGGTCGTGGACAAGCAGGACGCGTCCGCAGTGGCTGCGGAGTGGCTGACCGGCAACGGTCTGAGCTGATCAACTCAGCGGCCCCGCCGGAGGATCTGGCGGGGCCGCTGTTATGCGTGGACGGTCTGTGTTCAGGCGGTTGCGGCCCGCAGTGCGCGAACCGCGTCCAAGATGCCCCGGTGGAATGTGGGGTAGGCGTAGATCATCGTCTCCAGCGAGCTGATCGGCACCCGGGCGTGGACGGCCACCGCCAACGCCCCCAGGATCTCGCCGCCATTGGGGCCGGCCGTGGTGGCGCCGAGCAGGACGTCCGCCTCGGCGTCGGCGACCAGCGTGATGAAGCCGGCATTGCCCACCTTGTGGATCCAGCCGCGCGAGGTGGACGGCAGTTGCGCCGTCCCCGTCCGCACCGTGAAGCCCGCCTCTCGAGCCTGCTTCTCGGTCATCCCCACTGCGCCGATCTCCGGATCGGTGAAGGCGACCCGGGGGACGGCCCGGTAGTCGGCATCGGCGATCGGCGTGCCCAGGATCGAGGCGGCCACGATGTCGGCCTGGTAGGTGGCCATGTGGGTGAACGCGCCGTGGCCGGTGATGTCGCCCGCCGCCCAGACGCCCTCACTGACCCGCAGTTGGCCGTCGGTCGGCAGGGTGCCGGGCTTGCCGGTCAGCCCGAGAGCCGCCCAGGTCTGGGCGTCCAGGGTCGGCCTGCGTCCGGTGGCCACCAGGAGCTTCTCGCCATGGACGGCGCTGCCGTCGGCCAACTCGACGGTGAAGTCACCGTCGTCGTGGCTGACCTTGGCGATGCCGACGCCCAGTCGCAGGGTGATCCCCTCGTCGGTGAGCACCTGCGCCAGCAGGTCACCGGAGGCGGGCTCCTCCTGCGGCAGCGGGCGCGGGGCCGCGTCCATGAGCGTGACCTTCACCCCGAACCGCGACCAGGCCTGGCCGATCTCGGTGCCGATGGCTCCGGCGCCGATGATCAGCAGCTCCTTCGGCAGAGTTTCGGCCTTCACGGCGTCCCGGCTCGTCCAGTAGGGGACGTCCGCAAGCCCGGGGATCGGTGGGATCGCCGACGTGGTGCCGGTGGTGACCACCAGCGCCCGTCCGGCGGTGAGGGTGCCGACTCCGGTCACCTCGACCTGGGTCGTGGAGCGGATCTCGGCGCGTCCGCGGATGAAGCGCATCCCCTTGTCGGTGAGCCGATCCACAGCCACCTTGTCGTTCCAGTTGTCGGTGGCTTCGTCGCGGATCCGACGTGCCACGACGCTCCAGTCGGGGCGGACGTCGGCGCTGCCGGCCAGGTCGCCGACCCGGCGAGCCTCGGTGAGCGCGTCGGCGGCGCGAATCATCATCTTGGTCGGAATGCAGCCCCAGTAGGGGCATTCGCCGCCGACCAGTTCGGCCTCGATCCCGATCACGCTCAACCCGGCTTCGGCCAGCTTGCCGGCGATCGCCTCGCCGGCCACGCCGAGACCGACGACGATGACGTCCGCGTCGCTCACTGCTGGGCCTCGTCGGCCGGGCGGACCTCGACGCCGTGCCAGAACGCGACCCGGTCGGTGATCTGCTTCGCGGCGTCCGACGGGGTGGGGTAGTACCAGGCGGCGTCCGTCGCGTCCTGCCCGTCCACGCTGACCGTGTAGTAGGAGGCGATGCCCTTCCACGGGCACACGGTGTGCGTCCCGGACGGCTGGAAGTAGTCGCTGTTCGCCGACTCGATCGGGAAGTAGTGGTTTCCCTCCACCACGACGGTCTCGTCGCTCTCGGCGATGACGGTTCCGTTGAAGACAGCCTGCATCCGCATGTTCTGTCCGCCTCTCTGCTGTTGGGGTGTGGCCCGAAGGCCGTCGTGCAGGTACCCAGCCTGAGCGCCGAAATGTGATTTCGGCACCAGCGGGGGTGAACCTGCTTACCCCAACGCCCGCGGACGCCGGTTGCTTCCCCCGCTGCACAGCCGCAAGGCGGACGCTTCCTCGGCGTCCTGGCGAAGGAATGTCCACTTGTGCGGGTAGGGCCGTGTCGGTGGCGCGGGGCACGATGGGGTCATGGATGCTCGCGTGAACTTCATCACCCTTGCCGTGGACGATCTCGCGGCCAGCCGCGCCTTCTACGTGGACGGGCTGGGCTGGGAGCCCGCCTTCGCCGGCGGCGGCGTGGTGATGATCCGGCTGTCGCCGACCCTGGTCCTCTCGTTGTGGGCCCTGGCGGAGTTCGAGGCCGAAGTGGGTCCGGCCCGGAAAGGGACGGGTGTCGTCCCATTCACGCTGGCCCACAACCTGCCCAGCCCAGAACAGGTCGACCAGGTGCTCGAGGATGCCCGTCGCGCCGGAGCGTCCGCCGTTTCCCCTGGTCAGCGACGCGATTGGGGCGGGTACAGCGGCTACTTCGCCGACCCGGACGGCTTCCGCTGGGAGGTCGCCTACAACCCCGACCCGCTCGGGACGAGCCTGATGGAGGAGTCCGGCCTAGCCTGATCGACTCAGCTCAGCGGCAGCGGGCAGGATTCGGTGAAGCCAACAGGCGGGATGCCCAGGGCCTGGATCACCCGAGCCCAGTAGTTCACCTGAGCGGCGGTGGTCGCCAGGATCACCAGCTCGCGTTCGGTGAAGGACTCGCGCAGCGCGGTGGTGAGTTCGGTGGGGAAGTGCAGCGGCGAACTAGAGATGCGTCGGGCGTAGTCGATGGCGTAGCGCTCGCGAACCGAGAAGGAGGCGACCTCGTTCTCGCGGCCCGGGCCGAGGGCCTGGAGTTCCTCATCGGTGATCCCGACCCGGTCGTACTCGAAGCCGTTCATGTCGACGCAGAACGCGCAGTTGGCCGTGATCGAGGCGGTGATCCGGACCAGCTTGAGCAGCCGATCGGACGGTTCGTGATGCGCGACCAGGGCTTCCAGCACTCCGGCGCCGATCGCCGCCTTCGGATACCAGGCCAGCAGCCGGGCGGGCAGCATCCGGTGCCCGGTGACCCGCTCCGAGACGGCGACGCCCACGCGCAGCAGCGGGTGCATTCGACGGGGTTCAGCGACCAGTGCCATGTACCCATGATGATCGCGGCGCGGTGCCGTCCGCACCGGCAGGGCGTCTCGGCGCGGCGTCCCCCGCGTGCAGGGGAGGGCCGCCGGGTGTTGGGACCGTTGCTGGACGAGCACAAGGCCGATGCGTTGCGGGCGCGGCTTGACGGCTGGCTCAGGTGTGAACGCGCCCGTCCCGTCGCGGAGGGATCGACACCCCATACCGATACTCGCCGCCACGAAGTCCCAACGATGTCCGGACCTGCTCGAGGCCCGGGCATCGGTAGGTAGTCCAACCCCCTGAACGACGAGACCGATGAAATCCCGCAGAGAGGAAGCCGACTATGAACGGAACTGCTCAGCCCACACTCCCGTTCGATGAGGTCGAATACATCTCGCTGAAGGAGGCCGGCCGCCGCTACGGGGTGAGCTATGACACACTGCGCCGCCGGATCTCCGAGGGCAAGCTTCCCGCCGTGAAGGGCGGCTACAAGCTGATCCGCGTTCTCGCCAAGGACGTAGCGAAGCTGTTCCCGCCCATCCCGACTGTGGACCCGGCGGACTACCCCCGATGGTGACCGCCTGCAGCGGGCTCCTTGACGCATGAACGCGCGTCCCGCTCTGAAGGCACCTTCAGCCTCTGCCACGAGTTGGCGCGCTGAACTCGTAGTCGACTCTCGAGAAGCCCACCGGTGCACGTAAAGGACTTGACATCCTGCGCGCCTTGCTTGAAGCTGGAATATTTCGCTCTTCCAAGTCGAAAGGAATCAGCCATGGCGAAGCACAGGAGCCAAGGGGGAAGCAGCCAGAACGGTCGCTCCAGCACCGTCAGTCCCGCACGCTTGCATCAGAGGTCAGGTGCCGGCAATGCGTTCGGCGGCTACACCAAGGTCAACAACGGAGACGGCACCTTCACGATGAAGAAGTCCGGCTTCGGGAAGTAGAGTCTGATGCTTCCCGATCCGCATGCCGCGCGTCTGAAAGACTTGTCTCCGCGAGCACCGATGGAGGCGCCCTGGCTCAACGCAGAACAGGGCGAGCAGGAGGATGTTGTGGTAGCCACGAACGAGGAGCTGGTGTCATCGGGGCTCCGCCTCCTCAGATCGCCACTCTCGCTGTTCATCTGCCAACACATCCAGCGAGAGTTTGGAGAGTCCTGGTGGACAGAGGGTGTTCTGGAAACTCTGGTCTATGACAAGACCCCGAATGTTGAAGCCGTGCGCAGGTATCGAAGGCTCCCGGAGTCGGGAACGATTGATGAGTGCGCGAGCGCGATCGACATCAGTGTCTGCCTGATCCTCCTAACCGAGCAGTGGCCCCGCATCTTCGGAAAGGCCTTGGGTCAGGATCATCGAGGATGGGCGTACGAGCTGATCGGGGTGAGGAACCAGAAGAGCCACTTGGTCGGCGCCGACCTTGCCAGCGACTTCACCTGGCGCGCCCTCGACACCATGACCCGAGTCTGCGAGCCGATCGACCCAGTCGTGGCGAAGGAAATCCTGGCTCTCCGATCCACGGTGGATCTCTCCGAGTACGGCCAAGTGGGCGGATCGTCTGCGCGGTGGTCAGCAGTCTCCCATCATGCCGCTTCGCCCGTCGAGGCCGAGTCGCGCCCAGCTGAGAAGCGAACGTCCTTCGCCCCTGTCATTCCACCGGAGTCCGCGGCTAACGCGTCCATCGCGATCCCGGCATCCACTCCCAATCTGGGTACCGGATGCGATCCCGAATCGGAGGAACTCAGAGATGACTTGGCCGGCGCCGGGCCCGATTTCTCTGGTGCCGATCTTCGAAAGATGAGCTTCGCTGGGGTCACTCTGACGGGCGCTGACTTCACGGATGCGGATCTGACTGGTGCGATTCTGAAGGGTGCGGACTTGACGCGTGCGGTCTTCAGGAACACGACTATGGGTGACGTGGATCTGACGAAGGCGGACCTCTCGGGAGCTGTTTTCGAGGGGGCGACGTTGTCGGCGCAGGTCAACAAGGGCTCGGGCTGGCGTTGGTGTGGCGCTGACTTGTCGGGGGCCACCATGGACGGGGCGACGCTGAACTTTGCCGGTAGTGACCTCCGCAATGTCATCTTTGCCGGGCTGAACCTGGAAGGCGCTGACTTCACGGATGCGGATCTGACTGGGGCCAACCTTGCAGGGGCCATTCTCAAAGGCGTGAACCTCAAGGGCGCGAACGTGAGGGACGCGAACACATCTGACGTTCAGTGGGTGTGAGCACGCCCGAGGGGAAATGCCAATGCCGATGACACCCAACGCGCCAACGAGGCGCACTCCGCACAACAAGTCTGATCGCGCCCACGAGGCGGAAGTCCGCGGTGAGCACACGTGGACCGGCTGGAGACTCGCTGAGCTGATCGATCAGGTACTCCGCGTTAACGGGCGCGGCCTTACCGCCAAGAACCTCCGAGACGTCAGAAGCCTTCAGTATCTGAAGGTCAAGCTGCTCGTTCCGACCCAGAGGCATCACACTGGCCTGCGGATGCCTCAGCCTGTGACGCTCAAGCAGGACCAGTACTTCGCCGTGAATACGACGCTGGCCGAGAAGTTGACCCCGCGCGAGGTGAGCACGTGGAGGGACAGCCCGATGACCCCCGAGGAACTGGACGAAGCGGTAGAGAACCTGACTGGCAGGAAGTACTACCGAGAGGCTAAGCACTGACAGCGATTGTGCACGTCAGGGTTCGCCAAGCGCCATTCGCCCGGCGACTCATGGCAGATCGACGCGCGATCCAGTTGTGCATATGTTGTGCAGACGTGAGAAAGCCGCTCTGACTTGGACTGTAGTTCCTAGTCAGAGCGGCTTTCCGCATGGTCGGGGTGACAGGATTTGAACCTGCGACCTCGTCGTCCCGAACGACGCGCGCTACCAAGCTGCGCCACACCCCGAACGACCCTGAGCTAGTCAGGGCCGGGTGAAAGTGTAGCTGAACTCGGCCGGGTCAGCCATTCGAGCCCGCGACCAGGGTCAGCACGCTGACCTCGGGCGGGCAGGCGAACCGGAACGGTGTATAGGGGTTGGCCCCCAGGCCCGCCGAGACGTGCAGCCACGACCGCTTCCCGGCGGCGTGATGGCGGCTGGCGCCCTTGGCCTGGCGCGGCGGCAGATCGCAGTTGGTGGTCAGTGCTCCGAAGCCCGGCACACACACCTGGCCGCCGTGGGTGTGCCCGGCCAGAATCAGCGGCAATCCGTCCGCGGTCATGGCGTCCAGCACCCGCGCGTAGGGGGCGTGGGTGACCCCGATCGCCACGTCGGTGCCCTTGGCCGGACGTCCGGCGACCAGCCGGTAGTCGTCCAGGTTCAGATGGGCGTCGTCGGTGCCGCGGAACTCGATTCGCAGGCCGCGGACGTCCAGCACCCCGCGCTTGCCGTTCAGATCCAGCCAGCCGTGGCTGGTGAAGGCCGTCCGCAGCTCCTCGGTGGGCAGCTGCTGCCGGTCGGCATGGACGCCCTCGCGGCTGGTGTTCCCGGCCAGGTAACCCAGTGGGTTCTTCGGTCGCGGAGCGGTGTAGTCGTTGGAGCCGAACACGAAGGCGCCGGGGACGTCCAGGAGCCGGCCCAGATCCTCGATCAGCGGTGCCAGGGCGTCCGGGGACGCCAGGTTGTCGCCGGTGCTGACCACTAGATCCGGCTCCAGCCCGGCCAGCGCCTGAATGAACGCGCGCTTGCGTCGCTGGTTGGCCACCAGGTGGAAGTCCGAGATGTGCAGCACCCGAATCGGCGCTGCGCCCGGAGGCAGAACCTTCAGCCGAGCCCGGCGCACTCGGAAGTCGTAGGGCTCGACAAAGGTGCCGTAGGCGAAGCAGGCCGCAGCCAGGATCGCCAACCGGCGCACAGCTCGTCCCATCGGGTTAGCCTCCAGGCCGTGGTGTGCGTGGGATGGCGCCGGGCGTCGTGGGTCCGCCCGGGGTAGGCGTCGGAGTCGGCGGCAGCGGCTCGGGCCCCTTGCTCACATAGAGCGTGATGGTGCTGGCCTTCGTTGCCGAACCTCCGGACGCGCTGGTGCCGATCAGGGCGCCAACCGGGTAGTCGGAGTACTGCTTCTGCTCGACCGGGGTGAAGCCAGCGTTCAGCAGTCGCGCTTTGCAGCCGGAGACGCTCAGCCCCGAGCAACTCGGGACGTCCACCTTCTCGCCGACCAGGATGTCTCGCGGCGGGTCGACGAACTGATGCTTCTGGTCGATGTCGGCCAGCGCGGCGGCGAAGGCCGGCTTGAGCAGGCGGCCACCGGCCTCCTGGCCGGACGCTCCGTACAGGGTCCGCTTGGAGTACTTCAGGTACACGCCGCGCAGGTAGCGGGTGCCGCGGGCCTTCCAGAACTTGATGGAGTTGGGGCCGGAGTCGTAGCTGATCATCGCGGCTGCCGCCAGATCCGGGGTGTAGCCCATCGTCCAGATCGCCTTGTTGTCGGGGACGGTACCGGTCTTGCCGGCCATCTTCACGCCCCAGACCCGGGCCGCCGTCGCGGTACCGCCGTTGTACGGGCCCTGGAAGATGGCGTTGATGGCGTCGGCCAGATCCTCGCTGATCACCCGCTGACAGTTGGCGCTGGGCACCGGGACGTCCTGGCCGTCGCGGTTGGTGATCGACTTCAGGATGATCGGATCGCAGTGGATGCCGCGGGCGGCGAAGGTGGCGTACGCCTCGGTCAGGGAGAGCGGCGAGATACCGGCCACGCCCAGGGTGAACGACGGGATCGACGAGTAGGCCTTGACCAGGTCCTGGCCGTCGGCCGATTTCAGGCCGAGTTTGGCGGCCATCTTCACCACCGGGCAGATGCCGACCCGCTGGATCAGCCGGGCGAAGTAGTTGTTCATCGAGTGCTTGACGCCGGCCCACATGTCGAAGCGTCCGACCTGGCCGCGGCCGCCGGTGACCGGCCACTTGCCGAGTTGGACGAACGGGCCGTCGCAGTTCTTGAAGGTCTCGCCCTTGTAGTTGTGCTCGTAGTCGATCTTGATCTTGTCGTAGCTGCCGAGGCCCTCGTCGAGGGCGGCTGCCGCGGTGAAGATCTTGAACGTCGAACCGGCCTGGAAGCCTTCGGCGCCACCCATGTCCGCAGTGGCGGCGTAGTTGTAGTACGTCTCGCCCTTCCACTTGTCCTTGCCCTTGGCGTCCTTGTTGATGCCCATCACTGGACGGCTCTGCGCCATCGCCTTGATCAGGCCGGTGCCGGGCTGCAGCATCGTGATCACAGAGATGACGGGATCGCGAGCGTCGATGTAGTTGCTGATCACCGACTGGGCCTTGTCCTGGGCTGCCGGGTCGATCAGAGTCTGAATGGTCAGGCCGCCGCGCTTGACCAGGTTCTCCCGCTCCTCGCTGTTGTCGCCGAGGGCCGGCATCTTGAGCAGCGTCTTGTAGGCGTAATCACACACGAACGGGTACTTCGAGTTCGCACAACCGCTCAGCGACTGCTTCACCTTGGACGCATCGAAGGGCTCGGCCTTGGCCTCTTCCAGCTGGCTGGCGGTGATCTCGCCCAGGGTGTACATCCTGGTCAGAACGTCATTGCGCCGCGAGATGCCAGCTTGCGGGTGCTTCACGGGATTGGTGGTCACCGGGTTGCGGACCAGGCCGGCCAGCATCGCCGACTGGGCGAGCGTCAGCTTGGCGGCACTGGTGTTGAAGTAGTGCTTGGCCGCAGCCTCGACGCCATAGGCGCCGTCGCCGTAGTAGCTCATGTTCAGGTAGCGCTCGAGGATCTCGTCCTTGCTGAACTTCTCCTCGATCGCGATGGCGTAGCGCAACTCGCGGACCTTGCGGCCCAAGGTGTTCTCGGTTGCGGCGTCCTTGGCCACCTTCTTCTGGGCCTCATCGCTGATCTCTTCGGCGTTCTCCAGCAAGACCAGACGGACGTACTGCTGGGTCAGCGTGGACGCACCCTGAGTGTTGCCCTGGCTGGTGCTGACCAGCGCCCGCAAGGTTCCGCGCAGATCCAGTGCGCCATGCTCGTAGAACCGCTGGTCCTCGATGGCGATCTGCGCCTGACGCATCAGCGGCGAGATCTTGTCCAGCGGGACGTAGACCCGGTTCTCGTCGTAGAAATAGGCCAGCACCTTGCCGTCGGCGGTAAGCAGCCGGGAACGCTCGGGCTGGGGTGGGGTCTCCAACTCGGCAGGGAGCTGGTCCAGGCTCGACGCCATGGACGTCCCTGCAGTCGACGCGATCCCGGCGACGGGGACGATCAAGCCTGCCGAAAGCAGGCCGCCGAGGAACGCGACAAAGAGGAACATGATCAGCGAATACAGCCGTTTCCCCATGCGCATGGGTCCAAGGTTACGTCACCGCCGGACACTGTCTGAGATAAAGACTGTACGGGAGTTCATTGTGGGGTGAATGACCCCTAGCGGCGGCCTAGGTGATGCCCTAGCCTGAGCCCTACCGCCAGCCGGGGCACTTTACCGGTTGGTGCACCCCATGGTTTGAAAGGTAGAGCGATGTCGCTCCGAGTCGATGACTGGACCCTCCAGGCGAAGTGCCGGGGTCTGCAGGACGAGTTGTTCCCCGACGGAGCGGATCAGAAGCGGGCACGCTCGGTGTGTTTCAGCTGCCCGGTGCGCAATGAGTGCCTTGCCGAAGCCTTGGACAACCGGATCGAATGGGGGGTCTGGGGCGGCCTCACCGAGCGGGAACGCCGTCAGCTGCTTCGTCAGCGCACCGACATCACCAGTTGGACGTCCATCCTCTGCCCGAAGTCTCACCGCGCCAGTTGAGCATCTCGTCGCCTCGGCCGGGGCTGGAGCATCGTCAGCCAGGCTGATTAGGGTGATCCCATGACTAAGTGGGAGTACGTGACCGTCCCGATCCTGGTGCATGCCACCAAGCAGATCCTGGACAACTGGGGTGCCGACGGCTGGGAGCTGGTGCAGGTCGTGCCCGGGCCCAACGCCGAGAACCTGGTGGCCTACCTGAAGCGTCCGCTCCAGTGACCGCCTCGCAGCGGCTGGCCGAGCTCGGCATCACGCTGCCGGACGTTCCGGCGCCGGTCGCCGCCTACGTGCCGGCGGTGCGCGTCGACGACCTCGTCTACACCTCCGGCCAGCTGCCCTTCGTGGCCGGCCAGTTGGCCGGTGCCGGCAAGGTCGGTGCTGAGGTCGACGCCGAGACCGCCGCGGGCCTGGCCCGGATCGCCGGCCTGAACGCCATTGCGGCGGCCGCGTCGGTGGCCGGCGGAGTGGACGCCATCGCCCAGGTCGTGAAGCTGGTGGTCTTCGTCGCTTCCGATGTCTCCTTCACTGGTCAGCCCGCAGTGGCCAATGGTGCCTCGCTGCTGATCGGCGAGGTGTTCGGGGACGCGGGAAAGCACGCTCGCAGCGCTGTCGGCGTCGCCGTGCTGCCGCTGGATTCGCCGGTGGAGGTGGAGCTGATCGTCCGGGTCCGCGACTGATGGCTGCCGAGTCGAAGCGGGCGATGCGGGCCCGTGCCGCGGAGATCTTCGAGATCCTCGGCCAGACCTACCCGGATGCCCACTGTGAGCTCGACCATGCCGACGCCTGGCAGCTGTTGGTGGCCACCGTGCTCTCAGCTCAATCAACCGACCGCCGAGTGAATACGGTCACCCCGGCGCTGTTCGCGCGCTGGCCCGACCCGTCCGCGCTGGCTGCGGCCGACCGCACCGAGCTGGAAGAGCTGATCAAGCCCACTGGCTTCTTCCGGGCCAAGACCGACTCGCTGCTGAAGCTGTCGGCTGCGGTGCAGTCGCAGTTCGGCGGAGTCGTCCCCGGGGTGCTGGAGCAGCTGGTCACGCTGCCCGGGGTGGGGCGCAAGACCGCGAACGTGGTGCTCACCGACGCCTTCGGGGTGCCCGGGATCACCACCGACACCCACCTGATCCGGCTCTCCCGCCGGTTCGGCTGGACGGTGTCGGAGAATCCAGTGGCCATCGAAGCCGAGGTGGGTGCGCTGTTCGACCCGGCCGATTGGCGAATGGTGAACCATCGGGTGATCTGGCATGGACGCCGCTGCTGCCATGCGCGGCGTCCGGCCTGTGGCGCCTGCCCGGTGGCCGGCTTGTGCCCGTCCTTCGGTGAAGGGCCGACCGATCCGAAGGTGGCGGCGAAGCTGATCCGGGAGCCTCGTGGCTGAGCGCCATGCTGCTGGCGGGCCCGGCTTCGTCCCGGTGCCCGCCGAGTTGCTCGCGGCCCGGGCTCGGCTGGCCGAACCCGGAGTGCTGGCCCTGGCCACCGCTCGTCCACCGCAGGGCAAGCGCGCGGCCGCCGTGCTGATCCTGCTCAGCGAGGGCGAGCGCGGCTATCAGCTGGTCCTGGTCGAGAAGCGCGCCGAGCTGCGCACCCATGCCGGCCAAATGGCCTTTCCCGGCGGCGGCATGGAGCCGGACGATGCCAGCCCGATCGCGGCCGCGCTCCGCGAGGCCGCAGAGGAAGCCGGGATCGTCGACGGCGTCGAGGTGCTCGGGGTGTTGCCGGCCGCCCACATTCCGCGCAGCGGCTTCGACGTGACCTCGGTGGTGGCCTGGTGGACGAACCCGCAGCCGCTGGCCGTTGTCGACACCGAGGAGCTGTCGGCTGTTCACGTGGTCGACGTGGACGACCTGCTCAACCCGGACCATCGCAGCACCTGGGTGCTGCCGGTCGGCTTCGAAGGCCCGGCCTTCGAGGTGGGCGACCTCTATATCTGGGGGTTCACCGCCTACCTGCTCGACGAGCTGTTCGACCTGCTTGGCTGGACGCGTCCCTGGCCGCGCGAACGGCACACCGAGATCCCGCCGCGGTTCCTGGCCGGCTGAGCTCGGCTCGCTTCGTCCGCCCGGTTACCGCTGCGCGAGCAGGGTGTCGGCGATGATGGAGCCATGGCTTGGTGGCATAGCGCAGTCGCGTACCAGATCTACCCGCGCTCCTTCGCCGACAGCAACGGTGACGGCATCGGTGATCTCAAGGGCATCCTGACCCACCTGGATTACCTGGCCATGCTGGGTGTCGACGTGATCTGGCTCTCCCCGATCTATCGCTCGCCGATGGACGACAACGGCTACGACATCAGCGACTACGACGATGTCGATCCGCTGTTCGGCACCATGGCCGACTTCGACGCCCTCGTCGAGGGCCTCCATGCCCGCGGGATGCGGCTGGTGATGGACATGGTGCTGAACCACACCTCCGACGTGCACCCCTGGTTCATCGAATCCCGCAAGCCGGATTCGGCCAAGCGTGATTGGTACTTCTGGCGTCCGGCCCGGGACGGCTTCGAGCCGGGCACTGAGGGCGCCGAGCCGACCAACTGGGGCTCCTTCTTCTCCGGCCGTGGCTGGGCCTTCGATCCGGCCTCCGGGGAGTACTACCTGCATCTGTTCAGCCCGCGGCAACCGGACCTGAACTGGGAGAACCCCGAGGTGCGGGCCGAGCTCTACGCGATGATGCGGCGCTGGCTGGACCGTGGCGTCGACGGCTTCCGGTTCGACGTGATCAACCTGATCTCCAAGACCCTGCCGCTGACCGATGGCCCGGCCGGCCCGGACGGGATCTGCTACGACCCGTCCCTCGTGGTGGAGGGGCCGCGGCTGCACGAGTTCCTGCAGGAACTGAACCGCGAGGTCGGAATCAGCGAACGCGAGCTGTTCACGGTGGGGGAGATGGTGCTGGTGAACAGCGCGGACGCGCGCGCCCACACCGACGCTGACGCCGGCGAGCTCGGCATGGTGTTCACCTTCGAGCACATGATGGTGGACGCCGGGCCGTCCGGCCTGAAGTGGGATCTCGCCCCGCTGCAGTTGCCGGCGATGAAGGCGAACCTGGCGCACTGGCAGCAGGAGTTGGCCGAGGTCGGCTGGAACTCGCTGTACTGGGAGAACCACGACCAGCCGCGTTCGGTGTCGCGCTTCGGCGACGACTCGCCGCAGTTCCGAGTGGCCTCGGCCAAGACGCTGGCCACCACCTTGCATCTGCTGAAGGGGACGCCGTTCGTCTATCAGGGTGAGGAGTTCGGGGTCACCAATGCCGGGCTCACCGCTCTCGAGCAGTACGACGACATCGAGTCCCGCGGCTTCTATGCCAGCGCGGTGGCCATGGGGCTGGAACCGTCCCAGGCGCTCGGCATGCTGGCGCGACGCAGCCGGGACAATGCCCGCACGCCGATGGCGTGGCACGGTGGGCCCGGCGCCGGCTTCAGTACCGGGACGCCCTGGCTGCCGATCAACGCCAATCACGACCAGATCAACGCAGCCGACGCGCTGGCCGATTCGGACTCGGTGTTCCATCACTACCGCAAGCTGATCGCGCTGCGGCACAACTCCGAACTCGTCCGGCAGGGACGCTTCGAGTTGCTGCTCGGTGAGCATCCGGCGCTGTTCTGCTACTCGCGCAGCCTGGATGACGAGGTGCTGCTGGTGCTGGCGAACTGGTCTTCGGAGCCGGTGCCGCTACCCCTGGACGAGCTGCCGTCGCTGACCGGAGCCCGGCTGCTGCTGGGCACCCACGCGGAGCTGGGCGACACTCTGGCCGGCTGGGAGTCTCGGGTCTACCACCTCCGCTGACCCCGGGGACGGTTCCATTACCGTCCACTCCCGGGGACGGTTCCATTACCGTCCACCCTGGTCAGAGGTCAGTCGAGCTCGGGAACCTCAGGACGCTTGCCCCCGGTGATGGAGAGTTCGGCGACCTCGTCCTTGCCGCGCTCGACGGCGTCCTTCACTGCGGCCACCGAAGCCTCGGCCTGGGCGATCGTCGCCTTCGGCTCGGAGAACTTCAGCTGCGCCTTGCCGATCAACGCGAGCACCGCGGCCAGCAGCAGGATGGTGACGGTGTCGGTGAGGAAGCCCCAAAAAAGCGCCGGCAACAGGTCGAGCTGGAACCAGGCCTGGAAGCCGATCGCCCAAGCGAAGCCGATCGTCGAGAACAGCACCGCCATGGCCGACAGGCCCAGGTAGCCGACGGCGCCAAACAGGCCGGCACCGATACCGGCCCGTTTGGCCTGCGGGATCAGTTCGGCCTTGGCGAGTTCGATCTCACCGCGGACGATCGTCTTCACGTCCGCCTGGATGGACGCGATCACGTCGGCGATGTCGTTCTTCTCAGCCATCGGGTAAGCCTCCGTCGGGGTGGTCGTGGTGTCAGCCTAGTCGGCTGGCCCCGTGACCTACAGGGTGATCTGCAGGCCCGACTCCGGTGGCGCGAAGGTCGTGGTGAACTCGGAGTGATCGACGCGCGCTCGCCAACAACGCACTGAGTAGGGCAGCAGCAGCGGCTCCGGGGCCTTCGCCGAGGCGTCGTAGAGGGCGGCCACCTTGTCCAGCAGAGTGGACGCGTCCGGCTCGGGCAGCTGGGCCAGCCGGGGATTGCGGCTGACCAGCTCGATCAGTCCGTCCCGTCCGATCGGCACCCACTGCCGGAAGTCCCGGCGATGCACCTTCGGGAAGTAGCCGCTGGCCTCGATGGCGTCGGTGGATTCGGCTGGGGAGCCGCTCATCAGTTGCGGATCGTAGGTCTGCAGGATGGTGGCCAGGCGGCGAACCCACGGGACCGAGTCGTCGCGAACCGTGTACAGCACGGCCAGGGATCCGCCCGGCGCGAGCACCCGGGCGAACTCGGCCAGGGCCAGGCCGGGTGCCAGCAGGTGCAGGCCTTGGGCGACCAGCACCTGATCGAAGGAGTGTGCAGTGAAGGGCAGCGCTTCGGGTGCGGCAGCGACAGACAACAGCTCTGGGTATGCGGCGGTGGCACGGCCGAGTTCGGCGGCCGGCTTGTCGATCAGGGTGACCTGATGGCCGCGTCGGGCGTACCGCAACGCGGTCGGCAGCGAGCCGAGGCCGACGGCCAGCACAGCACCGGGGTCGGCGGGGGCCAGCCACTCGATGGCGGCTGGCGGAAAGCTTCCGACCCCGGGGTTGGCCATGGACGCATCGTACGGGCAGTCGGCACGGCGGCAGCGGCGAACCTCCGCCCGACCGTCGAACCGGGGGTTGTGGACGAGACCGGGTTTGCGAGGAGGTTGTCCACAGGCCGCTCGAATCGCTGAACATCGCGCCGTTCCGCGGCCCACTGTGTGGGTGTGAAACAGAGCAGACCGGGGCCGGACGTGCTGCTGGTAGCCCCGTCCGGCGAGGTGCGCGATCTGGTGCTGGCCGCGGTCACCGCGCAGGATCTTCAGGCGGAGGTGGTCGCCGAGCCGGAGCGGCTGGCCGGAGTGTGGCGCAGTGCCGGCACTGTGGTGGTGGCCGCCGAGGTGGCTCGCCGGGTGGCCGACGCCGCGCCACCGGCCCGGCCCGGGGTCTTTCTGGTCGGCTCGGATGCCGTCCAGCTGGCCGCCTGGTCGGCTCCACTGAGTGCCGGAGTGATCCCGCTCCCCGATGGGGCGGCCTGGCTGGGGGCGGTCCTGGCCGATGGCCGCAGCCGGTTCAGCGGGCCGGTGGTGGCCGTCCTGGGCGGTTCGGGCGGGGTGGGTGCGTCCACTGTGGCTGCGGCCCTGGCTCAGCTGGGGGCCGAGCGGGCCGAGGCGTCCGCTCTGGTCGACGTCGATCCACTCGGTGGCGGGCTGGATCTGCTGCTGGGGGCTGAGCGGGTCGGCGGTTGGCGTTGGCCCCGGCTGGAGGCGGCGGACGGACGGCTCGGCGATCTGCGCAGCTACCTGCCGGTGGTCGAAGGAGTCACCCTGGTCTCGATGGCCAGGGGGCCGGCCTTCGACTTGTCCCGGGAGCCGCTGGCCGCCATGGTCGGTGCGCTGCGGTCCTGGCACTCGCTGGTCGTGCTCGATGTCGGGCGTTGCGGAGGGCCGGCAGCCAGAGAGGCGTTACGCCTTGCCGGGCGGCAGTTGGTGGTGGTGTCGGCGAGCGTGCGCGGCGTGGCCGCGGCCCGCCAAGTGGTGGCCGAGTACGAACTCGAGCGCGCCGAGTTGGTGATCAGACGCGGGCGGGGCTCGCTCGACTCGTCCCTGGTGGCTGAGGCGGTGGGGCTGCCCGTGCTCGGAGAGGTGCCCACCGATCGGCGGCTGGCCGATGCCGCCGAAGCGGGGGAGCCGCCGGCGCGTGGCGTCCGCCGTGGCTACCGGCGGGCTGTCGATTCGTTGGTGCAACGGCTGCTGGCGGCCGTCGATGACTGAGCTGGAGGAGGTGCGTTCGTACCTGGTCCGGCACGGCCAACAGCCCGGGCCGGTCGAGGTGGGGGCGGCGCTGCGCAGCCTGGGGGAGCTGGTCAGTGATCAGCGGGTGCGCAGTACCGTCGCCGCGCTGCGCCGGGAGAGCGAGGGTGCTGGCCCGCTGGATGCCCTGCTCGCCGAGCCCGGGGTCACCGATGTGCTGGTGAATGCACCCGATCAAGTGTGGGTCGATCGCGGCGCCGGACTGGAGCTGTCGCCGGTGCGGTTCGGCTCCGCTGAGGAGCTGCGTCGGTTGGCCGTCCGGTTGGCCGCCTCGGTCGGTCGCCGGCTGGACGACGGCTCGCCGTTCGTCGATGCCCGGCTGCCCAATGGCGTCCGGGTGCACGCGGTGCTGGGCTGTGTGGCCGAGACCGGCACCTGCATGTCGTTCCGAGTGCCGAACCGACGCCGACTAACCCTGGACGACTGGGTGTCGGCCGGATCGGTCAGCCCGCCGGTGGCCGAGTTGCTGGCCGGGTTGGTCCGGGCCAAGCGGGCCTTCCTGATCTCCGGGGGCACCGGCTCGGGCAAGACCACCCTGCTGGGCGCTCTGCTCAGTCTGGTGCCGCCGGCCGAACGGATCGTCATCGCCGAGGATTCGCGCGAGCTGGCCCCGCAGCATCCACACTGCCTGCGGCTGGAGGCGCGGCCGCCGAACGCCGAGGGAGCCGGCGCCATCACCCTGACCGATCTGGTGCGGCAGGCGCTGCGGATGCGTCCGGATCGGCTGGTGGTCGGTGAGGTCCGCGGTGCGGAACTGGTCGACCTGCTGCTGGCCATGAACACCGGACATGAGGGTGGCTGCGGCACCGTCCATGCCAACTCGGCGGGTGCCGTCCCGGCCCGGCTGGAGGCGCTGGCGGCTCTGGGCGGGCTGTCGCGGGACGCCCTGCACGCGCAGTTGGCGGCCGCGGTCGAGGTGCTGGTGCACGTCCGGCGGCTCCCGGACGGACGACGCTGGGTCGATGAGCTGCGCGTGCTGCGGCCCGAAACTGAATCCGGACGCTGCCAGGCCGTCCCCGCTGTCCGGTGTGAGCCGGACGGCCGACTCACCTACGGCGACGAATGGGCGCGGCTGAACCAGTTGGTCTCGTCATGAGCTGGTTGGCGAGCCTGGCCTTGGCGTTCGCCGTGCTGCTGGCCTGGCCGCCGGTGGCGCGGCAGCGGTGGCATCGGCTGAGCGAACCATCTGTGGCGGGGCATCCTCACTCGCGGCTGGGCCGACTGTGGCCACTGGCGCTGCCGGTGTTGGGCGCGATTCTCGGGGCATTGGCGGCGGCTTTGGTCGGTCTGGTGGTGGGCCTGTGTGTCGGCTCGGTGGCCGGTACCTGTGCGCAGCTGGTCCGTGCCCAGCTGCGCCGGCGTCGAACGGCCGCCGGTGAGGCCGAGGTGGCATCAGCCTGCCGCCTGCTCGGGGGACTGCTCCGGGTGGGGCAGGTGCCGGGTGGCGCCCTGCAGTTGGCTGCCGCCGAGAGCCCGGTCCTGGCTGAGGCGGCCGCAGCGCAGCGAGCCGGCGGGTCGGTGGCCGAAGTGCTCCTGGCCGGCGCAACCCGCCCGGGGCAAGGTGGTTTGGCCGAGTTGGCGGTGGCCTGGGAGCTGGCCGAGCGGACCGGCGCCTCGATGACCGCCGCCATCGACGGTGTGATCGAGCGGCAGGCGGCCGCGTCCGCGGTGGCCGAACTTGTGGCTGCCGAGTTGGCTGCGCCACGCGCCACCGGACGACTGCTGGCGGTGCTTCCGCTGGCCGGGCTGGCGCTCGGCTTCGCCCTCGGTGGCGACCCCGTGCACTTCCTGCTCGGCTCGCCGATCGGCTGGGCCGGGCTGACCGGCGGCGTGGGCTTGGCCTGTGTCGGTGTGTTGTGGACCGACTGGCTGGCCCGGCCGGGGGTGAGCTGAATGGGCTGGGCTGTGGTGGCGTCCCTCGCCAGCGGCCTGGCGATCCTGTTGGCCTGGACGCAGCCGGCCGCGCGACTGCAGCGGGCCGGTCCACTGGCCGCCATCGCTCCGGCACAGGCGCGTCGGCTCCGGCTGGCCGGTCTTGCCGCCGGACTGGGCTTCGCGGTGGGGCTGCTGTTCGGTTGGTGGGCGCTGCTGTGGGCCGCGGTCGCCGGGACGGGCGGCTATGTCGCCGCCGGACGGCTGCAGAGCTCGGCGCAGGAGACGCGACGCCGGGCCCTGGTGGCGGCCGTGCCGGGCGTATGTGATCTGCTGGCGGTCTGCCTGGACGCCGGACTTCCGCTGCGCAACGCTGCCGCGGAGCTCGGCGAGTTGCTGCCTGGTCCGGCCGGCGAAGTGCTCGGCCGGCTGGCGGCTTCGGTCGCCCTCGGCACCGACGAGGCTGCGGCCTGGCGCGAGTTGGCCGCGACCGAGTCGAGCTTCGCCGAACTGGGCCAGGAGTTGGCGCGCAGCCTCGACTTCGGGCTGGCCTCCACGGCCACCGTGCGAGTCATCGGCGAGCGCGCCCGGCGGGCGGCCCACTCCGGAGTTCAGCAACGAGCCCGGCAGGTCGGCGTCCGCAGTGTGTTGCCGCTGGTGCTGTGCCTGTTGCCGTCATTCCTGCTGATCGGGGTGGTGCCGATCATCGGCGGAGTCGTCCAGCGGTTCCTCGGATGAGCCAGTCATCCACAGCGACCAGCTGGTCGGCCCGGCTGTCCACAGCCGTCCGGGCCGGACGAACGTCGCGGCGGCCAGCGACCCACAGTGACGGGTGCATCCAGATGGATGTCGCACACATAGGGAGGCAAGATGAGCAAGGCGCGAGCGAAGCTGCGCGGATTGGGCCAGCGCGGTATGACCACGGCGGAGTACGCGGTCGGGACGGTGGCGGCCGTCACCGGAGTCGGGGCGCTGGTGAGCTTCTTCCAGAACGAGGACTTCCGGCGCTTCATCGGCGAGATCATCAAGGCGCTGATCCGCTGGATCCTCGCCTCGGTCGGGATCAGCATCTAGTGCCCGATGGGTCGGCCGGCCGGCTGCAGCCCGGCCGGCCCGCCCATTCCCCGGTCCGTGGCTCTTCGGCTCGGGAACGGGGGATGGTCACCGCAGAGTTCGCCTTTGCGAGTCTGGCCATGGCCGGTGCCGTGGTGTTGATCGCCTGGTTCCTCACCCTGCTGATGCTGTTGGCGCAGTGCCAGTCGGTGGCTGCCGAGGTGGCTCGCCAGGAGGCGCGCGGCGACCATCGGGCGGCACTACAGGCGCAGGCCGATCGACCGCCCGGGGCGACGGTGCAGGTCGGGGTCGCGCATGGGCTGGTCCGCGTGGAGGTCGTCCTCGACGCCCGGCCGTGGGCGTCCTGGCTGCCGGCTGTGCCGCTGCATGCGGAAGCCTCGGTGCTGCAGGAGCCGAAGTGACCAGGGCGGCGAGGCCCGTCCGATCGGCCTCGGCGGGGAACGGGACGGTGCTGGTGGCCACCGTTGTCGGGCTGAGCCTGCTGATGGCGACGGCGCTGGCCCTGTTGATCAGCTACGCGGCCGGTGCTGAGAAGGCCAACGCGGCCGCCGACCTGGTCGCCCTCTCCGGGGCGGCGGCCTACGTCTCGGGAGAGGGAGCCTGCCGCGGAGCGGACCGGGCGGCCGCCGCCAACGGTGTGCAGCTCACCGGATGCCGCGCCAGGGGCGACATCCTCGAGTTTGTGGTGACGGTTGAGGTGACCTTGCCCATCCCGCAGGCGTTGCCCGGCTTGCCGAACCAGCTACGGGCCAGCGCTTCCGCGGGGCGCGCCGCTGCGGACGCACCGACCCGTGAATGACGTGGCTGCCGGGCTCAGCCGACCAGCAGAGCCAGGAGCTGCGCTGCGGCCGCCTTGTTCAGCGGGTTGTTGCCGTTGCCGCACTTGGGTGAGACCACGCAGGCCGGGCAGCCATCGGTGCAGGAGCAACTGCGCAGTCGGTCCAGGGTCGCGGCCAGCCACTCCTCGATCACCTGGTAGCCCCTCTCGGCGAAGCCGGCGCCGCCGGGGTGGCCGTCGTGGACGAAAACGGTGAGCTCATCGGTGTCGGGATGCCAGGTGGTGGACAGCCCGCCGATGTCCCAGCGATCACACGGGGCGAATGCCGGCAGCAGGCCGATCGCGGTGTGCTCGGCACCGTGCGCTGCTCCGGGCAGATCGGCGGCGGCGATCCCGGCCAGCGCCACATTGGGCAGGGTGTACCAGACGGCTTGGGTACGCAGCACGCGTTCAGGCAGGTCCAGCGGCAGCGAGTCCCACACCTTCCCGGTGGCCTCGTCGCGACGCAGGTAGCCGGTGACCCGGCTGGACATCTCGACGGCTCCGAAGCTCACCTGGCCGGCGCCCAGGCTGCGACTGCTCGCGACGTTGAGGATGGTCATCGTGCTCTCGCCCTGCGGCTGCGTGAAGTAGCCGTCCGTGGTCCTCGAGACCAAGGCCACCCCGTCGGTTGGCTGATAGTCGGTGACCAGCCACTGTTCGCCTTGATGCAGGTAGATCGCCCCCACGTGCACCGTCCGGTCTCCGGCGGACGGATCCACTTGGCCGATCACCCGTCCGGTGGCTTCTTCGAAGACAGCCAGTGAGGTGCCCGCCATCGACCGCAAGTCGATCGCGTCCACCGGCCGGTCCGCCCGGGTCCAGAACCAGCGGTCGCCGCGACGGCGCAGGTGGCCGGCGCGGGTCAGAGCGTCCAGCAGGGGGCTCAGGGTGTCGCCGAAGTAGCGGGCATCGGCCAGGTTGACCGGGAGTTCCGCCGCCGCAGCTGCGACATGCAAGCCCAGCACGTGCGGATTGTCCGGGTGCAGGATCGTCCGCTCGACCGGCTCGGCGAAGATCAGCTCGGGATGCTCACACAGGTAGGCGTCCAGCGGGTCGGGACGGGCGATCAGGATGCCCAGCGCATCCCGCCCGGCACGCCCGGCGCGGCCGGCCTGCTGCCACAGTGCCGATCGAGTCCCGGGAAAGCCGCAGGTGAGCACGGCGTCCACCCCGGAGATGTCGACGCCGAGCTCGAGGGCGTTGGTGCAGGCGACTCCACGTAGCGCACCGGACTGCAGACCGGCTTCGAGTTCGCGCCGATCAGCTGCCAGGTAGCCGCCACGGTAGGACTCGATAGGTGAGATGTCACCCACCGCACGCTGGGCGCGCATCGCCACCAGCTCCGCCTGCACCCGGGACGAGGTGAAGGCCAGTGTCTGTTTGCCGTCTTGGACCAGCCGGGCCAGGAGGTCGGCGGTCTCGTGGTGCGGGTCTTCCTCGGGTTGCCACAGCAGGTAGTCCAGGCCGGCCCGCGCGGAATCGTCGGTGGCGATCTCGACCACCGGCTGCACACCGGCCAGCCGAGTGAGCAGCCCGCCGGCGTCGGACACCGTCGCCGAGGCCGAGATGAACACCGGGTCGGCGCCGTAGTGGTTGGCCAGCCGGCGGAGCCGACGCAGCACAGCCGAGACCTGAGCGCCGAACACGCCGCGGTAGCGATGGGCCTCGTCAATCACCACGTAGCGAAGGCCGGCCAGCAGTCGCACCCACTGCTGATGGTTGGGCAACACGGCCCGATGCAGCATGTCGGGGTTGCTCAGAATCAGCCCCCCGAAGTCGCGGGCGAATCGGCGCTCGCCGGCCTCGGAGTCGCCGTCGAGGGCGACCGGCTGCCAGTTCGGCACGCCCAGCGTCCGGCAGACCCGCAGCTGGTCGTGGGCCAGCGCCTTGGTGGGGGCGAGGTAGAGCGCCGTGTGGCTGCGTTCGATGCCCAGCGGCCCGGACGAGGTGGCGAAGCCGGTGCGCCCGGACGCGGTCGCAGCCAGCACCGGCAGCAGGTAGGCCAGGGTCTTGCCGGACGCGGTGCCGGTGGCCAGAGCCACATGGTGTCCGTGGAAGGCGGCGTCGGCGGCCAGCGCCTGGTGCCGCCACAGCCGGTTCACCCCGATGCCGGCCAGAGCGTCCCGAATGGTCGGGTCGACCCACTCCGGGAAGTCGGCGGTGACGCCGGCGGTGGCCGGGCGATGGAAGTGATGGCGGATCCGCGGGTCGGCTTCGAGCCAGTCCGGTAGCGCCATGCGCACAGCCTGCCACGCGCAGCTCGCCATGGTGCCCCTCGGCGGCTCTGGGCGGGGCTCGTTCGCGGGCCACTCACACCCGGGCACAGTCCCCTCTTCTGTGACGACTTGTCACACGCGGGGACAGTCCCCTTTTCCTGTGACGGCCGGTCATCTCGGGGCGGGCGCGGACGGGCTCAGCTGATCCGAGTCACCTCGAGCCCGAGCCTGGCCAACTCGTCCAGGAAGCGGTTCGGCTCGACGAGCTGTGCTTGGTAGTGCAGGCCCGGATGCCGGGCCGACCCGTCCAGGAGTTGTTCGATGCAGGCGATCACCGGCGCCGCGGTGGCCAGGTAGGAGTCACCGCCGGCCACCTGGACCGACGCCGAGGCGGGCAGCCCGTTGCGGCGCCCATGAGCGTCCAGCCGAATCACCAAGCGGTAGGGCGGACGCACGGTGGCCAGCCGATTCATCGACCAGCGGACGAACCGGACGGTGGCCGGCCGCAGCCGGGCCGACTTCGCCATCAGCATGATCACCGGCAGCGCCAGGTAGTCCATGGCTGGGCCGAAGCCGCTGATGTAGAAGCCGCACCGTTGCAGGCTGGGGTAGCGCTGGGGCAGGTCGTCCATCTCGGCCAGGGCCATCGGGATCACCTGCTGCACGCCGATCGGGGCGCCGAAATCGACCTTGGGGCACTCCGACCACCGCAGCGGACGACGCCGTCCCTCGATCCAGGTCTCCATGGTGAAGTCGGAGAACTCGTTGAGCATCTCCTCGATGGTCGAGTCGGCGATCTCGCCGGCCTTCCAGTCCACGCGCAGTCCGGCATGGACGTCGGCCTCGACCAGCTCGTCCACCTGCCCGGCGGCCCAGCGGACCATGGCGGCCGGCAGCCCGGGGTGGAATCCCGCATCGGTGACGAAGCACAGCCCCGCCGCCCGAATCCGGTCTGACAAGGCAGTGAGCGCGGCCAACTTCACCGGAGTGGAGAGCATGGTGTCGAGCCAGTCGGTGCCGGCTTCGATGGCCAGCTCGGCGAGCCGCCCGACCAGGTCGGGACGGCTGACCGTGACGATCACCAGTTGGGCGCCGGTCATCACGGTGCGAACCGCGTCGGCGTCAGTCACGTCCACCACCGCGGTGGACAGTCGGACGGGTCCGCTCACGGTGTCAGCCAGCTCGGCCAGCTTCGCCGGATTTCGCCCGGCCAGCACCAGCTCATCGGTGACGGCCAGCCGCGGTGCCAGCAGCCGCACGATCTCGCGGCCGGCCTGCCCGGTGGCCCCCAGCGCAACGATGCGCATCTTCGCCTCCTTCAGACATCTCCCAGCTTGGCACTGGGTGGCACCTCGAAGCGTCCGATCCTGAGGTTCGCGCCCCCGAAACCCACGAAACCCCGAAACCCGGGTTCGCCCGCACGTCCGGCCCACGGCCCGGTTCCCGCTACCGAAGGGAACCTTTGCTGCCGAAATTTCGGTAGCGCGAGTTGCATTCGGTAGCGCGAACGGGGTGGACGGGGCGGAGGTTCGGGGGCGCCGGCGGAGGTTCGGGGGCGCCGGTGGAGGTTCGGGGGCGCGGGCGGAGGTTCGGGGGCGAGCGGCCGGGCGTCTGGTCGGGGAACCAGTCAATCCGTGCCAGGCTGGACGCATGCTGGACGACACCGCCATCTCCGCCCTTCGCCGCGCTCTACAGGACGCCGACTACACCCTGGACGCCGTCAGTGAACGGCTCGGTGACACCGGCCTGTCCGGCCTGGCCCGCAACTCCAGCGTCCCTACCCTGCGGATCCTCGCCGGTGCCACCGACGCCCAGGCCGAGCTGATCCGCTTCTGGCTGCTCGGACGTCCGGTGGCCGCGGCGACGATCCGTCCACTCCTCGGCTGCCCGGACGCCCTGGTCCGGGCCGGCCTGATCCACGCCAACGGCGACCAGTGGCAGGCCGCGGTCGAACTGAAGCCGCACGGCTCTCAGGCCCGGTCCGGCTGGATCTGCTCGGATCAGACCCCATTGGACGGCCGGATCGTCCCGCCGAGTGAGGACTTCGTGCTCGGCGCCAGCCCGGCATCGACCACCCTCGCCCAGCTGGTTCCGCCCGGCCACTACGGCACGGTCCTGGATCTCGGCACCGGCTGCGGCATCCAGGGCCTGCACTTGGACGCCGACCAGCTGGTCGCCACCGACCTCAACCAGCGGGCCCTCGACCTGGCCCGGATCAGTCTCGGCTTGTCCGAAGTCACTGCCGACCTGCGCCTGGGCTCGCTCTACGAGCCGGTGGCCGGGGAGCGCTTCGACCTGATCGTGACCAATCCGCCGTACGTGATCAGCCCGCCACGTCCGGGTCGGCTGATCTACCGCGACGGCGGCTTCGCCGGGGACGACCTGATGCGCGAAGTGGTCACCGGCGCGGCCGCACACCTGAATCCGGGCGGGGTCCTGGTGGTGCTGGGCAACTGGGCGATCACCGATCGGCCCTGGGACGAGCGGCTGGCCGAGTGGATCACCCCGACCGGCTGCGACGCGCTGGTGCTGCAGCGGGAGGTGCTCGATCCGTATGAGTACATCGAGCTGTGGCTGGCCGACGCCGGCCTGGCCGGGCGCGCGGAGTACCTGCCCCGCTACCGGCAGTGGCTGGATTACTTCGCCGACTCCGGGATCACGTCGGTCGGCCTGGGCTGGCTGGTGCTGCGCCGGGCTGAGCGGGCGCAGCCGGAGGTGCGTTTCGAGGACTGGCCGCACGCCGTCCACCAGCCGGTGGGGACGGCGTTCGCCGACTTCTTCTCGGCCGTGGACGACGCCCGCGCCCCGGAAGCCGAGTTCTGGGCTCGGTGCTGGCGCCAGCATCCGGAGCTGACTCAGGAGACTTTCGGCGAGCCGGGCGCCGCCGATCCGGAACATCTGGTGCTCCGGCAGGGTTACGGCTTTGGACGGGCCATGGAACCGGGCACGGCTTTGGCGGCTGTGGTCGGTGCCTGCGACGGCGAGCTCCCGCTTGCTGCCCTGGTCACAGCGGTTTCCGGACTGCTCGAGGTGGGTAGCCAGGAGTTGGCCGATGACCTGCTGCCGCGGCTGCGGGAACTGGTCGCGCTGGGCTATCTGATCCGGTGAGGACTCACAGGTTCTCACAGGAATCGGACAGGCCAGGCATGGATAGGCCGCCAAAACTGGGGCTCGTTGAGAACGGAGGTCGAAGATGGTTGACGATCAGACCAATCGGTCTTGGGACGACGTGCCAGTGAATGAGGACGCTCCGACGCAGGACCAGGCGTACCGGGGGGTCGCCGAGGGTTCGCAGTCGGTAGCTGAGCAAGGGGCCGCTCCGGCGGCGTCCGGCGGGCTTGGGGAGGGCGGTTCTTGGTCCGCCGTTCCGCGAGTCGATGCGGAGACGCACGCAGAGCAGACTGCTCAGATTCCTCAGTCCACCGCCCAGGGTTCCGGCTGGGATGCGTCGCCTCCGCCCTCACCGTGGGCCCGTCAGGGTTCCGGCACCGCCGCCTGGTCGGCGCCGGACCCGGCGGCTCACGTACCGCCGGCAGGGTCGTCCGGCCCGGCAGGGGCGTCCGGTCCGGCAGCAACCGCGGGCTACGGCTACCCGACCCAGGGCTACCCGCAGGGCTATCCGCCGGCCGGCTACCCGTACCCTTCGCAGACCCAGGCTTACCCGCCGGGCTACCTGAGTGGCTTCCCGCAGCCGGGTTACCCACAGGGAGCGACCGGCTACGTCCAGGTCGGTGCGCCGTCCGAGCAGGACGCAGCACAGCAGACCGCGGGTTATCCGCAGCAGGGCGCAAGCTACCCGGGTTTCGGCGGCGCCAACCCGCCTGGTGGTGGCTATCCCTATGGCCCCTACTCGGGCGGCTACTACCCGCAGCAGCCGTACTACCCGCAGACCCAGCCGGCCCGGACGAACGGACGCCGCTGGACGGCCCTGATCGCGGCGATCGCCGCCTTCGTGCTGATCGGCGCCGGCGCCTTCTGGGCCAACGGTGCCCTCCAAGGCGCGATCGACAACCCGCAGGTGCAGACTCCCTCCGGTCAGTCGGGCCAGTCCGGTCAGTCGGGCCAGTCCGGTAGCGGCCAGCAGGGTCAGGACTCCGGCGATTCGGGCCAGTCCGGGCGCCAGGGCGAGAAGGACACCACAGCTTCGTCCACGGTGACCGCAGCCCAGGCCAAGGGAGTGGTGCTGATCGAGGGTGAGACCTCGAACGGGACCGCGGCCGGCACCGGAATGATCCTCAGCTCCGACGGCAAGGTGCTCACCAACTACCACGTGGTGGCCGGCACCGACAAGATCGCGGTCAAGGTCCCGACAACGGGAAACACCTACGTCGCAACGGTTCTTGGCTTCGACCAGACCAAGGACGTGGCACTGCTGCAGCTGAAGGACGCCAGCGGCCTGGACACCGTGACCGTCGACAACACCGCGGTCACCACCGGTGAGCAGGTCACCGCAGTCGGCAATGCCGAGGGCGGCGGCGTACTGGTGGCGGCTCCGGGCAAGGTCACCGGCACCGACCGCAGCCTGCGGGTGTCGTCCGACTCGCCGTGGGGCAACTTCGAAGACCTGTCCGGCCTGATCCAGACCAATGCCGGTGCCGTCCCCGGCCACTCCGGTGGACCGATGTTCGACTCGCAGGCCGAGGTTGTCGGCATCACCACGGCCGGCTCGACCAAGGCGGGCACCAGCTACGCCGTCCCGATCGCCACTGCGCTGAGCGTGGTCTCGCAGATCGAGACCGGTGCCGATGCCGGTACCGTCCGGGTTGGCCCAGCCGGTTTCCTGGGCGTCCAGCCGGCCACTCAGGAGGCCACCGGTAACGGTGTCACCGTGGTCAAGGTCGTCTCCGGCAGCCCCGCCGCCAAGGCCGGCATGACCGCTGGCAGCAAGCTCACCAAGGTCGGCGACACCACGGTGAAGGCCGGAATGAACCTGGCCAGCGTGATCCGCAGCCTCGAGCCCGGCCAGCAGGTCTCCATCAGCTGGGTGACCAGCAGCGGCAAGGCCAAGACGGCAACGGTGACCCTGGGGAGCAGCCCGGTGAACTGAGTGGGTCAACCGACCCAAATGTGCCCTCGGACCCTTTGTTGGTCCGGGGGCACTACCATGCCGGAACTAGAGTGATGACTCGATCCACCCGACCGTCAGGGAGTTCCTTAGTGCCCACAGATGCCAAGCGCAGGTTGGTGATCGTCGAGTCCCCGACCAAGGCGGTCAGTCTGGCCAAGTTCCTCGGGAGTGGCTACATCGTCGAGTCCAGCCGCGGCCACGTCCGCGATCTGCCGACCGGTGCCGCCGAGGTTCCGGCCAAGTACAAGGGCGAGAAGTGGGCCCGGACGGGCGTGAACGTCGAGGCGGACTTCGAGCCGCTGTACGTGGTCGCCGCCGACAAGAAGGGCACCATCCGCGATCTGAAGGCCAAGCTCAAGGAAGCGGACGAACTCCTGCTGGCCACTGATGAGGACCGCGAGGGCGAGGCGATCGCCTGGCATCTGCTGGACGAGCTGAAGCCGAAGATCCCGGTGAAGCGGATGGTCTTCCACGAGATCACTCCCGAGGCGATCCAGGCTGCGGTGGACAACACCCGCGAGCTGGACACCGACTTGGTCGACGCCCAGGAGACCCGCCGGATCCTGGATCGGCTCTACGGCTACGAGGTCTCCCCGGTGCTGTGGAAGAAGGTCATGCCGAAGCTGTCGGCCGGACGCGTCCAGTCGGTGGCCACCCGGCTGGTCGTCGATCGGGAGCGGGAGCGGATCGCCTTCCGGGCGGCCGATTTCGCCGGCATCGAGGCTGTGCTGGACGCCGGACCGGACGCCGAGCCGCGGACCTTCACCGCCCGGCTGGCCACTTTCGACGGACGCCGGATCGCCCAGGGCCGCGACTTCGACTCGGTCGGACGTCTGGTCGGCGAGGACGTCCTGCAGCTGTCGCTGTCCGGGGCGGAGAAGCTGGCCGGCCAGCTGGAGAAGGCCGGCTTCGCGGTGGCCTCGGTCGAGGCGAAGGGCTACACCCGCAAGCCGTATCCGCCGTTCCGAACCACCACCCTGCAGCAGGAGGCCGGCCGCAAGCTCGGCTTCACTGCGCAGCGGACGATGAGCGTGGCCCAGGAGCTGTACGAGCGCGGCTTCATCACCTATATGCGTACCGACTCGGTCACCTTGTCGACCACGGCCATCGCTGCGGCTCGGGCTCAGGTGAAGGAGCTGTTCGGTGGGGCGTATCTGCCCGATCGTCCGCGGACCTACACCTCGAAGGTGAAGAACGCCCAGGAGGCGCACGAGGCGATCCGTCCGGCCGGTGAGAGCTTCCGGACGCCCGAGCACAGCGGGCTGTCCGGTGATCATCGTCGCTTGTACGAGCTGATTTGGAAGCGGACCATCGCCTCCCAGATGACCGATGCCGTCGGCGAAACCGTCTCGGTGCGGATCGGTGCCACGTTGCCCGAGCGGGTCGCGGTGACCAACACCGCCACCGGCGAGGTCGTCGAATCCGGACGGGCTGGCTTCACCGCGTCCGGGCGGACGGTGACCTTTCTCGGCTTCCTGAAGGCCTACGTCGAATCTCACGATGATGACGAGGCCAGCTCCGACGACGCCCAGGCCCGGCTGCCCCAGTTGGCCACCGGCCAGCAGCTGCAGCCGGAGAACCTGACCGCCAGCGCCCACGAGACGAAGCCGCCGGCCCGCTACACCGAGCCCAGCCTGGTGGCCAAGCTCGAAGAGCTGGAGATCGGCCGTCCGTCCACCTACGCCGCGATCATCCGGACGATCACCAGCCGCGACTACGTGTTCAAGAAGGGCTCGGCGCTGGTGCCGACCTGGTTGGCGTTCGCGGTGACCCGGCTGCTGGAGGAGCACTTCAGCAAGCTGGTCGACTACACCTTCACCGCCGGCATGGAGGAGATCCTTGACGAGGTGGCCAGTGGCAAGGCGGCCCGGATCCGGGTGCTGAAGGACTTCTACTACGGCGACGACGGTGGCGCCGGGCTGGAGAAGCTGGTCAGTGAGCTGGGCGAGATCGATGCCAAGAAGCTGTCCACGTTCAGCCTGGGGGAGGGCATCGACGTCCGGGTGGGCCGCTACGGCACCTACCTGGAGGATGCCGACGGACGCCGCGCCAATGTCGATCCGGAGCTGCCGCCCGACGGACTGACCCTGGAGGTGGCCCGCGAGCTGCTCGACAAGCCGGCCGCGACCGAGCGTGAGATCGGCGTCAACCCCGAGACCGGCTACCCGATCGTGGCCAAGGATGGCCGCTACGGCCCCTATGTCACCGAGGTGCTTCCCGAGGATGCGCCGAAGTCGGCCAAGGCCAAGACCGGCTCGCTGTTCGCGTCGATGAGCCTGGACACGGTCAGCCTCGAGGACGCGCTGAAGCTGATCAGTCTGCCTCGGGTGGTCGGCACGGCCGCCGACGGGGAGCAGATCACCGCGCAGAACGGACGCTACGGCCCCTACCTGAAGAAGGGGACGGATTCGCGCTCGCTGACCAGCGAGGAGCAGATCTTTGAGATCACTCTGGAGCAGGCCGAGGCCATCTACGCCGAGCCGAAGACCCGCGGACGGGGTGCCGCCCGGGCTGCGGCCGGACCGCTGGCCGAACTGGGGGCCGACCCGGTCTCCGGCAAGCCGGTGGTGGTCAAGGACGGTCGCTTCGGCCCCTACGTCACCGACGGTGAGACCAATGCCACCCTGCGGCGCACCGATTCGGTCGAGACCATGACGCTGGAGCGGGCTGCCGAACTGCTGGCCGAGAAGCGGGCCAAGGGCCCGGCCCCGAAGCGGACCACCCGCAAGCCGGCTGCCAAGACCACCACTCGCAAGACCACCACCCGCAAGGCGAGCGGAAAGTAGCCATGGACGGGGTCTTCGTCGTATTCGAGGGCGGCGACGGGGTCGGCAAGTCCACCCAGACCGCGCTGCTGGCCGACTGGGCCCGCCAGCAGGGACGCGAGGTGCTGGTCACCTTGGAACCGGGCGGTTCGCCGATCGGCGCGGTGCTCCGCGATCTGGTGCTGAACCCGGCCTGGGGTGATGTCTCGCCGCGGGCCGAAGCCCTGATGTACGCCGCTGACAAGGCGCAACACGTCTACGAGGTGATCCGTCCCGCGCTGGACCGCGGTGCGCTGGTGATCTCGGACCGCTACGTCGACTCGCTGCTGGCCTATCAGGGCGCCGGCCGTGATCTGGACGCCGACCGGGTCGAGCAGATCGCGCGTTGGGCGACCGGCGATCTGCTGCCCGACCTGACCGTGGTGCTCGATCTGGACCCGGCCCAGGGGCTGGCCACCATCGAGGAGAAGGACCGGCTCGAGGACGCCGGCCACGACGTCCATCTGCGCGCCCGGCAGGCTTTCCTGGCGCTGGCAGATCGCGATCCGGAGCATTACCTGGTGCTCGCGGCCCGGCTGCCGATCGCCGAGCTGGCTGATCGGATCCGGGCTCGGCTGGCCTCGCTTCTGTGGGGCCCGGCTGGCACAGTGGAGCCGTGAACGCAGCCACCAGCACCGGAGTCTGGGCCGACCTGATCGGCCAGGAGCGGGTGGTCGAGGTGCTGCAGCGCGCTGTCGGCGCTTCGGAGGCTGACGGCAACCGGCATGCCATGACTCACGCCTGGCTGTTCACCGGGCCGCCCGGCTCGGGGCGTTCCAATGCAGCCCGAGCTTTCGCGGCCGCCCTGCAGTGCCCGCGGGGTGGCTGTGGCGACTGCAATACCTGCACCACGGTGCTCTCCGGCGCCCATCCCGACGTGACCCTGGTGCGCACCGAGCAGTTGTCGATCGGGGTGGACGAGGTGCGCGAGCTCGTCCGACGGGCGGCGATGGCACCGACGCTGGGGCCGCTGCAGGTACTGGTGGTCGAGGATGCCGACCGGGTCACCGAGCGCGGCGCGGACGCACTGTTGAAGAGCATCGAGGAGCCGGCCCCGCGGACGGTCTGGCTGCTGTGCGCCCCGACCGCCGATGACGTGGTGGTCACGATCCGCTCCCGCTGCCGACGGGTCGAACTGAGCACGCCCAGTGAGGCGGCCATCGCCGAACTGTTGGCCCGCCGCGACGGCGTCGAACCGGCGCTGGCCGCGGAGGTGGCGCGGATCGCTCAGGGTCATATCGGACGGGCACGTGCACTGGCTCGCAATGAGGCGGCCCGCGAGCGGCGCCGGCAGGTGCTGGCCATCCCGTCCGCGCTGACCTCACTGGGGGCCTGCCTGCGGGCGGCCGCCGAGCTGGTGGATTCCGCCGCAGCCGAGGCGTCCGCGATCACGTCCGGGCTGGACGAGCAGGAGCGGGCCAAGCTGAACGAGGCGCTCGGTTTCGGCACGAAGGGTGCCCGCCCGCGCAATGCGCAGGCCGCGATCCGCGAGCTGGAGGATCAGCAGAAGGCGCGGGCCAAGCGGTTGCAGCGTGACTCGCTGGATCGGGTGCTGACCGAGTTCACCTCGCTGTACCGCGACGTGCTGGCCGTCCAGACCGGCTCGGGAGCCGCGCTGGTGAACGCCGATCTGACCGCCGAGGTGAACCGGCTGGCAGCAGCGGGGGACGCCACTGCCACGATCCGCAGACTGGATGCCATCCTGGCTTGTCGGACTGCGCTGGAGACCAATGTGGCACCGCTGTTGGCCTTCGAAGCATTGCTGTTAAGCGTGGCTCGTCCGTCCTGAGCGTCAGGACCGACGGCTCGGGGTACCGTGTCGCTGTGCCGCGATCCCGCACGCGGGTGACAGCATGGGAGAGATTAAGCCCGCAGGAAGGACTTCCCGTGACCGAGCCGCGCGAGCCGGAGAATTACCCGGCAACCAATGAAGGGGCGCCGGCCCAGCCGACACCGGCCGCTGAACCGACCCCCGCCCGCTTTGCGGCGGAGGGTCCGAGCCCGGTGGAGTCGTGGACGGACCTGCCGCGATTGGCCGCTCCGGCCACCGGCCCGGAGCCGACCGCCGACTTGTCGACCTGGGCTGCCCCGCCGGCACCGCCGGCCCCGACCTTGCCGGCCGCTCCGGCCTGGACTGCGCCCGCCGCGCCGCCGGCCCCGGTGCTGCCTCCGGCTCCGGCCTGGGGGACACCGCCGCTGGACTCGGCCACCAGTGGCTGGGTCGCTCCGCCGGCCGAGGATCCGGCTCCTGAGCCGATCACGCCGGCTCCGGTGGCCGAACCCGCTCCGATTGCTGAGCCGGCTGCACCTGCTTGGGCGGCTCCGTCCTTCACTCAGCCGGCTCCGGCGGCCGAGCCCGCCGCTGCCGTTGAGCCTGTCGAAGCGGTTGCCGAGCCGGTCGACGCACCCGTGTGGACCCAGCCTGCCCCGGTTGCTGAACCGGTTGCCGAGCCGGTCGAAGCGCCGGTATGGACGCCGCCCGCTCCGGTTGCCGAGACGGTGGTTCCGGTGCCGGCACCGCAGCCCTTCTCCGCTGACCCGGAGCCGGTTGCCCAGTGGGGATCTGCGCCGACGCCGGCCGAAGAGCCGTCCCCGGTCTCCGAGCCCGCACCGGTATTCGAGCCCGCACCGGTCGCTGAGCCTGTCGAAGCGACTGCTGAGCCGGTCGCTGCTCCTGTCGAAGCATCTCCGTGGACCCCGTCCGCGCAGCCGACCCCGGCCGCCGAGCCGGTCGACGCCATCGCCGAACCGTCCATTGCGGAGCCTGTCGAAGCGCCGTCGACCTGGACTCCGGCGTCCGCAGCTGCCCCCGGACCGGTCCCATTTGCTCAGGTCGCTGCCGAGCCCGGTCCGGTCTCGGTGGCCACCCCGAACCTCGGGGCGACGAGGGAAACGTCGCCTGCTCCGGTGACCGCGCCGTCCCCGGTGGCCGCCCCCGCTGCCGACGACGAGATCTTCCGCACCGAGGAGAGTCTGGCCGCCGCCCAGGAGCCGTCGGAGGAGGAGCGGAAGCTCGCCGCCGAGCGGGCCGCCCGCCGTGAGGCCCGCGAGGCCGCCCTGGTGGCGTCCACCACGGTTGCTCCGGCCGCGGTCGCCGCCAGCAAGCCGGAACTCGTCCGGGTCGAGAAGCGGACGACGGACAAGTTCGTCGGTTCAGTAGGCCTGTTCCTGCTGCGCCTGGTCGTGGCCGTGATCTTCGCGATCCGCGGCCTGGGCATCCTCACCGATCTGCCGGCCGCCACCAAGACCTTCTCCGCCACGATCCTTCCGCAGCCGGAGCTGTGGGCAATCATCGTGGGCGCCAGCTCGTTGGCGATCGCTTTGGCCATGGTGCTGGGCCTGCTCACCCGGGTGGCCGGGTTGGGTGCGGCTCTGATTGCCGGCGGCGCGCTGGCGCTGGTCTTCTGGGGCTCCAGCTTCAGCCCATTCGTCGCCGGCCAGCCGGGCTTCTACGGCGAGCTGGAACTGCTGCTGACCGCTGTCGGCATCCTGTTCCTCACCGTCGGTGCCGGCGGCTGGAGCCTTGATCGCAGCTTCCGGGACGCCCGCGGGCGCGACGAGGCTGACGACGAGGACTGAGTCGCTGAGTCCTGCCCTCACCGGTCCAGTGACTAGGCTGGGCCGGTGCGACTGAACCGGAGCCTGAGCCTGCTGTTGGCCGGGTCGTTGCTGGTCAGCGGTTGCACGGCCGGGACGGTGCCGTCCGCCTCGGTGTCGTCCTCGGCGGACCTGACGGCGAGTGTGGCCTCGCCGAGCCCGACCAGCACGACGGTCGGTGACTTGCAGCTGGCCACGACGCCGTCCCCGGTGGTCGACCGGCTGCAGCTGCCCGAGGTGGACCCGAAGGTGCCCGGAGTGGGCAGCGGCCTCGGGCCCGACCTGAACGCCTACCTGAGCCAGCGCTTGGAGTGGTCCGACTGCGAGCAGGGGACGCAGTGTGCGGGGGTCTGGGCTCCGCTGGATTACGCCGACCCCGGACGGGCCGCGGTCACGTTGGTGATGCGCCGCAAGCCGGCCACCAAGAAGCCGGTGTTGGGGACGCTGTTCATCAACCCCGGTGGGCCAGGAGCGTCCGGCACGGAAATGGTCTCCAGCTTTGCCAGCACCGGGCTGGAGGCCTACGACATTGTCGGCTGGGATCCTCGAGGCACCGGCCAGTCCACCCCGATCCGCTGCCTCAGCGACGCCGACACCGACGCCTACAACGAGCTCGACCTCAGCCCGGACGATCCGGCCGAGCGGGCCGCGCTGCTGGCCGGCGTGGAGGCCTTCAACAAGGGCTGTTGGCAGCGCAACGGGAAGCTGCTCGAACACGTCGGCACCATCGACACCGTGCGCGACCTGGACCTGCTGCGCCGGTTGCTCAAGCAGCCGAAGCTGAACTTCCTGGGCTACTCCTACGGCACCCAAATCGGTGCCTACTACGCCGAACTCTTCCCCGAGAACACCGGACGCCTGGTCTTGGACGCCGCAGTGAACATCACCACCGACGAGTCCATTCCCCAGGCCGAGGGCTTCGAGCTCGCGCTGACCCACTACGCGAAGTGGTGTGCGGAGCGCTCCTGCCCGCTGGGCAGCACCGAAACGGCCGTGAAGGCCACCATCACCGGGCTGTGGGATCGCCTCGACTCCCAGCCCCTCACCGGTACCGGCGGCACGCTGACCCAGAGCCTGGCCGTGACCGGAGTGGCCGCGATGCTCTATGGCGGGTCGGAGGCCTGGCCGTCCATCGCGTTGCTGGTGGAGTCGGCCATCAACGGTGACGGGCGTGGCCTGCTGGCCGCTGCGGACTTCCTCAACGGTCGAGGTGATGACGGCGGCTACAGCCCGATGACCTACGCCTTCCCGGCGATCGGTTGCCGCGACTCCACCGATGACGGGGTCGCCGGTGCCGACCAGGATTGGGTTGCCGATCAGAAGAAGGCCCCGATCTTCGGCAAGTACTTCGGGCCGTCCTACAGCTGTGCGCTGTGGCCGGTCCGTCCGGACGTCCAGCTGCACCCGACCGGTGTCGGTGCCGCGCCGTTGCTGGTGATCGGCGGCCTGGGCGACAACGCCACGCCGTACCGCTACGCCGAATGGATGGCCAAGCAGCTCACCTCGGCCACGCTGATCACCTACACCGGTGAGGGGCACGGCACTTTCGGCGGCAAATCGAAGTGCGTGGACGATGCGGTGATCGCTTACCTGACCCAGGGCACGATCCCGGCGGACGGGCTTCGCTGCAGCTGAGTCGCGTCCGACTTCGCCCCGACGCGCGCTCGCCTCTATAGTTGTGCCTCGGCCCCCGGGCCGCGCCACCTTAGCTCAGTCGGTAGAGCGACGCTCTCGTAAAGCGTAGGTCGCGGGTTCGATTCCCGCAGGTGGCTCCAAACGTCCAGGTCGTTGCCTGCTCGAGCGTCTGGCGGGAGTCGGAAGGATCCGATGGTGGTGGACGCAACCCCAATCCCTCCCATCGTCGTCGACGAGAATGGTGATATCGAGGTTTTTCCCACAGTGGACGATGCTGTCGCCGGCCTTGAGGCGCTGGATGTACGTGCTGGCGCGTATGAGTTCTTCGACAGCCAGGCACGCCTGTTGGTGGCAGATGTGTCCGGATATAAGGTCAGTGGGCTTCGGGTAGAGGACGCAGAGCCCCTTCGTGACGAGCTGGCTTCCCGGTTGGTCGACTTTGTGGTCCGAGTCGGGCGTGATCGAGTTGGGCTGCTGCAACCGGAGTCCGCGACGCTGGACGAGACTCTGAGTGCGTTGCTCGAGTTCTTCAAGCCGGACCGGCGTCGGTAGCGCGGCCTTGAGCAGATAGGGGCCGCGGCTTCTTGGCTTCTCACTCAGACCTATGACCATTTGGGTCGGGTTGTGCAGGCGACTGGTCCGGCGGGGAGCCAGCGGTACACCTATGACGATCGGGCTCGGTTGTCGAAGGTGGAAGACACCGGAACCGAGGGTTGTGTGACTCGGGTGTACGGCTTCACCGGTGACAGCAACCGCACGAGCCTGACCTCGTATGGTCCGGATGTTGCCGGTGGCTGTCAGGCCACGACAGTGGCAGCGTCGTCGAGCTATAGCTATGACGGTGCGGATCGGTTGACGACGTCGGGGTATGTGTATGACCGGATGGGTCGTTCGATGTCGGTTCCGAAGGTGCACACGAGCAACGCTGACGATCAACTTGCCGGTGACTTGGCTGTCACCTATGCGGCCAATGACATGGTGGCGAGTTTGCAGCAGACGGTGACCGACGCGACCAGTGGTGTGGCGCAGGTTCGCAGGCAGACGTTCAGCCTGGACGGGTCTGATCGGGTTTCGACCACGAAGGGCTTCACCGACGGGGTCCAGTTGAGCGAGAAGCTGGACCATTACGACGGCGAGAGCGATAGTCCGGCGTGGACGTCGACGAAGACTCGTCCGGACGCGTCAACGGCGTGGACGTCCTCCTGGAACAGGCTCGTGTCGGATCTGGCCGGTGGGCTCGCGGTTGATGTTGATGATGCCGGTGTCGCCAGGCTGCAACTAGCGAACCTGCATGGCGACATTGTGGCCACCGCCACGCTCGGCCAGGCCGGTATCGACAGCTACACCGAAACCGACGAGTACGGCCAGCCGAAGACAGGCACATCAGGCCGCTATGGCTGGTTGGGGACGCATCAGCGCGACGCGGACACTGTTGGTGGTCTGACGTTGATGGGTGCCCGTCTGTACAACCCGACCACCGGGCGATTCTTGTCGATCGACCCGGTTGCTGGTGGCAACGACAACCGCTACACCTACCCCGCCGACCCCATCAACAAGACCGACCTCAATGGAAAGGCCTGGTGGACCCCACCGGTTAACTGGATGGCCCGTCTCATCGCCAGGGCTGCGGAGGGCTACAGAGCTACGCGAACGAAGCAGGTCAACG
>JAFADF010000045.1:0-5438 GCA_023425145.1 Actinomycetes bacterium | reverse complement strand
GACCAAATGTTGCCAAGAACGATTTTCAAAATCAGTTATATTTTTAGATATACCTGTTATTTTTATATAACTAGGAGTTACTGTTTTGTCAATATCTGAACCGATAACAAATAGATTTTGTCCAACTACTGTTACTTGTTTAGCATCTTCACCTATAGTTCCTTGTTCACCTTGTTTAGCTTTTGTTAAAGTAAATCTCTTTAAAATACTTTTTCCAGCTAAGAGGCATCACTTGTTTTTATAGTTGCTTGAACATCAAAATAGCCAGTATCAGCACTTTTTGAAAAAGAGGTGATTTCTATTTCTCCAGTATTTGAATTAATTCTTCCTTCTAGATTGTTATTATTAACAATTTTTAAAGTATATTCATTAATTTGAGGGTCGATATTGTTAGTAGCCATCATTAGCTTTTCTGTTCCCTTAAATACTTGAATCTCTGTTTTTATTTTATTTAAATCTTCCTCATTAAAATTTCCATTAGCATCAGTAGCTATTGTTTGGGTTTCGTTTGATAATATGGCTGAAAAAGAATTACCCTCAGCTAATTTTACAATAGTTATTTCATCATAGAAATTATTATCAACAAAACAAGCAAAGGTTAAGCTAGTAGCTCCATTCCAGTAGCTACCATTAGGATCTACTATAAATTGACTTTTTCCTGTCAATCCCCTACTTTGAATAGAAGGATTTAACTCAGTCCAATTTGTATCTGATGGCTTTTTATAATACCATTTAATATTTGTTGTATTTATATTATAAATACTAGCACTAATAACAATATTTTTAGGAGAAGGTATTGATAACATTTCTGTATCAGAATATCTAAATATTTGTTCTCCATTAACTATAACATATTTAGCACTTTCTCCCATTGAGCCTTTTTTAATTTTCGTTAGTGATATTTGACCAGTTCCGATCATCTGCTCAGCCATTAAATAACCTCCTCCTATAAAGTATAATACTTAAGTGTCTATATGTCCAATTTTTTTATTTTGGTTATCTCATTCGGATAAACATCACACTCATAATAAGCTATACTTATATCCTGCTCTCCTAAATTAACTATTAACTCTCTATCTGTTCCAATAGGAAGAGCGGGTTTAATTTTATTTCCATCATTATCAAAAGTAATAGAATACCATTCATATTTAAATGATAAACCAAAAGGATCGACTTCTATACCATCCTCACTTATAACTTGACAAATTAATTTAACATTGTTTGTAGCTTCTTCATCAAAAACCGTTCCTGAATCAGAAATTAATGAAACAGTATATCTTCTATTGGTAATAATATCAGTTAAAACATCACTTAACAATTCTAAAGATAGTTCTGAAAATTTTACGTAATTGCCAGCTCCTATATTCAATCCTGTTAGATATAATTCTCCAGTAGCTTCAATAGGAGTTAAAGAAGTAGGTATTTCAAATACTATATCTTGAACATAATTATTTAGATTATATATATTACCTCTCATATTTAAATAAGAAAAATCAAATACTTTCTCTGTATTATTTGAATACACTATTTTAATTTTTGCCCCATATGAAAAATTCTCTGGTAAATTAAATCTATCGAAATTAGATTCAACTCTACATCTTAAACGCATATGAGATTGACTTCTTACATAGTGTTTTAAGAACAAAGGATCAATAGTAATAGGATAGGTTCTAAGATCCTTATTTAAATTAATTGTTTCTTTTGGCGCAGTAATATAGTTTCTACCAGTAGCAACAACAGTATCTAAGATATCTTTAATATCCTCTTCTGTAATATCAATAGATGGAGCATTATCCGGTCTATTTGCTGTTGTACCCATAATAGTTTTTCTTTCATTTAATTGTCCATTTGGAAGTAAAATAAATACAGTTTCACCTTTTGAATATTTTAAAGAAACATTTTGTGGATACGCTTTAATAGTAGCATCTAAATATAATATATTATAACTACCATCTTCATTTGGTTCTTCAGAAATAATATTACCTTTGATAATTTTAGAAAAAGATTGTTTTTCTAATTGTTTTTTTGCTATTATTTCTATAGCCTCAAATAATTGATCTTGATAATTCATTCCTTACTCTCCTTCTTTTATAAAGTATAGAAAGGGATAAACCCTTTCTATTATTTTTGATTACTATATTGAACAGCTCGATTAACAAGATTATTGAATGCGTTTTCGATTTCAGAAGAATTACGAACACCACTAAAGTCAGCATGAATTGTAATATTTTGATTTGTATTATTATTATTAGTAGCTTGTGGAGCGGAAATATTTGGTGTTAAGCTTCTACTAAAGTCTCTTACCAATTCTACGGCTTTTAAAAGATTTGCTGTATCTTCTTTATTTAATACCATTTCTTTTTGGTGAAGTAGTGCCATTTTTCCACCGTCAGCATCCATACCTTCAACTTTAGACCAGTCTCCTGTGTATCCTCCTGTTTTAAAACCAACAAAGTCAGTCTTTTTCAACCATCCTAAATATTCACCTTGTTTTGTTCCTACGTTATATTGATGAGATCCCTTACTAGCAATTTTAGTAATTTGTAAATCTCTGTTTGTCCAAGCGTTTCCTGAAGGATTTTTACCATTAGAATCATAATACCATCTAGTTCCAGATTTAATTCTTACATTACTTCCTACTCCTAGATTTTTTCCACTAGAACCTCCAGAAGAACTTCCTCCACCGCTATTAGAACCTCCACTTCCACCAGAACCTCCATTTCCGCTAGAACCTCCAGGAGAAGTAGGTGATGGGGCATTGGCTAGTTCTTTTTGTTTTTCAATAGCTTTATTAAGTGTATCTATATAATTTTGAACAGATTTTCTAATTTCATTATAAGAGTTTTTAATTTTGTCATATTGAGGAAGAATATTTTTAATAGCATCATATTCTTTAGATATTTGTTCAATTAATGTTTTATTAGCTTCCTTTAAATCATTGGTTGAATCTTTTAAATCTTCAACTTTTCCAGTCATTGTTTCAAAATCCATACCTGTATTAGCCAATACTTGATTTACATTATCTTTGTAATCTTCAGCAGCTTGAGACATTTCTTCAAAAGCATCTTTAATAGAATCAACTAAACCAGTTTCAGGATTGAGATAAGAGTCTAAAAACTTTTTAGTATAGTCTTCATTAGCGGCTGTCATGTTATCTAAAGTTGAATCCCAATCATCACCAATTTCAATTCCCATTTGAGAGAAGAAATCTTTTTGCTCCTGAGTCATATTATTTAGGTCACCATAAGTAATATTATAAGCATCCATAATATTTAATAGAGTTGAAGCCGCAATATTTCTTTCAGCAAGAGCATATTCTTCACTTAAAACAAGCATATCAGCATTAAAATCTTCTTCAAGTAAAGACATTAATCGCTTAAATTCTTCTTCACTTTCAATTTCTCCATTCAAATAAGCTTCTTGTAAAGCTTTCATGTCTGAAATAAATTGTTTTCTTCTTTCAAGAATTTCATTTTGAGTATCTTCATATACTTGTTTATCATGAGCTAAAAGATCATCAATAGAGTTAGTTAAATTATCTTGAGCTGATGCTACTGCCTCAAGGTCTGCCATATATTGATAAACCCAATTACCTTGGTCATCACGAACTAAGCGTTGAATAGTTTTATTAGATCGAGCTTCTTCAAGAGCCATTTGTTTAAGCATTAACTGATAAAGTATTTCTGTTCTTTCTACTTCAGCAGCAGTAAGTTTATCTTTTTCTACTAAAGTAGCTACCTGACTTTCATAGAATTGTTGGAACATTTCTTGCTTTCTAGGATCAGTTTGCTTGTTTATATCTGCCTGAATTTGCTTAAGCATTCTAGCTGACCAAACTGATTTTTCAACAGCATCATAATACTTCTCTTGCTCTTTTGCGGAACGAGAAATTAATTCTTCTAATGTATCAAAGCCTAAGCCATTACTTAATGATTTTTCTACTTTATCGAGAGTTTTATCAAAAGTATTTTGTAATTTTTCTTGTAGTAATTTAACAGTATCATTAGCTAGCTTTCTAATATCCTCATCTATTTGTTGAACCTGTTCATTAGCAGCTTTCCACTCTTCTGTACCCTCTTCTAAAGAATCTCTTAGGTCTATAGCTTTTTCTCTAGCTTTTGTCAGTAAATCAATTTGACCTTCATTAGAGCTTATTTGAACTCCAATCATATTGTTTAAAGCATCGTAATCTTTTTTACCCAATAGATCATACATATCAATCATGTCAGATAATTCATCATTAATACGTTCAAAAGCACTAATTTGTTCATCTATAGCATCAGTATTATTTTCAATTACTTCTACAATATAATCACTAATAGCAGTATAAAAATCTTTTAAATCCCCTAAAGCGTCTTTTAAATCTTCTTTTAATTCTTCGATGGCTTCACGCTTAGCTTCTGCGTCCAAATCACTATTATTTAATATATCGTTGTAGCGTTTTTCAAAAGCTTCAAGAGAGTCTAAATGGTTTAAATATATATCAGCTTTTCTTTGTAATACTGTATCTACAGATTCTAATCCTTCTAAGAAATCTGTCAAGAAATCAGCATCTTCTTTAAATTTTACAGAAGCCTCTATATTTAGCTCATATTCATATTGAATAGCTTCTAAAATCTTCTCTTGTAAAGCTTCTCTAAATTCTTCTAACTCACTCTCATAATCGATAATAGTTGTAAAATGTAATTCTTCATAAGAAGACATCAAGTCTTTTAATTTTTCTACATATTCTTTCGCCGCTTCTTTTGCTTCACCACTTAAACTATTTGCCCAATCTGTTTTTGCTTTAATAATTTCATTATAATTAGTAATAGCACCAGTTTCATCAAATTGAACGCCTTCATTTGATAAAGATTTTTTTAATTCATCTCTTTCTTGTTTTGCAAGTTCAAGTTTTTGAGCAGTTAATTCTTTTTGACGTCTAATTAATTCTACTTGCTCTTTCATATTATTTATACGAGCTTGACCATATAAATCGTCTTCTTCTTCTTGAAGTTTAGTTAAAAGATTTTCTGTTTTTTGTAATTCAATATTTATATCATGATAAATATCTTTTTTATATTCTAAATCTTCTACTTCTTTTTCTGTCTCTTCCTTGCTACCTTTTCCTCCGCTACCTTTTCCTCCACTACCTTTTCCTCCGCTTCCAGAACCACTAGAAGAAGGCTTGTATCCACCAGGTGAAGTGGTTGGAGAGTTAGTTGGATTGTAAGTTGGTAATTCAAAAGTTAAATCTTCTGGATTAAAACCTTCATATTCTTCAATGTCTTTTTTATAGCCTTCAAGCTCTTCTATTGAAGCATTAATTTTATCTATCTCTGCTTTAACTTTATCAACAGTTGCTTTATATGTATTACTTACTGTGAAACCATTAACACCACTAATAGTAATACCAAAATTTCTTAAACCTTCAGAAGATTTATGGAACATAGATGTCA
>JAFADF010000023.1:0-2522 GCA_023425145.1 Actinomycetes bacterium | reverse complement strand
TTACCTGAGCAAGCATTTTAGCGATGTTCATTATTCTTGGTATGACATCAATAATGTCACATCCTCTCTTGACCGAGGGAAACCGATTTTCATCTGCTCAATTCCGAATAAAAAGGTATGGGTATTTAATACATACGACATCGCTAATAGCCACGCTTGGAACATAGACGGCTACAAGCTCAAGACCGTGACAACGCTTGAGAATCGCTACTCCGGTGTCACTAACGAGCTGTTAAGCTCGAAAGTCAAATCCGTAAAGACGACCTGCATGGTTCATTGCAACTTCGGCTGGGGAGGATCATTCAATGGGTATTTCGCTTCTGGCGTGTTCGATTTAGGAAACAAAGAGGCAGAATTTGACGATATTTCCCAAAAAAAAGGCAAGACTAATTATAAATGGTATTTACATACAATTACTTATGGAGAAAGGCGTTAAACTGATGCTCATGGCACTCATCGTCGCATCTGGCCTAGTAGGGTGCGACAGGGTGGAAGAACATTATTCTCATTCATACATTCTTGAATACTATAGGGTGGACTCGTATGGTTTCAGAGAAGTCCCATCTTATGATGGCAAGTTTGATTTCAATCTTGAAATAGGCAAAAGAGTCACTTTCTTATCCAAGGGACGCGATAAGGAAATATTCGACAGCTTGTGCGTTCAGAACGGCGACATAACGTACGATAGGACGGTGGAATTAATAGCTGGCATAATTGCGCCAGTTTGCGCCTACCCGGACAGAGTTTCACTTAGCGTGACGTGCAGGGGCGACTTTGATGCCGAGCATCCGTCTGGAACTCCATTGGATGACTGTATCGATGTCACTTATAAAAGCGCATACGACTATGTCCATGGCGGCTACATCGACGAATACTCAGCCGAAGAAGAACGGACGAAAACCCTTAGCGACATGACGCCGGAAGACTGGAAGTTGCAGACCAGTAGCCCTATATTTGCTTTCACGAAAGATCCTGACGTCAAGGGAATCAAATACTTGACGGCTATCATAAAGACGTCTGACAGCAGGGTCTTCACGGTAAATTTTCAGTACGATTTTAAAGAGGGGCACCTCTGTCAGGTTGCGATTCCGTGAATATGAACTAAAAGGGGCGCTCCATCAGCCACCTACGCATGCATGCCATGCTAGAAGCAAACACTTGAAGACTAATATCTGCAGGTGCTTGTTCAGTTCGTTATTATTTCCGGCTCGTGGGACTAGCAGGCTAAAGAACAAAACCATTTGTTTAACTATCTTACAGAATAAATTTGCGCAAACGGGAATTTAATCTTAAATTTGCATTCACGTCAATTGACCAGTGATTTGTGTTGCCGAGTACAAATCCATGCGATGTTGATTCAAGGTGCCTTGGCCGAGTGGTTAGGCACAGGTCTGCAAAACCTGGTACAGCGGTTCGAATCTGCTAGGCACCTCCTCTTAAGGCTCTCTGCCCCTTACTATTTTCCACAGTCTTTGTGCCAATAATCGTCAAGCCCAAATGACGAGAGGAATATTGACGCAATTCCCGCCACTAACATCCCGAACGCCCAAACACAGATCATGTGCAAAAATCCGTGTTTAAGAACAAAATCATGAATACGTGAGTGCCTTTGGATGAACGCCTTCCCGGGATGCGCCCCGGCTTCGGAACAAACAGCTACTATGCGTCGCCGGTTCCTGAAATTGTAAAAAATACGACATCGTTTCAAGGCCACGGGTCCGGCGGACGAATCTGCAGGGCGGATCCCAACCAGAGAGTCAGCGCAAGAGCACAGCCGTCCCTGACCGCTACATGCTAGCGAGCTAGCGCAAGGGCACTGATGTCTCTGGAAGTGACATCCTATGTGGAGCGTCATGCTTTTGCCGCAAGAGGTAGCATGGCTCTGGGATGGCCGTAGTCGATGTGGGCATGCAAACACCCATGATGACATGGAGGGGGGGCATGGCAAACAGAACTAGAGGGCATTGTGCATGATAATGGTTCGCACGGCAAAAGCATTCGTAATGATATTCGTTCCTGACCATGGCGTCCAGCAATAACGATTGTCGTGGCCGACAAAGGTTCAGCAAGTTTCAAGAACTTGATGCTCGAGGGATCATGATTCGATAACCAGAATGCGCAGGATGAGGTTTCCGTGTCAAGCCGCAGTCTTTTCGCTAGCCTGCTGGCTCGTCCATGCCGAACAGCCTGTCCCCAGGGGGTGAGCAAAATGCCTTCGTAAGCAATTGATTATCAATAGGGGTGCTGCTCACCCATGTGAAAATCAGGCAGGGTGGGCAATTGACGTGAGCGAATATATTGATTATCAGGCATATAAAAAGCACCTCCTGCTCACCCTATCCATCGACCCTGACGGAGCAGAACCGTCAGATTGAACTGATACGGATATGAAAAGTGCCTCATGCTCACCCTATCCGTCGATTTTAACAGAGAGATGAATATATCTGGGAGCCCGGAATTACCGACGGGGCGGGCAGTGGTAGGAGGAACTGAACACGGAACAACAGTCTATCGCCCCACTC
>JAFADF010000038.1:0-47540 GCA_023425145.1 Actinomycetes bacterium | reverse complement strand
ATGCTGAAGACCTACCTCGGCGTGATCGAGGACGAGTCGGGCCTGCACTACCTGCGTCCCGAGACCGCGCAGGGCATCTTCATCAACTTCAAGAACGTCGAGGGCACCTCCCGGATGAAGGTGCCGTTCGGCATCGGCCAGGTGGGCAAGAGCTTCCGCAACGAGATCACCCCCGGCAACTTCATCTTCCGGACCCGGGAGTTCGAGCAGATGGAGATGGAGTTCTTCGTCAAGCCGGGCACCGACGAGGAATGGCACCAGCACTGGATCGACGCTCGCACCGACTGGTACGTCGATCTGGGCTTGAGCCGGGACAACCTGCGGCTCTACGAGCACCCCAAGGAGAAGTTGTCCCACTACTCCAAGCGGACCGTCGACATCGAGTACAACTTCGGTTTCACCGGCGGGGACGGCTGGGGCGAGCTGGAAGGCATCGCCAACCGCACCGACTTCGACCTGGGCACCCACTCCAAGCACTCCGGGGTGGATCTGACCTACTTCGAGCAGGCCACCGGCGAGCGCTACCTGCCCTACGTGATCGAGCCGGCCGCCGGCCTGACCCGTTCGCTGATGGCCTTCCTGGTCGAGTCCTACACCGAGGATGAGGCACCGAACACCAAGGGCGGCGTGGACGTCCGGACGGTACTGAAGCTCGATCCGCGGCTCTCGCCGGTGAAGGTGGCCGTGCTGCCGCTGTCCCGCAATGCCGACCTTTCTCCGAAGGCCCGCGATCTGTCCGCGGAGCTGCGCAAGTACTGGAACATCGAGTTCGACGACGCTCAGGCGATCGGACGCCGCTACCGCCGTCAGGACGAGATCGGCACCCCGTACTGCGTGACCATCGACTTCGACACCCTCGAAGACGACGCGGTCACCGTCCGCGAGCGGGACACGATGAGCCAGGAGCGGGTGGCTCTGGATCAGCTGCGCGGCTACCTGGCCGCTCGGTTGCCGGGCTGCTGAGCCCTGCTGCGGGGCGCTTCGGCGCCCCAGGTAGGCTGACCGGGTTCAGCTGGGAGGTGGAATGACCGAGCCACTGGTTCTGCGCGCGCCCTCGGGCGGCACCCTCGAGGTGCCGTTGCCGGTGGTGCTGGCACCGATGGCCGGAATCACCAACGCCGCGTATCGGCAGCTGTGTCGTGAGCAGGGTGCTGGGCTCTATGTGGCCGAGATGATCACCTCCCGTGGCGTGGTCGAGCGGATTCCGAAGACCTTCGACATGCTCCGGTTCGGGGCGGACGAGACCGTCCGCTCGGTGCAGTTGTACGGCGTCGAGCCGAAGGTGATCGCTGGCGCCACCGAGATCCTGTGTGCCGAGTTCGGCGTTCATCACGTCGATCTGAACTTCGGCTGTCCGGTGCCCAAGGTGACCCGCCGCGGTGGCGGGGGAGTGCTGCCGTGGAAACGGGATCGGCTCGCTGCGATTCTCACGGCCACCGTGGCGGCTGCCGACCGCTACGGCGTTCCGGTGACGATGAAGACCCGAATGGGCATCGACGCCGACCATCTGACCTACCTCGACGCCGGACGGATCGCGGAGGACGCCGGCTGTGCGGCGATCGCCCTGCACGGACGCACCGTCCAGCAGGCGTATTCGGGCCACGCCCAGTGGGACGCGATCACCTCGCTGGTCGAGGCCGTCAGCATTCCGGTGCTCGGCAATGGCGACATCTGGGAGGCTAGCGACGCCCTGGCCATGGTCGAACAGACCGGCTGTGCCGGGGTCGTGGTCGGACGTGGTTGCCTGGGCCGTCCGTGGCTGTTCCGCGACCTTGCCGATGCCTTCACCGGCTCCGACCAGCGCACCTTGCCCACCCTGGGCGAGGTTGCCGTCATGGTTCGCCGGCATGCCGAACTACTGGCCGGCCTGTACGGCGAGAAGCACGGGCTGACCGACCTGCGCAAGCACATGGCCTGGTACTTCAAGGGCTTCGGGGTTGGCGGCGAACTGCGCCGCGGGCTGGCCATGGTGTCGTCCTTCGCCGAGTTGGACGCATTGCTGGCTCAATTGGACGCCGACCAGCCGTTCCCTGTGGTCGACCTTGGAGCACCGCGGGGCCGCCAAGGCACCCCGCGCGAGCACGTCGTGTTGCCCTACGGCTGGTTGGATTCCCAGGAGTTGGGTGACGAAGATCTCAGCGCGGCCGAGTCGGACGCGTCCGGCGGCTGAGGCTACAGCGACGAGCTGAGCAGGCTGGCCCGGGTCAGCTCCTGGCCGATCAGGGCCGCTCCGACTGCGGCAACCGGGCTGTCGGCGGGGACCTGGTAGAGCCGGGAGCCGAGCTCGAGCGAGGCCAGGAAGGCCGAGGATCGAGCTCTGCTGGCCAGTTCGTCGCGGAGGCTCTCGACGAGGCCTCGGCAGGTGTGGATCACTCCGCCATTGAGCGCGATCATGCTTGAGCCGTGGGACAGCGCCATCACCAGGATCGCGGTGGTCATGCCGTTCAACAGCCGTTCGGCTTCGATTCCGGCGCGGGAATCGCCATCGGCGGCCGCTTCGAGCAGGCTCGGCAGCTCCAGGCCGTCCGCAGCGAGCCGCAAGCTCAGCGGGCCACCGCCGGCCGCGAGTTCCAGGCAGCCGCGCTGGCCACACAGACACTGCTGGCCGTGCGGGTCGATGCTGAGGTGCCCGATCTCGCCGGCCACATTGTCCAGGCCGCGGACCAGTCGTCCCTCGCGGATCGCGGCCGCGGCCACCCCCGTCCCGAAGTTCAGGTAGAGCAGGTTCCCGGCGGCCTGCGGAAGCTGGCTCACCACACCGCAGGCGGCAGCCTTGACGTCATTCTCGATCGCGACCGGAATGCCCAGCTGGTCCATCAGCAGTGGCCCCAGCGGGAGCTCGTCCACCTGCAGGTTAACGGCCGTGTGGACGACACCGCCCTCGGGATCCACCCTGCCGGGGATGCCGACCCCGACCGCAGCAACCTCGGCGGGGGAACAGCCGGCCAACTCGGTGACAGCGGCAACGGACTCTCGCGCGGTCTGGAGCACTCCATCAGCGCCCGGACGGCTGGGCCGGCGCACCTCGGCCACTAGCTGCCCGGCGAAGTCGAGGACGATGGCGTGAGTCTTGGTGCCGCCGATGTCCACTCCCACCAGCAGTCCGCTCATCGGCTTCCCTTCGCCAGAAGATCGAGCAATGCGAGCATCGTGGCCCGGCCGGCACCGAAGGTCGCAATGTCGGCCTCGACGGCCCCCGGAGAGGGCCAACCCTCTTCGACCACCAGCACGGACCTGCCACTGTTCCGCAGCCGCAGGACAGCCTCGCGCAGGAATGGTACTCGGTTCAGATCGCGTCCCTGGGCGATGATCGGCGAGCGGGGGGAGCCCTCGAGCACTGCGGCCAACTCGTCCAGATCGGACGCGCTGGCGCACCTCGCGCCCGGCAGCGTCTCGGTGATGGACGGCAGGTGGTCGGCCAGCCCCCACGGTGTCTCGCCGGCGGCGATGTTCGGTGCCGAGTGCAGCTGCAGCAGCAGGGGAGCCTGCTGGGGCGGTACCGGGCCGCGCAGGAGGAAGCCAAGGCTGTCCAGGCGGGGAGGGGCGACCAGCGCTGGCTCGGCTGCCTGGCGAGCCCTTCGGCGCTGTTCGCCCAGGGCCTCGGTTCGGGCGGCGGCGTCGAGCAGCCGGCTGGCGTCCAGGCGTCCGGCGTCGACGGCGGCGCGCAGCTCGGCGCGGATTCCGGCGATCTGATCTCCGGTATTGCCCGAGCCGATGCACAGCAGATCGGCACCCGCGCTCAGCGCTCTGATCGCAGCTTCGGCGATGCCGCGTCCGGCGCTGGCCCCGGCCATGTCGAGGGCGTCGGTCACGATCAGGCCGTCGAAGCCGAGTTCATCGCGCAGCAGGCCGAGGATGGGGGCCGACAAGGTGGCCGGCACCTCGGCGTCCAGCACCGGGACGACGATGTGCGAGGTCATCACCGCGGCCACTCCGGCTTCGATGGCCGCCCGGAAGGGCGGCAACTCGCGTTCGCGTAGTTGCTCACCGGTGATCGCGAGCACCGGGAGGTCCTTATGGGAGTCGACGGCCGTGTCGCCGTGGCCGGGGAAGTGCTTTGCGCAGGCCGCGACACCGCTGCTCTGCAGGCCGTGGGTGTAGGCGGCGACGTGCGCCGCGACCCGAGCCGGGTCGGCGCCGAAGCTGCGCACCCCGATCACCGGGTTCAGCGGGTTGGAGTTGACGTCCGCCACCGGCGCCAGGTTCAGGTCGGCCTCGACCGCGGCCAGTTCGGCACCGATCGCGGCGGCGCTCGCCCTGGTCAGCGCCGGGTCGTCCAGCCGGCCGAGCAGGGCGGCTCCGGCATAGGGTGAGCCCTCAGCGTGGTGCAGGCGGGTGACGTCCCCGCCCTCTTCGTCGATGGCGATCAGCGCGGTCGGGTTGGCCTGATGGATCGCGGCGTTCAGGGCCCGCAACTGTGCAGGACTGTCCACATTGCTGGCGAACAGGCACACCGAGCCCAGCCCGCCGCGCAACTCGGCCTCCAGCCAGGCGGGCAGCTCGGGCCCGTCGAAGCCAGGCATCAGCACCCGGGCGATCGCCCGGTCCAACTCATCGGTCATTGCTCAGCCCTTCACTGCTCCGGCGACCAGCCCCGAGGTCAGTCGTCCCTGGACGATCAGAAAGAAGATGATCACCGGCACCGCCACCAGTGTGGACGCCGCCATCACCTGTCCCCAGTCGGTCTCTCTGGTCGCACTGGCCTGGACGAACCCGCGCAGCCACAGCGGCAGTGTGCGGTACTCGTCCTTCTGCAGGATCACCAGAGCCACGGTGAACTCGTTCCACGCCTGCAGGAAGGCATACACGCCGGAGGCGACCAGGCCGGGAGCCAGCAGCGGGAAGGTGATCCGGAAGAACGCCTGGGTGCGGCTGCAGCCGTCGACCATGGCGGCCTCTTCGAGGTCGGCCGGCACTCCGGCCACGAAGCCGCGCAGCATCCAGATCGTGAACGGCACCACGGCGGCGATGTAGATGATCGAGACGCCGATCACCGAGTTCAGCAGGTTCAGGGTGCTCATCATCTTGTACTGGGCGATGAACAGGCCTTCGGCCGGCAGCATCTGGATGAACAGCACGGCCAGCACGAACGAGGTGCGTCCGCGGAACCTGAACCGGCTGATGGCGAGGGCGGCCAGGAAGGCGAACAGCAGGCAGACCGCCACTGTGGTCACCGTGATGGCTGCACTCATTCCCAGCGCAGGCAGGAACGAGCCTTGGTTCAGGACGGCGGTGAAGTTGTCCAGAGAGCCGCCCGCCGGCCAGAACCGCGGCGTGGTCGAGGTGAGCACCGAGTTGGGCAGCAGGGCCGAGTTGAGCATCCAGTAGACCGGGAAGGCCCAGCCCATGGCGACCAGGATGGCCACCGTGCTGAGCAGTGCTCGGCCCGGCCGGAAGCGTCGCCGGATGGTTTCCTGACTCATCAGGAGTCCTCCTTCATCAGGTGGACGACGTAGAAGAAGCTGAGCACCAACGTCAGGAGCAGCACGAAGATCGACAGCGCTGAGGCCATCGCGAAGTCCGACGAGCCGACGCCGAGCCGGTAGATATAGGTGCCCAGCAGATCGGTGGACGCGGTGGGGGCGCCGGCGTCCTGCAGCATCCGGATCTGGGCGAAGACCCGCAGGTCCCAGATCACCTGGAGCAGTCCGACGATCATCAGCACCGGCCGGATCATCGGCACGATGATGGCGAAGAAGCGCTGGACGCTGCCGGCCCCGTCCAAGGCGGCAGCCTCCATGATCTCCTCGGAGATCTGAGTCAGCCCGGCGTAGATCGAGAAGGCGACGAAGGGGACCGACATCCACACCACGATCACGGTCGCCACGAAGTAGAAGCTGAGCGGCTGTTCGAGCCAGTTGTGGTTGGTGAAGTCGAGGCCCAGGTTGGTGAGCAACCAGTTGACCAAGCCGCGCCGCCAGTCGAAGACCCAGATCCACACCGTCATCACGGCGATCACCGGCATCGCCCAGGCCAGCAGCATCGAGATCTGCAGGATGAGCCGGGTCACCTTTCCCACCGCGTTCATCAGCAGTGCGATCAGGACTCCGAGGATCACGGTGATGACTGCGTTGGTCAGGCAGAACGCGATCGAGCGCCCAACCACGGCCCAGGTCTGTGGGTCGCTGAACAGCTGGCGATAGTTGTCCAGCCCGACGAAGGTGGGTGGCTTGCCGAACTGCTGGGCCAGCCCGAACTTCTGCAGTGAGGTGAGGATCTGCCAGTACAGCGGGTAGCCGAGGGCGAACAGCAGCACGGCCACGCTGGGGATCAGGAGCAGATACGGGGCCGGTCTGAACCGTCGCGGACCGGCGGTGGCCCGGGCGGCCGCTGCTGCGGAGCTGGTTGCTGGCATCGCCGGATCCTTCTGGCTGGTGTGGACGTCCTGGGCGGGGCGACGTCCCTGGGCGGACGGTCTTGCCGCCCAGGGACGCCTTCAGTGTGACGCTGTGCTGACTACTTCTGGTTCAGCATCGGGGTCAGGATCGCGTCGTACTCGGCCGCGAGGGCTGCCACGTCGCCGCCGTCGGCGATCTTGGCGAAGAACTCCTCGAGCTTGCCCGAGGCCTCCACGCCGGCCCAACCGGGAGCGGCCGGGGTCAGCTTGGAGTTGGACGCCGACTCGATCAGCGCCTTGGCGAACTCGTCGTCGCCCAGGCTGGAGGTGTAGTCGGAGTTGGCCGGGCCGAGGCCGTTCTTGCCCAGCATCTGCTGGTACTCGGGGCTGAAGATGATCTTCAGCAGCTCGCGGGAGCCTTCCTGGTTCTTCGAGGCTGCCGAGATGCCGATGTTGGAGCCGCCGGCGAAGACCGGAGCGGGCTTGCCGTCGTTACCGGGCAGGGCGAACACGCCGAACTTGTCGGTGTTCCACTCGCGTACTTCCTTGCCGTCCTTCTTCACCAGGTCGCCGATCGACCAGTGCGCCCAACCCGGAGCCATGATGGTGGCTGCGGCCAGGCTGGTCTTGCCGGTCACCTTGTTCGGATCCTTCGCGTCGTCCTTCACCACGTCGGAGTCATTGATGTACAGCCACGGCGACTGGTCCTTGGCGGTCTTCGGGGCGCGGGAGGCGTCCTTCTGGATCTCCTGCAGCTGGGTCAGGCCCTTGATCGAGTTCGGGTCGGACAGGGTGGACGTCCACGAGCCATTCTCGAACTTGGCCAGATCGCCACCATTGGCGAAGATCCACGAGATGCCGTTGCGCCAGTCCTGGCCGCCGATGAAGAAACCGGAGAAGTCCTTGATGCTCTTCGGGTTCTTGGCCGCAATGGTCTTCACGGCCGCATTGAACTCGTCCAGGGTCTTGGGCACCTCGACGCCGGCCGCCTTGTAGATGTCCTTGCGGTAGAACATGTAGCGAGAGCCGAAGTAGTAGGGCAGCGTGTAGTTCTTGCCGTCCACCTTGCCGACCTCGACGAAGGACTGCAGCAGCTTGTCACCGCCCAGTTCGGCGTACAGGTCGGAGACATCGGAGAAGGCGCCTACGTTGGTGAAGGTCGGCGACTGGGTGTTACCGACCTCGACCACATCCGGGGTGTTGTTGGCGTCGGGAAGTGCCGCGGTCAGCTTGGTGACCAGGTCGCCCCAGGACTGCTCCTCGATGGTCAAGGTGCCACCGGTCTTGGCCTTGTAGGTGTCCTTGAGGTAGGTGCGCAGGGCGTCGGGGGTGTCCCCGCCGGCGAGCCACAAGGTGATGTTCTGGGCGGCTGCCGAGCTGGCCGAGCCGGCCGGGCTGGATGCCTGGCTGCTGGGCGAGCTGCCGGTGCCGGCAGCACAGCCGGTCAGCGCGACCGTCGCGGCAGTGGCCGCCGCGATCGCGGTGAGCAACTTCTTCATCGGTAGTTCCTTTCGGTTTACTGCGGAGTGGGACGTGCTGCTCGGGGAGGTCAGGCAACCCCGAGTTCGGACAGCAGGACGAGGGCGACGGCGCCCATCAAGACGGCGTCGGAGCCCAACGAGCTGGCCTTCAAATCAAGCTCGGGACGGAAGTCCGATTGGGTGCGGTGCGCGATCGTCTCTCGGGTCGCGGCCAGCAGCGGGCCGTCGACGAGCTCGGACGGTCCACCCACGACGACGTGGGCCAGGCCGAGCATGCCGACCACCGGCGCCAGCGCGGCGCCGAGTCGGTTGCCGGCCTCGGCGAGCACCTGATCGCGGTGCTGCGGGTCGGCCTGGACGCGGGCCGTCAGGGCCGGAACCGAGATCCAGGTCTCCAGGCATCCGACCTTGCCGCAGGGGCACTCGGCGCCGTCCTCGTCAATGACGACGTGGCCGATCTCACCGGCGTCACTAGCTGCACCGCCGACCAGCTGGCCGCCGACCAGGACGCCGGCACCGACACCGCGGGAGATGTGGATACGGACCAGATCATCGGGCCCGCCGTCGAAGCGACGCTCGGCCAGCACCGCGACGTTGGCGTCGTTCTGGACCCGCACCGGGATGCCGAGTTCGGTGGAGAGAAGCTCCTGCAGTGGGAGGTCGCGCCAGCGCAGGTTGGGTGCGCGCAGCACGCGTCCGGCGGCGTCCACAGTGCCGGGAGTGCCCACGCCGAGTCCGAGCACCGGACGTGTGGCCGCCGCGATCAGTTCTGCGGCCAGCTCACGAGCCGCCCGCAAGGCCTCCTCGCCAACGGCGCCGTCCAGGCGGCGATCGATTCGAGTGACCAGCGTGCCGCCGAGGGTGAAGATCGCCCCGCGCAGTTGGTCCTTGGCCGACAGGTCGATGGCCAGGATGTCGCGAGATCCGGGGTCGAAGGTGAGCAGCGTGCTCGGCTTGCCCGGACGGGCGTCGGCGCTGGTGCCGACTTCATGGACGAGTCCGCTGGCCATCAGTTCGGCGACGAGGTCGGAGACGGTGACCTTGGTCAGGCCGGTGCTCCGGGCCAGGTCTGCGCGAGAGAGGGCAGGGCCGTCGTAGATGTCCTGCAGGACCAGCGCCAGATTGCTGCGGCGGGCGTCCTCAGGACGAAGGCTTCGGCGAGCTGTCTTCTGCACGTTCGTTAGTAAACCTTACTAACGAACGTCTGGGCAAGGACTTTCCTGTCCCGTTATCCAAACGTCACTTTCGCTCGGTCAGCAGGGGACCGGACGACGCCGGCGGATGGCTCAGGCCAGAGCGCCGGCCAGCATCACGCCGATCACCATGCCGAGAATCACCGGGGCCAGCACGGCGAGGACGATGGCGCCGATGCCCCAGCTGCGTCCGGCCTTCTTGACGACCGCGACGATGCCCGTGACCAAGCCGGCCAGGCCCAGTAGCGAAGCCAGGTTGAGGAGCACCCCGGCCATCGGGAAGTCCTTCAGGATGGCTTGGGTGAGCACCTCCTGGCTCGGCTCCGAACCGGTGCGAGCAGCCGTGACGAAGAACTCCTGGAGCATCGGAACCATCGGCAGCATGGCGGCCAACGAGACGATCAGAGCGATCAGCGGGAGGGCGAAGGCGACGATCCCGAGCACCGGGCTCGGCGGCTTCGGCGGCGTGGGGTAGGCGATCGGGTAGCCGGGTTGTCCGTACGGGTTCGGTTGACCGTACGGATTCGATTGTCCGTAAGGGGCTGGCTGTCCGTAGGCCGGCTGCCCGTACGGGTTCGGCTGTGGGTAGCCGGTCTGGCCATACCCACCGGGCTGGTTGTGGCTGGAGGCTTGGCCGTACTGCCCCGGCTGGCCGTACCCGGTAGGTGCCGCATACGGCCCCGGCTGGGGGTAGCCGCCCGGCTGGGGGTAGGCGCTCGGCTGCGGGTAGGCGCCCGGCTGGCCGTACCCGGCCTGCGGCGGGTAGAGCGACGGGTCGCTCGTGGCAGGGGCGGACGGCGGCTGCGTCCCGGCGGGGTCGCTCGACGGCACCGGAGTGTCGGGTAGCGGCTGTGCGGTCGGGTCGGAAGGCTGATCTGGGGCCATGACTAGAGCCTAACCGAGCAGTTGTGCGCCGGAGGGCAATCACAACGCTGACTGCGGGTGGGGTCTTCGGCGAACCGATGACAAGATGGGCCTATGGCCTCTCCCGAGCTGCAAGCCCGCACTGTGGCCTGGGCGCAAACCATGGCCGGCCACCCCGGCGAGGGGCTGGTCCGGGCTCATGCCGTTCCCGGGACCCGGCTGCCGGAGCGTCCGCCGGTCTGGCGTGAGCAGCGCGAAGCCTGGGAGGCCGAGCACCTGCGTCCCGGAGCGACCTTGGCCGTCGGAGCCGGTGACCGAGCTGAACCGGAGGAGCCCGATCAGGAGCGCACCTGTTTCGAGCGGGACCGGGATCGGATCGTCCACTCCACCGCATTTCGGCGGCTGGCCGGCAAGACCCAGGTGGTGGTCTATCCGACAGACCACCAGCGGACCCGGCTCACTCACGCCCTCGAGGTGGCCCAGGTGGCGACGTCCATCGCCCGTGGGGTCGGGGTCAACGTCGCGCTGACCGAGGCGATCGCGCTCGGTCACGACTGTGGGCACGGCCCGGGTGGGCATGCTTCCGAGGAGGCTTTCGACGCCTTCCTGCCCGAGGGCTACGACCACGGTCCGTGGGGGGCCGATGTGGTGCTCACTGGGCTGAATCTGTGCAGCCAGACTCTCGACGGGATTCGCAACCACTCATGGTCGCGGCCCACGCCGGTCACCGTCGAGGGTGAGATTGTCAGTTGGGCCGACCGGATCGCCTATTGCGCCCACGACCTGGAGGACGCAGCCTCGGCCGGCATCCTCGCTCTCGATGAGTTGCCGGAGCAGATCAGTGCTGTCTGTGGCCGGACTCGGCGTGAGCAGCTCGGCACCTTCGTCCGTGCGGTGATCTCGACCAGCGCGGAGACCGGCGAGATCGGCATGCGTGCTGAGCAGGCCGAGGCGTTGGCCGCGCTGCGCGCGTTCAACTATCAGCGGATCTACACCCGGCCGGATTCGGTCGCCCAAGCGCGAGCCGTGATCGACGTGCTGCACTCGCTGGTGGAGTACTTCGCCGAGCGGCCGGCCCGGCTGCCCGCGGACTACGCCCCGGCAGACGACGGGCCCGACACGGTGGTTCGGGCTGCGGTCAGCTATGTGGCGGGCATGACCGACCGGTTCGCATTCAGCCTGGCCGCCGAGCATTTGGGCTGGGCCCCCGAACGGCTGCCCCGGGGGATCGGACGTGGGGCATGATCTGCCCGGCCTGGGCCCAACCGTGGGCACAACGGCCTAGACTGCGCCCGTGGCCGGCCTGATCAACGAGGAGGATCTCGCGACTGTTCGCGAGCGTTCCCGGATCGAGGACGTCGTGTCCAGCTACGTCACCTTGCGACGTGCCGGCGCCGGCTCGCTGACCGGGCTGTGCCCGTTCCACGAGGAGAAGACCCCTTCGTTCCACGTGAACCCGGCTCGCGGCTTCTACCACTGCTTTGGCTGCGGTGAAGGTGGCGACGTCATCGCCTTCGTCCAGAAGATCAACAACGTCGGCTTCACCGAGGCTGTGGAGTTCCTGGCCGATCGGGTCGGGGTGCAACTGCGCTACACCGACGGCACCGGTAACCGCCCCGAGCCGGGGCTGCGATTGCGCGTCCTGGAGGCGAATCGGGCCGCCGCGGAGTACTTCGTCGATCAACTCAGCGCCCCGGACGGCTTGCCGGGTCGCCGTTTCCTCGATGGCCGAGGCTTCGACAAGGCTGCAGCCGAGCAGTTCGGGATCGGCTACGCCCCGCTGGGTGGGCGGGATCTGAACGTCCATCTCAAGGCGCGCGGCTTCACCGAGAACGAGCTGGTCAAGGCCGGGCTGATCCGTGAGGCCGGCTGGGACTTCTTCCAGGGCCGGGTGCTGTGGCCGATCCGCGACGCCGGTGGCTCGGTGCTGGGTTTCGGTGCCCGCAAGATCTTCGACGACGACCGGATGCCGGCCAAGTACCTGAACACCCCCGAGACGATCGTCTACAAGAAGTCGAATGTCCTGTACGGGTTGGATCTGGCTCGGGTGAACATCGCCAAGAAGCGACAGGCGGTGATCGTCGAGGGCTACACCGACGTGATGGCATGTCATCTATCGGGAGTGGATACCGCCGTCGCGTCGTGTGGCACTGCCTTCGGTGACGAGCATGCCAAGCTGCTGCAGCGCCTGCTCGGCACCGGCGACGTGTCCGGCGGCGAAGTCGTGTTCACCTTCGACGGCGATGCGGCCGGGCAGGCCGCCGCGCTGAAGGTGTTCAAGGGCGACCAGAACTTCCTTGCTCAGACCTATGTCGCCGTCGAGCCGACCGGGCTGGATCCGTGCGACTTGCGGATGCAGCAGGGGGAGGCTGCGCTGCGTGAGCTGGTCGGTCGGCGAGTGCCGCTGTACCAGTTCGTGATGCGCAACATCCTCTCCGGCTACGACCTGGAGCGGGTGGATGGGCGGCTGGCCGCCCTGCGAGCCGCGGCGCCGCTGGTCAGCAGCGTGCGTGACGAGAGCCTGGTGATGGGCTACGTCCGGGAGCTCTCCAAGTGGCTCGGCATGGATCCCGACGAGGTGCGCCGCGAGGTGAAGGTGACCATCACTCGGCGCTCCCGCCCGGCGCAGGCCAGAGTCGAGCAGGAGGAGGCGCTGATCCCACCGCCCGAGCCCGGTCTGCCGGTGCCCGACCCGCGGGATCGGCGGCTGGAGGCCGAGCGCGGCACGCTGCGTCTGATCGTCCGCGCCCCGGAGACCTTCTCCGATGACTGGGACGGCCTGGTCGGTGAGGACTTCACCCACCCGACCTACCGAGCGCTGTTTGAGGCGGTGGTTGCCGCTGCCGACGGCCCGCAGCAGTGGACGCAGCGGATCCTCGCGGCGCGGCCCGATCCGGTGCTGGAGCAGCTGATCGTCTCGCTGGCCGTCGAGCCGGTGTTGCGCGACCCGACCGAGGCCTATGCCCGGGAGTATGCGGCTCGGCTGCGGCTACAGCTGCTTTCGACCAGGATCGCCGAACTGAAGTCGCGGCTGCAGCGGACGAACCCGGTGGACGACCCCGCTTCCTACAACAAGATGTTCGCCGCCCTGGTCGGCATGGAGAAGGAACGCAAGGACCTGATTGCGGAGGCCACCGCCACCCCCTGAGGGGTGGGTCACCGTTGTCCACAGAAGTGGGTGTTGTCCAGGTGTTGCTGCACCGGTCGCCCGCGCCGCCATTCCGCCGTGGCCTGCGGACGGCCAGGGTGGGCCGCATGCAACGAGATCAAGCCCTGCCGCTACTCACCGAGGCCGAGGAACGGCGCCTGGCCCGCCAGCTCGAGGCCGGAGTGCTGGCCGGTCACCTGCTCAGCTCAGGGGAGCGCCCGCTGCCGGCTACCGACGCCGAGCTTGGCGAGCTCGTCCAGGCGGGCCGGGAGGCCTGGGATCGGCTCCTGCTGTCGAACTTGCGGCTGGTCCAGAAGCTCGCCGGCCAGGAGGCTCGGCAGTCCGGGCTGCCGCTGGATGATCTGTTCCAGGAGGGCTGCTTGGCACTGACCAGTGCTCTGCTGCGCTTCGACGCCGACCGTGGCCGGTTCCCGATGTACGCGGCCGGACGGATCGGCCGGCATCTGTCGGCGGTGTCGGCTGCCCGGCTCGGCGCGCTCGGCCTTCCGGTGGCGCAGGCGATCACCCTGCGCCGGTTGCGGGGGCTGCGGGCCGAGCGGGCTCAGGATGGGTGCGAGCGGCTCGCGGCAGCCGAGGCCGCAACGGTGATGGGTCGCTCTCCGATCCAGATCGAGCGGCTGCTGCGGCACCAATCACCGGTGAGCCTCCACTTTGCTGATGCCGTCCCGGCGCCGGCAACCGAGGCGGCCGACCCGGACCGGCGGATTCTGGACGATCAGCTGCGCCGCGAAATTGCCCGGCTCAGCCCGGAGCTGGCCACCGTGGTGAGACTGCGGTTCGGCATTGACCGCGGCGAGCCGATGGATCTCAGCGAGCTTGCGACGCGACTGGGGGTGAGCCTGAGTACGGCTCGGCGGCGTGAGCGTGAGGCGTTGACGATTCTTCGACGGCGGCTGCAGTCCTGCGGGATCACTGTGGCGGCGTTGGCCGGCTGAGGTCCTCAGTACACCGGGGCCAGTCGAGCCAACAGTTGCTCGGGATCGGCGTCCAGCCGCCGTCCGGCGCTGGCGATGAGCCGGGCGCTGAGCGCCACGCTGAGCACCAAGATCGCCAGCCCGGTCAGCTCGGCTGGCCAGATGTAGGACAGCAGCCACCAGGCGGTGCCACCGAGGCTGACCAGGGCGAAAAACCCCATGAACCAGGCGAGGACCTTCAGGAACGCGCCTTGGCGGTTCCCGATCCGCGACTGATCGCTGGCGTTCAGCACGCTGGACAGTGCGCCGACCCCGACGCCGGCCACCGCAACCGCCAGCCCGGCCAGAACGCCGGTCAGCGGGTCTTCCCGTGCTCCGCCCAGAGCCCACGCCAGGAAGGTGAAGCCGAAGACCAGTGGCACCAGGAAGGTCAGCGGAGCCAGCACCTTGCCGATCAGCACCTGGCTCAGCCGGGCTCCGGAGCCGACCAAATAGCCGAAGCCGGGGCCGTCGTAGGCGAACACATTGAAGTTGCTGGAGATCACCGACATGGCCGCGAAGGCGGCCGCCTGCCAGACCAGGCCCCGATCAGCGAAGCTGGAGTGTGCCACAAAGACCCCGATCACCGGAGGAATGATCAGGGTCTGCAGAGCGCGAGGTGAGCGGAAGAAGAAGTAGCGCAGCTGCTGCGCGGCAGCCGCCTGGGTCGGGGTTGAGGCAAGGCTGCGCAGCAGCCACGGGATCAGTGGCAACTCGCTGTGCACCGAATCGGCGGTGCCAGAGGTCCAGCGACCGCGGTCGGCCCCAGCGACGCGGTGGCGCAGGATTGCCGCCCAGCCGATCAGGTTCAGCGCCAGCACCACCGCTACCCAGCCCAGTCGCAGCCAGTATTGCGGCCAGTTCTCGTCGCGGGCGGCGAGGATGGCGCCGGCTGCGGCCCCGGGTGGCAGCCAGCCGGCCACCGCGCCCAATGGCCCGGCCAGTTGGGCACTGGCCGTCTCGATGGCAGCCTGGGCGCTCTGCGCTAGGGCGTAGATGGCCACCACCAGCAGTGCGGCGCCGATGGCGGTGGCGTCCCGGCCGCGGCGGGAGCGCAACGCTCCGGCCAGGAAAGCTTGGACGGTCCGCGATGCCGCGACACAGAGCAGGGTGAACATCACGGCTGCGGCGACCGCGGCCACCCGAGCTGCCGCGCTCGAGCCGACGGCCAGGGCGCCGCCCGCGGAGAACAGCAGCGTGAAGACGACCGTGGGGGCAGCCAACGCCCCGGTGAGGAGACCGAGTACCTGCTGGCTCGCCGTCAGCGGGTACTGCTCCAGCCGGGCCGGATCGACCACTCCGTCGGCCAGCGACGGCTCGACCAGCGGTCCGACCGCCCACGGCAGCGAGATGGCAACGAAGGCACCGACCAACAGCGAGTCGCCAATGCCGCGTCCGGTGACCAGTGCGGCGGTCATGGTGGCGGCGATCAGGCCGAAGACCACTCCCACCGCCCAGGATGCGGCGAAATACCACTGCGCGCCGATCCGGCGTCCCCGGGCCCGGGCGGCAATGATCAGCCTCAGTCGGGCGAGGACGAGAGCCACTGCAGCCCACCCTCCTTCAGATTGCGCCCACCCACCAGTTCGACGAAGGCATCCTGCAGTGGACCGCCGTGCGAGACCTCGGCGACCGTGCCCTCGGCCAGCACTTGGCCATCACCGATCACCACGACTCGGTCGCACAGTCGCTGCACGACGTCCATCACGTGGCTGGCGAAGACCACCGTGCCGCCGCCGGACCGATACAGCTGAAGCAGGTCCTCCATCACCTGGGTGTTCACCGGGTCGAGTGCCCCGAAGGGCTCGTCCAGAACCAGAACCTTGGGGCTGTGCAGCAGCGCAACCCCTAGCCCGATCCGCTTGATCATGCCCAGCGAGAAGTCGGCGATCAGTTGGTCGCGGCTCTGCGTCAGGTCGAGGACGGAGAGCAGTTCCGCTGCCCGCGGCGCGATCACCTCGGGTTTCATTCCGCGCAGCCGGCCGGCGTACTCCAGCATCTCGGCAGCGGTGAGCCGGTCGAACAGCAGCGGATTGTCCGGCACGAAGCCGATCTCCCGCTTGGCCGCCTGAGGGTTCGGCCAGACCGGGATCCCGGCCACAGTGGCCGTTCCGGCGTCCGGACGCAGCAGACCGGTCAGCATTCGCAGAGTGGTCGACTTGCCGGCTCCGTTCGGGCCGGCGATGCCGTAGAAGGTGCCCCGCGGGATCTCCAGGTCGATGCCGGCCACCGCTCGCAGCGAGCCGAACGTCTTCACCAACCCACGAGCAAGCAGCGCGGCTGTCAACGGTCCTCCTTCGTTGCGACCGCGAGCGGTTGGTGCGGCTCGTCCAGCCTAGCTGCGGTCGCTGACTCACAGACCTCCGCGATGCGGAAGGCCGCAGTGGAGGCCGGTTCAGTGGCCCGAGTTGGCGCGCCCGGACCGGCTTCGCCAGACTGTCCGAGGCGATACTGAGCGAAGGAGCCGTCGATGGCCGCTGACCTATCGAGGTTGGTGGGCAGTGTGCTGCCAGTGCTCCTCCTCCTCGTCCTGGGGATGGCGCTGCGCCGGACGTCTCTGCTCAACGACGACCTGGTGGCCGGCCTGAAGCGGCTGATCGTCGATCTGGCGTTGCCGGCCTTGCTGTTCACGACCTTCCTGACCACCCGGTTCGCCGTAGAGCACGTGTGGGTGATCCTGAGCGTGGTCGCCGTGTGTGTGCTGCTGCTCGGAGTCGGAGAGCTCTTTCGGCGGCTGAACGGGGGATCGGCCTATCAGCGCCTTCTGTTCACCGGGTTCGAGCTGGGCATGCTCGGCTTCGCGCTGTTCACCGCGGTCTACGGGGCGGCGAAGCTGCCGGCTCTGGGGGTGCTGGCTTTGGGCCACGAGCTGTTCATCTGGTTCGTGTTCGCCTCGCTGTTGCGGATCGAGGCCAGTGAGGTGGTGTCGGTGCGCGCCACCGTCCGCAGCCTGGTCACCTCACCGGTGATCATCGCGATTCTGGCCGGGCTGATTCTCAACTTCGCCGGACTGGGCGGGTGGTTGACCACGGCCGCGATCCCGGCGGCCTTCCTGGGGGCCTTGAGTTACCTCTCGGCGCTGATCGTCCCGTTGGTGTTGCTGATCGTCGGCTTCGGGACCCGGTTGACCTGGGCGGGGTTGCGTCAAGCCCTGCCGCTGGTAGTGACCCGGCTGGTGGTTGTGGTCGGGCTGGCCCTCGTTCTCAACGCGTGGCTGATCCGCGGATTGCTGGGCCTGGACCAGAGCTACCAGGCGGCGTTTTTCACGCTGATGGTGATGCCGCCGCCGTTCATCATCCCGTTGTTCATCCCGCGGCAGCGCGCCGCCGACGCCGAGTACTGCAACAACGTCTTGTCGCTGTACTCGCTGGCCTCGGTGGTGGTCTTCGTCAGCTACGTGATGATCACCGGGGCGGCCGCCTAAGCTGGCGGCATGCTCCGACGCATCCTGCTGCTCTGCCTCGTCCCACTGCTGGCCGGCTGTGCTCAGCTCACCGGCACCGCCGAATGGACCTCCATCACGGCGGAGTACTCCGGTGCCGGCCAATCGTCCACGGCGACCGTGACCCCGACCAGGATCAGCGTGAAGTCCGGCAAGGTGAGCAATGCGCGTGACCTCCCCGACGGGGCGTGGACGGCTGTGACCACGGCGGTCCGGGCGCTGGCGGGTACCTCGGCGACCAAGGAGTGCAAGGACGGCCAGATCATCGTGATCAAGGCCTACGCCGGCGACAAGGTTCAGCAGAGCATCCGGGCCACCAGTTGCGAGGCGGGCGACTCGATGGCCAAGGCGCAGGCTGCACTGGACTCGCTGCTGGCCTACGTCCGCTGAGTCAGAGGAGTCCGGCTCCCCAGGTATCCCAGCAGAGCTTGGCGATCAGAACCCCCGAGACGATCAAGAAGGCGGCCCGGACGAATCCGGAGCCTCGCGATATCGCCGTCCGTGCGCCCAGGTAGCCGCCGGCCAGGTTGGCCACGGCCAGCACGATACCGAGGCGCCACAGCACCCAACCGTGTGGGACGAAGTAAGCCAGGGCGCCGAGATTGGTGGCGACGTTGACCACTTTGGCCTTGGCGCTGGCTTGCAGGAAGTCCAGGCCCAGCCCGACGAGAGCGAAGACCAGAAAGGCCCCGGTGCCCGGGCCGATCAGGCCGTCGTAGCAGCCGATCACGGCACCGACGGCCAGACCCACAGCCGCGTGGTGATGGGTGGCCGGGGAGTGGGTGGTGGTGCGGCCGAGGGTGGGCCGAGCCGCAGTGAAGGCGGCCACTCCGATCAGGGCCACGATCACGATCGGCTTGATGGCCGCCACCGGTAGGAAGGCGGCCAGGGCGGCACCGCCGGCGCTGCCGACCAGGGCGGCCGCGGCCATCGGCAGGACGCTACGTAACTCGGTATGGGTCCGTCGTCGGTAGGTGATGGCACTGGTGGTGGTGCCGAAGATCGACGCGAACTTGTTGGTGGCCAGGGCCGAGATCGGGCTGATCCCCGGAAGCAGCAGGAGTACCGGCAGCTGGACCAGACCGCCGCCGCCGATCACGGCGTCCACCCAGCCCGCGGCCAGGGCGGCAAGGATGATCAGGGCCAGGACCGTCCAGGTGATTCCCTCGATCCCGAACAGGCTGTAGGGATCCATCAGGCTCCTGGCTCGGTTGCAGGAGTGAGCCTAACCTCTGCAGCGGGACGAGCGCCCGCCCGGCTCAGTGCTTGACCGAGTGGCTACTCGAGGTGGCCGAGGTCGTGGTGTAGCCGGACTTGCTGGCGGTGATCTTCACCGAGATCTTCTTGCCGCGATCCCGCCAGGTCAGCTTGTACTTGTACTTGGTGGCGCCGCTGATCGACTTGCCGTTACGCAGCCAGCGATAGCTGTAGCCGGACGGGCTCGGCGACCAGGTGCCCTTGTACGCACGAAGAGTGTGACCGGACTTGTAGGTGCCGCTGATGCTCGGAGTGCCCTTGGCGAACACGCCGGCGGCGACCGACGAGGTCTCGGTGCTGAACCGGATCGAACGCTGGCCGTCGAGGTTCGCGGTCACCTTGACCAGCATGTTCTTGCCCTTGTCGCTGGAGGTCAGCAGGTAGGACATCCCGGTGGCGCCGCTGATCTTCGAGCCACTGCGGTACCACTGGTAGCTCAACGTCGCCTCGCTGCCGGCGGTGGTCTCGGCGGTGAGGGTCTGGCCGACGCGCACAGTCCCACTGATCTGTGGTGCGGCAGCCTGCAGGCCGGCCGCACTGGGGGTGACGGTCAGGTTGCCGGCCAGGGCACGCACCGCGGCTGCGGCGTTCAGGCGTCCAGCCCCGCAGCGAGTGCACGACGGCGTCGGGTCAGCCGACTCGGTCAGCAGGTACTTGACGTCGCTATAGGTGAGGGTCGGATCGATCGACTTCAGCAGGGCGACGGTGCCGGCCACATGGGGAGCGGCCATCGAGGTGCCGGCCATGTAGGCGTAGCCGGCGCTGCCGGGCTTGGTGTTGCCCAGGTTGATGGTGGAGAGGATGTCGTCGGCGGCGGAGATCGAGTTCGCGCCACCGGGGGCCGACAAGGTGACTTGCCGGGTGGAGTCGCCATAGTTGCTGTAGCCGGCCAAGGTTCCGCGCGGTCCGGTGGCGGCCACCGAGATGACGTTGTTGCAGTTCGCCGGGCTCGAGGTGGACACCGGCCGGGCGCTGTTGCCGGCGGCGACCACAACCACGACGCCCTTCGCGGTGGCCGCGTTGATGGCGGCCTGCATGGCCACTCCGCACGCCTCGGTTGTGCCCAAGGACATGTTGATCACATCGACGGGCTGGGAGTTCGTCGGCAGATTCGCGACCGAGATGCCGGCGGCCCAGAGGATGGCCGTGATGACGTCCTGCTCGTCGCCGCCGCCGTGACCCAGGACCCGCAGCGGCTCGATCTTCGTGTCCGGAGCGACGCCGGCAACGCCAGAGTGGTTGTTCGCGATGGCTGCGATAATCCCGGCCACATGGGTGCCGTGCCAAGAGGAGGATTCCTGGCTGGTGTAGTCGCCGGGATCACTGGGGTTGGAGTCCGGGCCGCCACCGTCGCCAGCAACCTTGGATTTGGTGATGAAATCGTAGCCGTCGATGATGTTGCCGCCGATGATCCGCGAGCTCGAGCCGGTCAGGTCGGGATGGGCGGTGATCCCAGTGTCGATCACGCCGACCACGGCGTTCGCGCCGGTCGAGGTGGACCAGGCATCCTCTGCGTGCGCGCCGTAGGTGCCACTGCTCGACAGGTTCCACAGCAGGTTGTAGTAGGTGTCATCGGTCGTTGTCGGACGGAACCAGCCCGCGCCCTCGGCGGCCTTCACGCCCTTGAGGTCGGTGACCTGATCCTCGACCTTCGTCGTCTCGGAGTCGGTCAGCGGAGCGTCCAGCGTGACCGCAGCGATCGAGTCGGTGATCGGGACGACCTTGGCGACCTGTGCGTCCGCAACCTGGTCTGCCACCTTCGCCACAGCGGCCTCTGCGGCCTTGGCCGGGTCGGACTGCGCCTTGTCGAAGGTCACGATGAGCGTCTGCGTCGCCGGATCGGACGACTCGTCGGTCGTCGGGGCGGAGGCCGTCGACTCCGTCGGTGCGGGGCTGCTGCTGGCAGTCGGCGCGGGAGTCTCGCCGGCCGAGGAAGTCTCGCCGGCTGAGGGAGTCGCGGTGGTGCTGGGAGTGCTCGGCGTTGCCGAAGGTGCCTCGGAGGGGGTGTCGTCGGCATTGGCCGGGGTCAGACTGAGCGGCAGAATCACCAGGCTCAGCGCTGCAACCGCAGCCGTGCCAAAGCGCCAGGACATCGGGGGGCTCCCTTCTTGAGGCAGGCTGATCGTCGCACGCCCACCTATGAGGAGCCTGAAAAGGTGTGGCTGTCCGCAGTGAGTCTGCGGCGCAGCTTGAGCCTTCGGCCTACTCAGCGGCGCAATCGCAGCTCAGTCTTCGGCCCACTCCCAGCCGATTCCGTAGGCCAAGCCGGGGTAGGGGCGACTGAACGAGGCGCCGACTCGGCTCGACTCTTCGAGGTCGAGTTCACGGACCTCGTCGCCGATGCCGGCCATGTCGGAGGCGATCACGCCGTCCATCACCCAGGCGCGCCGCGCCACCGGAGGAGTACCGAAGTCGATGCTGACCTTCAGCGTGTGGGCCGGACGCAACGGCGCCAGGGCCAGAAAGGGGTTCATGGCGTGCGCCCGAGGCACATGGACCTGCAGCTTGGTCTGCCGAATCTCGCCCCGGGCCAGATCCTTGGGAAGCTCAAGGGCCACGCGCCACAGGGTCTTCGAGGGTCGCAGCACCTCGACCACTTCGAGTCCCTCGAGGGCGGTGAAGGTCAGGTCGGTGTTCGGCTCCAGTCGTCCGGGAATCCCGAAGGCTTCGTGGATCTGCTTGGGTCGATCGGTCAGCGAGCGGACGGTCCGGGTCAGGGTCAAGGTCGCGTCCTCGGCCAGGACGAGATCCAGTTCGTGATCCTCCCAGCGCCAGCCGTGATCGTTGAATGGGCCGCGAGTGTCGGCATGGGCGACGGCGAGGGCCTCGCCAAGAAGCTGCTCGGCGGTCCGGAGGCGGCGCCGCAGGACTCGTGGGCTGCGGTCGAGAACTCGCTCGGCGACGGCCAGGCGCTGTTCCAGGAACGGCTCGTCGGAACTCACCCCTGAGGCCATCAGGATCAGATACCGAAGGTCCCGCGGGAAAGCCTGGGTGTTCTCGTCCAGCAGTTTGGTGAGTGCGGCACGAGCTTCATCGTCATTTGTAGATGGGTCGATTCCGAGGATTCGCTGCAACTCGGCTCCCAGCCACCGCTGGATATTCGGACGCCTGATCCCACGGCCACGATGTAACTCGCGCAGTTCTGCGCTGATCGCAACCTCGTCCATAGCTCGAATTGTGCCCTGAAAAGGACCTCCAGCGCGACCGAGCGCGCCAGAGAGGCAAGAACCGTGCTGTGAAGGCCGGTCAGATCATTGTCATTTTGGCTACTCGGCTGCGATGTGCCCGCAATGGTCGACATGATCACCATAGGCGAAGGCGCTCGGATGTCGGTGCGACGGCTCGGAGAGTCGGTTCCTTTCGCCGGCCATTGCGAAGCGGAGGAGGACCGATGCTCATCATCACAATTCACTCCGCGGACGGCGTGGTCGTCCTCCCATTCATGGGGAGGCTGTCCCCACAGGGGGGTTGATCGCAGGCCGCGGCGGTCAGTTCGGGGATGGAGCACTGCCGGTTTGTGGGGCTGAGTCGCGAGACGGGCCCCACAAACCGCGTCCACTGGCAGGACCTCCGCTGAGACGCCCGTCCCACTCTGCGAAACTACGCAACGTAGTAGTAGAGAGGACGCAACGGTGCGGACGCGACTGCTTTCCGGCAATGAAGCGGTGGCCCTCGGTGCATGGGAGGCCGGGGTCGTCGTCGGCTGCGGCTATCCGGGGACGCCATCCACAGAGATCCTTGAGGCGCTGGCCGGCAAACCGGGGGTCTATACCGAGTGGTCGGTGAACGAGAAGGTCGCCCTCGAGGTGGGCGTCGGAGCCGCTCTGGCGGGCGGACGGACGCTGGTCACCATGAAGCATGTCGGCGTCAACGTCGCCGCGGACCCACTCTTCACGGCCAGCTACACCGGGGTGCGGGCCGGTCTGGTGATCGTCACTGCCGACGACCCGGAGCTGCACTCGTCCCAGAATGAGCAGGACAACCGCAACTACGCCATCGCCGCGAAGGTGCCGATGCTCGAACCGGCCGACTCGCAAGAGGCGCGGGAGTTCACTCGGATGGCCTTCGAGCTCTCCGAGGAGTTCGACACCCCGGTCTTTCTGCGGCTGACCACCCGGCTGTCCCATTCCAAGAGCCTGATCACCGTCTCCGCCGACGGGCCACAGCGCACTGAGGCGCCGCTGGCGGCCGGCTTCGAGCCCAACCCGCGCAAGTACGTGATGATCCCGGGGCACGCGCGGGCCAGGAGGGTGGCGGTCGAGGAGCGGACGCTGCAGCTGCGCTCGGCGGTGGAGACGCATCCGGCGAATCGAGTCGAGTGGCCCGAAGCTCTGGCCACCGACGCCGTGGCCGAGTTCGGCGTGATCACCTCGGGCATCCCCTACAGCTACGTTGCCGAAGTGGCCGCCGAGGCACCGGTGCTGAAGCTGGGTGTGGTCCATCCGCTGCCGCGCAGTCTGGTCACCGAGTTCGCGGCCCGGGTGAAGCGGCTGTACGTGGTCGAGGAGCTCGACCCGGTGATCGAGACTCAGCTGAAGGCCTGGGGCATCGACTGCATTGGTCGGGAGGCGTTCCCCGGGATCGGTGAGTTCACCCCGACCATCGTGGCTGACGGGCTGGGGCTGCCGCTCCCGAAGTCCACGGTGGTGCCGCAGTTGGAGGTGGCGGCGCGACGCCCGGGGCTATGTCCGGGCTGCCCACACGACCACGTGTTCACCGAACTCAACCGGTTGGGCTTCATCGTCTCCGGCGACATCGGCTGCTACTCCCTGGGAGTGCTGCCGCCGTACAACGCCATGGACACCCTGCTCGACATGGGCGCCTCGCTGACCATGGCCCAGGGAATGGATCTGGTCGTCCCCGAAGCCCAGCGCGGACGGATTGCGGCCGTTATCGGGGACTCGACCTTCGCCCACTCGGGGATCGCCGGGCTGCTGAATGCCGTCTGGAACGGGCGGGACGGGCTCTACATCGTTCTCGACAACGGCACCACCGCGATGACCGGGATGCAGCCCAACCCGCTCAGCGGCGAGCGGATGGGACGCTCGGACGCCCCGGCCCTGGACTACGAGCTGCTGGCCAAGGCGATCCACCTTCCCGACGGCCACTTCGCGGTGGTGGACGCCTACGACACCACGGCCATCTCGGAGGCGATCGAGCACCTGGGTGCGCTTTCCGGGGTCCGGTTGTTGGTGGTGCTGGGCCTGTGCCTGATCGAGGGCCAGAAGCTCAAACGGATCGAGAAGCTCGACCTGAAGAAGACCGTCCGCCGCGAACTGATCCGCAACCACCCGGTGGGAGGTGCCCATGTCTGAGGTGTTCAACGTGCTGCTGGTCGGCGTCGGTGGCCAGGGGATCGTGTTGTCCAGCGACATCCTGGCCGAGGCTGCCGCGCTGAGCGGTCTGGATGTGAAGAAGTCTGAGATTCACGGCATGTCCCGGCGCGGTGGGCCGGTGTTCAGCCACGTCCGGTTCGGTGCTCGGGTGCACTCGCCGGTGATCCCGAACGGTGCGGTCGATGTGATCTTGGCGATGGAACCGATGGAGTTGCTGCGCTGGGCGCCCTGGGCGCGTCCGGGGGCTGCGGCCTGCTACTTGGACGCCCCGATTCTTCCGGTCGGCGTCGACGCCTATCCCGAGGGCCTGGACGACGAGCTTGGCCGGCTGTTCCCCCGGCTGGTCCGGATCCGGCTGGCCGAGATTCGGCGCAGTGTCCCGCTCAAGGTGCGCAATACCGCTCTGCTGGGGGCGGCGTCGGTGTTCCTGCCGCTGTCCGGGGAGAGCTTCGCCGCGGCGATCTCCGCTCTCGCGCCGCGGGGAAGCGCGCAGGCCAACCAGGAGGCCTTCGACACCGGACGCGCCCGGGCCGAGGCTCAGCTGAAGGAGTCGACCAATGTGGAGTGAAGCCGTTCAGACGATGCCGGTCGGGCAACTGCGGGCGCTCCAGCTGCACCGGCTGAAGGCCCTATTGGCGTTGGTCCACGACCGGGTCGAGTTCTACCGCAATCGGCTCGACCAGGCAGGCGTGGTGCCGTCGGCGGTGACCAGCCTGGGTGACCTGGAGCGGGTGCCGCTCACTTCCAAGTACGACATGCGCGAGGTGTTCCCGTTCGGCCTGTTCGCGGTGCCCGCCAGCGAGATCGTCGAGGTGCACATGTCCTCGGGCACCACTGGCAAGCCGGTGGTCGGTGGCTACACCCGCGACGATCTGGAGCTGTGGCAGGAGGTGATGGCCCGCACCCTGGACGCCGGCGGCCTGCACTGCGGCGACATCATCCAGGTTGCCTACGGCTACGGCCTGTTCACCGGCGGCCTGGGCGGCCACTACGGCGGGACTCGATTGGGTGCCATGACGCTGCCGATGTCTTCGGGCAACACTTTCCGACAGCTGAACACCATGGCCGACTTCGGCACCACCGCACTGCTGTGCACCCCCTCCTATGCCCTGTTCATCGCCGAGCAGGCCCGAGAGCAGGGGATCGATCTGGCCTCCGGACCGCTGCGGGCGGGCTTCTTCGGCGCCGAGCCGTGGTCGTGCGAGATGCGCAGCGACATCGAAGCCAAGTTGGGCATCAAGGCCTACGACATCTACGGGCTCACCGAGCTGATCGGCCCCGGCGTGGCCGCCGAGTGCAGCGAGCAGAACGGGCTGCACGTCTTCGAGGATCACTTCTATCCCGAGATCATCGACTCTGAGACCGGTGCCGTACTGCCCGCCGGAGAGAAGGGCGAACTCGTCCTCACCACGCTGACCAGGACCGGGACGCCGGTGCTGCGCTACCGGACCCGCGACATCACCTATCTGATCGACGAGCCCTGCCCGTGCGGTCGGACGTCTCGGCGGATCCATCGACTGATGGGACGCAACGACGACATGCTGATCATTCGGGGCGTCAACGTGTTCCCGCAGCAGGTCGAAGAGGTGCTGCTGCGCATCGAAGGCGTCGAGCCGTACTACCGGATCGTGGTGGACCGGGACGGCTCGATGGACACCCTCGAGGTGGAAGTCGAGATGACCGAGGGCCTGTTCTCCGACGAGGTGCGCACGGTGCTGGCCCTGGAACGACGGATTGAGCACGAGTTGCGGCTGGCGCTGGGGATCGCGGCGGTGGTGAAGTTGGTGAACCCGAAGACCATCGAGCGCAGTGAGGGCAAGGCCAAGCGGATCGTCGATCGGCGAACCGTGACCACGAGCATCTAGACAGGAGCGGACATGATCCTTCGACAGGTCTCGGTCTTTCTGGAGAGCGAGCAGGGCCGGCTGGCCCCGGTGGTGCGGCATCTGGCCGATCGGGGGGTGAACCTGCGGGCGCTGATGCTGGCCGAGACGGATCGGTTCGGCATCGTCCGGTTCATCGCCGACGACGCCCAAGCCGCGTTGGCTGCCGTCCAGGAGCTCGGGGTGACGGCCCGAATCTCGGACGTGTTCGGAGTCGAGGTCCCGGATCGTCCCGGTGGCTTGGCCGAGTTGCTGACCACCCTCGATCGGGCGCAGGTCAGCGTGGAGTACCTCTATGCCGAGCTGGCCGAGATCGAGGGCCGTGCCCTGCTGGTGCTCAAGCTGACCCCCGCGGAGGTGGCCGGCCAGGTGCTGGCCGAAGCCGGCCTGGGCTGAGTGGTTCGACTCGCTCCCATCCGGCTCGGCTGCCAGGATGGAAGCCATGATCGCTGACGAACTCGAGACCCGACTGCGAGCTGCTGTTGCTGCAGCCATGCCGCAGGCCATTGCCGAACTCACCGCGTTGGTGGCCATCCCATCGATCTCCTGGCCGGCCTTCGATCAGGCGCCGATGCGGGCCAGCGCCGAGGCGATCCGCGAACTGGCCGACCAGACCGGGGTCTTTGACGACGTCGCGATTCGGACTGCTCTGATCCCGGGCACCGATACCGATGGTCAGCCGGCCATCCTCGGCACCCGGGACGTCGCCGGACGACGGGTCCTGCTCTATGCCCACCACGACGTCCAGCCGGTGGGCGAGGAGAGCCTGTGGCTCACCCCGCCGTTCGTGGCCACCGAACGGAACGGACGCCTGTACGGACGTGGCACCGCCGACGACAAGGCCGGAGTGCTCACCCACCTGACCGCCCTGAAGGTGGTCCGTGAGGTGCTCGGAGACGGCTTCGGTCTGGGGGTGAGCTTGTTCGTCGAAGGCGAAGAGGAGTACGGCTCGCGCTCCTTCGGGCAGTTCCTGGCCGATCACCGCGACACCTTGGCCGCCGACCTGATCGTGGTGGCCGACTCCGGCAACTGGGACGCCGACACTCCGGGGCTCACGGTCGCGCTGCGCGGCAACGCCCGGTTCACGCTGCGGGTGCGGACGCTGGCGCACGCTCTGCATTCCGGCATGTTCGGCGGTGCCGTGCCCGACGCCATGCTGGCCACGATCAAGCTGCTCAACACGCTGTGGGACGAGAACGGCGAGGTTGCCGTGCCGGGTCTGACCGTCCGCGACGGGGAGGTGCCCGCCTATGACGAGCAGCGGCTCCGCGAAGAGACGGACTTGCCGGCCACCAGCACGCCGATCGGCACGGGTCCGATCCTGGAGCGGATCTGGAACCGTCCCTCGATCACCGTCACCGGCATCGACCACGCCAGCGTGGCTGCCGCGTCCAACACACTCAGCCCGGAGGTGACGGTCGTGATCAGCGCGCGAATCGCCCCCGGCCAGGATGCGACCGAGGCCTACCAGGCGATTCGGACGCATCTGGAGGCCAATGCCCCCTTCGGTGCGCAACTGGAGTTCAGCGAGGTCGATTGCGGCCAGGGCTTCGAAGCGAAGCCGGGCTGGGCAACCGAACTGGGGCTGGACGTGCTCGAGCGCGGCTACGGCGTCCCGCCGGTGGAGCTGGGAGTGGGTGGCTCGATCCCATTCATCTCCGAGCTGGCTGCCGAGTTCCCGGACGCCGGGATCCTGGTCACGGCCGTCCTCGACCCGCTGGCCTCGCCGCACAGCCCCAATGAGTCGTTGCATCTGGCGACCTTCGAGCATGCCGTTCTGTCCGAGGCGCTGCTGCTGGCCAACCTTGCTCTTGGTGAGTAATAGGGCCTCGCGCGTCGGAGTCACCGGTTGTCCGACTGTGCGCGATTTCCTCGGCTTCGGGTCTGGCCGGCGGCGGGTCACCTGAGTGGATGACCGTGCCGCCATCATCCGAATGGGGGACAGAATTCCTCGCCCGGCTTGGCTATCGTGGTTTGTAGATAGATCGATCCGCCGCCCGCTGGCCCGCTGAGGCCGGGAGGGCAGTTTGGGTCGTCGTGATCAATGTCCAGGGGGAGGACAGCATTTTCATGTTTGGCTTTCGCGCGCGCTCGCAGCGTGGGGTAACCACCGTTGAGTACCTGATCATCGTGGCCGGCATCGCGTTAGTGGCGGTGGTGGGGGCAGGCAGGATCGGGCTGGGGGTGTCGTCCGACCTGTGCGAGACCACCAATACGTTGGGTGCGAACAAGGATTGCAGCAACCCACTGACTTCCGCATCGCCGTCGCCGTCAACGTCGGCGGAGCCCCTGCCGGGTGGCTCGGGCGGCTCGGGAGGGGATTCGGGCGGATCGACGGGCACGTCCACTCCGGTCACTGAGGCTGGAACCGGTGGCACCGTGGTCTCGCCGAGCGCGACTCCGACGCCGACGAACTCGCCCGGCTCGATGACCTACAACACCGCCATCATCGACCAGGACGGCAAGCTCTCCGACCTTTCGGTGCGGTTCAACCTCGGCTGGTTCCCGAGCAACTGGAACCAGGTCAGCTACCCGACCACGATGACCATGGATGTGACCTGGAGCCCTGCGCTCGCGGTGGATCAGGTGATCACCGGTTCGGACGGTACCTGGACCTACACCCTGATCGAGCCGGGCAAGATGCGGCTGACCCGGACGGGCAACTTCGACACCAGCGGCTTCCAGCCCGAGCCGGAGATCCTGCTGGTCAAGCCGAGCACTCGGCAGCAGGTGCAGGTCTCGTTCAGTGCCTCCGCGCCGAACAGCCCGACGCTGACCCGGACCGCCTCCGCCACCTCGATCCCGTACTGAGCGCTACTTCTTCCAGAACCGGTGGTACAGCTCTTTGGAGGGTGAGTTGAGCAGGGCGGCGTAGTCGAGCTTCGACAGCGACAGCATGCTGCCCTCGAGGTGGCGATCGCCGATCACGGATACACCCAGGCCGGCTCGTCCCTCGGGAGTGCCGAGGCCGATCAGATCGAGCGTGGTCGGCAGCAGGCTCAGCTGGTCGGCGCGCTCCCGGTTGAAGCCCGCGATGCCGTCCGGGCTCCACACCCGGCAGATGATCGTCCGGTCCTTCTGGGCGTCGAGCTCGGCCTTGAAGAAGCCGCCCTCGGAGGTCGCCTTGAGGTGGTCGCCCATGACGACGACCACGGTGTCGTCCAGGAAGCCGTTGTCGCGCAGGTAGTTCAGGACGCGTCCGGTGGCTCGCATCGAACACTGGATCGCGGTTGCCATCGCCACATCGTCATCGGTGGCGCAGGTCGGGTAGACCCCGCCCGGCTCGTGGGTGTCCAGGGTGAGCATGGTCAGGTTGAAGGGACGCCCCGACTCCCGCAGCCGGCGCAGCTGATCGATCGCATAGGTGGCCAGTTGATGATCCGAGAGCCCCCACACCGACACGTTCTGTCGCGGCTCGTTCGCCGCCTCCCAATCCTCCAGGCCGTAGACGAAGTCGTAGCCGTGATCGTGGAGGAAGGTTCCCTTGCCGGCGAACTTGGTGTTGGCGCCTCCGACGAAGACGCTGGTGTAGCCCGAGTCGTGCAGCACATCGCCGAGGCAGCGGGCGCCCGGAAGATAGTGCTCGACCTCTTCGCCGAACACGTTGTGGTTGACCTCGGGGGTGAGCAATTCGCTCTTGACCGGAATGCCGCACTCGGTGCCGATCAGCCCGGCCATTGTCCATCCGCCGCCGGGGAACTGCTCGAGGCCGTCGTAGCGGTACCAGCCGGCAGTCGCCTGATCGAGATCTGCCAGCAGGTTCTTGCCGAACAGGTCGGTCCGGCCGTAGGTGTTTTCGCCGGACTCCAGATAGATGGTGACCAGATTGCGAGGCTGGGACGCGCTGCGCTGGGCTTGCGGGACGACGTAGTAGGACGCAAAACTCGCATCGCCGAGCAGGGCTGCGGCGTACTGCGGTACTCCGGTCACCGTGAACAGGATCGCCAGAGCTACGCCGAGGCTGGCTGCCCCGAGCAGCATGGGATGGCGACGTGGACGCGCATCCGTTGCCGAGCGGGTGGCTCGGCGCCACTGCAGCAGGCCGGCCAGGACTGTCAGAACGACGAGCGGGGCCACGATGCAGACCAGAATGGCTTCGGTGGCCAGCGAGGAGTTGCCCGCACTCTCTCCCCGGAGATTCAGCAGCATCTGATCGAAGGTGATCTCGCCGAAGCGGTAGCGAATCCAGCCGGCCAAGCACAGCATCACCGAGGCCGCACCGAACAGCACCCAGCGGACGATCACGGCCCACCGGGGCAGTCGCCCACCATCACGAGTTCCCATTGCGGCCAACAAGGCTACCAACCTTGTCGTGGTCGGCCCTAGCCGGCGGGCCGGCTGCGGAACGTCGCGTCTTCACCGAACTGATTGCCAACGTTCACCTAGCGGCAGCCGACTGTTGTCAGGGCCTGGATAGCTTGCGGCCGAGATGGCTTGCGTCTTCTCCCCAGGTGGCGGTCCCCGCCGCCTGCGTCGATCGAGAATCGAAAGGTCTTCCATGATCCAGAACCTGACTTCGCGCAGGTTTGTCGGCATCTCCGCCGTCGCTGTGGCAGCCGCCCTCGCGCTGAGCGGCTGCGCCTCCGCCGCCGCTCCGGCAGCCCCGGCCGCCTCGGGTAGCTCCTCCGCCTCGGCCGCGCCGTCGGCGAATGCGTCCACCGCGACCAGCCTCACCGACTTCGGCAGCCTGGCCAACCTCGAGGCCGCAGCCAAGGCCGAGGGTGCACTGAATGTGATCGCCCTGCCGCGTGACTGGGCCAACTACGGCGAAATCATCGACGCCTTCAAGGCCAAGTACCCCGAGATCGCCGTCAACGAGCAGTCCCCGGACGTTTCCAGCGCCGAGGAGATCCAGGCTGCCAAGACCAATGAGGGCCTGGACACCGCCCCCGACGTCTTCGACATCGGCTTGGCCGTCGCCCTGCAGAACAAGGACCTGTTCGCTCCCTACAAGGTGGCGACCTGGGCCGACATCCCCGATGCGCTCAAGGACGCCGACGGCAAGTTCTACGGCGACTACGGCGGCTACATGTCGGTGGGCTACGACTCGGCGAAGTTCCCGGCCCCGACCACCATCGAGGACCTGCTGAAGCCGGAGTACAAGGGTGCGGTCGCCATCAACGGTGACCCGACTCAGGCCGGTGCGGCCTTCGCGGCCGTGGGCCTGGCTACCGTCCAGACCGGTGGCAGCCTGGACGACTTCAGCGCCGGCATCGACTTCTTCGGCAAGCTCGCCAAGGCCGGCAACCTGCTGAAGGTGGACGTGACCACGGCCACCGTCGCCAGCGGCGAGACCCCGGTCGTCTTCGACTGGGACTACCTGAACGCCTCGCACAAGAAGGACAAGCCGAGCTGGAAGGTCGTCGTGTTCCCGGGCAAGGGCTACGCGGGCTACTACAACCAGGCGATCAACGCCAAGGCTGCTCACCCGGCCGCCGCTCGGCTGTGGGAGGAGTTCCTGTACTCCGACCAGGTGCAGAACCTGTGGCTGGCCGGTGGGGCTCGTCCGATTCGGATGGAGGCCATGACCAAGGCGGGCACGATCGATGCCAAGCTGGCTGCCGCGCTGCCGGCGGCTCCTTCGGAGACTCTGGTCGCCACCGAGGCGCAGAGCTCCGCGGCCGGCAAGCTGCTCGGCGAGAAGTGGGCGGCGGCGGTCAAGTGAGCCTGATCGCTCTCGCAGCGAGGCACGCATGACGACTTTCAGCCAGCGAATGCCGCTGGTGGCCGAGTCCGTGGGCGGGGATTCCCCTCGTCCGCGGGCTCGGCGCCTGCCGGCGGCGCATCTTGGGCTGGTGCCATTTGCCGGCTATGTCGCGATCTTCCTGGTGCTGCCGACGGTGCTGGCTGTGTTCACCGGCCTGTTCGACAAGGCCGGCCATCTGACGATCGACAACTTCACCGCGCTCGGCGACCCGGTGATTCTGGAGACGTTCTGGAACAGCACCTGGCTGTCGGCCCTGACCGCGGCTGTCGGTGCCGTGGCCGGGGCAGCGGTCTGCTACGCGCTGCTCGGGATCCCCGCGCAGCACCCCATTCGCAGCACGGTGGACGCCCTGGCCGGCGTCCTGGCCCAATTTGGTGGCGTCATGCTGGCGTTCGTCTTCATCGCGGCCATGGGGCGCAACTCGGTGCTGGTGCACTGGCTGTCCGGCATGGGGATCGACCTTTACGCGTCCAGCAACTGGCTGTATGAGCTTCCCGGGTTGATCCTGCCGTACCTGTACTTCCAGCTGCCGCTGATGGTGATCACCTTCGCCCCGGCGCTGGAGGCGATCAAGCCGCAGTGGGCCGAGGCGAATCTGACCCTCGGCGGCAACCGCTGGACGTTCTGGCGCCGGATCGCGCTGCCGGTCCTGGCGCCGTCGTTCGCGGCGAGCTTCCTGCTGCTGTTCGCGAACTCCTTCTCCGCCTACGCCACGGCGGCCGCTCTGGCCAGCCAGGGCTCGCAGATCGTCCCGCTGCAGATCCGGGCGGCTCTGACCAGCGAGACCGTCCTGGGTCGGGAGAACCTGGCCGGTGCGCTGGCCTTCGGAATGATCGCGGTGATGGCTGTCGTGATGACCTGTTACGCGCTGATCCAGCGCCGAGCTGAACGGTGGCGAGCATGAGCCAGGCGTCCTTCTACCCGCACCCGGCGGTCCGGACGGTGATCGCTGTGGTGGTGGGGGCTTTCGTGCTGCTGCCGCTGGCGGCCACCGTTGAGTTCACCCTTCGCGACGGGGACACCGGCCACTCGTTCGTCCACTGGGCGGCGATCTTCGACCCGACGAAGGCTGCGGCCTACAAGCCGATCTGGGTCGGCTTGACCAACTCGCTGACGCTGATGCTGGTCACCGTCGCCGTTGTGCTGTTCCTGCTCGCCCCGACGATGATCCTGGTCAACCTGAAGTTCCCCAAGTTGCGCCGGGCCTTCGAGTTCGTCGCACTGCTTCCGGTCTCGCTGCCGGCGATCGTGCTGGTGGTGGGCCTCACCCCGATCTACCTGGTGATCGGACGGACGGTGGGCACCGGTGCGTGGACGCTCGCCTTCGCTTACGGAATCACCGTGCTGCCCTTCGCCTATCGCTCGATCCAGGCGTCCATCGACGCGGTGAATCTGGTGACCCTGGCCGAGGCGGCCCGCTCACTGGGGGCCGGCTGGCTGACTGTCGTCCGCCGGGTGTTGGCGCCGAACCTGCGCGGCGGCCTGATGGCGGCATCGCTGATCGCGGTCGCCGTCGTGCTGGGGGAGTTCACCATCGCGTCCCTGCTGAACCGGCAGAACCTGCAGACGGCGCTCGTTCTGGTGAACCGGCAGGACTCCTACGTCTCGGTGATCTTCTCGCTGATGGCGCTGCTGTTTTGCTTCGTACTGCTGTTGCTGATCGGACGTACCGGCTCGATCGGTGCCCGCGGAAAGGACCGTTGAGATGACTGCTGTGCTGACCCGTTCGGCGACGTCGGTCGCGTTGGACGGCGTGGTGAAGGACTTCGGCAAGACCCGCGTGCTGCACGAGCTGTCGCTGGAGATCCGGGCCGGTGAGTTCGTGTCGCTGCTGGGGCCTTCCGGCTGTGGCAAGACCACGGCGCTGCGGCTGATCGCCGGCCTGGAGGATCCCACTGCCGGGGCCATTCGGATGAACGGTGAGGACGTCACCCATCTGCCCACCAACCGTCGCGACATCGGCATGGTGTTCCAGTCGTACTCACTGTTCCCGCACCTGAATGCCCTTGATAACACCCGGTTCGGCCTGGACATGCGCAAGGTCGCCAAGGAGCAGGCCAAGGCGATGGCGCTGGAGAGCCTGGAGCTGGTCGGCCTCGGTGGGCTGGCCGAGCGCTACCCGCACGAGCTGTCTGGCGGTCAGCAGCAGCGGGTCGCGCTGGCGCGGGCGCTGGTCACCTCGCCGAAGGTACTGCTCCTGGACGAGCCGCTGTCCGCGCTGGACGCCCGGGTGCGGGTGCAACTGCGTGAGGAGATCGGCCGGATCCAGAAGGAGCTCGGCATCACCACGATCTTCGTCACCCACGACCAGGAGGAGGCGCTGGCCATCTCGGATCGGGTCGCGGTGATGCACGCCGGCCGGATCGAGCAGATCGGCACCCCCGAGGAGCTCTACCTGACCCCGGCCACTCCGGAGGTGGCCGCCTTCGTCGGGCTGTCCAGCCTGCTGCCGGCCCTCGTGCACGGCGGGACGGCCACCATCTGGGGTCAGCTGGTTCCGGTCGTCGGGGGCGCCCCGGACGGGGAGTATCGGGCGTTCGTCCGCCCCGAGAACGTCCACATCGCAGGTCCTGGCCAGGCCGGCGCGACCGCCACGATCGAGACCAGCGTGTTTCTCGGCTCGTCCCGGCGTACCGAAGCCCGACTGGAGTCTGGAGAACTGGTCGCCCTGCAGCACCCGGCCGACCTGCGCCTGGAGCGCGGCGCGTCCGTCCGTCTGGTGATCGAGCCCGCCCCTGTCGTGGTCACCGCGGCCTAAGGGGACGGTTTCGGCGCCACGTCCCGCGGGACGAAAGGGGACGGTTCGGCGTTACGTCCCATGGGGCGAAAGGGGACGGTTCGGCGTTACGTCCCACCGATGAACGTGGTGCGTGGCTCCAGCCGGGGCCATCCGGGCTCGCGCATTCTTCGGTGGGCGGGGTCGATCCTCGCTAGATTCGCTGTTGTGATTCCCGCATGAGTGGCTACGCAGTGATCGACCTCGAGACTACGGGTTTCGCTGCCTGGAAGACCGACCGAGTGGTCGAGATCGCGGTGGTGCTCGTTTCCGAGCACGGCCAGATCGAGGGCGAGTGGGCCACCTTGGTCAACCCCGGACGCGACGTCGGGCCGACCCACATTCACGGCATCACTGCGACCGAGGTGATCGACGCCCCTCCTTTCTCAGCGCTCGCCCCGCGGGTGCTGGCGTCGGTGTCGGGTCGGACGATCGTGGCTCACAACTCTCGCTTCGATACGGGATTCCTGGCGGCGGAGCTGCAGCGAGCAGGCGTTGCGTTGGCGGAGCTGCCACTGCCATCGCTGTGCACGATGGAGTGGGCTCCCGCCTTTCTGTCGGCTCAGTCTCGGCGCCTCGAGGACTGCTGCGCCGAGGCCGGCATCACCCTTGAGAACGCCCACTCGGCTCTCGGCGACGCGCGGGCGACCGCTCGTCTGCTCACGGTCTACCTCAGTTGTTGCGGTTTCCCGACTCCGTGGCACCAGGCCAATGAGCGTTGCGGCCGCTACCCCTGGCCGGCTCACATCGGTGAGGATCGTCAGGTGAGGCTGGTCGAGCGATCATCGGCACGTCCGCGACGTCCGGACGAATGGCTGGATCGGATCGTCGCCAGGCTGCCGCGGGCCGGGGGTGCAGCTGCCGATTCGTATCTGGAGCTGCTTGGTCGTGCGCTGCTTGATCGGCACCTCTCGGTGCACGAGCAGATTGCTCTGGTCTCTCTGGCCGAGAGCCTCGGACTGTGTCGCGAGCAGTTGCTGGAGCTTCATCGAAGCTACCTGACCGCAATGGGCGCTCTTGCTCTGGCCGACGGTGTGGTGACCGAGGCTGAGCGAACCGACCTAGAGCGGGTCGCCGCGTGCCTGGGTCTTGGGGCCGACGCTGTTGAGTACGCGTTGTCGGGGCAGTGCGCTGCGGAGCCGTCGGCGGTCCCGGTCCTTCGCCTTGAGGCCGGCGACCGGATTGTGGTCACCGGTGACACTCGCCGCCCGCGTGAGGAGTGGGTGGAGCTGATCAATCGCTCGGGTTTGGAGTTCGGCGGCGTCATCAAGCGCACCAAGGTGGTTGTTGCTGCCGACCCGGATTCGCTGTCCGGCAAGGCGAAGAAGGCCCGCGACTACGGCGTCCCGATCGTTGACGAGACGGCGTTCGAGCGGATGTTTGCCGACTACCTGCGGCGTGACTGACCGGCGAACTGATCGGGATCGAGCGAGACCTGGGACGTAACAGGAACCGTCCCCTTCTGTCCTGGGGCGGTTGCGGAGTTCTGCCTACTGGGCTCGCCAGGAGGGGGCGATGGGCGGTTTCCTTGCGGTGCCGACCGCGTCAGGAGAGTGCATGCCCAAGGTCCCGCTGATCATCGATACCGACACCGCGCAGGACGACTGCATCGCCATTCTGGCCGGGCTGCTCGACCCGTCGGCCGAGCTGCGGGCGATCACGATGGTGGCCGGCAACGTCGGCTTCGAGCAGCAGGTGGCCAACGCCCACCTCACCCTCAACGTGGCCGGACGGCTGGGCTCAGTGCCCATTCATCGCGGCTGCACGCAGCCGATCCTGCGGCATTGGGAGTCGGCCGAGGACGTCCATGGTGACGGCTCCGGCGGGCTGTCGATGTCCTCGGACGCACTGAGCGAGTCCGACGAGCACGCCGTGAACGCGTTGTTGCGGCTCACCGCGGAGGCTCCCGGCGAGCTGAGCATCGTCGCGATCGGGCCGCTGACCAACCTGGCCACCGCGGTGATCCTCGATCGCGGCTTCGCCCAGCGAGTGAAGACGCTGGTCATCATGGGTGGCTCGAACAACGCCCGCGGCAACATCACCGCCAGTGCGGAGTTCAACTTCTACGTCGATCCCGAGGCTGCCCAGATCGTCCTGCAGGCCGGCTTCGAGGATCTGCGGATCGTCCCGTGGGCGCCGCTGACTCTGCTGGACGCCACCTTCCCGCGGGCCGACTACGACCGCCTCGGTGCACTCGGGACGCCGCTGGCCGGCTTCTATCACCGGATGTGCGCGGCCACCATCGACTACGACGAGTCGGTCGGCATCGACGGCTCTACCCATCCCGACTCGCTGTCGGTGGCGGTGCTGCTGCATCCCGAACTGGTCACCGAGCAGTCCGGCTACCGGGTGGACGTCGAGACGTCCTCCGAGCTCACCCGAGGCATGTCGGTGATGGCTTGGGAGAAGTTCGATCAGCCCACCAACGCCCAGGTGATCGAGGCCGTGGACGGTGCGGCGTTCTACGACTACCTGCGCGGGATTCTGGCCACGGAGACGGTCCCGAACTTGCCGGTGGCAGGGCTCAGCGACTGAGAGAAGTGTGTGGGGGAGTGCCGTCCTGGCACTTCCAATCTATAGCGCACCCCCGGTCTTGCCGCAAGGCCCCCTCCCTGCCTGACAATGGTCCGCCTGAGCAGCGTCACCCCTAGCCAATCCGGCTTGGCTGGTGACAGTCAGGGGAGCGAGGGTGACGGTCATGGACGCAGCGACCGATGTGTTCGACCTGCCAGCACGGCTGGCCGACAAGGCAGATCAGCGGCTCATCGGCGACGACCGGACGCACTTCGCTGCGGTCGCGCAGTGCATTGATCGGCGGATCGCCCAGACTTCTGCGCAACTGACCGAGCTGCTGGCACAGGCCGCCCGACGCGGACGCGGTGCGCTTGATCGCGACCTGGAGATCCATCGGCTGAGCGCGCAGCTGCGCACGCTGCGCCGCTACGGCCTGGACATCTGCCTGGGCCGGATGGTCGCCGGCGACGGCACGGTGACCTACATCGGACGCATCGGCCTGCTCGGCACCGACGACCAGGTTCTGCTGGTCGATTGGCGGGCCCCGGCCGCCGAGCCGTTCTTCGCCGCCACCGCCGCCGAGCCGCTCGGCCTGGTGAGTCGGCGCCGCTATCGCTGGGTGGACGGCCGCGTCCGCGACTACTGGGACGAGCTGCTCGACGCGGGCGGCCACGGCCAGCTGGCGCTGGATCAGGACTCGGCCTTCATCGCCAGTCTGGGCGCCGGCCGGTCGGCGCGGATGCGCGATGTGTTGAGCACCATTCAGGCTGATCAGGACGCGATCATCCGCGCCGGCTCGTCCGGGGCGCTGGTGGTGGAGGGTGGCCCGGGCACCGGAAAGACGGTGGTGGCGCTGCATCGGGCGGCCTACCTGCTCTATGCCGATCCGCGACTGAAGGGTCACCGTGGCGGCGTCCTGGTGGTCGGCCCGCACCAGCCCTACCTGGCCTACGTCGCCGATGTGCTGCCGAGCCTGGGCGAGGACGGCGTGCGCACCTGCACCGTCCGCGACCTGGTGGAGGAAGGCGCGAGCGTCGCCGACGAGCCGGACCCGCAGGTGGCCGCGCTGAAGGGTGATCGGCGCATGCTCGCTGCAATCGAGCCGGCCGTCCGGTTGTACGAGGAGCCGCCGACCACGACCCTGCTGCTCGAGAACGACTGGTTCGACGTGGCGGTGACCGCGGCCGACTGGGTCGAAGCCTTCGACAGTGCAGAGCCGGGGACGTCCCACAACCAGGCCCGCGACGAGGTCTGGGCGGCGCTGATCGAGATCCTCGCCGACAAGGTCGAGGCCGACGACCTCGAGCCCGAGGCTGTGCAGCGGCTGATTCGCGGTGATGAGGACCTGCGTGACGCGTTCGGACGGGCGTGGCCGATCCTCGACGGTGCCGAGCTGGTCGGCGACTTGTGGTCGGTGAAGGCCTATCTGCGTCGCTGCGCGCCGTGGCTCACTGACGAACAGGTGCAGCTTCTCCACCGCACGCCCGCCGATGCCTGGACCAGCGCAGACCTGCCGTTGCTGGATCTGGCGCGCCGCCGGGTCGGCGATCCGAAGGAGTCGGCCAGGGCGCGGCAGCGGGAGCGGATCCTTGCCGAGCAGCGTCAATACCGCGATGACTTGGTCGAATACCTGTTGGCCAATGACGACGATCCGGAGAGTGGGCTTTCCCTCCTGCGTCGCGACAGCCTGCGGGAGGCACTCATCGACCAGGACGCTGCACCGTCGGTTCCCGCTGATGCCCTGGCCGGCCCGTTCGCGCACATCATCGTCGACGAGGCTCAAGAGCTGACCGATGCCGAGTGGCTGATGCTGATCGATCGCTGCCCGTCGCGCAGCTTCACGATCGTCGGGGATCGCGCCCAGGCTCGGCACGGCTTCGCCGGCACCTGGCCGCAGCGGCTGACCGAGCTGGGCTTCACCGAGATCCAGCAGGCCGAACTGCACCTCAACTACCGGACCCCGGCCGAGGTGATGGACGTCGCTGAGCCGGTGATCCGGGCGGTGATGCCGGACGCGAACGTCCCAACCTCGATTCGGACCGCCGGAATCCCGGTGCACCACGGACGGCCCGACGGGGCGTCCGCGATCGTCACGGCGTGGCTCGAGGCTCACGCTGAGGGCGTCGTCTGTGTGATCGGCGAGACCGACATTGTGGAGACCGATCGGGTCCGGGTGCTCACCCCGGCCACAGCCAAGGGCCTGGAGTTCGATCTGGTGGTGCTGACCGGTGCTCAAGAACCTGGCGTGACCGGGGCTGTGGACCGCTACGTGTCGATGACTAGGGCGACCAGCGAGCTGGTGATGCTCGATCTGCCGGAGGGTGGCCGAGCCTAGGGCTCAGGCCAGAGTGAGGGTGACCTCGATGTTGCCGCGGGTGGCGTTGGAGTAGGGGCAGACCTGGTGGGCCTTCTCCATCAGCTCTTGCGCCTGGGCCGGATCGACGTTGGGCAGGTTCACCTCGAGGGCGACGGCCAGACCGAAGCCGCCGGTCTCCAGCGAGCCGATCGAGACGTCGGCGACCACCTCGGAGTCGGTGACGTCCGCGCCGGTGCCGCGGGCGACGCTGCGCAGCGCGGAGTGGAAACAGGCCGCGTAGCCGGCGGCGAAGAGCAGTTCGGGGTTCGGCGCGCCGCCGGGACCGCCGAGCTCGGGTGGCATCCGGACGTCGAAATCGAGCTGTCCGTCCTGGGTGGCGACGTGGCCGTTGCGTCCGTCGCCGGTGGCTACTGCTGATGCGGTGTACAGAGGCTTCATGTCAGCCACTGTATGTGGCACAATCGTATTGTGCAAAAGGTAAATGCCGGGACGGGGCCTGCCGCAGATCAGCTCCTGCTCGATCGTCAGCTGTGTTTCCCCTTGTACGCGGCCAGTCGGGCGGTCACCGCCCGCTACGCACCACTGCTGGCTGACCTCGGGCTGACCTACCCGCAGTACCTGGTGATGCTGGTGTTGTGGGAGCAGAGCCCAGTGAGCGTGGGTGAGCTGGGGCAACGCCTTCGCCTGGATTCGGGGACGCTCAGCCCGCTGTTGAAGCGGCTGCAGGCCGCCGGTCTCCTCGATCGGCGCCGCGACCAGGCCGATGAGCGACGGGTGCTCATCGCCCTGACCGAGGCCGGGGGGCAGCTGCGGGTGAAGGCGAGCCACGTCCCGGCCGCCATCGCCGAGGCGCTCGGGCTGGACGAGGCGACCTACCGCCAGTTGCAAGCCCAACTTTCCGAGCTGCTCTGCCGCCTCGACGCAGGAGTGTGAGCCCGCTCGTCCGATCGTCGGCAAGCGGTGAATCCTCGGTCAGGGTGTCCCTATTTCGTAGTTCGGGCATAAGTCGGCAGCTGATGAGGCTAGGCCTGAGGTAAGGACGTCCGAGAGAAGGATCATGACCACAGTTGCCAAGAACATCGTCGACACCCTCGTCGCCGCCGGAGTCAAGCGCGTCTACGGAATCCCCGGGGATTCTCTGAACGGCTTCACCGACGCGCTACGAGGCTCAGGGATCGAATGGGTCCACGTTCGCCACGAGGAGGCTGCGGCGTTCGCCGCCAGCGCCGAAGCCGCCCTGACCGGTGAGCTGGCGGTGTGTGTCGGCAGTTGTGGTCCGGGCAATCTGCATCTGATCAACGGCCTGTTCGACGCCCAGCGCTCCCGGGTACCGGTGCTGGCCATCGCCGCCCACATTCCGACCTCCGAGATCGGCAGCGACTACTTCCAGGAGACCCACCCCCAAGAGCTGTTCCGGGAGTGCTCGGTGTACTCCGAATACGCGGCTTCCCCGATTCAGATGCCGCGGATGTTGCGTACGGCCATGCAGGCCGCGCTCGAACAGCGCGGTGTCGGCGTCCTGGTCATTCCCGGGGACGTCGCCCTGGCCGACGCCGTCGACACGACAGTCACGCCGGTGCGGGCCAGCCGTCCGCGGGTGCTGCCGGCCGAGGACGAGCTGCGTGAGGCGGCCGAGCTGCTGGCTGCGGCCAAGAAGGTGACCATCCTGGCCGGCGCCGGTGTCGAAGGTGCCCACGCCCAGCTGATCCAGCTGGCCGACACCCTGGGCGCTCCGATCGTCCACACGCTGCGCAGCAAGCAGTTCGTCGAGTACGACAACCCGTTCGACGTCGGCATGACCGGCCTGCTCGGCTTCGCGTCGGGCTACCGGGCGCTGGCCAACTGCGACACCTTGCTGATGCTGGGCACCGACTTCCCGTACCGTCCGTTCCTGCCCGATAGCGCCACGGTGATTCAGGTGGACCTGCGCGGCGAGCATCTGGGACGCCGCGTCCCGCTCAAGCTCGGCATGGTCGGTGATGTCGGCGACACCCTCACCGCGCTGCTGCCGCTGCTGAAGCGCAAGGCTGACCGCAGCCACCTGAACGATTCGCTGGCCCACTACCGCAAGACCCGCACCAAGTTGGACGACCTGGCCACCCCGCGCAAGGGCTCGGCGGCGCTGCACCCGCAGTACATCGCCAAGGTGATCGACGAAGTGGCCAGCGATGATGCCGTGTTCATCCCCGATGTCGGCTCGCCGGTGATCTGGGCGGCCCGCTACCTGAAGATGAACGGCAAGCGGGCCCTGATTGGATCGTTCCTGCACGGTTCGATGGCCAATGCGCTGCCGCAGGCGGTCGGGGTGGCCTCGGCGTTCCCCGGGCGTCAGGTGGTCGCGCTGTCCGGTGACGGTGGAGTCGAGATGCTGCTCGGCGAGCTGCTGACCTTGGTCCAGAACAAGCTGCCGGTGAAGCTCGTGGTGTTCAACAACTCCTCGCTGAACTTCGTGGAGCTGGAGATGAAGGCGTCCGGCTTCGTCAGTGAGACCACCGAGCTGGCCAATCCCGATCTGGCCGCGATCGCCACCGCCGTTGGCATGAAGGGAATCTCGGTGACCCGATCGAAGGATCTGCCCGGAGCCCTGGCCGAGGCTTTCGCCTACGACGGGCCGGCCCTGATCGACGTGGTCACCGAGCGTCAGGAGCTCACCATTCCGCCATCGATCAAGCTCGATCAGGCCAAGGGCTTCGCCTTGTACGCGATGCGGACGCTGCTGTCGGGCCGTGGCGATGAGCTGCTCGACCTGACCAAGGCCAACCTGCGACAGGTGTTCTAGGCGACGGCGCGGGCGGACAATGAGGAGGCTTGTCCGCCCGCGCTAAAGTCGTTAGCGACATATCGCAATATGACTCAAGGAGGTCTCGTTATGTCGCATCAGCACAGCAATCCGTTCGGCTCCGACCCGTCCGCCTTCCTGCGGGGGCTGGCCGACTGGGGCCGTCGCGGTGGCCCGATGGGCGCCCACCTCGGTCCGCACAGCCGCGCTCGCCGCGGTGACACCCGCACCGCCATTCTGCGGGTCCTAGCCGAGAGCCCGATGCACGGCTACCAGATCATTCAGGAGCTCAAGCAGCGCAGCGGCGGGGTATGGACGCCCAGCGCCGGCTCGATCTACCCGACCCTGCAGCTGCTCGCCGACGAAGGCCTGATCGTGGCCGAGGAAACCAGCGGCAAGAAGGTGTTCTCGCTGACCGAGGCCGGACGCACCGCGGTGGACGAGCTGGCCGAGGAGCCGGCTCCCTGGGATGTCGCGGCCGCCATCGGCGACTGCAACGGCCTGTTCGGGCTGCGGGAGGCCGGCGGACGGCTGGCCTCCGCCGTCATGCAGGTCGGACGCTCCGGAGACCGGGCCAAGATCGATCAGGCCGCCGAGATCCTCAACGCCGCCCGCAAGCAGGTCTACGCGCTGCTGGCCGAGGACTGATCGATGACGACAGCGCAGCTGCGAGCCCGCTACCGAAGGATCGTCTGGTTCTTCGGAGTGCTCACCGCCGGGTTCATCTACTGGGAGCTGATCTTGCCCAAACTGGGCCTGAACTCCTTGTCGAACCGCACCCGCGCCGAGCGCAACCGGCGGGCCGCAGCGCGCTTCCGCAAGGTCGCCATCGGAATGGGCGGCCTGCTGATCAAGACCGGGCAGTTCCTCTCCGCCCGCCTGGACGTGCTGCCGGTGGAGATCACCGAAGAGCTGGCCGGGCTGCAGGACGAGGTACCGCCGGCCCCCTACGACCAGATCAAGGAGCTCGCGGAGGCCGAGTTCGGACGTCCGCTCGATGAGGTGTTCGCCAGCTTCGAGGCCGAGCCGCTCGCCGCGGCGTCCCTGGGTCAGGCGCACCGGGCAGTGCTGAAGCCCGACGATGCGGCCGAGACCGGCTTCGCCGACGTGGTGGTGAAGGTGCAGCGTCCCTCGATCGACAAGATCGTCGAGACCGACCTGGCCGCGCTGCGTCGAGTGGGGCATTGGCTGACCCGGTACAAGCCGGTGGCCAGCCGGGTGGACGTCCCGGCCCTGGTCGAGGAGTTCGCGACCACCTCGCTGGAGGAGATCGACTACCTGGGCGAGGCCCGCAACGCCGAGCACTTCCGCGACGCCTTCGAGGCCGACGAACTGATCGTGGTGCCCGAGGTCGCCTGGGAGCGCACCACCAAGCGGGTGCTCACCTTGGAGGACGTCTCCTCGATCCGGATCGGCGACTACGACGCGATCACCGCCGCCGGGATCGACCGGGCCAAGGTGGCCGAAAAGCTGGTGGCCAGCTACTTGCAGCAGATCTTCGACGACGGGGTCTTCCACGCCGATCCGCACCCGGGCAACCTGTTCGTGAACCCGCTGCCCGAGCCGGGGGAGTTCCAGCTCACCTTCATCGACTTCGGCATGGTCGGACGCGTCCCCGAAGGCCTGCGCGAGGCGCTGCGGGAGGCACTGATCGGCGTGGCCACGCAGGACGCCCCGCGTCTGGTTGCGGCCTTCAAGAGCCTGGACGTCCTGCTGCCGAGTGCCGACACCAAGCTGCTCGAGCTGGCCGCAGCGCAGGTGTTCGACCGGTTCGGCGGAATGAGCATGGGCGACCTGCGCGGGATCAGCCACGAAGAGATGATGAGTTTTGGCCTGCAGTTCCGCGAGCTGATGGTGAACATGCCGTTCCAGCTGCCGGAGAACCTGCTGATGCTCGGCCGCAGCCTGGCGATCCTGTCCGGAATGTGCACCGGGCTGGACCCGTCGTTCAACCTGTGGGGGACGCTGGCTCCCTACACCTCCAAACTGGTCGGTGACGAGGGCGGCGGCTTCTCCTGGCAGACGATCACCAGCGAGGGCGGCAAGCTTCTGCAGAGCCTGGTGGCGCTGCCCGGCCGCGCCGAGCGCGTGCTGACCACCGTCGAGCGCGGCGAGCTGGCGGTGCGGACGCCGATGCTGGATCTGCGGATTCGCCGGCTCGATCGGACGATGAACAAGGCGACCTATGCGGTGATCTTCGCCGCCCTGCTGCTGGCCGGTGCCCTGTTGTGGACGCCCGCGCCAGTGCTCGCCCAAGTACTCATGTGGGGCTCAATCCTGCCGCTGCTGGCCGTCTTGTTCGGCGGACGGCCGCATCCGCCGGCCTGATCCGCCGGTTCGCGGGCGGGTTCGGGGCGAGCCCTGGGCTCAGCCGCGGACGTCCACCACGATCCGTCCATGGCTTTGGGAGGACATCTGGCGCTGCGCGGCGGCGATCGTCTCGTCCAAGGTGACGGTCTGGGTGAGCGAGTCGAGCAGCTGCGGATCCAGGCTGGTGGCGAGCAGCTCCCAGGCGGCCTGCCGCTTCGGCAGTGGCGTCTGCACTGAGTCGACCCCGGCCAAGGTGACGTTGCGCAGGATGAACGGCATCACGCTGGCCGGCAGCATCGGGGAGCCGGCCAATCCGCAGGCGGCGACGGTGCCCGAGTAGAGCGTCTGGGCCAACACATTGGCCAGGATCTCGCCGCCGACGGTGTCGACGGCGCCGGCGAAGCGGGCCTTCTGCAGCGGACGACCCTGATCGGCGAACTCGCGCCGATCGAGCACGTCCGAGGCGCCGAGGCCACGCAGGTAGTCGCCGTACTGGTCGACCCGGCCGGTGACCGCGGCGACCTGGTAGCCGCGTCCGGCCAGCAGGGCGACGGCGATCGAGCCGACGCCGCCGGTGGCGCCGGTGACGGCGATCGGAGCCTCTGTGCTCACCTGGGCCTGCTCGAGTCGCAGCACGCACAGCGCTGCGGTGTAGCCGGCCGTGCCGATGGCCGCGGCGCGCGCCTGGGTGAGGCCAGCCGGGAGTCGGACCAGGAAGTCGCCGGGGACTCGGGCCAGTTCGCTGAAGCCGCCATGGCGGGTCTCGGTCATGCCGGTGCCGTTGAGAATGACCTCGTCGCCGGCCTGCCAGCGCGGGTCTGCGGACTCCAGAACCGTGCCCACCAGGTCGGCTCCGCCGATCAGCGGAGTCGTGCGGACGATGCCCGGACGTCCGGTGAGGGCCATTCCGTCCTTGTAGTTGATGCCGGAGTAGTGAACCTCGACCAGCACCGGATCATCGCCCAGCATGGCCGGATCGATCTGCTCGATGGAGGCGGTGTTGACGGGGCCGCCGTCGGTGGGTTCGGCGGCGCGGATCAGGATGGCACGGGGCATGAAAGTCCTTCAGGTCGGGCTGTTCAGCCTAGCCGTGCTCGCGCTGGGCGGCTCCCTCGGGGCGTCCGGGGGCCAGCGCCGTCGCTCGGTCGCACGGACGGACGGGGGGGTCAGCGGTGGGCGCGGACCCGGACCTGTGCGGGCTGGACCAGGCCAAGTCGGATCATCAGGACGAGCAGCTGGTAATCCACGTAGCGACGCAGGGCTCGGAGGCTGCTGTGCACGTTGGTCGGCTGTGACGAGGTGGGGAGAGTGCTGGGTGTCTTGCTCATGCAGCGAGTCTGGTTTCGGCTGCTGTGGCGAGCATGAGTGCGGCATGTGGTTTGGGTGCGATGCGAGAACTCTCTGCGGCCGGTCTGGCTCAGCGGGGCAGTTCGAGGACGTCCCCGCGAGCGCGGACCAGGCCGTCGGCGAGCAGGGTGGCGATCGCCCGCTCGCGCTGATCGGCGTCCGACCAGTCGGGGACGATGCTTGTCTGCGGCAGCGCGTTCTCGGGGGCGTGGCGCAGGGCCCGCATTACTGCGCCGCGGGCCTGGCGGTCGCTGCCCTCGTAGGTGGCCTGGCGTCGGCGGACGTCGCCAGTGTCGGGCTTTCCGGCGGCCAGCCACTGGCACTGGTCTGCGATCGGACAGGCCTCGCAGCGCGGGTTGCGTGCGGTGCAGATCAGGGCGCCGAGTTCCATGGTGGCGGCGTTGAAGGCGGCGGCATCGTGCGGGTCGTCGGGGAGCAGGGCGTCCATCTCGACCAGGTCGCGGGGCGAGGCCGGACCGGGCTGGCTGCGTCCGTGTTGGGCGCGGGCGATCACCCGGCGCGTGTTGATGTCGACCACCGGCTCGCGGCGCCCGTAGGCGAAGGCCGCCACGGCCCGCGCGGTGTAGCTGCCGATGCCGGTGAGGCCGAGCAGCTCGTCCACATCGGATGGGACTTGCCCGCCGAAGCGATCCCGGATCTCGACCGCCGCCCGGTGCAGCCACAGCGCCCGGCGCGGATAGCCGAGGTTCGCCCACTGGGTGAGCGCCTCGGCTGGCGGCTCGTCGGCCAGCGCGGACGGGGTTGGCCACCGCTCCAGCCACGCCTGCAGGTGCGGGATCACCCGGTTCACCGGCGTCTGCTGCAGCATGAACTCGCTGACCAGGACGCCCCACGCGCTGAACCCGTCCTGGCGCCACGGCAGGTCGCGCGCGTTGGTGGCGTACCACGCGATGAGCGCCGGGGCGAGGTTGGGCACCGAGGAAGTCTAGACAGGGTTTGCGGCGGGCGCGTTTGGTGTGGCGTCGTGGTGCGGGCGTGGGTGCGGCGTGCGGTGCCGTGCTGCGCCCGGGTTTTCGCGGTGGCGGCGCCTAATTCTCGGCAGTGCGTAATCTCGAACGGCCGGCTGCTTTCGGTGCCGGGCTTGCCCTGCATTTTCGAAAAGGCCTGCGCTCGGGGATTGTGATTTGGGCGGTTTCCTTCATTGCCCGCCCATGGCACGTCACAAAACGCGGGCATTTATGCGTGAGGCTGCACCGGACGTCCGCTGATTGCTGGGCGTGCTCGGCTTATGCGCGTATGGGGGTGAGGAAGCGGGCGTGGATGCGTGGTTGTTGGGTGGGGTCGGCTCGGCGGGGCGGGATGATGTGGGCTGGCTGGTCGGGTTGTAGTTGTACCTTCCAGCGGTCGGCGGTGGGGTCGTGGCTGGGTTCGATGATGCCGTGGTGGTGGGCACATACCAAGACGAGATTGGCCAGGGATGTGGATCCGCCGGCCCACCAGGGAACGATGTGGTGGGCGTGGCAGTCCTGGGGTGGTTTGTCGCAGCCGGGGAACACGCAGCCGCCGTCGCGTAGTTCGAGAGCGGCCCGGATGGGGCCGGTGACCAGGCGTTGGGTGCGTCCCACGTCGAGGATCTCGGATCGGCCACCCAGCACTGCAGGCAGCAGGTCGGCGTCGCACAGGAGGCGTCGTAGGACTCCGGCCGGTAGCGGTTCGTTGCTGCCGATCAGGTGGCCGGTGAGCAGCCCGTTGTCGGTGGCGGTTTTGGCGAGTTTGTCGTAGGACATGGTGATGACGATGCGGGGCCGGTCTCCGCCGTTGGTGGGTGCGAGTGCTTGTTGGCTGTGCCGGTTGATCATGGTGACCAGTGCATCGGCTCGTCGCATGGTGGGGGTGACCAGTTCTGCGAGCGGG
>JAFADF010000021.1:0-4621 GCA_023425145.1 Actinomycetes bacterium | reverse complement strand
GGCTATAACTACGGGAGGAGAGCCTGGCATATTCATATTATACACCTCAAAAGTTTGGAAATTGCTGGTAATTATCCATTTGGCTTTCTCCGACTGAGGAAGGTTGTCATCGTAACGTTTAGCTTGCTCGTACGGCGTAAGATCGATGCCGTCACTCTGCTTCTCACTGGCATCAAGGTTCTTTTCCATGCTCTTCTGTTCAATGATCACCTTTGTATCCAGAAGATAGGCATCGATAAACTTCGTGATTCCGTTAACAACGACAGGTTTTTCAAACGTGATGAAATCGTGGGTGTCTTTGCTGGGCACATTGAAAACCCATTCAAGAAGTTCAATCCAGAACTTCTGGCAATCCTGGTTTTCGTTTCCCTTACCTTTCCATTTCTTTACGAAATTCTTGGCATTTATTTTACTAATTCCGTATGACATAGGCTAATACATTTCAATATTCAGTATTTCGCCGGACAATTGATTGATATTCAGATAGGAAAGATGCGTAGGCAAATCAATCCCTCACCGGAGGCTCGAAGTCGTCTTCTAGGCCCAGCTCAACATTTGCCTCTTCGGAAAGCATGCTTTTGTCCCACACTGGGTCGAAAGTGAGCTCGACTTCTACGCTTTTCACCCCTGGAACGTCCTCGACGCTGGATTTCACCATGGCCAGTACATCGTCTGCCATAGGGCAGTTCGGCGCTGTGAATGTCATTTTAATGTAAACATCGTGTTTCTTGTTGATATTCAACTCATATATCAGCCCCAGGTCATAAATATTCACCGGTATTTCCGGGTCATAAACCTGTTTCAAGGCCAAGATCACGTTGTCGTACAGCGGAGCCAGCTCTTTGACGTCCTCCGCCGTAAGTATTTCATTATTATTATTTTCCTCTGCCATATTCTTTTGATTTTTAGTTCCTGATCTCCCCCCCCACGTCATCCTGAACGAACCTCTCCGTCATCCTGAACTTGATTCAGGATCTATCTCTTATTTACAATTCTCCAACGCCACAGCCTTAATAGTGTCAATCATTGAAACAAGCCCATTGGCACGAGTAGGGGAGAGGTTCTCTTTCAGCCCAATCTCGTTTATGAAGCCGAAATCGTCATGCGCGATTTCTTGCGGAGTCCTTCCGGAATAGACGCTGATCAGCAACGAAATGATACCCTTCGTGATGATGGCATCGCTGTCTGCGGTGAAATATATTCTCCCGTCTTCGACTTTATAATCCAGCCAAACCCTTGATTGACAACCTTTTATAAGATTATCATCAGTTTTCGAAGCCTCGGGGAACGGCTCCAAGTTCTTCCCTAGCTCGATGAGATATTCATATTTATCCAGCCACTCATCGTACATCGAGAAATCATCGATCACAGCTTGCTTTGCCTCTTCAAGCGTTTTCATATTTCCTCCTTATGCTAACATCGAAATTGCCTTATCAAGCGATTTTATAAAATATTCCGCTTCTTCCATGGTGTTATACGGAGCGAGGGATATTCTCAGCATGCCTGTAACCCCGTACCTGTCCATTATCGGTTCCGCACACATCTGGCCAGATCTCACAGCTATGCCCATTTTGTCGAGGATAAGCGCAAGATCTTCATGATGAGCACCTTGCACTGCAAAAGAGAAGAGCGAGATTTTCTCGTCCGTTCCATGTGGAACGCCGAATAACCTAATACGCCCATCGTCAGTCAGCTCATGAAGCAGATAATCCCGTACTGAATTTTGGTACGCTTGCGCATCATTATCCTTCTTCATTCTAGCCATCTCAATGGCAGGTTTCAATGTTGGCGTAGCATTTATATTTTGCGTGCCTGCTTCAAATTTTTCAGGCAGCGGAGCATACGTGGTGCCAGAAAATTTTACATGATCAATCATTTCGCCGCCACCCTGCCACGGGACCATTTCCTCCAGCCAACGCTTCTTGCCATAAAGCACCCCCGTGCCGCTAGCAGCATAAATCTTGTGACCAGAGAACGCATAAAAATCACAATCGATGTCCTGAACATCTATTCCTTCATGCACGATGCCTTGAGCGCCATCGATAAGAATTGGACAATTATTTGAATGACAAATATTTACAATCTTTTTAATTGGGTTGATGAGACCCAAAACGTTGGAAATCTGAGTTACTGCAACAAGCTTCGTACGAGCCGTAAACATATTCCTGAACTCATCCAATTTCAGGTTCCCATCCTCATCGACAGGGATGACTTTCAGCACGGCCTTTTTTCGCTGGCACAGCATCTGCCAAGGCACTATGTTCGAGTGATGCTCCGACTCCGACACAATTATTTCATCTCCTTCATGAATATATGTCTCGCCGAAAGAGAAAGCTGCTAAATTGATGGATGCAGTTGTGCCAGAAGTGAATATAACCTCTTCTCTGCTGCCTGCATTGATAAATTTCTGCACCTCGTCGCGCGTGCTCTCATATTCATCGGTAGCTTCAACCGCAAGATGATGGACTGCTCTATGAATATTCGCATTAGGCCCTTTTACTAACCGTTCCCAAGCATCTATCACGGATTGAGGCCTCTGAGCCGTGGCAGCATTGTCGAAATAAACCAAAGGCTTGCCATAGACCTTCTGGCTCAATGCAGGGAACAGCGCTCTTATATCTTCAACATTCATCTTCAATAAAATTTCAAATTTCAAATTTAGCAAAGTTATTCCTGATTTCCCTTAAATAGACTATTTTTGTAAAGGCTAATATTTTATGAATATGATAGATTACGTCAAAGGCAAAATAGTCGAGCTCTCTCCTATGTCGGTTGTCATCGATAACAACGGCATCGGATACAGCATGCTGATTTCTCTCCAGACCTACCAAGCATTGGAAGGAAAAGCAGATGGCATCGTCTATATTCATCACCACATAAGACAGGACGATGAGGAATATTACGGATTTGCCACAAAGGACGAACGAGAGTTATTCGAACTATTAATTGGAGTCTCTGGCGTTGGCGTTGGCTCTGCCAGGATGATGCTTTCTTCACTTTCAGCAGAAGAAATTCGTCAGGCAATTCTTTCCGATGACGTAGCTAAGATCAAGAGCGTGAAGGGCATCGGCCTAAAGAGCGCTCAAAAGGTAATCATTGAGCTCAAAGATAAAATCGTGAAAGGCGAGGGTGCTGATTCTACTGAAATATTTGCCGCCGGCCACAACGAGATAGTTGAAGAAGCTTGCCGTGCCCTCATCATGCTCGGTTTTTCTAAGCAGAACGTCAATAAAGCCGTTCAATCGATACTTAAAGCAAATCCGAAAGCAAAAGTCGAAGATGTGATCAAATCGGCTCTCAAGATGCTGTAAATCATTCAATGAACTATGGAAGAAACTTCGTTAATAAAAGGCTTTGTATATTATTTGGCAAGCAATAACAACAATGCTATTTTCATTGGGGTTACGAATGATTTAAAAAGAAGAATATTTGAGCATAAATCAAAATTAATATAGAGGGTTTTACGAATGAACACAATTGCGTAAAACTCGTATTCTATGAAGAAAATGCTTCAATCTTTGCTGTCATAAATAGGGAAAAACAGCTAAAGAATTGGAAACTCTACTGGAAAAATGCTCTTGTTAATAATGCCAATCCCGAGTGGAAAGACAACTCATGTGAAATAGGACTAACCTGTTTTCCGCAATGGGACACCCATTTGAGCAGTTTGCTGAGATGATATTGAGGGGCTAGGTTACTTCTGGCTCCTCTCTCTCATGAAGAATGGCCGATTTGGTCTTTTTGTCATAGGTGTTCACGTAATCGGTTTGGCATATCCTCTACGCAAGGAAGCAAGCCTTATCCAGCGTGCTGAGGGCCTGGCCGTTGCTGAGGCCTGTGCGCATATCGCAATGAAGATTCTGTAGAAGATAATCTTTCCCCACCCTGTCCCCTTGCAACTCACTCGGGAGTGGATATGGCGTGCAAGGCGATGTAGTGGTGGATGATCGATTTTTGCCAGTCCCAACTGCCTTCCAAAAGTCAGTGCGACTCCAATCCATACGCCCCGGAGGCAATTCTCCTCCAGAGTGATTTGCATGGAGGCTTTGCGACAAGCCGGGAGTTCCAATTGCAAAAATATTTTTCCCTTCTCCTCCCGAGTGATTTGCATGGAGGCTTTGCGACAAGCCGGGAGTTCCAATTGCAAAAATATTTTTTCCTTCTCCTCCCGAGTGATTTGGATGGAGGCTTTGCGACAGGGGAGACTTAGGTCCAAGTCCCAAACTCTGTGTACAAGAATGCAAGTAATCACCTTGGACCGAACGGTTCTCCGAGGGTAACACGGGTCCTGGGAAAGATAGCCATCGCATTGCCCTTTTAGGCACATGCTCGAATTTAAGTAAGTGATTGCTTATTAATCGCCATCCTATTCAAACACTTCCGTCATCCCGAACGACCCGCCACGTCATCCCGAACCCGATTCAGTTCCGGCACGACCTGATTCGTCTCCCCGGAAGACCATCCACGTCGTCCATACCCCGATTCAGTTCCGGCTCGACCTACTTCGTCACCCCGGAAGACCATCCACATCCCCCCGAAAGACCAGCCCCTTCTCTAATTCCGACTCCCTGATATATTCCGTCCTATCTGTTAAAGTCGATGGACAGGGTGAGCAGGAGGT
>JAFADF010000017.1:0-18568 GCA_023425145.1 Actinomycetes bacterium | reverse complement strand
CCTGTGGGAGAGTAGGACATCGCCGGACATTTACAACACCCCGCAAGCTACGGCTTGCGGGGTGTTGTCGTTTCCAGACCACCCCGCACACCACACACAAACACCACCAACACCCACGACCCGTGAGGGAATCCGCACCAAGAAACGGGCGAATCGCGATGCAAAGCGAGCCGCGGCTAGAGCCGGAACAGGGGAGTCGGCGGTGGCGCCGGCTGGTTGATCACGCTCAGCGAGCTGCGCCGCTCGGCACGTTCCTTCGTGGCCCGGGTGAGCTCGTTGGGCACGCCGGTGATGGCCGCGATGATGTCCTCGTAGCTCACGTCGTCAATCAGCGCATCGCCGTTGATTCGTCCATGCCTCATCACCACGATCCGATCAGCCACGGCCCGGACATCGGTCAGCGTGTGCGAAATGAACATGACGCCATAGCCGAGATCACGCAGATTCTCGATGAGGTTGAGCACCTCGGCGGTCTGAGTAACCGACAGAGAGCTGGTGGGCTCGTCCATCACGACGACCCGTGGCTCGCCGAGAAGTGCGCGGGCAATGGCCGTGCTCTGCCGTTGCCCGGCGGACAGATTCGCCACGAGGGTGCGCACCGGTGGCAGGCGGGCGCCGAGAGCAGCCAGGGCCTGCCGGGCGATTTCGTCCATGGCATCCTCAGCCAGCACCATCGATGAGGCCAGCTCGCGGCCGAGGAAGAGGTTCTGAACGATCGTCAGGTTGTTGCACAGAGCGAGCTCCTGGAAGACGGACGCGATGCCGAGCTCCTGCGCCGCCGAGGGCGACGGAATGGCGGTCGGCACTCCGTCCCAGAAGATCTCGCCGGCATCCGGCTGATACACGCCTGCGATCAGCTTGGCCAGGACGGACTTGCCGGCGGCGTTGTCGCCGACAACGGCGACCACCTCTCGCGCGTGCAGATCGAAATCGATCTGGTCGAGCGCGAGAACTGAGCCGAACCGCTTGGTCACTCCACGCAGAGCGAGTACCGGTTGGGTGTCCGAGATGCCGTGGCTGGGACGGTGTCCCTCGCCGTTGGCTCCGTCAAAGTTCAACTGGCGGCGGATCGCTGTCATGCTGACACCTCCGCCATCTTCGCGGGCTGGAGTAGCGAGTCGATCGCGTAGGTGGCCGCACCGAGCACGGCGGCCTCGGTGCCGAACTCCGAGATCTCCACCTGCGGAGGGGTGAGCGCGCTGTGCAGGCTGTGTCGACTCAGCGAGGCTTCGAGAGGCAAAGTCAGAATGCCGCCGGCCAGAGCGAGCTCGCCACCTACCACGATGGTCTCCGGGTCTAGGACGTTGGTGAGTGCGGCCAGGGCGAAGCCGATCTGCTCGGCTGCGTCAGCGATGACGCGGGTGGCACCCAAGTCGCCTTGGCGAGCCATCAGGATCACATCGCGGAGCGCGATCGGGCCAACCGTCTGCCGTAGATTGGCGGCGATGGCGGTGGAGTTGACCACCATCTCCAGACATCCCCGGTTGCCGCAGCGGCACAGTGCGCCGTTGGGCACCACCTGAATGTGGCCGATCTCTCCGGCCAGGCCGGCGTGGCCGCGCAGAATGGCCCCTTCGCTGAGGATGCCGGCCCCAATCCCATGACCGATATGGACGAAGACGGCCGAGCGCTTGCCGCGGGCGGTGCCGAAGCGGGACTCAGCCAACATGGCGAGGTTGGCATCGTTGTCGACCAGCACGGGCAGATCCAGGCGCCGGGACAAGGACTCGGCGATGCGCACCTCGTCCCAGCCGCGCATGAGCCCCGGCACGGAGAGCATGTCGGTCGCCGGGTCGTAGGGGGCGCAGATCCCCAGGCCGACACCGCGCAGTTCATCGCGGGTCGTGCCCAGAGAGTCCAGCATGTCCAAGATCAACTCGGCCGCGCGATCCAGGCCGGTGTCGGAGCGGTGGTCGGCGGCCAGCGGCATCCGCTGCTGAGTGATGACCGTACCTACCGCGTCACACAGGACCAGGCGCAGGGCACGGGACGAGAAGTGCACGCCGGCCACCACACCCAGTTGACGAGACAAGGTGACCTGAGTGGCCCGGCGTCCCGAGCGGGTGACCTGCTCTGTATTGAAGACTCCGGTCGAGACCAGCTCATTGACGATGATCGAAACGGTGGCAGGGGACAGCCCAGTGTGATCGGCGACCTCGACCTGGGTCATTGCGCCGAACTGTTTGATTGCGTCCACGATCCGCACTCGGTTCGCTTCCCGCAATGAGCCGGGGGAACCCGGTGGCACGCGGCTGACTGCCATGGCCGAAGTCTAGCGTTCGGGGCTCCAGCTTCTGTGGGTAATTGGGCTCCGGCTTCGTGAGTTAGCGAGTCGAAGTAACGATTCGGTCACAACTGGTCTTGAGTTCGAGAGCTAAACACAAGGCGTACTAACGTAGCGCCTGACCGCTCCGCAGAGCTGCGGACGGCACACCCGGCACTGAGGCACCTCCAGCGTAGGAGGGCCCAGTGGAGACAGAAGGAAGGACACCCCATGGCAATCCGCAAGTCTGCGGCGCTTATTGCTGGCCTGGCTGTGGTCTTCGGGGCAATGGCCGGCTGCAGCGCCGACCGCACCCCCGCATCCGCAGGTTCGAGCGGCGGCGACAAGCCGCTGATCGGTATCACCATGCCGACCGTCAGCCTGGAACGTTGGAACAACGACGGCGCTGGCTTGAAGAAGCAGCTCGAAGACATGGGCTACAAGACCATGCTCGACTACGCCGACAACAAGAACGAGCAGCAGATCCAGCAGCTGGAGAACCAGATCAACTCTGGTGCGAAGGTCCTGGTCATCGCTTCCATCGACGGCAAGACCCTCGGCCCGACCCTGCAGAAGGCTGCTGACAAGGGCATCAAGATCATCGCTTACGACCGCCTGATCATGGGCACGCCGAATGTGGACTACTACGCCACCTTCGACAACTACAAGGTCGGCCAGCTGCAGGGCAACTACATCAAGGACAACGCCAAGCTGGACAGCGCGACCGCCCCGCTGAACTTCGAGCCGTTCGCCGGATCTCCCGACGACAACAACGCCTCGCTGTTCTTCCAGGGCGCTTGGGACGTTCTGAAGCCGTACGTCGACTCCGGCAAGCTGGTCATCAACTCCGAGACCGGCAAGAAGGCTGCCGGCAACTGGCAGGACATCGGCATCCTGGAGTGGAAGTCCGCGACTGCTCAGAGCGAGATGGAGAACCGGCTGAACTCCTTCTACACCGACAAGAAGGTTCAGGTTGTCCTGTCCCCGAACGACTCGCTGGCTCTGGGTATTGCCCAGGCTCTTGAGACCAAGGGCTACGTGGTGGGCAAGGACTGGCCGATTCTGACCGGTCAGGACGGCGACGTCGCCAACGTGAAGAACGTCCTCGCCGGCAAGCAGTCGATGACGGTCTGGAAGGACACTCGCGAGCTGGCCAAGAAGGTTGCGGCAATGGTGGACGAGATCGTGTCGGGCAAGACCGTCACGACCAATGACACCAAGACCTACAACAACGGCAACAAGGTTGTCGCCTCCTACCTGCTCGACCCGCAGGTTGTCACCAAGGACGACGTCCAGAGCAAGCTGGTGGACTCCGGCTTCATCACGGCCGACAAGCTCAAGTGAGCTCTTGAGGCTTAGTTCCTCGTGAATGGTGGACGGCGTGCCGGGAGCATTCCCGGCACGCCGGCTACTCCTGCAACAACGAGGCCGGAAAGGCTAGATATGACCGACCAACCCGACATCCTGCAGATGAAGGGGATTTCGATGGAGTTCCCCGGGGTCAAGGCCCTGGACGACGTGAACCTCAGCGTCAAGCGAGGTGAGATCCACGCGATCTGCGGAGAGAATGGTGCTGGCAAGTCCACGCTGATGAAGATCCTCTCCGGCGTCTACCCGCATGGCAGCTACTCCGGCGAGATCGAGTATCTCGGCGAGCCGTGCGCATTTCGAACGATCCGTGACTCCGAGGAGCGCGGCATCGTCATCATTCATCAAGAGCTCGCGCTGGTTCCCTACCTCTCCATCGCGGAGAACATCTTCATGGGCAACGAGCGCGCTCGACTCGGCGTGATCGACTGGGATCGTGCCGAGAGCGAAGCCAAGGCATTGCTGGCCCGGGTGGGGCTCGCCGAGCATCCGCGCACGCCCATTGTCGACATCGGCGTCGGCAAGCAGCAGCTGGTGGAGATCGCCAAGGCGTTGTCCAAGCGGGTGGAGCTGTTGATTCTCGACGAACCGACCGCGGCCCTCAACGACGACGACTCCGAGCACCTGCTCAACCTGGTGCGTGCGCTGCGCGATGAGGGCGTGACCAGCATCATCATCTCCCACAAGCTGGGCGAGATCTTGTCGATCGCCGACTCGATCAGCGTCCTGCGTGATGGCCGGATGATCGAGACCCTCGACGTCGCCGGTGAGAAGGTCACTGAGGAGCGGCTGATCCGCGGCATGGTGGGCCGGGAGATGAATAGCCGGTTCCCCACCCATGAGTCGCACATCGGCGAGGAAGCCTTCCGTATCGAGAATTGGACGGTGCATCACCCGATCGACGCCGGTCGAGTCATGGTGGACAACGCCTCCCTCGTCGTCCACGCCGGTGAGATCGTCGGTCTGGCCGGTCTGATGGGTTCTGGGCGTACGGAGTTGGCCATGAGCATCTTCGGGCGCACTTACGGCCGAGAGATCTCCGGCTCGATCTACCGCAACGGCGCTGAGGTCAACACCCACACCGTCGGCCAGGCCGTGGCGCAGGGAATCGCCTACGTCTCGGAGGATCGCAAGCGCTACGGGCTGAACCTGATCCAATCGGTGAAGGAGAACATGACCGTCGCCGGCCTGACCAAGGTGGCCAAGCGCGGGGTGATCGAATCCAATGCCGAGATCTCCGTGGCGAACCGGCTGCGCAAGGAATTGACGGTCAAGGCCCCGACAGTCGAGTCTCAGGTCGGCAAGCTTTCCGGCGGCAATCAGCAGAAGGTGGCGCTGGCCAAATGGGTCTTCACCGACCCGGAAGTGCTGATTCTCGACGAGCCGACGCGCGGCATCGACGTCGGTGCCAAGTACGAGATCTATACGATCATCAATGGGCTTGCCGATCAGGGCAAGGCCGTCTTGGTGATCTCTTCGGAACTGCCCGAACTGATCGGGATCTGTGACCGCATTTACACCTTGAGCGAAGGCCGCATCACCGGTGATGTCAGCCGGGCGGATGCCACTCAGGAGCATCTGATGAAGCTCATGACAAAGGAAGCATAGGAAGCAGCAATGAACTCCATTCAGGAATCCCTGAAGCACAACCTGCGCCAGTACGGAATCATGGCGGCGCTGGTTTTGGTGGTCGTGACGTTCAACGTCCTCACCGGCGGACGGCTGCTCTGGCCGAACAACTTCGCCTCCCTCATCGCCCAGAACGCCTATGTGCTGATCCTGGCCATCGGCATGGTGATGGTGATCGTCGCCGGTCACATCGACTTGTCGGTCGGTTCGCTGGTTGCCTTCATCGGCGGCGTCCTGGGCTGGGCGATGTACTACTGGCACTGGCCTTGGCCGGTCGCCGTGTTGCTCGCCCTGGCACTCGGTGCTGCGGTCGGTGCCTGGCACGGCTTCTGGATCGCCTACATCCGAATCCCGGCCTTCATCGTCACGCTGGCCGGCATGCTGATGTTCCGTGGTCTGGCCATCGTGATCGCCGGCTTCACTATGGCCGGCTTCGACCAGGGCTTCGTCAACATCTCCTCCGGTGCGCTGCCCAACTTCATGGGCTACATCGGCGGGCTGGATGTGCTGACCATGATCTTGGGCATCGTCGGTGTGGTCATCCTGATCTGGATGCAGTTCCGGGCCCGGGCGTCGCAGATCCGTCACGGCATCGAGCCGGAGCCGATGTTGCTGCTGGCCGGGAAGCTCGTGGTGATCGCGGCCGCCGTGTTGTTCGTCACCACCCTGCTGGCCATGAGCGACGGCGGGACCCCGATCGTGCTGGTCGTGGTCGGCGTGCTGATCTTCGTCTACAGCTTCGTGCTCAACCGGACGATCTTCGGCCGTCACGTGTACGCCATCGGTGGCAACCTGAACGCAGCCATCCTGTCCGGTATCAACACGGCACGGACGAACTTCCTGATCTTCGTGCACATGGGTCTGTTGGCAGCTGTTGCCGCCATCGTGGTCACCTCGCGAGCGAATGCGGCCACCTCGACCTCGGGTCAGAGCTACGAGCTGGACGCGATCGCCGCGTGCTTCATCGGTGGTACCGCGGTATCCGGCGGTGTCGGACGCATCTCCGGGGCCATGGTCGGCGCCTTGATCATGGGCGTGCTGAACATGGGCCTGTCCATCGTGGGTGTGCCGGCCGCGTGGCAGCAGGTGGTCAAGGGCCTGGTCCTGCTGGCCGCTGTGGCTCTGGACCTGGTGTCCAAGCAGCGGGCCAAGGTCGCGTGATCTGATCCCTCACCCGGCAGCGGCTTTGCGCCGCTGCCGGGTGGACGGGCAAGATAGTGCGGTGAACCAGTCAAACGCAGGCCGTCCGTTCTCCAGCCGTGGTCGAGATGAAGGCCGTGGCGGTGATCGTCGCGAGGGCCGCAACCCACGCTCGGGAGCCGGTGGCGGTGCCTCCGGTCCGCGGGGCCGGGGAGCAAGCGATGATCGCGGAGAAGGCCGAGACAGTCGGCCTCGCGGTGGTTCCGGTTTTTCCTCAAACTCTTCGAGTTCGCGCTCGGGCGGAGCTCGTCCGAGCAGTGGCGGACGTCCCGGACAAGGTGGCTCCAGCGGTCGCGGTGCGGGCTCGAGCCAGGACCGACGGCCCGAGCGCTCATCCTCGGAGCGTGGCGGGCGCCCGGAGTCGGGGTCCGGTCGGTGGGGCGACGATCGTCCGCCTCGCAGCGGAGCCGGACGCAAGTCCACCTCTGCAACCGGGTGGGAGCGTGGCGGCGAGCGCCCGTGCAGTTCGGCTGCCGGTACCGGTGGCCGTCGCCCTCGGACAGATTCCGATTCCCGAGCTCGCTCCTGGGAGAGCGGCGATAGCCGTCCGCCGCGCCGTGACGGCGATACCGGTGGTTCACGAGGTCCTCGCACCTGGGCAGACGGCGATCGTTCGCGCCCGGCATCCGGTGGTGCCGACCGACGGCGTCCCAGCGGTGAGCGATCCTCGTCCTGGCAGTCCGACGGTGATCGTCCGCGCCGCTCGTCCGGTGGTGCCGGCGAAGGCCGAGGTGGCTACGGGCGTCCGGATTCGCGGCGCAGTGACGACCGTCGCAGTGATGACCGCCGGCCTTCGGGTTCGTGGGGTCGCGATGATGACCGTCCGCGCCGTGGGCCGGCCGCGGGTGGATCGCGTCTGCAGGGTCGCGACGGCGGGAACGGTCGCCCGGCGCGCAGCGCAGCCGGGAATCGCTCCGGTGATGCGCGCACATTCGGTGGCGAGCGCCGCTCCAGCGATCGGCCCTACCTGGTCGCCAAGGAGCGAGTAGTCGAGCCACCGCTGCCCAAGGACTTCGATGCTCGTGAGCTCCCGCGCGGAGTGCGTGCCGAGTTGCGTGGCCTGTCCGCCGAGCTGGCCGAGCAGGCCGGTGCCCATCTGCTGATGGCCGGTCGGACGATCGATGCCGACCCGGCGCTGGCGCTGGAGCATGCCCAAGCCGCGAAGCGACGAGCGGGCCGACTGCCGATCGTCCGAGAAGCGGTGGGTGAGGCGGCCTATGCGGCCGGCGAGTTCTCGCTGGCCCTGGCTGAGTTCCGTGCCGTGCGCCGGATGACCGGTTCGGACGCCTACCTGGCGGCCATGGCCGACTGTGAGCGGGCGCTGCATCGTCCCCAGGCTGCGCTGAAGCTGGTTCGTGAGGGCTTGGCAGCCTCACCGGAGGCCGACGTCCGAGTCGAGCTTCGGCTGGTGGAGGCCGGCTTGCGCTCCGACTCCGGGCAGGTACCCGAGGCTTTGCGGCTGCTGCAGGCCGAGATCGAGGACCTCGGTGCCCGTGGCACCAAGCTGGCTCGGGCCCGGCTGCGCTACGCCTACGCCGATCTGCTGGAGCGAACCGGCTCGGTGGAACAGGCCGAACGCTGGTTCGGCGCGGCTGCCCGGCTCGACCCTGATGAGAGCACCGACGCGGCCGACCGGTTGGCCAGCCTGCGCGGCATCGTGATCGAGTACGACGAGGACGAGCTGGTCGAGGAGTCCGACGAGGATGCCGACGCCGACGAGGAGCCGGCGAGCGAGGCGTCCGCCGACAGCGAGGACCTGGAGACTGAGTCGGAAGACGACCGTCCCTGATGCGTCTGATCGACGGGTATGACGCGGCGCTCTTCGACCTGGATGGCGTGCTCTACCTGGGGCCGCAGCCGGTCCCTGGGGCAGTAGCGGCACTTCAGGCGCTGGACGCCGAGGAGATCCGGGTGCTGTACGTCACCAACAACGCCGCTCGCGAAGCCCGGGTGGTGATCGATCAGCTGCGGTCTCTGGGCTACTCCGCCGATGACCACAACGTGCTGACCAGTGCACAGGTGGCCGCCGCCGGGCTGGCCGAGCAGTTGCCGGCCGGTGCCACTGTGCTCTGCGCGGGTAGCCCGAATCTGGCCGGCTTGCTCGAGCGGGCCGGCTTCGAGGTGGTCTACTCCGCTGCGGATAAGCCGGTGGCGGTGATTCAGGGCTACCACCCGAAGATGGATTGGCGGGTGCTCGACGAGGTCTGTCTGGCGATCCAGGGCGGTGCGCGCTGGTACGCCACCAATGACGATGCCTCCCGACCCACCGACCGCGGCTTGGTGCCGGGAGTCGGCGGCGCGGTCAGCGTGGTCCGGTTGGTGGTCGGGGGTGAGCCGATCGTGTTCGGCAAGCCGCACCAGCCGATGCTGCGCGAGGCGATCCGACGAGCGGCAGCCACTCGTCCGATTTTCGTGGGGGATCGGCTGGACACCGACATCAGCGGTGCCAACGGTGCCGGCATCGACTCGTTGCTGGTGTTCACCGGGGCCCACGGCAAGGAGGACCTGGTTCAGGCGAGCCCGGAACGGCGCCCCACTCACATCGGGGCCGGGGTGTCGGCTCTGCTTGCTCCGGTGCGTCCACTGTCACTGAGTGCCGACCGCGCCGAGTGTCGCGGTCAGGTGGTCACCGCCGATCAGGGCCGGGCCGTGTTGGCCGGTCCGGTGCCGCCCGGAGCAGAGGAACAGCTCGACGTGCTGTGGGCTGTGGCCCAGCTGGCCTGGAATCAGCCGGAGCTGGATTGCCGAGCCCTCTTGGAGTCGTTGACGTTGGTCCGCTGAGCGGCGCCGTCAGTCGCCGATTCCGCGCGCTGCCAGGGCGTCCCCGGTGAGTTGGGCGCGAGCGACCACGCGAATCACGAAGGGCGAGATGAGTGCCCGCGGGTTGTTGCCCAGACCGCGAGCGGCGGCGGCGTCCTTGGTTTCTCGAGCCAGCTCGATGCTGGCCGGCACCGCCCGGATCGCCAGGGCGAGCAAGAGCCCGACCCGCTCGGCGTCGATACCCGGGACCGGCTCGCACCAGCGCACGATGGCGTCCAGCATGTCGTTCACCTGGGTGGTGGCCGTGACCACCAGGGCAGCCAGGGTCAGGCTGATCAGGTCGATCAGCGACTCCACCGCACGGTCCGGCCCGGACAGCCACCACTGGAACGCTCCGACCACGAGCGCGATCACCAGCACCGGACGGGTCTGCCGCCACAGCGTCAGCCAGCCCATCCGGGCCCATCCGACCAGCGCCGCTGTGATTGCTGCGAAGACCAGCGCCGGCAGTGCGCCGCGGACAGCGACGATCGAGATGCTCAGCACGGCAAGACCGGCCAGCTTGGGGCCCACCGGGAGCCGATGCAGCCAGCTGTGGCCGGGTTGATAGAGGCCGATCAGGGCGGCGGTTCTCATCGGATGGCCTCGGCGACCCGCTCGCGATAGTGGCCGATGGCAGCCAGCGGTTCACCATCGAAGACAACCTCGGCGTGGTCCACCACCAGAACTCGTTCGCAGCGCTCGATCAGCTCCAGATTGTGGCTGACCAGCAGCAGCTGCTGGCTCAACCCGAACAACCTCTCCGCAACCCGGTGCGTGTTGGCCAGGTCCAACAGGGTGGTCGGCTCGTCGGCGATCACGACCCTCGGCTGGACGGCCAGCACTCCGGCCAGGGCGAGCAGCTGTCGCTGGCCGCCGGACAGTGCATGGACGCTGGTGTGGGCGCGATCGGCCAGGCCGTACTCGTCAAGGATGGCCAGGGCGGCCTCCCGGCGCAGTTTCGGGTCGCGTTGTCCGCGTCGCAGCGACAACTCGACATCTTCAATGCAGGTCGGCATCACCAGCTGCGCCGATGGGTCGGTGAAGCAGAATCCGACCAGCCGTCGAACCGCCGCGGGGTCGGCGGCGGCGTCGATCCCGTCCACCAGCACTCGTCCGCAGGTGGGGGTGATCAGATTGTTGAGGAGCCGAACCAGGGTCGACTTGCCCGACCCGTTGCCGCCGATGATGCCGATCCGCTGCTCGGTGAGGGTCAACGTGGTCGGCTGGAGGATCACCGGCCCGTTCTCGACCTCGACGCCCGCGCCGACCAGTTCGATGCGGGACAAGGTCAGCGCCGCTTGAGCAGCGCGGGAAATGCGCGATGCACCTCGGCCGCGACAATGGCCGCGATCGTGGTCTTCACCAGATCGCCGAGCCAGAACGGCAGGTCCCAGGAAGCGGCCGTGGCCCAGGGGACGTCCTGGTGCAGCTTCATGCCGGCGATCCCCATCGGGTGCACCACCAGGATGCTGCCGGCGGCGATGGCGAGGAAGACCCACAGGGCGCTGGTCCGCCGGGAGCCCACCACATACTTCACCAGGTAGCCGATCACGGCCGCCGCGATCGGGAAGGAGATCAGGTAGCCGAAGCTGACGCTGGTGAACACGCCCAGGCCCGCCGAGTGCTCAGCGAAGACCGGCAGGCCGATCGCGCCCAGGGCAAGGTAGAGCAGCACCGACAGACTGCCGCGCAGTGGGCCGAGGACAGCACCGGCCAGCGCCACGCCGAGCGTCTGCAAGGTGATCGGCACGCCGGCCCCCGCGACCGGGATGGCACCGATGTAGGCCATGGCGGCGATCAGGGCCGCGAACGCCGCGATCAGGGCCAGGTCGGTGGCAGTGAGCGTCTTGGCGCGGGGCGGGGCGGCGGCAGTGATGGTGCCGGCCTCGGAGTTGACGTGCTCGGTCACGGTGCGTCCCTCGAGAAGTGAATGGTGTTCAGGTGAACGGCGTTCAGGCTATCCCATAGGATCGGCTCGTGGGAAACAGTCGCGAGGACGTGGTCAGTGCAGCGCTACGGCTGCTCGACTCCTGGGGACTGGAGTTCTTCTCGATGCGCCGGTTGGCCGGTGAGCTCGACGTCCAGCCCAGTGCGTTGTACCACCACGTCGCCTCCAAGCAGGAGCTGCTCGGCTTCATGGCGGCCCGGATCGTCGCCGACGTCGACGTCGATGCCGACGTGATCGCCTCCTGCCACCGGCTGCGAGCGGCCATGCTGGCGGTCCGCGACGGTGCGGAAGTGGTCGCGACGGCGTCCGCCTTTCGGCTCGGCGTCTCCGAGCTCGAAGGGAGACTGGCGGCGGTGACCACCCCGGACGTGGCCCGCACGCTCCTGCTCTACGTGATGGGTCACACCGAGGCCACTCAGCTGCATCGCCAAGCGAGCAGCCTGGGCGTGATCGAGGCCGACCCGGATCTGGACGCCTCCTTCGATCGGGGACTCGCCATCATCCTGGCCGCGCTCCCCAGCACGTTGCACGCCTAGGATGGTCGCCGTGGATCCGACGCAAGCCCCGCCCACCACTGGGCACCCGCAGCTGGACGAGGCGCTGGCCGCCCTGGATCTGAGTCGGCCCGTGACCGAGCATCCCGAGCAATACGCGAAGCTCCTCGATGCGCTGCAACGGGCGTTGAACGAGTCCCGGTCCTCGTGAGGCTGGATCGGGCCCTCGTCGAATCCGGCTGGTTCGGTTCCCGGGCTCAGGCGCAGGACGCGATCCGCACCGGTCGAGTCAGCGTCGAGGGACGCGTCGTCAGCAAGTCCTCGGCCGACGTCAGCGCCGCTGCCCAGTTCCAGGTGAGCGGTGATCGTCACTACGTATCTCGCGCCGCGCACAAGCTTCTCGGTGCGCTGGCCGACTCGGGGGTGCAGGTCCCGGAGCGGGTGCTGGACGCCGGCGCGTCGACCGGCGGCTTCACCCAGGTGGCGCTCGAGGCGGGAGCGACACGCGTCTACGCCGTCGATGTCGGCCACGGCCAGCTCGTCGACAGCCTGCGGAACGATCCGCGGGTGGTGGTCAGAGAGCGGCTGAACCTCCGGGAGCTGACCATGGCAGACCTGGACGGCGCGCCGGTCGGCCTGGTGGTGGCCGACGTCTCCTTCATCTCGCTGACCATGATCCTGGACCGGCTGCTGACCGTGCTGACGCCGGACGGACACGCATTGCTGCTGGTCAAGCCGCAGTTCGAGGTGGGCCGGTCCGGTCTGGACGATCGCGGGGTCGTTCGGGATCCGGCGCTGCGACGCCGGGCCGTGGATGCGGTCCTCGACGCGGCGGCCGAGCTCGGCTGGACGGCCCGCTGGCAGGGACAGAGCGGACTGCCCGGGGAGTCGGGGAATGTGGAGTTCTTCATCGACCTGGTCCACAGCCGGTGAGCCGGATGTCGTCGCGCACGGCTAGGGTTTGCATGTGAGCCCGCAACGACGGCGAGTTGCTGTCACCATCCATCCGTTTCGGCCGGAGGCGCTCCAGGCTGCGACGGAGTTCGTGCTGGGCTGCAATAGCCGCGGCATCGTCTGCGCCACCCCGGTCGAGGACGCCGCACGGCTACTCGAGGTGGCGTCCCAGGCAGAGCTGATCGAGCTGGACGACGCCGCCGATCCGGAACTGATGGTGGTGTTCGGGGGTGATGGCAACATCCTTCGAGCCGCCGAGTGGGCAGTGCCGCGCCAGGTCCCGGTGCTCGGGGTGAACCTCGGTCACATCGGCTTCCTGGCCGAGCTGGAGTCCTCGCAGGTGCCCACCCTGATCACCACGGTCGCCGAGCGCAGCTATCAGGTGGAGCAGCGAATCACCATCGACACCGTGGTCCGGGAGCGTCCCGGGGGAGCGGTGCTGTGGAGCTCGTTCGCGGTCAATGAGGTGTCGATCGAGAAGCTCGCCCGCGAGCGGATGATCGAGGTGCTGGTCCGGGTGGACGAGCGGGCGCTGTCCCGGTGGGCCACCGATGGGGTGCTGGTGTCGACTCCGACCGGCTCGACCGCCTACGCCTTCTCCGCCCACGGGCCGGTGATCTGGCCCGATCTGTCGGCGCTGCTGCTGGTTCCGCTGAGCGCACACGCGCTGTTCGCGCGTCCGCTGGTGCTTAGCGATCACTCGGTGGTCTCGATCGAGGTGCTCCCCGGAGGCAGCCCCGGCGGCGTCGTCTGGTGCGATGGCCGGCGCACCTTCGACATCGCCCCTGGCATGGAGGTCGAAGCGCGGCTGGGCACGCACCACCTGCTGCTGGCCAGGACGTCCGAGCAGCCGTTCGTCGACCGGCTGGTCCGCAAGTTCGAGCTGCCGGTGGACGGCTGGCGGGCCGCAGCGGATCGGGCCCGGCGGGATGCTCACTGAGCTGAGGATCGCCGATCTCGGGGTGATCGGCGAGGCCACCATCGAACCCAGCCCCGGCTTCACGGCGGTCACCGGCGAGACCGGTGCCGGCAAGACGATGATCGTCACCGGTCTTGCCCTGCTGGCTGGGGCCAAAGCTGATCCCAAACTGATCCGGGCCGGTGCGTCCCGGGCCCTGGTCGAGGGGCAGTGGGAGCTGGGCTCCGAAGCCGAGCAGCTGGACGAACTGGGTGCTGCTGTCGAAGACGGAGAAGTGTTGCTCAGCCGGCAGCTTGCGGCCAGCCGCTCTCGGATGGCCATCGGTGGGGTCCAGGTTCCACTGAGTGTGGGTGCCGATCTGGTCGGGGAGTGGATCACCATCCACGGTCAGTCCGAGCAGCTGCGGCTGGGTACTCCGGAGCGCCAACTCGAGGTTCTGGATCGTTTCGCCGGTGCTGAGTTGGCCACCGAGCTGGCTGCCTACCAGCAGGAGTACCTGGCCCGGAAGACGGCGGCCGAGGAGTTGGCTGAACTCACCACTCGCTCCCAGGAACGCGCCCGCGAACTCGACCTGCTGCAGTTCGGGCTGGCCGAGATAGAGCGCGCCGACCCGCAGCCCGGCGAGGATCGCGAGCTGGCCCTCGAAGCGCAGCGGCTGCAGGCAGTTGACGACCTTCGGCTGGCTGCGCATACAGCACTGGTGGCGCTGGCCGGCGAAGAGGACGACTACGGCGATCAGATCGAGGCCATCGGGCTGGTCGGGGCGGCCCGCAAGGCACTGGCCGGCGTCGTCGCTGCAGACCCGCAGCTCGAGCCGATTGCCGCCCAGCTGGCCGAGACCGCGGCCGGCCTGGCAGACGCGGCCTCTCGGCTGTCGTCCTATCTGGCCGGGCTGGATGCCGACCCGCTGCGCTTGGAGTGGATCGCCGGCCGACGAGCCGAGCTCGCCGGGCTGACCCGCAAGTACGGCGCCGACATCGACGAGGTACTCAGTTGGGCTCGCCAATCGGCCGAGCGGGTGGTCGCCCTGGACGCCGGGGACGCCCGCGTCGACGAGCTGCGCGCCCGGGTGGCCGAGCTGGACGCCCAACTGCGCGTTCGGGCCGAGCGACTCACAGCGCTACGGGGTGCGGCGGCGCAACAGCTGGCTGCTCTGGTGGCCGAAGAGCTGAAGTCGCTGGCGATGCCGAAGGCGCGTCTGGAGTTCCGGATTGAACCGGGCGAACTCGGGCCGCACGGTGCCGATCAGGTGAGTCTGCTGTTCTCGGCCAATCCGGGCAGCACTCCGGCCCCGTTGGGCAAGGTGGCCTCTGGTGGCGAGTTGAGCCGGGTCCGGCTGGCGCTCGAAGTGGTGCTGGCCACCGAGTCGACCTCGGCCACCTTTGTCTTCGACGAGGTGGATGCCGGAGTCGGCGGTGCGGTCGCGCTGGAGATCGGACGGCGACTGGCCCGGCTGGCCGAGCGCTGCCAGGTGATCGTGGTCACCCATTTGGCCCAAGTGGCGGCCTTCGCTGACCGGCACTTCGTGGTGGTGAAGGCCGACGACGGAACGGTGACCACCAGCGGCGTCCGGCTGGTCGACGCCGATGATCGGGTCGAGGTGCTGGCCCGGATGATGGGTGGCCTGGCCTCCAGCGAGTCGTCCCTGGCCCACGCTCGAGAGCTGCTGGCCTCAGCCGGTCGCTGAGGGCAAGCACATGGTGAGCATGTTTCGGCCGTGCGTCCGCGGAGCGTCGGCTTGTCGGCGAGGCCTTGCGGGAATATAGGCTGGAGCCCCGTGGGAAACACGACTCAGACCAAGCACGTATTCGTTACTGGAGGAGTCGTCTCCTCTCTCGGCAAGGGGCTGACCGCCTCCAGCCTGGGCAGCCTGTTGGTGGCCCGTGGCTTACGGGTCACTATGCAGAAGCTGGACCCGTACCTCAATGTCGATCCCGGCACGATGAATCCTTTCCAACACGGTGAGGTTTTCGTGACCGAGGACGGCGCCGAGACCGACCTGGACATTGGCCACTACGAGCGCTTCCTCAATGTGAGCCTCAGCGCCGAAGCCAATGTCACGACCGGCAAGATCTACTCCTCGGTGATCGCCAAGGAGCGGCGCGGTGACTTCCTGGGCGACACCGTCCAGGTCATTCCGCACATCACCAATGCCATCAAGGACGAGATGCTGGCCATGGCCACCCCCGGGGTGGATGTGGTCATCCATGAGATCGGTGGCACCGTCGGCGACATCGAGTCGCTGCCCTTCCTGGAGGCCGCCCGCCAGGTGCGTCGGGAAGTCGGCCGCGAGCACGTGTTCTTCCTGCACGTCTCGCTGGTGCCCTACATCGGCCCCAGCGGTGAGCTGAAGACCAAGCCCACCCAGCACTCGGTGGCTGCGCTGCGTCAGGTCGGCATCCAGCCCGATGCCATCGTCTGTCGGGCCAGCATGGACGTTCCCGCGGGCGTCAAGCGCAAGATCGCGCTGATGTGTGACGTCGACGAGGAAGCGGTGATCTCCTGCCCGGATGCGCCCAGCATCTACGACATTCCCAAGGTGATTCACGGCGAGGGCCTGGACGCCTACGTGGTGCGCCGGCTGAGTGTCGCGTTCCGCGATGTCAGCTGGGAGAAGTGGGACGACCTGCTGGAGCGGGTGCACGGACCGAAGGAAGAGGTCACCATCGGCCTGGTCGGCAAGTACATCGACCTGCCGGATGCCTATCTGTCGGTCTCGGAGGCGCTGCGGGCCGGTGGCTTCGCCAATTGGGCGAAGGTCAACCTGCGCTGGGTCGCCTCCGACACCTGTGAGACCCCGGCCGGTGCCGCTGCGGCTCTGGCCGGAGTGGATGGGATCTGCGTCCCCGGCGGATTCGGGATCCGTGGAGTGGAAGGCAAGCTCGGTGCGTTGCGTCACGCACGGGAGAACCAGCTCCCGGCACTGGGCCTGTGCCTCGGCTTGCAGTGCATGGTGATCGAGGCGGCTCGCAATCTGATGGGGCTGGCTGATGCGGCCTCCACCGAGTTCGAGCCGGACACGCAGGCGCCGGTGATCGCCACCATGGCCGAGCAGGTGGCCATCGTTTCCGGCCAGGGCGACATGGGTGCGACCATGCGACTGGGTGCCTACCCGGCCGATCTGGTGCCCGGTTCGCTGGTGGCCGAGGCCTACGGCACCACCAAGGTCAGCGAGCGGCATCGGCATCGCTACGAGGTCAACAACGCCTATCGCGAGCAGTTGGAGGCGCACGGGCTGAAGATCTCCGGGGTCAGCCCCGACGGGAACCTGGTCGAGTTCGTCGAGTTGGATCGCAGCCTGCATCCCTACTACGTCGGCACTCAGGCGCACCCGGAGCTGAAGTCGCGTCCGACGCAGCCGCATCCGCTGTTCGCGGGCCTGATCGAGGCCGCCCTGAAGCGGAAGCTCGCCGCACGCCTGCCGCAGGAGTGAATCGGATGGCTCGGCAGCTGGCGGCACACGAGGTTGCCGACCAGCCTGAGAACTGGCGGGTGACATCTCACCAGGTACTCGCCCGCGGGGCAGTGGCGGAGTTCGTCGACGACGAAGTGTCCACTCCGGACGGGGCGTCCATGCGGCGGCAGTACACCGTCCATCCCGGGGCGGTGGGCGTGGTCGTCCTGGACGATGCCGATCGGGTCGCGGTCATCCGTCAGTACCGACACCCGGTGGCGATGTCGCTCGTCGAGCCGCCGGCTGGATTGCTGGACAGCCCGGATGAGGACTTCCTGACCGCCGCGCAGCGCGAGTTGGCCGAGGAGGTTGGCCTGGCCGCCACTGACTGGCGGGTGCTGGTCGACCTGTTCACCAGCCCGGGTGGCAGTCAGGAGTCGCTGCGGATCTACCTGGCCCGGGGGATCAGCGAGGCGCCGGCCCCGGAGGGCTTCGTGGCCGAGCCGGAGGAGGCGCAGATGGAGGTCGCCTGGGCGGCCCGATCCGACCTGGTCGCGGCGATCTTGGCCGGCCGAGTGCAGAACCCGACGATGGTCAGCGGGATCTTGGCCCTCGAAGTCGCTCGGCTGGGCGATGGGCTGGACAGCTTGCGCCCGGCCGATGCGCCCTGGCCGGCCCGAGATGCCTGGGCCGCACAGAACTCTCTGCTGGCGGCGGTTCGTGGCAACGCCGATTGAGCGGCTGATCCGGAGCTATCTGGATCACCTCACCGTCGAGCGAGGAGCCTCCCCGCACACCCAGGCCGGCTACACCCGGGATCTGCGCCGCTACGCGGGTTTCCTCACCGGGCGCGGGATCACTGACCCGGAGGCGGTGACGCAGAACGACGTCGCGGCTTTCGTGGCCGAGTTGCAGACCCCGGATGAAACCTCGGCTGCGCTGTCGGCGGCCAGTGCCAGTCGGGCGCTGGCTGCGGTCCGTTCGCTGCACGCCTTCGCTGTCCGCGACGGACTCGCTGTCGACGACCCGGCAGCCGGCGTCCATCCGCCCAAGGCCATCCGTCGGCTGCCCAAGGCGTTGTCGGTGGAGCAGGTGCAGGCGCTCCTGGACACCCCGGACCCGAGCACGGCCAGCGGGCTGCGTGATGCCGCCTTGCTGGAACTGCTCTATGGCACTGGCGCCCGAATCTCGGAGGTGACCGCGCTCGACGTGGACGAGTTGACCGCTCTGCTGGCCGAGCCGGACGCGGGGCTGCGACTGTTCGGCAAGGGGCGCAAGGAACGGATCGTGCCGGTGGGCAGCTATGCCCGGGCCGCGGTAGAGGCCTGGCTGGTCCGCGGACGTCCGCAGCTGGCCCAGGCGTCGGCACGGCCCAGCCCGGCGTTGCTGCTGAACGCCCGCGGGCAGCGACTGAGCCGGCAGAGCGCCTGGCAGATCGTGCAGAAGGCGGCTGCGGCCGCCACGCTCGATGTCGACATCTCGCCACACACCCTGCGGCATTCGTTCGCCACCCATCTGCTGGACGGCGGCGCCGACGTTCGGGTGGTTCAGGAGTTGCTTGGCCACGCCTCGGTGACGACCACCCAGATCTACACAC
>JAFADF010000050.1:0-3366 GCA_023425145.1 Actinomycetes bacterium | reverse complement strand
CTGAGGAAGCATAGGCTCTTTAGTAAATTCTCCTGAGAACATCTTATAGGTGTAATAAAGCATCCAACCTGTAACCATGGAGTAAAATCCCATGAGTACATAGTTACCTAAGATCATGAAATATTTACTGTAATACCACTTAGTATTAGGGGTTAGGGTTTCAAAAGAATAACCTACAGACTTACGAGAGGCTCTACCTACTGATAATTCGATAGTAACTAGAGGAATACCTAGTAAGAGTAAGAACAGAATATAAACAATTACAAACAAAGATCCGCCATATTGACCTGTAATATAAGGAAATCTCCATACATTACCTAAACCAATGGCACAGCCTGCAGTAATTAGTAAAAATCCAAGTCTTGAAGAGAATTTCTCTCTATCTAAATTAAGCTTGTCGGACATTGTTTTCACGCTCAAAAAAGGCCCGTTTTCACGAGCCTTTTCCATATTAAAAATATTTAATTATGCCTCATCTTTAGGTAAGTTCTCATAAGGATTTGGCATAGCCTCTTGTGTAGTTTCCTCAGTTTGAGCAACTTCTTGTACAGGAGCCTCTTCTACAGGAGCTTCTGTTTGCTCAGCTTGAGCTGCTTGCTCTTGAGTAATAGCCTTGATTGATAGACGGATACGACCAGTGTTATCAATATCAAGAACACGTACACGAACAGTATCACCTACACGTAGGTAATCATTTACGTTCTCAACACGATCTTCAGTGATTTGAGAGATGTGAACTAAACCATCACGACCTGGTAGAATGTTTACGAATGCACCAAAATCAGTGATTCTTACAACTGTACCGTCATAGTCATGACCTACTTCAACTTCAACTAATAGATCTTGAATTCTCTTGATTGCTTCATTTGCTGAGAACTCAGAGCTTGCTGAAATCTTAACTGTACCATCATCCTCAATATCAATCTGAGAGTTAGTATCAGCTTGAATTGAACGAACGTTAAAACCACCCTTACCGATAACTTCTTTAACCTTGTTTGCAGGAACCTTGATAGTTACTACACGAGGTGCATATGGAGATAGGTTCTCACGAGGAGCAGGGATTGCCTTGTGCATGATATTCAATAAGTGGATACGAGCAGCATGAGCATCAGTTAAGGCATTTTGCATGATCTCACGGGTAATACCGTCAGTCTTGATATCCATTTGAAGTGCAGTTACACCATCTTTAGTACCTGCTACCTTAAAGTCCATATCACCTAAGTGATCCTCATCGCCCATGATATCAGTTAGGATTGCTACTCTATCGCCTTCTTTTACAAGACCCATTGCAATACCAGCAACAGGAGCGCTGATAGGAACACCTGCATCTAATAATGATAAGCAGCCAGAGCATACTGAAGCCATTTATGATGAACCATTTGACTCAGTGATTTCTGATACTACACGGATTGAATATGGGAACTTCTCCATTGGAGGTAATACAGCCTTTAGAGCACGCTTTGCTAAACGACCGTGACCAATTTCACGACGTTTTGGTGAGCCGATTAGACCAATTTCACCTACGCAGTATGGAGGGAAGTTGTAGTGAAGAATGAATCTATCTGAACGAACACCTGACATATCTTCAAAGGTCTGAGCATCGCGCTCTGAACCTAGAGTACAAGTACCGATAGACTGTGTCTCACCACGAGTGAATAAAGCTGAACCATGAACACGTGGTAGGATACCAGTTGCAATGGTAATAGGACGGATCATACGTAAAGTACGACCATCGATACGCTTTTCACCAGCTAAAATTCTCTCACGAACAATGTTTCTCTCAAGCTCGAAAAAGATCTTAGCAATTTCGTTATCTTTTTCTGCCCAAGCTTCGTTAGATGCCTTTAACTCTTCAGTTACATCCTTTTGAATTTGAGCTAACTTATCTTGACGCTCTAGCTTATCCACAATACGGAAAGCTTCGCCAACAGCTTCTTGAGCCTTGGTCTTTACAGCTTCGATTAAAGCTGTATCTTCTTGTGGTTTTACCCAATCCCAAGCTGGTTTGTTTACTTTCTTAGCAAACTCTTCAATCTCTTTGATTACAGTCTGTTGTTGCTCGTGACCGTACATAACAGCACCTAGCATTACAGACTCAGGTAAGCAGTTAGCCTCAGACTCTACCATTACTACAGCTTTTTCTGAGCCAGATACTACTAAATCAAGATCTGAAACCTTTGACTCTGAAGTTAATGGGTTTAATACGTATTGACCATCAATGTAGCCTACACGTGCTGCACCTAGAGGACCATTCCATGGAAGGCCAGAGGTTGATAAAGCAGCTGAAGCTGCAATGATTGAAATGATATCAGTTGGAATTTCAGGATTTGCTGACATTACAGTTACAACAACCTGAACTTCGTTTACGAATCCATCAGGGAATAAAGGACGAAGTGGACGGTCAATCAATCTTGAAATTAATGTCTCACCTTCAGTGGCTCTGCCTTCTCTTCTGAAGAAACTTACAGGGATTTTACCTGCTGCATATGAGCGTTCTTGATAGTTTACTGTTAGAGGGAAGAAATCACGACCTTCTACTTCCTCTTTACGATTGCAAACAACAGTTGCAAAAACTGTTGTATCGTCCATTGAAGCCATTACAGCTGAGTCTGTTTGACGACCAATAGCACCAGTTTCTAAAGTGATTGTATGACGACCATATTTAAAGGTGTGTACAATTGGATTTAAATTCATCAGTTTTTCTCCACTACGCCCCACGAATTTTGCCGCTTTTTGTGGGATGATAAAATTTGGGCGGCTCACAAGCCGCCCTTTCCAGACGCTTTAATTAGCGACGGAGCTTTAACTTCTCAACGATTGCAGTGTAACGTGCAACGTCTGAAGACTTCAAGTAGTCAAGCAACTTACGACGCTGAGCAACGCAACGTAATAAACCACGACGGCTGTGATGATCCTTCTTGTGAGTCTCGAAGTGAGGTTGTAAATCAGCGATTCTTGCAGTTAATAATGCAATTTGAACCTCTGGATAACCAGTGTCTTGTGGGTTACGACCAAATTCAGCAACGATTTTTGCTTTCTGCTCTACTGTTAACATATTTAAATGCTCCATTTGTGAGATTAATAACAACGCTTCCACACCGATCACAAACTCAGTTGAAAGCTTGCTAATTTTAGCATACTTTTTTTGTTGTATTTATTTAAAAGGCAAAAAAGGTAAAATTTTGTTAATTTTTGAGATTTAAGCTAGGTTTTAAAGTTTTTAATCGATTTTCTTCTGTTTTTTTCTTTAACCAATGATTAATATTCTCTGAGTTTTTTAATATTAACTATAGTATACATTTTTCGGTATAATGATAAATATAGTTAACATTATTAATTTTTCTTATGGCAAAACTACCAACACCG
>JAFADF010000053.1:0-2781 GCA_023425145.1 Actinomycetes bacterium | reverse complement strand
GTCATGGCCTGCCTTTTCAGCCATTCTGCGATAAAATGCCGCTTGGCCATAGCTCATTGCAACTTTCATTTGCGAGGAGCCGACAGCGACTCCGATGAGGCATTGGTCAGGGAATATGCCGGAATGCAAGGCATAATATTCAAGAAAAAAGACTTTTGCACTAAAGAATATGCTGCCTCGAATGGTTCGAGCATCGAGATGGCAGCAAGGGAGCTGAGATATTCTTGGTTCGAGGAGGTCTGTCAGAGGGATGGTTACGAAGCAGTGGCTGTGGCACACAATCAGAATGATAATGCGGAGACGCTGATTCTGAACATGTTGAGAGGCTGCGGAATAGGAGGAGCTACAGGAATGAGGCTTTCTTCGAAAGTGCCGGTTAAAGGCGCAGGGACAGTCTTGCTAAGGCCGATGCTGGGATTTTCTAGGAAAGATATTTATGAATATGCTGTGTCTCAGGGGATTAAATGGCACGAAGATAAGACGAACGCAGACTCGGCATATAAGAGGAACCTGATCAGGAACGAGATATTCCCACTATTCGAGAAGCTAAATCCTGCGTTTTTGAGCACCCTTTCAAAGGATATGGCAAATTATGCCCAGGCTCAGAGGGCCGCAGACGAGTGGAGCGACAGAATAAAAGAATATTCCGTGACGAAACGGACAGATGGAGGCATCGCCATTGGAATTTCTAAATTAAGGGAACACCCCGCATGGGAATATTTCATATTCAGTTTCCTTACTGAGCGTGGCTTCGGAGCTGCTGTAATCGAAGATCTGGTAAAGCGACTGCATTCGGGAGGAAATATCGCGGGGAAGCACTTCTTCTCTAGTGAATATTCTTTATCCGTTTTCTCTAATGAGTTAATAATCAGTCATAAACATAGTGGCGAACTTTTGGGGGCTTTCCTGATTCCCTGTCCTGGAGAGTATGAGATCGCTGGCCGGAAATTTTCTGTAGTCGTTACGGCATATTCAGAAAACATGCCCTTAAGACAACCAGAGGGCACTGTCGCCTTAGATGCTGGGAAAATAGGCTTCCCGCTCAAGGTTCGTTCTTGGCGCGAAGGCGACTGGATGTGTCCACTAGGCGTGAGAACTCAGTTTGGAGGACTTGGCAGAAAGAAGCTGCAAGACATATTCACGGACTTGAAATTTTCCATCGCAGATAAGGCGAATGCTCTTCTTTTGCAATTCCCAGATTCTGAGAACGCCTCCCACGTGGCGGCAATACTTTGCTCTCGAATAGATGAGACAGTAAAAATTACCCCCGAGACCTGTGAAATAATCAGAATCTCGGAGGCATATTAACCATATTCAACTTCTAAACTATCAGCATGGCGTCGCCGTAAGGCCCGAAGCGATAATCTTCATTCAGCGCAATTTTATATGCATTCATTACGTTGTCGAACCCGCCAAATGCTGCGACGGCCATGAGCATAGTGGACTCTGGCATGTGAAAATTCGAGACAAGAGCGTCCGGAATAGAGAAATCGTATGGGGGGAAGATGAATTTGTTAGTCCATCCATCGAACGGCCTCACCTCGCTGTTTGTCGTGACGTATGTTTCGAGTCCTCTCAGAACGGTGACTCCTATGGCGCAGATTTTATGTCTGGCATTTTTAGCCTTATTAATGACATCGCAAGCCTCTGGAGTTATGATCAACCTCTCGGAATCCATCCTGTGCTTCGAAAGATCCTCTACGTCAACTCTCCGATATTGGCCAATTCCCATGTGGAGGGTAATGAAAGCTTTATCGATGTCCTTCAATATCATTCTGTTAAACAGCTCGCGGCTGAAATGCAGGCCTGCTGCAGGAGCTGCCACGGCGCCTTCGTTCTTGGCGAAGATCGTCTGATAATTCTCGGTGTCAGCTGGAGTTATCTTGTCCTTGATGAATCTTGGCACAGGTATCTCTCCCAGGCTGAAAAGCTGCTTCCTGAAGTCCTCGTATGGACCATCATAGAGGAATCTAAGGGTTCTGCCTCTGGAAGTAGTGTTGTCTATTACTTCTGCGACAAGGCTCTGATCCTCGCCGAAATAAAGCTTATTGCCTATTCTTATTTTTCTGGCAGGGTCTACAATCACGTCCCAGAGATGCTGCTCTCTGCTGAGTTCCCTGAGGAGGAATACCATGATGTCGGCACCGGTTTTCTCTTTCTTGCCGTACAGCCTGGCAGGAAAAACTTTCGTGTCATTGAAAACGAAAGTGTCTCCTTTCCCGAAATAATCGATGATGTCTTTGAAGATTCTGTGCTCTATTTCACCTGTGTCTTTGTGAACTACCATCAGTTTGCATTCGTCACGCCACGTCGTTGGGCTTTTTGCTAGCTTGTCTTTAGGTAGCAGGAATTGAAATTGCGAAAGTTTCATATAATCTATTTGTATAGACTATTATTATACGGTGAATGTTGAGAAAATGTTTCAAGTCCTGGAGATTAGATTCCTGAGCTTCTGAAAACCTCTATTATCGAAGGGTAAGTGTCAATCAGATAAGAAGCTATGCAGGAGCGAGGAATCCACACGGCTTTCGTGATGTCTTCATCTCGCTGAGGAATGAGGTCTATCGGCTTCGTGTAAAGCATTTCATACCACCAGGTATGCTTCAGGTGCCATTTCTCGTTGCGAAAATAGCAATGGTCGGTGACGCAGATTAGCTTTCCTAGTTCGAGTTCTTTCACCCCTGTCTCTTCCTGAACCTCTCGCATCGCCGTGACAGTGATATCCTCTCCCTCTTCCTGATGACCTTTGGGCAGGTCCCAGAGTCCATTTCTCTTAATCAT
>JAFADF010000046.1:0-4624 GCA_023425145.1 Actinomycetes bacterium | reverse complement strand
GCCTATGATACTGGCAATACTATAAGTGGTTTGATTTGCTTGTTGCTCAATAAATCTTGCAATATATCTTTGGGTGATATGGGCAATTTCGTGGGCAAGTACTGAGGCAAATTCATCCTCATTTTTTGTGTAGTGAAATAAACCTGCGTTTACTTGAACCTTACCACCGATAAAAGCTGCAGCATTTAACTGACGGTTACTTGAAAAGAAAAACTCAAATGGAAAATACACATCTTGGCTGTTCATAATAAGTTTTCTGCCAACTGTGTTGATGTATTCAACCATGACAGGATCTGTTGCAAAAAAGCCAGCACCTTGCGCTTTACGCTTAAAATATTCGCCATAGTTGCGCTCTGCTTGTATAGTCATGCCTCTGACACCAGCAGTTCCCATTTGTGGGATCACAATGTTGTCTTGAGCTAAAGCTACAGAGCTTAACAATAGAGTTGAGATAGCGATATTTTTTAAGGTTTTTCTAAGTAACATGATCTTTCCTTTGTTAGGTACATCTTAGCGCAATTGTAAAGCCTTTTCAAAACTCGACTTGCTTACATTTTTTCACTTTTTGCCAAGGCTCTGATGGTACTTTTAGAATACTTGTAGCTATAATGTAGTAGGTTTTGCATAGGTAAACATTATGATCAATTTATTTAAGAATTGGTATTTAAGACATTTTTCAGCTCCAGGTACCGTAGAGTTTGCGCTAGTGCTATTGTGCTCCTTTTTAATTGTCTACTATCTAATGTGGTTAGTAGGCCCTTTAGTAGTAGCTCTAGCTTTTGCTTACATCTTAGATTGGGCGGTAAGAGCGCTTGAAAGAAAGTTAAAGTTTAATAGAACACTATCTTCAAGTATTGTCATGATTGTGTTTGTCGGCATTGTAACTGGAATTTGCTTATTTGTAGTTCCTAAAATCATGCAACAGGCAAATCAGTTATATTCAAATTTACAGACTATAAGCTCAAAAACAGTAGCATCAGATAATGGTCAGGATTTTGAAGCTAATATCTCCAATAAAATCTATGAGTTTGCAAAAACTCTCCCTGAGCCAGTTCCTTCAATGGTAACAGTTGATGATGTTTCAGAAATGATTTCTAAAGGCAGAGATAACTTATTAGGTACCATTTCAAAGATTGTCAAAGATCAAGTGATGCCATCCGTGTTCAATGCTATGACTTGGCTTATGTACTTAATCATTGTGCCAATTTTTACCTTCTTAATGCTAGCTAATAAGCATGTCTTACAAAAGCGTGTGAGAACCTATGTCTTGCCAAATAACCAAGCTTTAATTCATGAGTTTTGGCCACAAATCAATGCTCAAATTGAAGGTTATATCCGTGGCAAGCTCATTCACATTACTGTAATCTCTATTGTAAATACGATTGCTTTCTTAATCTTAGGTTTAAATTACGCTTTCTTACTAGGTTTAGGCGTGGGGTTGTCAGTACTTATACCTTATGTAGGTGCAGTTATCATCACCATTCCAATTGTACTTGTTGCTTTATTCCAATTTGGCTTTGGCTCGATGTTTGTCACCATTATGGTGGTATACCTCATCATTCAATTGCTAGATGGTAATGTGCTAACTCCAATGCTATTTTCAAAAGCTATGAATTTAGATGCTTTCTCAATCCTTGCAGCTATCTTTATTTTTGGTGGACTATGGGGCTTTTGGGGAGTATTTTTCTCTATTCCTTTGGCAACCTTTATTCGTACCATTATTATTAACTGGCCTAATACTAAGTTGCCAACTGATCCTAAAGATCCTGATGAAATAGAGTCAGAAAAAGTAAATTAAAAAAGCTTATGCAGGCTTTATGCTTTTTAAAGCCTGCATTGCAAGTTTTGCTATTGCAACGACAAAAATCGCAAATCCCACCACTATAAGTCCAAGTAATAAATCCTCAAAAGACAAGTCAAAAAAGTCCTCTCCGTTTAATTTTGCAAAGCTGCAATCTACAGTCCACATGATAGCTGCACAGCTATACATAAAAGCTAAAACTTTTGCTGTAGAAAAGCTTTTATTTACTTTATAAAGTAAGCTGCAGACAATAGCAGCTAAAGTGGTGAGAATAAGACACATTAGGCTTTAACCTCAATTGCTTTTTTAAAGGAAAATACTTTGTAGTAAATAGCCCATAAGGCAGTCATCACAAGATCCATACAGCCACCTACAGTTACAATCTCTTTTAACATTACCTGTGTATCAGCAGGATCTTTTAAGGCAGTTAAAAAAGGGTAAAGATAGGTGATCTCTCCATGATAGATATGCTCTACCATTAAAAGTAGCGAGCCTGATAACAGCATATAGATTAGGGTAGTAAGTTTCTTTGATAGGGTAGGATGCTTTTTCTCAATAGTCTTTTTTACGCCAAATACTACTAAAGCTTCAGCTACGCATGCAGTAAAACAAGCCATAAATTGTCTCCAAATCGAAATTTACTTATATTATATTTTGTTAAAGTAGACTAAAGATGACTTGCTCTGGTTTGGCGCTTATTTAGTTAATTTGCTTACACAAGGTGCAGCTTTGCTATATAAAGAGGCTCAAGGTTTTTGCCTTGAGCCTCCTTATAAAGCCTAATCCTAAGTTTTATTAGTACATTAGAGTATAAAGCTTTCTTCTGTATTCTTTTTGCAGTGGATCACCTTGCATAGTATTTAATAAGTCTAAGAAGGTCTTCTTAACAGGCTCGTTTGATAGATCCTGTTTTAATAGAGCAAATAAAATCTCTAAAGCTTTAGCACGCTTTCCAGATTGTGATAAGGCAGCTGCATAAGCAATAGCAGTTTCACTGTTATTAGGATCTTGTAAATACTTTTGCTCAAGCTCTTTAATCTCAGGGCTATCAGCAGCTTGCTCTGCTAGAGTTAAAGCTGAGACTAAATCTTTATAGTCTTGAGAGAGGCTCAGTTCACGACCTGGATTGTCTAAGAGCTCATGAGCTTTTTCTAAAGATTTATTCTTAATACAAATACGAGCATAGATAAGCTTGTTCTCAAGCTTATTAGTGTCTAATTCATAAGCTTGCTTTGCTTTGATTAAAGCATCAGCAAAGGCACCTTTTTCTTCAAAAGCTAAAGCTTCTTTTATAAGTAAATCACTCTCTGATGGCATGTATTTTTTAATAGTCTCAGGCAACTTACTTACAATGTCATCGCCTTGCAAAGCTTCAGCTGGAGTACCGCTTTTCATCACAATTAAAGCAGGTACACTTTGTAAGCCTAATTGCATAGCAATAGCTTGAGATACTTGCTCTTGAACATCAGCTTCTACAAGAGAGATATATTCGTTGTCATCACTAATAGCAGCTTTAAGTGCTTTAGTAGCAGCTTCGCATTCAGGAGCATTCATATAGAAGTATAGGAATACTGCCTTTTGCATAGAAGCATCAATTACAACTTCTTTTACATTCTGTTCTGTTAAACGCATGATCTGTTCCTTTAATAATTAACCTTTAAAGCGATTTAATTCGCGCATAGCTTTGATTAGATCTTCAAGATTGGTTCTAGCATTTTGCTTAGTACCATCTTTGAAGATATAAGCCTTACCATTCTTTTTATAGTTGGTTACTTTCTCCTTACTGATAAGTAACAGCTCATTTCCTCCAGTGGAGACAAAGTATGGCTTTTCCTCTTTTGAGAATAAATTATTACCTATCGCATAATTTACATATGGGGTCTTGATCCCCAAAATTTCAATACCTAAGGTAGGAACAAAATCAAAAGCTGAGGTTAATTTAGTAATAGAAACACCTTTATTGCTTTCATTTGGAGTGATTACAATTAAAGGTACATGCTGTTTTTTTATAGAGTAGAAGTTAGCATATTGCTTTTCAATATTGCTATTACCTAGTGAAGATGTGATCACTACATAAGTGTTATTTAGTAACTCCTTGTCTTGTAACTCTTCAACAAAGGTGGCAATTTGATTATCTAATTGTCTTAGCGCGATTTTTCTTTGCGCATCATTTAAATTCTTTTCAAGAGAAGATGTATTCAAATTCAAAATAAAATGCTGATTTGAAGCTAGAGAGTTAATAAATTCTTTAGCATTAGTAAATACAGCTTCATCACTAGTTACAAAGTTAGTCTTGTTTTTAGCAATACCTAAATATTTAGCTATTGGGACTAAATCGTTAGTAATAGGGGAGCTTGAAAATAGTCTTACGTAATACTCAAGATTACCTAGAACATCGACTGTAATTGGTTTTACATCATGGCTTAAAAAGTCATCACGATATTCAATTGGTAAACCAAAGGCAGTTGCAAACATATTGTCTTCAAGATTGCGATAAGGCAAGAAATGAGACTCAAAACTTAAATTATTTTGTTTTAATTCAAATAGTTTTGGTGTTGCAGCTGCATCTAAATCAGAATAAGACACGCCGTTTGCAAAGATATAAACTACGTTGTGTAAAGGATCTTTTGCCTCTACCTTAATCTCTTCAAGCGGGTAGTTAAAACTGGAGTTTGAAAGGTAAGTGTGCTCGTCACTCTCCCCATCAAGCCAACCGTGATTGTTTAAAAAGGTTTTTGCAGTCATTGGATAGTGAGCTGGAAACACAGATCTTAAGTTAGTGATTTTCTCATAGGATACAGCATCTGCCCAGATATACAGACC
>JAFADF010000015.1:0-3553 GCA_023425145.1 Actinomycetes bacterium | reverse complement strand
GTTTGCCAGAAGCCTGAACGGCAGATGGAATGTTCATGAAAGAGAACCTCTCAGGATTTTCATCGCCGAGCTGTCGAGTAAGCTTCGACGTGTCTACTGACGAAATGTCGATTCTTGGGGGAGTGCCTGTTTTCATTCTTCCGGTCTTTAGTCCGAGAGAAACAAGTTGCTCAGTCAAGCCATGAGAAGAAAGTTCGCCGATTCTACCTCCCTCGAAAGTTGTGCGGCCAATAAAGAGTCGGCCATTTAAGAAGGTTCCTGTGGTCAGTATAACTGCCTGAGATTTAAAAATCGCCCCAGTATTCGTACGAACGCCACAGATTTTTGAATTCTCGAAGAGGAAAGAAACCGCAAAATCGGCGTAAATATCTAATTTACAAGTAGTTTCAAGGATTTTTCGCCAGCGTAGAGAAAATGCGATTTTGTCGCATTGCGCACGAGGACTCCACATGGCCGGACCTTTCGAGCGATTTAGCATTCGGAACTGAAGAGTTGTAGCATCGGTGACCTGTCCCATCTGACCACCAAGCGCATCAATCTCACGGACTATCTGACCTTTGGCAATTCCGCCGACCGCAGGGTTACAAGACATTCGGGCAAAACTGAAAAGATCTGCGTTTATCAGAAGCACAGAAGAGCCCATGTTAGCGGCAGCCGAAGCCGCCTCACAGCCAGCATGGCCACCGCCTACGACTATGACATCATATTCATTTTGAATATTCATTTCTTTTCCTCCGAAAGCATCTTTTCCCTCAATGCAAGATATTCATTCTCTTTTGACCTCATAATCTTTTGTTCAGCATCCGTATGGTCATCGTATCCCATGAGATGAAGGACTCCATGCACCATCACCCTATTAAGCTCATTTTCGAAGGTAGCTCCAAAACTCGATGCATTATCCTTAACGCTGTCGATGCTTATGAATAAATCACCAGAAAGAACATTGCCCTCGCAATAGTCAAAAGTGATAATGTCAGTATAATAGTCGTGTTTGAGAAATTTTTCATTCATGTCAAGAATGTAACTATCTGAGCAATAGATAATTGATATATTACCTAATGAGAAATTCTCTGACTCTGCCACGGCTTTCAGCCACCTGTTGTTAAACCTCTTTCCAGATAGGCTAAATGTCACATTTTCATTATAATACCTTATCATGCCAAATGTTTTCACAAATCTACAACTATTAATTCAAAATATTTGAAATGAAAATTATTATTTCTAACTTTGAATGCCTTGAAGGGGGCATTATAACCTTCGACAAAGATAGATATTTAATCTGACAGAATATGGAAGTCAAGAAAACACCAAAAGCAAATCTCGAAAACAGGAGAACGCTCTACGGGGAAATTGGTCTTGTCGTAGCTCTACTCATAGTATGGGGAGCTTTCTCAATGGGATCAGCCGAGAAGAAGACATCCATTCTTCAAGACGACACTCAGATGGTGGAAGTTGAAGATATGGTTCCTATCACCCAGGAGACACCTCCACCACCTCCAGAAGCTCCTAAAATCCCTGTTCTCTCGGATCAGATTGACATTGTCACCGATGACATTAAAGTCGAAGACAACTTCGCCAGCCTCGAAGATAACGCTAATCTTGGCGTAGAGATCATGGACTATGTAGAGGAAGTTAAAGAGGAAACAGTTGAAGAGGAAGCAATTCCATTCCAGCTGGTAGAGGAAAAACCTTCATTCCAGGGCGGTGACGCAAACACCTTCTCAAAATGGGTGCAGTCAAAGCTGGTTTATCCGGAAATCGCTAAGGAAAATGGAGTGCAAGGACGCGTGACTCTGCAATTTACCGTTGAAAAGGATGGATCAGTGACCAACGTGAAAGTTCTCCGCGGCGTTGATTCTTCTCTGGACAAGGAAGCCGTCAGAGTTGTTCAAAGCTCTCCTAAATGGAAGCCAGGAAAGCAGCGTGACCGTACAGTTAAGGTTACTTACACATTCCCGGTTATGTTCCAGCTGAGATAATCATTCAGAAAACTAGAAATTAAGGCTGTCCCCAACAGGATGGCCTTTTTTATTCAAATAATAACATTATGCCGGATCAGAGGACAGAGAAAGCAGTATTCGTTGGGATAATAAAGCAGAACGACGACGAGTACAAGATAAATGAATATCTTGACGAGCTGGAGTTCCTTGCAAGGACCGCAGGAGCAATAGGCGACAAGAAATTCGTTCAGAGGGTAGACAAACCAGATAATTCGACCTACATAAGGCGAGGAAAACTAGATGAAATAGCAACATACTGCGAAGAAAATCAGATTAGCTACGTGATATTCGATGATGAACTCAGCGGCACGCAGCAGCGAAATATCGAAAAAATCATTAAATGCAGCTCCGTCATTGACAGGACTAGCCTGATTCTGGAAATATTCGCTCAGAGGGCAAAGACATCATACGCAAAAATGCAGGTTCAGCTGGCGAAGTACAATTACATGCTGCCAAGGCTCACTGGCATGTGGACCCACCTTGAAAGGCAGAGAGGAGGAGTTGGTACAAGAGGCGGAATGGGTGAGACCCAGATAGAGGCCGATAGGCGAATAGTTAAGGAAAGAATCGCAAGGTTGAAAGAACAGCTAGCAAAAGTGGACAAGCAAATGGCCACGCAAAGGGGGAATAGAGGAGCTCTAGTACGTCTAGCGCTGGTAGGATACACAAATGTTGGCAAGAGCACAATTATGAATATGCTGGCGAAATCTGACGTTTTTGCTGAAAACAAGCTATTCGCCACGCTCGATACAACGGTGAGAAAGGTCGTAATTGGCAATGTGCCATTCCTTTTGAGCGACACTGTAGGATTCATCCGAAAACTGCCTACTCAGCTCATAGAGGCCTTTAAAAGCACGCTGGACGAGGTTCGCGAAGCCGACATCCTGCTGCATGTAGTAGACATTTCTCACCCTGGCTTTGAGGAGCAGATGGAAGTCGTTGAGAGGACCCTTCGCGAAATAAATGCGGCAAATAAGCCTATCTATGTCATATTCAATAAAATAGATGCCTATAAATATGACGAATATGACGAATTTTCCCTGATGCCTAAAGGCAAGGAGAACAGGACACTGGATGAATTGATGAACACTTGGATAGCTAAGGAAAAGACTCCTTGCATATTCATTTCGGCGAAAAACAAGACCAACATAGAAAAACTCCGCAACGACATCTACAAGATGGTTGCGGAGGTACATGCAGGACGTTATCCGTTCAATAATTTTCTTTGGTAACCTTAAAAAAAAAGCGGCCCTGAGGTCGCTTTTTTAAGTTAATTGAATACTTCTATTCAGAGAATTTTGCCTTCAGGAATTCACGATTGAGACGTGCTATATGCTCGACTGAGATGCCTTTAGGGCATTCCAACTCGCAGGCACGAGTGTTCGTGCATCCGCCAAATCCAAGTTCTTCCATCTTTGCAACCATATTCCTAGCCCTTCTGGCAGCCTCTGGACGACCCTGAGGAAGCAGAGCGAGGGAACTTACCCTTGCTGCCACGAACAGCATCGCAGAGCCATTCTTGCAGGTGGCAACGCAGGCACCACAACCAATGC